>CAWEQZ010000056.1:0-55848 GCA_963811295.1 uncultured Rubrobacteraceae bacterium | reverse complement strand
GTGGTCTACCGGCCAAGGGATTAGGGCGGTTCGTGTTCAGGGCGGAACGTTACGCACCGCGCATGAGTTGCTCCAGGCGCTCAATCTGGCCGCGGCTCCCCAGGACGATGAGCGTGTCGCCGGCGCGCAGACGATCATCGGCCGATGGTGTGGTGTCAAAGTTGCCTTCCGTGGTGCGGATAGCGAGGACTATGGCGCCGGTCCTCTCCCCTATCTTGAGCTCCCCAATGGTGTGCTCGGCGATGGTCGAATGCTCGGGCACGAAGAACTCCTCCAGTCGGAACTCGATGCCTTTCTCGCCGCGCGTGACGACGTCCAGAAAGTCGACGACGAGGGGCTGCGTGGCGAGCGCGGCGAGGCGTCTGCCGCCCACGGCATATGGTGAGAGGGTACGGTCGGCCCCCGCTATCTCCAGCTTGGCCGCCGACTCTTCCGAAGAGGCGCGGGCGACGATGTGCACCTTAGGGTTGAGCTTTCGGGCCGAGAGCACCACGAAGACGTTGTCCGCATCTGAGTCGACGGCCGCGACGAGTCCCCCGCCCGCAAGATGCCGGCTTCCTGGAGAACCTCGTCGTCAGAGGCCTCGCCGAGCAAAGCGAGATTGCCCTCGGCCAGGCACTCCTCAAGGATATCCTGGTCCTGTTCCACGACTACGAAAGGCACATCATCGGCCGTGAACTCACGGGCGACTTGTTTTCCGACCCTGCCGTAGCCACACAGTATGTAGTGGCCGTCTAGCCTGCCGATAGCCGCCTTCACCCTTCTCCTCCCAAAGTAGCCCCGCACCGTTCCTTCGACCACCAACTCGACGGAGGATACTGCAGCGTAGAAAAGCGTGCCCACCCCCGTTATCAGGAGGAGCATGGTCCACAGCTGTCCCGATGCGTCGAGCGCGCGAACTTCTTTGTATCCGACCGTGGTAAGCGTGATCACGGTCATGTAGAGAGCGTCGGTAAAGCTCCATCTCTCGAAGACCATGTACCCAAAGATGCCTACAGCAGTAATGATTACGAGCGCCAGAATGGCGCTTTGCACCCGCCGCAGTGCGAGTCGTGGCTCGTAAGACCTCCTCTCAAGGAAGTCACTGCTGCCGGATCTCCTGCGCCTGTTCTCCGCCACAGGCGGAATTATAGTCGAGCGGCTTGCCTCCTTCGGTCAGATGCTGTCCCGCTCGCATAGAGATAGTCGGCCGGTCTTACTGCCTAGCGTTCATGGGTGTATCAGGACGCAGCCATGGTGAGACGTGCGCCGGTTGTATCGCCTCCCTGACCACCGGGAATAGTTCGTCGTGCAGCGCTCACGTCCCACGCCCGCAAGAGTAATGGTTGGTCAGAGCCCTTAGTGCGGTTTCGCGGTGAACGCTGCGACCACGGCGGCACTGTCTTCGTAACCTTCGAAGGCTGAGATCTTGCCTTCGGTCAGTTTGAAGGTGTGGACCCAATCGTTGTCGATAGCGTTACCCGTACGCACGACGCGCAAGGCATACCGTCCGAGCACCACGACCATGTCATCCTGGGCGAAGAACCTCTGTGGTTCGAACTCTGTGGTCTCTACCGCCTCGCCGAACGACTTGAAGTACCCGGCTACCTGGTCGTGGCCGGTCCTCAAACCGGCGTAGGGGATGACATCGGGGGGACCAGGGGTACTCCACCGCACATCGTCCGTCAGCATGCCCAGCACACCCTCGATATCGCCCTCACCAAAAGCCGCATACACCTGATGTATCGTCTGGAGATTTTCCTGCTCGTGCACGTAACCCATCCTTCCTGCAAAGTTGCATTCGCTCCGGACTCGATAAATCCAGCCTAACATCGCCCGAGGTCTCGCGCCGACGGCGATGAATGGCAGAGCTCGACATAGAGGTTCTCGCGGTCGGGCACGGGGATCCGGTCACGGCGGGTGCCGCAGAACGTGTGCGCTCCTTGGTCCAGGGACCATAGGACACCCGGGCTTCACAAACGGCCAACGCGAGCGAGTTGTGCTGGATTCCCCGTGCCTCGATCGGTTGCCAGTGCCATCCCTGCTCTTCCTTGCGGACATGCCCCAGATTGGGGAAGGGAGGGAAATGGTAGGTCCCAGCTCAATAGCCCGGCGGTCGTTGGAATCCACCCGTTAGTTCTGACAAAGATTCGGCTATAGCCAGAAGTCGCTCGTCATCCCAGCGGCGGGCCAGGATTTGCAGCCCGAAAGGTAAGCCCTGGTTGTCGACTCCGGCCGGGATGACGACCATCGGGCAGCATGAGACCGCAGATAGAGCATAAGGATATTCTTGTGGTTCAGTGAGTTCCTCTCCGTGCTGTTCGGCCGTATTGGTTCCGGCCGGCATTATGAGCACATCCCAGCTGGTGAAGAATTCATTCCAAGCTCTGATCGTTTCGTCACGGCGATGCAGGGCTGCCAGGTAAGCTTCTAAGGAGTCGTGCTCTTTCGCGGTTACACTCGCTTCTTCTGAGAACGCAGTAGGCACCTCTGGGAATGTACCGGCCAGTAAGTCGAAGAGTTCCTCGCCGAGCTCGTGCTGGAGTATCAGGTTCACATCAGGCGTGCTCTGTTCGACTGTGGTGCCTTCTCCCGCAAGCTCCTGTATCAAGCTTTCCACCGCGGTACGGATCTCATCCTGGGTGTCGCTCCCGGGGAACTCCGACGACCAGGCTATGCTTAGGTCACCCAGCTTCGGCCGCTCGAGATCGCGCCATAGGACGGGTGGCACGTGGGTGTCAAGACCGTCGGGCCCAGCGATGATGCGCAGCGCGAGGCGCAGGTCCTCCACACTCCGGCCCATGGGACCGGCGACCGTCATCACGCGAAACTTGCGTACCGTGTCGAGGAAGAACATATCGGTGAGGGGAACTCGGTGTTCGGTCGGCCGCATCCCGTAGACACCGCAAGAGTGGGCTGGATTCTGGATGGAACCCAGCGTGTCTCCGCCGATGTCCAGGGGCGTTAGTCCCGCAGCGATAGCGGCGCCGGGATCGGAGCTCGATCCGCCAGGGGTGCGTTCCGGATTCCAGGGGTTGTTCGTCCGGGCGAATACAGAGTCCGGCCAGACTTCGGGCCCGTTGGTCTTACCAAGCAGTACGGCCCCGACTTCCTTGATCCTGGCGGCGACGGCTCCATCCTCCGCCGGGACGTGGTCCGCCAGACGCGGCAACCCACCCCAGGTAGAACGCATCCCCGAAGTGGGATGAAGATCCTCCAGAGTGATTGGCACACCGTGGAGCGGGCCCCACTGCTCTCCCCGCACGAGCGCCGCATCCGCTTCCCGAGCCTTTACTCTGGCGCCGTCCTCGTCGAGGGTCACGACAGCATTCAAGTCCGGGTTGTGGCGGGCGATCTGGGCCAGGTAGGCCTCAACGACCTCGACCGAAGACACTTCCCTTCGCCGTATGGCCTCCGCCAGCACGTGCGCGGGCGTGAAAACACCCTCGGTCACCATAGGACGGCCTCCTTTCCCCGACGTAGTTGTAACAATGACATCATACCAAGTCTGGATGAACGCCAACGGCACGAATTAGCACGCCCGCGCGCCTCTTCTGGGTTCCCGCTTGCGCGGGAATAACGAATGATAGTAACGCCCAAGAGCGCGAAGGTCGTGTCAGCGGGCGCGCCGCCCGTAGGCCTCGAACTCGGGACCGAGGGATGCGGCGAAGATCTTGCGCAACGCCCTGTCCCCGCCCGCTCCTGGCAGGAGGAAGTTGGGCTGGGCGTAGTCGAGCATGATGAAAGGGACGGGGCGGACCTGGATTACATCGTCCCCGTACAATGTGATCTCCGCGAAGATCCCCGTCGAAGTCTCTTCCGACCAGGACTGATCGAGGAGGAAGTTGCCGACGCCGTAGAAGATCGGCTTGCCCTCGTACATTTCGATCCCCTTGGGCCAGTGGGCGTGGCCGCCGATTACGAGATCGGCCCCGGCGTCTATGGCAGCGTGCGCGAGATCCACCTGCTGCGGTTCTGGGGTCGCGATGTACTCCTTGCCCCAATGCGGCATCACGAGGATCAGATCGACCCTCGGGCGCAAGCGCTTTATATCCTCCTCCATGACGTTCTGAAGGAGTGGCGCCGTGCCAGGGGCCGTCCGGGTAGCCCACGCCCAGCCGTAGGAGGGTACGTCCAGGTATGAGAGGACGCCGACCTTCGTCCCGCCGAGGTCGAATACCATGGGCTTGCGGGCCTCCGCAAGGTCCATACCCGCCCCAGCGTGGGCTATTCCGGCGTCATCCAGGTGCCGCATAGTCTCGTTCAACCCCGTAGTCCCTGCATCCAGAATGTGGTTGTTGCCCAGGGTAACGCCGTCCATGCCGGCCTGATCCAGTACCGGCATCAACCGCAGGTCTCCCGTGAAGGTCGTCGCATCGGGGTGATAGACGGCGTCTTTTATGACGGGGTTCTCAAAGTTAGCGAGCGTAAGGTCGGCGCCAGACAGGTATTCCCTGACCGCGCCCTCCCTCCCGGTACGTTGGGCCGTAAACTGGTGGATGATCCCCGTCTCCGAGTAGATGCTCTGTTCCGGCACGCGGCGCGTTACGGCGGCGTAACCCCCGTCGAGCGGGAAGTCGATCCCCATTCCTTTCTGGATGACCATGTAGTACTGCCCGCGGTCGAACACAATGTCGCCCCCAACCACAACGCGCCGCAGCTCTTCGGGATCAGGGACCGTCGCACCCTCCGGCTCAAGGGGATAGCCTCCGCTATCCTCCGAGTCCAGTAGCGACCTACCGTCAACCGACAATGCCTTGACCCTGGGGCCGACCTCGTCCCAGGGTACGAGCCCGAGCGCCTCGGGAGTCCTGCTGACGTGGTCGGCCACGGCGGCCTCAGAATCGAAGCTTTCAAGCTTCGGGTTGTCTATAAGCTCTTCGGCCTCATCACGGTATCCTCGACCGACGGCCAGATTTCGTGTCCCCGAAAGCTCTTGCGTGCTGATGTTCTCCGCGGTCGAGCTCAGGTGGGCGATCGGGACGAGGGCAGCCTGTGTTTCGGTACTGCGGGCACCGTTCGACCCGTCGCCTGCGGTTTGTCCTCCGCGCGTCGCACCGACCCGCTGGCCCTCGTCGGTTTGTCGGCTTCCGTCGGAGGTGTCTTTGGACCCTTCGGAGGAACAGCCGAAAAGTAGCGGGAACAGGGAGACCATGACGGCGATCACAGCCATCATCACCGGTGTGCGGAACGTCCCCCGCCTGTTTAGCGCGACCTCGGGTAACTCCATCATCGACGCCCAACATGAATCTGGGTCCTACCCACCGCCCACCGTACGCTCACCTGTGAAACAGGCTCCACGGGGGGCTAGGGGAAGTCAGGCGAAGACGCTCCGTGGACCACGGTACGCCGACAGCGCTCCGACCTTCCCTCCCGGCGGCCCTGTACTCGTCTTCAGTTGCGACCCAGATCATCACCTCTCCCGTGTCGGCCGTCCAGGGCTTCGAGAGGGCCCTGAAGCCCTGGCGCCACGCGCCATTCTCGGTACGCAGGTCTACGTGCTCTCCCGGATCGGGGATGCGAGGTGTCCTCTTCAGAAGTGGTAGCCTCGACCTCCGCACCGAGCCCCCTAACCGGACCACCTGCGCCCCCCGGAGGTTTCTCTGGCACCCACCGTAGGTCTCCTTCTGGCGGGATCGAGCCAAGCATATCCCGACAGGGAGGCGAAGCCTATCCCCAGCAGCACGAGCGGCTCATCCCATCCGTCGGGTGCCAACGCGGCCAGGAATCCGTAAAGCCCAAGCACCGCGAAAATGCCGGGCCACATCCCCCACTTCGGCGGCATCGGTCGACGTCGGTACGCCAGGTAAGAGAGGACGACTGCGGCCATGATCGCGACGACGTAGGGCACACGAGTCAAAGTGATGACAACGTCGTACACGGTCCTATACGCCGCCTGGTGCGCGTGCTCTACCCCCAAACACGTGCCGCCACCAGTAGCGTCCGGAGCCGTCGATAGCGCAGTTCGCCTGTGGCCGGGCCAAACCTGCAGCCGCTTCCATGACCGTGAACCGACCCTTCAGTGCCTTATCCCTTCTCGCAA
The DNA here is from genome assembly GCA_963811295.1 of uncultured Rubrobacteraceae bacterium. Classification (GTDB taxonomy): domain Bacteria; phylum Actinomycetota; class Rubrobacteria; order Rubrobacterales; family Rubrobacteraceae; genus Rubrobacter_D. The sequence goes on along the minus strand of CAWEQZ010000056.1, from coordinate 49,826 downwards.
CCCCACGCGTGGCACCTCGCCGTATGCCTTCTGAGTGAAGATGATACTCCCTCCACAGGAGGCTTGCGATAGTCCACGAGATGGGTGCGCGCAGTCCGCCACCGGCACGAGACATCGTGATCTCTAACCTTCGACCAGAAGCAGACGTCAAATCGAGCTTCGATGATCGACCGACAGCACCGCGCTCCAGGGGTAGAACCGTTCCCGCTCCTCGGACTCCGGTCGGGCATCGGTGCTCAGCGTGCCCTGGTACGTGGCCCCCAAAAGAGTCGGTCCGAAACGCACCAGATCCACCTCCACCGACTTGCCTACCCACTCTTGTAGAACCATCGGTTACCCTTTCTCCAGCGTCAGCCCAACCGCTCGACATTCTACGCTACCGGTTACGCCCACGACGTAGCGCCGCAGAACTTTCCATCTGGCCAGGGAGGCGGCGACCGGGGCTGATCCGCGCGCGAAGCGGGAGACTGGTCATCAAACAGTGGGGGTTAGAAATCTCCCCCACCGAAGTCTCCTCCACCGAAATCCCCACCACCCCAGTCTCCACCACCCCAATCTCCGCTGCCGAAGTCTCCGGCGTCGAAGGATGAAGGGTCTCCCACGTACATGTAGTCGTTGTCCAGAGCCTCGAAGAGCAACAGCGCGGTGAGCCAATCTGCCCCGAAGAAACCATAGCGGGCGTTCTCCAGTCGGTACTCGTATTCTCTGAGCCTCTGCCGCTGGTGGGGATCCATGAGGTGCTCATTCGCTTTAGCCTGTGCCAGACGGGCTTCGAGCTCCTGGAGCTTCTCCTCGCCCTCGCGTTTCTTGCGGTCGGCTTCCGCCATGGCCGTCTTCAGCCGGCTCGGGGACCGCATGGTGTTCCTGGCCAGGTCGGCGGCTTCCCGCAGCAGGGAGCGAGCTTCGCTGAAGCGGCCAGACGACGCGGCACGGGCTGCTCGATCCATACACCCTTGGGCTTCGAGCAGGCTCGAGGAAAGCTCTCCAGGGCTCGGAACCCCTCCGAGAGCGGCCTGGCCGAACTCGCCAAGCGCTCTATCGTGGGCTCCACGATACTCTTCGAGGGTCTCTCGTGCCCGCAGAAGCGCCCCTTCCGTTGCGTAACGTTCGTCGGGGAGTACGTCGCGCGCGGAGATATCGTTCTGTAGTGCCTTCCTGTGCCCGCGGGCCCGCTCCGCGAGCGCCTCGACGGCCGCGAGGCTATGCCGGGGATCGAACTCGTCCCGGCGGGAGGCGCGATCCGCGGCCTCCCGGGCCACCAGATCGTATTCCGGACGCAGCTTCAGAGGTTCGACGGCGACGCCCTCGGTCCGCGCGGTCTCCTCGGCTTCTTCGGCCGCCTGTATCTCTTCCTTTGCCTCACGAAGCTTGCCGTCCAGAGCTTCGTCGGCGGCCCTGTAATCGTCCATGGTTCTCTCGGCTTCGTGGAGCTTCTGCATAGATTCTGCGAGGAGGTTGCGCCCGTGCTGCAGACGCTCGCGCGCCCAGATAGGGTCGGAGGTGAGCCGGGATGCGGCCTCATCGAACTCCCGGGCGAACCCGGTGGTCTTGGCGTCCGAGATCTTCGTCTCTACCCACTCCTCCGTTCGCCGGTCCAACAGCGGACGCTGGGCCTCCAGGTAACCTGAGGTGAGCCGCTCCTTCTCGTCGAACTCGTTCAAGCGGACGGTGAGGTTGGCGAACTCTTCCTCAGCGCTTCGACGTTCTTCTTCGATGCGCCGTTTGTTGGCGCGCCGGTTCCTGAACAACAGTAGAGCTCCTGCCACCACTGCTAGAAAGAGGAGTAGACCGCCTCCCAGCAGAGTGCCCGTGCCAGCATCAGGTTCGTTTTGCGTGTCCTGTGCTGCAGGCTCACCCTGAAGCTCTCGTGCTCCGGTCACGAGCCCGGCTGCGAAATCCCCTTCCCGAAAGTCCGGAACCATTGTATTGTATGCGTCCTGTGGGAAGTTGTACGTCGTGCCCCAGCCATCGTTCGTGGCAACCACGACTACCCCGGCATCCTGCGGGACTTGCGCCTCGGTGGCCTCCCTGGTCAGTAGTTTTTGCCGCGCCTCCTGACCTTCCACCCCCTTGTTCGGTACCAGGAAGGCGTAGAGCGGCTGTCCTGTCTCCTCTTGCGCCGAGTCGAAGGCCTGCTGTACGCGCTGCTCTTCGGGACCGCTGAGCGCTTCGGCCTCGTCGTACACCGTATCCGAGCCCTGGGCCGCCGCGAGGGCGGGGCAGAAAACGAACGCGACAACGACCGCAAGTCCATACGCAGGCGCCGCTGTTCTTCTCAGCACACCGATCAACTCACGGAAGATTATACCCAGGCGGGCAGGTCGCCGAGGCCTTGGGGACAGCTACCTCGAGAGAGCTGTCCTGGCTGATGCTTGCCGGCGAAGTTAGAAGACACGTCGAAGAGGGGCAGGTGAAATCGACGTGCAACGATACGCCCGGAGAGTAGCTCGAACACTTCCTCAGACGGTTTCCGAAAGTCACGGGAATCTAATCCTGCTCTTACCGTGCCCTCAACCTGTCCTCACGTTCCCTTGCAATTCTACTTGCAGGCTTCACTTACACGAGAAGGTCTGTGAAAGGGGCTGATAAGAGGACCGAGGAACGAGGAAGGGTAGTAAAGGGCGCCGCGCGCGGACGACTGCGAACGAAGAGGAGGAACGATGAATGGTAAGCGTGCGATAACCCTGTTACGGGGTGTGGCGGCGCTCGCGCTGGCGGTGAGTCTGGCGGTGGCGGGCGCATGTGGGGCCAGTACGACGGCAGCGAAGGACAAGAGCCCGGCGAGCTCGACCAAGGCAGCAACCTCGACCGCCGAGGCTTCAGGATCTGGCAGCCGGGGAGGCATGCCGCAGGGAAGCGAGCCTGTAAAGCTCGACCCGGCCGATTTCTCGGTCGACATCGATAACCCCTACTGGCCGATGAGCCCGGGAAGCGAGTGGGTCTACAGAGAGACGGACACCAAGGGCACGAACCAGAAGGTCGTCGTCGAGGTCACCGACGATACGAAGATGATAGCCAACGGGATCGAGGCCCGCGTGATACGCGACACGGTCACCGAGAACGGCGCGCCGGTCGAGATCACCGACGACTGGTACGCTCAGGACCAGGCCGGGAACATCTGGTACCTCGGCGAGTACGTCACCAACTACAAGAACGGCAAGGTCATCGGCCACGGTGGTTCGTTCGAGGCGGGCGTCGACGGCGCGCAGCCGGGGATCGCCATGCCGGCCAACCCGGACCCTGGCCTCTCCTACCGCCAGGAGTACTACAAGGACGAAGCCGAGGACAAGGGCGCGGTCATCACCGTCGGTAACGAACGGGTCCAGGTGCCCTTCGGCTACTTCGACAAGAACATCCTGATGACGCGTGACCTGGTACCGACGGAGCCGAAGGTCCAGGAGCTGAAATTCTACGCCCCGAACGTCGGTCCACTATTGAGCGTGCACACCGACGGCGACGGAAGCCGTGCGGAGCTGGTCAGCTACTCTCGCAAAGGTTAGCCAGCGATCGGTGTGATCAGCCACCGAATCGTAGGGCTGAGCGCGCTTTCGCCTTGGCTGCCTCTTCCTCCCGGTCCTTAGGCGGTGCAGTGGTTTCGAGCGACGCGAGCAAACGCTCCGAGATCCTCGCGATTTCTTCGACTGCGGAGTCGAAGGCCGCCTCGTTTGTCTTGGACGGCTTGTTGAAGCCCGTTACCTTCCTCACGTACTGCAGCGAAGCGGCATGTATCTCCTCATCGGTCGCCGGTGGTGCGAAGTTGAAAAGTGTCTTGATGTTCCTACACATAGAACTCGGCCCCCAGACTGGGAGCTCGTCTGCAGGACTCGTTTGCTTTCGGCATACCTTCTGCGCAAAGGGCGTTGAATACGGGCTTCGAGTTCATAAGTTCTCCACTTCTTATCCTGTCCCTCGGGTTGCTGGTACCCAGTAGAAGCATACGGTAATAGTCCTGAGTTTGAAGTAGCAAGATCCTGACTGTACTTGGGACTGGAATGAGGTTTTCGAGCACTATTGCTAACATGTGGATAGTATAGTCAACGTGCTAGCCTCGCCGCACATCCTCGAGATCGCCTTCGACGCGCTTACTGCGGTTGTGGGCGGCCTCGTAATCCTACTGGCGCTACGGATGGCGCCCGCGCTGACGCTCTCCACCCACCGGCTCGCACTTCGGATCTCGATCGTCGCCGCGGTCCTGATCATGGCCGCACAAATGGCGGAGGTGCTGGCGGATTTCTCTCGACTGAGCACGTTAGAGGACACTGCTGCAGACGTCGCCGAGCTGGTGGCCTTATGTTTTGTGGGTTTGGCCTTGCATCAGATAGGTCGAGCGGAGAAAGAGGAAATCGCCCCCTTGCGGAAGGCGGCCGATGTGGATCACCTGACCGGCTTGGTCAGTCGATCCTTCTTCCACCGGGCGGCGGAGCGGCGAATAGATCTCTACAAGAGAAACGGGCTGCCCCTAACCTGCGCCGTGCTCGATGTTGACGACTTCAAGTCGTACAACGACCGCTACGGGCACGGGAGCGGGGACGAGGTCCTGCGCTGCGTAGGACGCGTGTTGCGTGAGTCGACGCGGGCTGACGATGTGGTGGCCCGCTACGGGGGCGAGGAGTTCGTCGTGTTGATGGGCGGCAATATGGAAGACGCCATCGAGGTCGCCGAACGCGTGCGCCACGGGGTCGAGCACGAGAGCGTAACCGAGAATGGAACGCTTTTGGGCAGTGCCGTAACGGTCTCGGTGGGCGTCGCTGCTCTAACCGAAGACGAGTCGAGCCTGGAGCAACTCGTCGAGAAGGCAGACGATGAGCTGTACCGGGCCAAGCGAGCGGGCAAGAATCGGGTGGCCGCCGCGGGGAGACGGTGAACGAGGGCAAGAAGAGGGAGGTCCGAGACTGCTAAGCCTCGGACCTCGCGCTCTAGAATCCCTGAAGGACGCTACTTCGTGTTCACGGGCTCTTGGGTCCCCAGTTGGGCAAGACCTCGCTCGTGCCGCTCTCCGGCGGAGTACCGGGCACTTGACGCTCGCCGGTGCCATCTGAGTTCACCGTGTAGACGTGACCATCCCGGGTGAAGGCTATCTTGCGGCCATCAGGTGACCAGACGGGATCTTTCCCATCCTGAACGACAAGCTGTCGATCCGTGCCATCGGGTCTTATCGTGAAGATGCGCAACCCCTTGGTGCTGGTATCCTGGTAGAAGACTATCTTCTGACCGTCCGGCGACCAGTCAGGAGAGTACTCCTTCCCCTGATAGTCTGTTAACTGCTCAAGAGCTGGCTTTGCCCCCGTCTGGTTGGCATTCATCGTGTAGAGGTCCACGTCATGCGGTCGAAAGGTTTCCTTGTAGAAGACTATCCTGGTACCGTCCGGCGAGTAGGCGGGGTCTCTCTCTCGAACTTCGTAACAGTTAACGGGCGGGGTGTTGGTGAGATTCTTCTGGAGCCGTCTTTGGCGTTCATCACCAAGATGTCTTCGTCTTCGCCCTGGCCCACGAAGGCTATCTCTTGCCGTTGGGCGAGTAGGCGGGATCTTTGCCGTCCGTGGAGCCACTGAGGTTCTTCTGGGAGCCGTCTTTGGCGTTCATCGTGTAGATCTTGCCGCCTTCTTGCCCTTCTTGCTGGCTCACGAAGGCTATCTCCTTGCCGTTAGGCGAGTAGGCGGGCGAGGTATCGAACGCCTGGTTGTTGGTCAACTGCTTGCGCTCCGTGCCATTGGATTTCATGGTGTAGATCTCGTGTACCCCACTCGGTGAGTTAGATACGTAAGCTATCCGGTCGTTCTGTCCCGGGAACGCCGCCCGGGCCGGTTACTCCTCCGCAAGCATCGCCACCCAGCAAGCCGCGAGCATCGTAGCCGCCATCGTCGTCGCGATTCCGAGAACGGTTCGTCTCATCATCCCCTCCATTCCTGTTGCGATAGAGCAGAAGACACTCGGGTAGATAGGCGCAAGAGAAGGGCCGAAGCGCCTTTCCCGGCCCTTGAGGCCACTGCTTCGGCCTCAATGCTAGGAGAGTACCCCGAGCTTGCGGTCGAACTGCTCCATCAAACTATTACGGTCCTTAGCGCACCAAGAGCTTCCACATTCATGTTTCTACAGTATACCTGGCCAAACATCGTTGCCCCCGTCGACGAGCTGGAGCAGGATAGCGCCCATGTAGGAGATGGCGCCGTTGGGGCGGTCTCCACCCACGCCTGAAGGTGCTCATTGCGGCTACGTGTAGCTGCTGCAGGGACGACTCCGCGGTGGCGTAGCCGACATGTTTATGGCACACTTGCGATTAATCGGATAGTGGTAGCGAGGAAGCTGTTCACTCCTATCCTGATCAGGAGGGGAAATACGCGTGTATCCCGAGATTACGTTCGTGGAGCGGGCGGCATGCCGGCCTTTGGTTGCAGTATTGTCGATGCTAGTTGGCTGCTTTGTGGCACTCCTCTTGCTGGCATCGCTTCCCCTTAAGGCTCACGCCTCGGGAGTGCCCATCCCGACGGTCTCCCGCTACATGTCGACGCTCGACTCCCAGACTCTTTACCGTGAGGGTTGTGCCATGGGCAACAAGAGTGGGATCGTCGTGCTCGACTTCGGCGCGCCGCACTATGCGAAGGGCACCTGGGGGACGTGGACCTTCGGGAACTTCTTCGCTTCCACGAAAGCGATCAAGAACGCGGCCAAGTCCTTCCTGGAGGGCTACTGGTACTGCACATCGAAATCTACGCCGTACTTGCGCCTGGCCCTAGGGACCTCGAACTACGGCAACCACGTCGGCCCCGGTCACGGCGTGGCCTGGGCGAAGATGGTCAACGACCTCAACGGCTGGGTACGAAGGCAGGGATGGGACGTCCAGGAAGGTGTACGGGGCGCCAACGACATAGAGCCCTCGTGGAACTCTCCCCAAGCTACGCGCCGGTGGGTGCTAGCCTACGGCGAGGCTGCAAAGGGCAAGTCTCACCTCTACAACTATGGCTCCGCCGATAGTTGTCCCCCTTACGGTGATTGCTCCAACGGCTGGACACAAGGGGACGTGTGGTATGTCTCCTGGGGTGCTCGGCGAGCCTATCCCACACCGCAAATCTACTACAAGGCTAACGCCCGGCAGTGGTACCAGTTGGCCCTGTATGGCTATGCCCACCACGGGGAAGCCATGCGGCTCCTGTCGATCTTCACCGAGCATGCCGCCGATCCCTCGACCTACCCACCGCGGCAGGCGTGGTACAGGACCGATAGGATACTGAACTCGGATTTGCGGACCTCCCAGACCATCCCGTTCTCGACCGACATCACGTGGAACAATTAGGAAGGGGCGAACACACGATATGTTCGGAGCAAAGACGATCGTGATGCTGAGCGTCGTCGCCGCCCTAACTTTGGGCGGTGGGGTGTACGCGGTGGCCGAAAACCTGCATCGACCGCTGCCGCCGCAAAAGAGCGCGACGGAATTCGCGCCTCGCCCAGTACCGGCGAAGCCGATCCCGCAGCGGGCCAAGGATCCGTCTCACAAGCCGCCGTTGCCGCCGAGCCTGGCCGAGAAGCCTCCCCAAGGCATCATCGAGAACGGCCAAACCCCGCTGCCGCCACGTTACGCGATCCAGAATCAGTGGCAAGCCAAACAGGATGACGGCGACTGGCTGCAGGTATGGGCCGGCTCGCTACGCGACGATCCCGAGCAAGGACTGTTGGTCGTGCAGCAGGTCAAGCATCACTTCACCCAGCGTGAAACACCTCGGGTAATAAAGGCACCGCATGGAGCGGGTTCACTCAAGATCGTCTCGGCCAAAGGCATGACGCTGCACCTGGTAGACGCCTCGGGTAGGCGGTTCCGTTTCGAGGCACGAATTCGCCAACTCCAGCCAGAAACCTCTAGACGGGGTCCTTTGAAAAAGGTAGCTCACGGAGAGCCGTAGAATCCCTCCTACCCTCACCGGCGGTCGGTGGGCGGGTGGACGGATGAGAACGATGGAATGGAGCGCATGAGAGAGCGGGAGTTATCGTCTGGTATCGGCTCGCGGGAGGTCAGCACGCTGCGCTTGAGAACTCACCTGCTGGAGAGCGGACCGGAGGAGGGCTTACCCGTAGTGTTCGTCCACGGCAACGTCGCCTCTTGTCGGTTCTTCGAGAAGACCCTTAGTGCGCTCCCACCCCACTACCGAGGACTGGCTCCGGACCTGCGGGGCTTCGGTAGGTCCGAGCCAAAACCGGTCGACGCCACCCGGGGTATGAGGGACCTCTCCGACGACTTGTACGAACTGATGAAAGCCTTAGGATATGCAGAAGACCGCAAGGTCCACCTGGTCGGATGGTCATTGGGGGGCGGCGTACTGATGCAGTACGCCATCGACCATCCGGAGGAGGTCGCATCGCTCACCCTGATCTCTCCTATACCACCCTACGGGATGGGCGCGACCAAAGACGTCACCGGGACGCCTTGCTGGCCGGACTACGCGGGATCGGGCGGTGGACTGGTCAACCTGGATTTCGTTCGCTTCCTCGAGCAGGGGCTGGCGGACGACTCCCAAAACCCGGACAATCCTAGCTCTCCTCGCAACGTGATGAATGCGACTTACTTCAAGCCCCCCTTTCGGGTCGCCCGAGAAAGCGAGGAGATCTTGGTCTCTGAGATACTAAGGACGAAGGTTGGTAACCACAATTACCCTGGTGACAGGGTACCTTCACCGAACTGGCCTGGAGTGGCGCCGGGACGGTGGGGAATAGTCAACGCCTTCTCACCGAAATATTGCGATCTGAGCGCATTCGCAGAGATCGAGGCGCACCCGGATGTGCTGTGGGTGCGCGGTGCCGACGACCGCACGGTCTCAGACTCCTCGTCCGCAGATTTCGGCTACCTCGGAAAAATCGGTATGGTGCCGGATTGGCCGGGGGAAGAAGTCTATCCACCCCAGCCGATGGTCTCCCAGATCCGCGCCGTTCTCGAAGGGTACGCGGTGGGAGGCGGTAGCTACCGTGAGGAGATCTTCACCGACTGCGGGCACACCCCGCACATAGAAATGCCCGATGCGTTTCGACGAGTCCTCCTCGAGTTTCTCCCTTGAGAGCGCTCCGGGTCGGGGCTCGTTAATCGCCCGTACTCCTCGGACAGCGCCTCCACCAGTTCGCGGCAGAAGCCGCGGATGTCGGGAACTGCCCTACGTTGGTCATGGCACAGCGTCCTGCCCCCATAGCGTCACTTCCTTTCCCCACATTTTCCCCACCGGAGTGTTTGCGCTCAAGGCAACAAGATTCAGTGGTCAGCGCTACTTCTTGGTATCCAACTTCTCGTGTACGCGGAGGAGCGCATGCGAGGCGACTGATGAGCTAGATTCAGCAGTGGGGCATAGTTCCCTCGCGCTCCAGAAAATCTTGCAGGCTCAGGTCCTTCTCTTGGAGTCGTTTCGCGTCATCCACTCCCACGTAACGGTAATGCCAGGGCTCCCACTGGTATCCGGTCTGCTCCTCTTTGCCTTTTGGATAGGCCAGAACAAACCCGTATTCCCAGGCGTGATGCTCGAGCCACCCGTAAGCACTCGTCTGTGCGAAGGGCTTCCAGACCTGGTAGCCTGCGGCGGCGTTCGTGAAATCGATCGCGGTACCGAGCTGATGCTGGCTGTGTCCAGGTGCCGCACTCATCCCATCGGCGTCCGCCCCGAAGATGCTTATCAACCTTTCGTGGGAGAGTTGCTGTTCTTCATAGGAACGGTAGGCTGAAGCCACCACTAGCTCCTCTCCGGCTGCTGCGGCGCCTTCCACAAGGTGGCCCAGGTTCTCGGCCGCCGCACGCCTGAGCCGGAGTACATCGCTACCCAGGGTGGGAACCCCGTAATCTTGCAGCGCGACGAGGTCCTTGGGCACGTAGTCGGGAGAGAGGGAGTGCGTGCGGTCTACCAGAACTCTCACACCATCGCAGGTCGTCGCCGAACCAGGCGGCATCCGCGCCTGCTCATTCGTCTCTTGACCCTTCGAGGCCTCATCCTCCCTGGTAGAGGAAACGTTGGTAGCAGAATCGGAAAGCCAGGACCATTCAACCTCTAATGTCGAAGGCTCGATCGGCGCCGCTATCCCTTCCTCCCCTAACCCCAACAACGACCAGCCCACCCCGAAGATGAATACAAGTGCAAAGGTGCCCAGCCGGGCCCTGTGGCGACGATGTCTTCTGGCACGGCGAAGGGGTGTTGCATAGATCGCACGATCCCCAGGCCTCATCCGGGGCGAAGTATCATTACCTGGTCCGAGCAAGGTCCCAGCCATCACGAGGTCCTTATACCGAACCCCTCCAATGGCGACAATGTACTTCATAGGCATCCATGTTAAGCCCCTATATGTTGTGGTCGCAAGCCTCCTCCTGCCTATTCGCTGTCTATCGATATCAGCGCTTTCGAGCGCGAGGCAAAGGAGAACAGCGCGACCCTCGGGGCGATGTGCTTGCAGGAAAAGATCTCTGCCGCCCGCCGTCGATCACAAGCTAGCTGGATCCGACGCTGGATCGAGGAGCCCCGACCCTCTGACGGCTACTACTCCACCAGCGCTTTACGTCTCTTGGCGGCGGACTTCATAGCGTAGGAGTACGTTCCCTGAGCCATGCCACATGCGTGTGTCGATGAGCCGAAGGGTACCCGCTGGCTGTTCGTCGAATACCGGCGTCCCTGCGCCCAATACAATCGGGCCGATCATCAAGTGAAACTCGTCCCAGCAGCAGCGTATCAGCCGCACGCAGCCGTTCGGCGTTATAAGCATCGAAGCTCTCGTCCGTTGGGTAGGCCAACGATAGTCGAACAGGGCCATGACGTTCTTGCCAGGCCCCTCGTAATAGCCATCCTGTGACATGGCGTTGCTGACGATTAGTTTACGCATTGCGTACCCTCTTATGTATCGATCTAGACGAGAGCATCTCCGCCTAGTCTACGATCGCGCCACAGCTGATGTTGAGGGCTGTCGCGGTCATGGTGCGGGCATGATCCGAGGCAGCGAAGGCGGCCACGTTGCCGACATCATCAAGCGTCGCAGCCCGCCCCAGCATCGTCTGCCCAACGATTCCCTCGGTTATTACCTCGCGCCCCTCGAAGCTATCCGGGATCGTCTCCGGCACCCCACCCGTCTGTAGCGTCACCGCGCGGATACCATGTGGCCCGAGCTCGGAGGCCAACTGGCGGCGCAGGAACTCGATGGCGTTCAGTGCGACCTGGAATCCTCCTATGTAGTACTCAGGCACCGGGTCACCGTAGCCGCCGAAGAAGAGGATCACCCCGGATCCCTGAGAGATCATATGCCGTGCTGCCGCCCTGGAGGTCAGAAACTGTGTCCTCACGGCGGTCATGACCGGCCGCTCGAAGTCTCCGAGGGGCATCTCGGCGAGCGGCGTCCCCTGGACGTCCCGGACCGAGATGAGGTTGAAGGAGATGTCGATACCTCCAGCGCTCGCGGCCACAGCATCAGCGTGTTGGTCGACGGCCGTCTCGTCGATGGCATCGACCCGCGCAGTCTCGGCCATTCCTCCAGCGGAGCGGATCTCCTCGGCCACCTCCTCGAGGCTCCCGAGGGTACGACCGGCGAGGTGAACCTTCGCCCCCTCGCGGGCGAAAGCGCGGGCCACCGCGCCACCGATCGCCCCTCCCGCCCCGTAGATCACAGCGTTCTTGTCCTCGAGCAGCATCAGCCGACCTCCTTTGATTTCATATCCCCACCAACACTCGGCGGACTAAGTATCCTCGCTTCACGCTCCTCCGCATCGGCAAACTTCCTAGAGTTCCGTGCACCCCAGGTAAGGGCGCAATTCCTCCGGACTCTGCGCAGGAAGGTCTTGGAAAGGCCGTCGCCGCGCTTGTTTGAGTGTCGGCCTGTGGACAGCAGGTTACGCGTCCAGGTCGCGCATGGGCGCCTCGAAGGAAACATGGACGTCTAGCAGGTGTGTTTCCGACGAGACACAAAGGGGATGACGGGGTATGGTAGTTGGCATGCTAAAGACCTACCGTTCGCTGCTCTCTATACCCCATGCCTGCGCTTTCGTACTGGCAGGGTTCGTGGCAAGGCTCTCTATTTCGATGCGGGCCTTGGGTGCCGTGCTGATGGTTTCCGAACTCACCGGCTCTTACGGGCTGCTCCCCGCCTCGGTCGGTTGGTGGACCGCTATGGGCAGCGGCGGACGCTGCTCGTGTCCCTCGCGGTGCACTCTGCAGGGACGCTCGCCCTCGTGATTTCGACTCAGCTCTCGGCGCCAAACTGGATACTGTTGGCGACCGCGGCGCTCTCTGGGGCGGCGGCGCTGCAAGTAGGGTCGCTCGTGCGGGCCCGATGGTCGGCGCTCGTGGGGGGCTCACCAGCTCTGGAGGCGGCGTTCGCGCTGGAGTCCACCCTCGATGAGCTTATCTTTGTGCTGGGACCGGCACTAGTCACCGGCCTGGCACTCGGGGTTGCCCCCGGCGCAGGGTTACTCGGCGCACTCGTCCTCGAAGTTGGGTGAATAGATCCCATTTGTTGCAAGCCTACACCGTCCGCCTCGAGCGTGCTGCAATCAAAGTGGAAAGAACTCAGTCACATCGGCCTCGATGGTCTCCACGCCCTGGTAACGGGCAACGCTGACGCGGTGGTTGCCGTCCTCGACGAAGTACGAGTCCCCCATCTTGTATAACCTGACGGCTGGCAAATCTAGCCCGCGGTGGAACGCTCGGTCCACCCTCTTCCACCTCTCCGCAAGGCTCGACTTCGTGGGCATGAAGCCGCGATCGAAGGCCCCGGGACGGCCCACACTGCCAACTATCTTCGAGACCTTGACGTCCCTCAGGCCCAAACGACGCCTGTTGTGCGCCAAATGCCCCTCCCCTACCTCGTCGAAGGCCAGCAATCGACTGCATTCGCGTCGCAAACGGGCCGCCACTCGCCCGTAGAAGGCTCGACGGCGGGCGCGGTCGAAGTCCACATCGACCTGTGCCTCAACACTCATGAAACCGATCATCGCTGGGCCACCCTCTTTTTGCCACCAACACGTACCTGACTAGTGGCTTGATAGTACGGACAAAACCGGACGTGATCGTTCCTGATTGATGAAGAAAATCCAAGAATGAGGGAGCGGCGATCTGGGCGTAAGAGCCCTCAGTTTCCTGAAGCCCTTACCGCACCGATCCGCCACGGTACACCGCTATCGGACCGGGGCCACGCGACCTTACGAGTAACCTTCTCGATTCTGCCCGACCGCGGGTTTACGAGGGCTGTTGTTGCGACCGACTACGCGTCGGTCAACGCCGATTACGACAACGGGACCGTTGCCCTTCAACGTCAAGCTTACACCGGGCTAAACAAATCCCGGAAAAAGGTGCTTCTACGAGCTTCGCTAAGAAGCACATGTCAGAGCCCTAGCCGCCTCCCACCTCCCTCTACCAGGATTCCAGACCGTGAGCACTGAGGTCCCATAATGCTAAAGTCTTTCGCCCCAGTAGGCGGGTTTAGCCTGTCACCTAACGGGAAAAGATTGCCGTTGTGCGCTCATTGAGCAAATTGCTCCCTTACTTGAGACCCTACCGCTGGCACGCGCTACTTGTAGTGTCATGCGCCTTAGGAGCTACGGCGATGATGCTCGCTGGGCCATGGATGATCCGGGATCTGGTCCGGATCATCGCCGCCGAAAGCCAGGGTGGCGGCTGGAAGGAGGCTGTGGGACCGGTCACTTGGCTTACGCTCGGCCTGGTAGCATCTTTTTTGCTGCGGGCCGCCTTTCTGTTCTTGATGGGCTACGTCGCCCACATCGTGGCCTGGAGCTACGTGCGCGACCTCACAGTCGCCCTCTATGAGCACCTCCAGCGCCAGTCACTTGGCTACTACGGCGAGCGCCAAACCGGAGAGCTGCTAACCCGTCTGAGCAAGGATACCGCGGATATGGAACCGTTCATGGCCCACGACATTCCCGACATCATCGTGAACGTCTCAATGCTCGTAGGCATCTCGGCGATCCTCTTCAGCCTCGACCCTGCGCTAGCGGCGCTGACGCTGGTTCCGCTACCCCTCTTGGCCCTCTTCGTTGTGAGGTTCAGCGACCGGATGCACGAAGCGTTCACGCGTGCCCGGGAGCACTATGGTGCCCTGAGCGCTCTGCTTCAGGACAACCTCTCTGGGATGAAGGAGATTCAGGTCTTCTCAGGGGAGGCCCGTGAGAAGAGGCGCGTGCGGGGTCAGGCGCAGCGACACACGCGAGATAGGCTCAAGGCCAACAAGCTCGAGGCTCTGTGGACCCCGGGCATCGAAGTTATCGCCGGTGCCGGCACCGTGATCGTGGCGTGGTTCGGGGGCCGGGCGGCACTTCAGGGTAAGCTGCCGGTCGAGGACCTGGTGGCCTTCGTCCTCTACCTCGGCCTGTTCTACCAACCGCTCAGGCAGCTGGCGCGTACGAGCGAAAGCTTCCAAGAAGCCAGGACCGGAGCCCAGCACGTCTGGGAGGTGCTCAACGTACAGCCCGACGTGGTCGACCCGCCAGGAGGAGTGGACTTCGGCCGAGTCCGGGGTATGGTTCACTTCGAGGGTGTGGATTTCGAGTATGAGCCGGACCTGCCCGTCCTAAATAACGTCTCCTTTGAGATCAAGCCCGGGCAGACACTCGCCTTAGTTGGACCGACAGGCGCCGGCAAGAGCACCATCGTCAGCTTGATCCCCCGGTTCTACGACCCCAAGCGGGGACGGGTTCTGATCGATGGCATAGACGTTAGTGAGATGCGCCTGGCGTCCGTGCGCCGCAACATCAGCATGGTCTTGCAGGATACATTCCTCTTCGCCGGTACAGTAAAGGAGAACTTGCGCTTCGGCAACGAGGGAGCCTCAGACGAGGAGATCGTCGTGGCGGCCAAGGCAGCCAACGCCCACAGCTTCATCGAGGCGTTGCCGCGAGGGTACGGCACCCGCTTGGGCGAACGCGGAGTCAGGCTCTCGGGTGGGCAGAAGCAGCGACTCTCCATAGCGCGAGCAATCCTTAAAGATTCACCTATCCTCATACTCGACGAGGCTACCTCTTCGGTCGATACCCAGACGGAAGAGGAGATCCAGGAAGCATTGCACGAACTTTTGCAGGAGCGGACCGCGGTCGTGATCGCCCACCGGCTCTCGACCGTGCGCCACGCCGATCTCATCGCTGTCTTGGAGGGAGGTAGCATCGTGGAGCTAGGCACTCACGAGCATCTAATGCGATGCGAAGGACTCTACCGCAACCTCTATGATCGGCAGTTCGGCGCCGCTGCCTAGAAGAGATCCGGCAGCCTAAGGCACCGCGAAACACGTTTACCGTGGCACGCGGTACGAGGACCCGTTTGTTGGTCACCGGTGTGGAGTCTACTTGCTTCTTGGCAGCGCTGGCACACTCATGGGCGTGTGCTAGTTGGAGAAGCGACGACCGGTGTGATCAGCCACCGAATCGTAGGGCTGAGCGCGCTTTCGCCTTGGCTGCCTCTTCCTCACGTACTGCAGCGAAGCGGCATGTATCTCCTCATCGGTCGCCGGTGGTGCGAAGTTGAAAAGTGTCTTGATGTTCCTACACATGGTACTCTACCTCCAGACCAGCTGACCGAGCGCATGACTCGGTGGCTATCGGTTTGTCTTCCGTGCAACAGCCGGTGGATACGACCTTCCATCTCACGTATACACCTCACCTTGTCCCCGTCGACGCTACACCGCGTAGTTCAGGCCACCGGCGCGAAATGCCCGTCAGTTATACAGATAATGATACGCAAGATGTGGATCGGCCACAGAGTCAGAGTTCCTGTATTTCCTGCAAATCGTAGGGTGACTCCCGTGGCACGAACCCGCAACCTTTGGAGCCACAAGTTGTTGATTGCGGCTCAGAGGCCATCGAGACGAGGCTCGGGTAGGCGGAGAGTGAGGAGCCAGTGAAGGCCGTCGTCGCGACCGACCGCGTGTCGGCCGACGCTGATTGCGACAAGGGGACCATGCTTCGTAGTACGCGTCGGCCCCAGCTGCGAGACGGATGTCTTGACGATGGCGTGATCGGATGCCTGTTCGTGATTGAACGTTACCAATGCGTGCCCCTAATCGAACACAGTACTGAGGTCTCACCTAACGTTACCACCGGTGGTCGGTTCATCGCCCTCGCCGGCTGCTGAAGAAAGCGTAGCCGGCGAAGGCGATCAGAGCCACGAGCACGACCGGTCCGAGCACGGTGGTGAAAAGCAGCACGAACAAGAACCTGAGCAGTCTGAAGATTCTGAACAGACTGAAAATCCCGCGCCCTCTACCGAAACCGAAGCCTCGCCTGCCAAAGCCCCTCATCACAGTCAGTAGAAGATCCTCCGGCAGGGTGCTTGCGAACAGCAAAACTGTGTACAAAGCCAATTCGAGGTGCCACGCCGCAATCGCGTGGATGTAAGCCATAAAGCTTGTACTCCTTTCGGCGCCCGCTTCCCTATACTCTGGCGTTATACCAAAGCAGGGAGTGCTGGTACACGGCGCGAGTTAGTAGAGGGTGCGGTTTCGATCTGCGGCCTTCTGACTTTGCCCGAGACAATCCACCTGACCGCTCCGCCCCGCGTCGCTAGGGAGGCCACTCACCTCAGCGCTATTAGGCTAGGAGGGACGTAGGCGGGGTGGTGTCACGTGCCAGGGAGGCTTGTGGTCTTAGTATCAGAACGTATGCACCTCAGATGATGGGAAGAAAGGATGGCGAGGACCTTCAGCGTGGACACTAAGGTTACCCCCTCTTCGCTGCTGGCGAGGGCGAGGAGAGCGGCGAGCAAGAACGGTGCCATCCTCCTCGGCGACGAGAGATCGGGGCGCTTCTCCCACGAGATGGTCAAAGGCGAGTACCGCATGGTGGGGCAAACGGTGGTAGTCACCAAAACGGACAAGCACTGGCTGCTGCCTTGGCCCGTCGTGGAGGTTCGATTGAGGGAACTCCTTAAGTAGTTACTCTCCTTGGTGTCTCGCAGCCTCTGCTAGTGACCTTCTGCCTGCCATTCTTTGATAGCCTCTATCGGGTGGATCAGCATCACGATATTCAAGGTGAGGTTATCTCTGATCCAGAGAGCTAGCGCAACCTCCGTCAGCACAAACACCGCGAAAGAACGACGGAATCCGAGACGCCGAGCCATCATGAACCCGAGACTGCAGACGAGGATATCGCCGAGCGAGTTCACGATCGTGTCGCCGTGGTAGCCGAGCGCGGCTGTCTGTTCGCGGTATCTTCGAATAACGAACTCCGAGTTCTCGATTACTTCCCACGCCGCCTCGATCGAACCTGCAAGCCACAGCTGCCAAACCGCCGACAGCCGTGGAGCGATAAGCGCGAGCAATCCACACAGCAGGAAGCCGTGGAGCAGGTGCGTGAAGCTGTATGGGTCCAACAGGTGCTGGGAGTTGTCCGAGCTCCAGGGGTCGCCCGACCATATTAGAAGGTAGTCACAAGAACACCACCAAAGGCGCCCTTGCCCGCGCAGTAGGTAGGCAGTGCCAGCCAGGACCACGACAAAGGCGATCCATGGCAAAATCCTTCGCATCCTACGCTGAAGAGTATGGGATCGCCATTAGTGACGCTATCGGCTGACCGCAATTATTTGCGGTGGTTCTCTCCAGCCGTGCGGGAGAGGCGCCCGCGGTGGCGTTCCGAGCGCTGGTCGGGCCTGAAACAGATGCCCTACCGCCATACTCGCCGCCAGCATACGATCTCCTAGACTACAACCCCGTCATGCAAGAAAGGTACTGAGTTACTGCTTTCTGCCTAACGGTGAACTCTTTCCACTCGCCTCGTGAGATCGCGGAGAAGGCTAGTTCTCCCAGCGCCGACTGATCTCCTGCCAGCTGGGTGGAGGGCCGGGAAGCGGTGATCCCGACGGTACGCGAAGGGCGTCCAAGAGCAGCGCCAAGTACCGGCGACGAAGCTGGCGAGTCCGCTCCTCATCCCCGATACGAACGGCGGCCACTTGCTCGAAAAGCAGCGAAAGGTCGTCCACCTCGACGTCGTGGCGGATGGCCCCTGCCGTCTTGGTTCGCTCGAACAGCCGCAAGTTGAGTTCCTGCGCCTTCCGACTGTCCCGGTACAACTCCTCCGTTGGGGTGAAGGTTCCCGCCAAACGTATCGTCAGCGAGTGGGTGTCGGCGTCCACGATTCGGCACATGAAGGCCGCGAAGGCGGCCCAAGGGTCGTCTTCGTCGGCCAGCGCGGCCTCGGCCTCGGAGATGTATCGCCGCAGGCCCTCGGAGGAGAGCCGCCGAAGGAGCTCCTCCTTGCTCGCGTAGCGACGGTACAGGGCACCAATCCCGACCCCGGCGCGTTCAGCCACCTTCGAGATGGGTGCTTCGGGATCTGCGACGAACACCTCCCGCGCGGCTTCGAGGATCTTCCGATCGTTGCGGGCCGCCTCGGCGCGCCGACCGCTCAACGGCCTCGAGTCTTCTACGTCCATGTTAGCGATTATACCCTGGAACAAACCGTTCCGTTCTGTTATACTACGGAACAGAATGATTCGTTCCGTAGATCCATTTATAGGATCCGTAGAGGAAGGAGGAGTTTACTGTGTCGGAAGGGAGCAAACCGGGCGAGTCGGGCGCCGAGATTCGGCCGGCGCCTGAGGGCTATCACACGGTCACGCCGTGGATCATCTCGAGGGACGCGGCCCGACTACTAGATTTCGTTAGAGAGGCGTTTGGTGCGGAGGAGATAGCCCGAATCCACAACGCGGACGGCAGCATCGGGCACGCCGAGTTCCGGATCGGTGACTCGATAGTAATGGCGTTCGATGCGAAAGAAGAATGGCCGGACACGCCGAGCTTCCTCCGCCTGTACGTCGAAGATGGCGATGCCGTATATCGGCGAGCGTTGGAGGCCGGGGCAACCTCCGTGACCGAGATGACGGACCTATTCTTCGGTGATCGGGTCGGGCGCGTGAGGGACCCTCAAGGCAACCTCTGGTGGATTCAGGCGCGCCTGGAGGACCTCGATCCCCAGGAGATGGAGAAACGTGCTGCACAGAAGGAGTACCTCGACGCCATGCAACGAGTCCAGGAGTCCCTCGACCGCGAGCTTAGCGGTCGAGGCCACGGATAAAGTTGCATTTGGCTGATGATTAGCCGTACGGTGGGGCGTCTTGGTCCGAGGTCTGTGCCAGGCGCCCCGAGCTGCTGCATACGCTGCCCGCCCCCTCGCACGGCACCTAAACCCACGACATCCTGTTCGCCGCTGTCAACCACACCGAGAGGAGATTGCGACCATGACTCGTGACCACCTGGATGCGGAGATCCGGCCGTTCCGGATCGACATCCCCCAAGCCTATCTCGACGACCTGGCCGACAGGCTGGCGCGTACCCGCTGGACCAACGAGCTTCCTCCCGAGGAGCGCAGGGGTGGCGTCCAGACGGGTCCTGTCCCGCCGGGCTGGGAGTACGGTGTACCGCTCGACTACGTCAAGAACTTGGTCGAGTACTGGCAGACCGGCTACGACTGGCGCGAATGGGAAGCGAAGCTGAACTCCTACCCGCAGTTCACCACCACCATCGACGGGCAGAATATCCACTTCCTGCACGTCCGCTCCCCCGAGTCCGACGCCACGCCACTGATCCTCACCCACGGCTGGCCTAATACGGTGGTGGAGTATCTGGCTCTCATCGGCCCACTGACCGATCCGGGTGCGCATGGCGGGGATCCGGCCGATGCTTTCCACGTGGTGATCCCGTCCTTGCCAGGGTTCGCCTTCTCGGGGCCGACCCATGAGAAGGGTTGGAACGCCTACCGCACCGCCAGGGCGTGGGCGACACTGATGCGCCGGCTCGGATACACGAGCTACGGTGCGCACGGCAACGACGCCGGCGCGATCGTTGCCCCTGAGCAGGGCCGCATCGACCCCGAACATGTAATCGGCGTCCACGTTACCCAGCTCTTCTCCTTCCCCTCCGGTGACCCGGCGGAGTTCGAGGGGCTGTCTCAGGAAGACATGGAGAAATTGCGGTTCCTGCAGTCCTTCAACGACGAAATGTCGGCCTACGCCAGGCTACAGGAGTCGAAGCCGCAGAACCTGGCGCACGCTCTGGCCGACTCGCCCGCCGGTCAGCTCGCTTGGAGTGGCCAACTCTTCGGAAACGTCCTAAGCGCCGATGAGATCCTCACTAACGTCTCGATCTACTGGCTGACGAATACGGCGGCGTCGGCGGCCCGCTTCTATTACGAGAACAAGCACGCCGAACAGCCGACCGGGCCGACCACGGTGCCTATCGGCCTGGCGAGCTTCGCCTTCGACTTCCGGCCGATCCGCAGGTTCGCCGAACGCGACCACGCCAACATCGTGCATTGGTCGCGAGTACGACCGCGGGAGCCACTGGGCCGCCCACGACGCCCCAGATCTCCTGCTCGACGACATCCGACGGTTCTTCCGCCGCTTCCGCTAGGTCGAGAGGTCCCCCGCGTCGACCTTGGGGCGTTCGGCGCGGAGGAGATATACAAACAGGTCATAGGAGGAGCCGCCTACGTACTGCTGAGACTCTCCGCTGTTGGCGCTCTCTTCGTAGCCCCCTTTTGACCTTTGTTGCCCACGTAAGCCCATAACCCGTCCACCTGGGCCCTGCTCACCTCGTAGTCTTCAAGCAGCACGTCCTCGACCGCTTGGGCGTGGCCGGCGGCCTCCCTAAGCCACCTCAAGATCGTGTCCTCCTTGAAGCCCTTGGCCCGCGAGAGGCTGCTGATCCTCACCCCCTCGGCCAACAAAGCCAGGGTCTCCAGGATGTCCTTCGTGGGAACGTGCTTGCGATAAAAGAGCGTCCCGCGCGTGGCAGCGAAGGTGGTTTGGCATCTCTTGCATCGGTAACGCTGGACGCCGCGCTTGGTCTTGCCAAACTTGATGAGGTTGTCGTGATCGACTTTGGCGTAGAGTTGGCACTCCTCGTTGGGGCAAAAGGCGCCCGCCGAAGCCAGCCCCTCCGCGCGCTCGTTTACCCCACGCCCCATCATCATTGGACCTCCCATTCTCTGATCGGCAACATGCTCCGCGTATCTTACCAACTCCAATTGGGGAGACCACCTAATCTATCTTGCCAATGTTCGGATCTAAAACAGGGTGACCGAGGAAGCTCAATCCAGCGCCCGCCGAGCGTAATCTTGGGTGGTAGGAGCACCACCTCTCATTGCTGTGTTCGCTGGTGTGCTGGCTTCTCCTTGTTGATCGGCGGGCGCCACGACGAGTTCGCGGCAGAAGTCGGGGATATCCGGGACCACGCGGCCCCAGACCGAGTGAAGCTGGGTTGCGGGTAACCCGCTCGCGTCTCCAAGGGGCATCCTCAGGTGGCCTCGAATAGCTCCGCTGCCCCGGCTGGTGTGCCCGCTGGTATAAACCGTCCGCGAACGTCGCTGTGGAGAACGTGTGCAGCGGCACTCCATCAGATGTACCCGAACACCGGCGGAAAGACGATCACGACGATCGCCGCCCACACGGCGTAGACGAGCATGTAATTCGTCTGCCACCGTTCGAGGCCCGTGAACGATCCGCGCCCTCTCAGAAAGCGGATGTAGAGCACGGCGGACCACGCCAGATTGACCAGAAGAACCACGTTCTCGCCCAGGGCGGCCACGCGGTTCGGGGTGAAGCCGAACTCGGTGATGCGCGCGGCGATGGCCCACAGCGCTACCGCGTCGGCCAATAGCGCACTGACCACCAGAACGACCTGCACCACATCGAAGGCGCCGGGGGGCGCCCGGGGGTCCCGGGCGGAGACGGAATAGAGCAGAAGGCCGAGGACCACCACCAGGAGCAGGTCGAAGGCGATGAGCGCGTTCCGCCCGATGTCGACTCCGCGTCCGGTCCACAGCAGGGTTCCCAGAAACGTGACCAGCACGGCGGCGAAAAAGGGCGTGAAGAGGCGCGTCAACACGGGCGCCATGTTCTCGATCACGCTCTGCTTGGCCTCCACCAGCCAGGAGGCGACCACGACGGCCCCCACCGCCCCGCACGGCAGCAGCCACGACTCGAAGAAGGGCTCGAGGTCGATCCCGATGGACTGGAAGATGATCCTCATGGACGCCATGAGGACGCCGCCGCCGAGGGCGATCAGCACGTAGTAGATGAACAGCTCGCCCGAGAACCGAATGAAGTCCATGCGGCCTGCCACTTCGCCCCACCGGCCGCCCGCGTACGCGATGCCCACCACCAACCAGAGCGCGATCGGCAGGTGCAGCGCCGTGAGCGTCTCGGTGTAACCTTCCGGGGCGAACGGATAGACGTTGGCGAACACGCCCGCCGCGACGAACGAAAGGGCCAGCCAGCGGACGGTGTTGGTGTCGAGCCGCCGTTTCCAGACGAAATAGCCGCTCAGGAGGGGCAGCACGAAGAGACTCAGATTGCGGGCGTAGAAGCCGGCGTCCTGGTCCAATTGGATCCCGAAGAGCGCCGGCACCTTGATGACTACGGCCGCCGCCACCGCAAGACAGAAGACGACGATGGCATCCGTTCGGGCGCGCGCTCGTGGCTCCCCGGAATCGGTGGGGACTACGACCAGCTGCTTCCAGAGGCGGTCCGAGTGCTCGCGCGCGAACTCCCGTGAGAGGGCGTCGAGGTTGCCCATGCGCTTCACCGCCACCAGGAACGCTTCATCGGTGGCGAGCCCCGCGTCGACCAGGACCGCTACCTGCTCGCGCAGGTGGTCCTCCAACTCCGCTACGTCGACGGAGTGGATCGCCTGCCGGCGGCGGAGGTAGCTCCGCCATCGGTCGATCTGCTGCTCGAGCGATACCGCGTGCCCTTTATCCGGCATCGCTCAGACTCCCTGTGGCAGAGGCACGGCTGACGCCGGGTGGCTGGCCGGGACGGGAAGGTAGAGCGCCCGCCAGATGCCCCGTAGCGTAGCGTCCACCGCTTGCCATTGCCTGCGTTCCTCGGCGAGCTGAGCCCGGCCCCCGGGCGTGATCCGGTAGTACTTGCGACGGCGGCCGCTCTCCGCAACTTCCCACCGCGCCTCGACGTGGCCGAGCCGCTCGAGCCGATGCAGAACGGGGTAGAGCATCCCGTCCGTCCACTCCATGCGCCCTCCGGACAACTCCCGAACTCGCTTGAGGATGGCGTAGCCGTAGCTGTCCTCTTCGGCCAGGATCGCCAGGACGATCGGCGTCGAGGAAGCGGCTATCAGGTCCTTGTTGATATCCATGTTTTCACGCGTCGCGCTAATGAACTCACTCGAGTATACATAGCAGCATTATACATGTTAGGGCTAGGTATGTAAAGAACCCCGGGTTCGAGGAGTATGGCCGTGGGACGATTCCCTGCCTTGAGGACGAAGGCAGCGAGGAATCGTCCCCCCAAGTAGTCGGCCTTACTGACGGGGGCGGTGCAAGTGAGGGGATGCATCCGCGTCTGCACGTCCCGCGCCGCCGCAGCGCCCCCAAGGCCACGGCAACCGCCGACGTTTCTCACCTGGTCGAGCAAGGCCTCGTTCAGTCGCTGGGCGTGTTCATCGACACACTTGTCATCTGTAGCGCGACGGCCTTCGTCATCCTCTTCGACCGTTCCTGTACCTTTCGAACGCGCGAGGCTCGCGAGGAGGCGGTCGCTCCTACCGTCTTCTCGTGGCCCACGCAAGTTGGGACAACGCCGGAGCTGATGTTCCGCGTCCGCCTCGACCCTGGCGCCGCGACGACCGTGCGAGTCATCGCATCGAGGAACGAGGCGGCGGACGGCAGCAAGGAGGTCGAATTCGAGATGTAGACTACGCGTAGGCATTGGTAGATCGCGGAAGGACAGGGTACCTAATATCCACAGTCAGACATAGAGTATATGAAAGTGGTTGTAATTCCCTGACCCGTAGAGAGGTGATGCACATGGGAGACAGATTGAACGGTAAGGTCGCGGTTGTGACTGGTGCCTCAAGTGGCATCGGAGAAGCTACGGTGCGGGCGCTGGTAGCCGAAGGTGCCGCGGTGGTGGCCGGGGCTCGTCGTAGGGAGCGCCTCGAGGAGCTCGTTGAGAGTGTGACCCACGACGACGGGAAGGCTTTCGCGGTTAAGTGCGATGTTACTGATGAGGAGCAGGCTCACCACCTGGTTCAGAGGGCGGTCGAGGAGTTCGGAAGTATCGACATCCTTGTCAACAACGCAGGTATCATGTTGCTCTCCACGGTGGGTAAGAGCCTCTCGGACCAGTGGAGGGCCATGTTCGAAGTGAATGTGATGGGCCTTCTCTACGCAACCGACGCTGCTATCGGGTACATGAAGGAGCAGGGCTCGGGACACCTCGTAAACATCAGCAGTGTGGCCGGGCGGAAGGTGACCCGCGACTCGAGCGGGGTCTACGCCGGGACCAAGCACGCCGTGAACGCCATCTCAGAGGGCTTACGGCAAGAGCTGTTGGAAGACAACATCCGGGTGTCGATCGTGGGACCTGGGGCTGTTGACACCGAGCTCCCGGATCACATCACAGACGAGGACGCCCGAGAGGGCCTAAGCGGCCTCATGAACCTGGAGAGGTTGCAGGCAGAAGACATCGCGGACGCCATAGTCTACGCCGTGACCCAGCCCGAGCGGGTGAGCGTCAATGAGATCCTCATTCGCCCGACCCAGCAACCGGTTTAGGAGACATCAGGTCCGGTCGATCTATTATCGCTTAAGCCACCTTGTTGATGGCGTCGCGTCCGCAGGCTCTCGGAGTGTGCGGGGGAGGCGCCGGCGGGGACGGGTTCCTACCGCCCTTTCGTGGGTGCACGCAAGCTGGGACAACCCCGGGATTTGTTTTGGAGCACCGCTAGTCCGAGATGCGAAGTGTCAGGGCTGAACCTTGCGGATTCGAAGGCCAGAAACCCTCAAACAACTGCTCATCTGCTAACGTGCCCGAAGGGCGCTAACGAGGTCGTCGGCGAACGCAGCAGCTATCGTGCCGTCAGGGTCCAACTCGGGATCGAAGATGGTCACCTCCATGCCCACGGCGAGCTCCGAGCCGAGCAGCACTCTCAGCATCTCGATCAACTCGTCCCGGCTCAGACCGCCGGGCTGTGGAGAGTCCACTGCCGGCATCACCTCGTTGTCCAGCACGTCGGCATCAACGTGGACCCAGAAACCGTCGAGCTCCGATCGCTCGAAGCTGGCGACGGCATGTCCGGCCGCCGCCGCAACGCCCATCCTCCTGACCGCTCTCAGGTCCAGGACGGTTATCTCCGTTTCCTGCACGTCACTTGTTTCGGGATCGTTCTCTCGCTCGCCCAGCGCCACGACGTCACCGTCGCGAACGAGCGGCCCCAGGCCGTCGGGGTCGGTCAACTCCGGGGCTCCCCTGCCCGTGACCAGGGCCAGGTCCTCGCCCGCGGCGGCGCCGACAACCTCCGAGTTTCCGGGATGCCGGAAGTCCAGGTGCCCGTCGAGGAAGGCCAACCCGAAGCGTCCCCTCTTTCGCAAGGCAAGCATGTTGCCCAGCAGGATCGAGCAATCTCCGCCCAGCACCAGCGGGAAGTGCCTCTCATCCAGAAGTTCGTTGACCCTATCTGCGAGCACCCGCGAGTAGCCGACGATGGCCCTGGCGTTCCTGACCGTCTTGCCGTCCCACTCCGGCGAGTACGGTGGAGGCACCACCGTCCCGGCGTCGGCGGCGCCCAACCTCTGCGCGATGCCCGCCTCTCGGAGGGTGGCCGCCAACCTCTTGCAGCCCGGCTCGGCTCCCGGACTGGGCGGGCTCAGCCCCAGGTTGGAGGGCGCAGAAAGCACCACCCTTCCTGCCGAACCGCTAACTCTGCTCACCGCTTCTCCCCGTCTCTTTGTTGACCACCGTAGTAGAAATAGGATCGTTGCTATGTACGCGAGCGCTTCGCCCGTTTGCATCATTCTCTCGCAATCGTTGCCCAGGCGACGGTTTCTGACGAGCCGGCTGAACGTCCGCTCCACGATCCAGCGCCTGGGTAGCACCTTGAAGCCTTTGATCCCTTTTATCACGCTAGGCGATCTCAAGCTCCCATTGGGCCGTCAGTTGGCACCACCGAGCCGAATCTTCGCCCGCGTAAGCTCCACCGGCCCAGGTCTTGGGTTGGTTGAGGCCCACGACGCCGAGGGCGAGATGGAGACCGAGATGCCTGACTGGTGGGCTGCAAGTCCTGAGGACAGAGAATGGGCGAACCTAGCTGATGAACTCAAGTTCGAAGCTCTACCGCAAATTCGGTCGGCCGCCGAGAAGTGGACAACTACGATCACGAGCTTGACTGGAGTGTTTGGCCTAATAACACTCATCAATGGACGTGAGGATATTACCGATCTTAAGTTTGAGTACGAAGTAGCGGTTGCAATCTGTCTCGGCGTAGCACTCCTGCTGGCGTTTGTGGCCATTCGACAAGCGGACCTCGCTGCTCAAGGTAATCCCACTCAAATCTACAATAACCCGGATCAGCTGGAAGCACAGAACGGCGCTGCTATCGAGGACGCGCGCAATAAGCTCCAATCGTCTCGCGTCTTGGTCGTCCCAGCCACACTGCTGATAGCCGTCGCGATAGGTATAACTTGGTTCGGGCCGACTGATGCTGCAACTTCTAGCGTAAGTGCCGTAGCCATCCGACAAACCGGTACTACTATGTGTGGTGTGCTCAGTACGGACTCGTCCGGCAACCTTTTGCTCGCTACCAACACGAGTGGGTCCCCAACTCCTTTAGAGGACACTGTCACGCTGAACATAGTCGACCAATGCCCATAGGAAACTAAGCAGCATCGGAGGGGCGGCTCAGCTTGTTGACACCGTAACCGGGGTGACGGTCAGCTCAAACAGATACGCTTAAACAGATACCCACCCCCAGCGAGCACAGCCGGGACAACCAGTAGCTTCAGCCAGTCCCACAACGTCTTCATACGTTGTATGTCTTGATTCTCGCCCACGTCACTTACCGATCTGCCGAAACCCGTCCATCCATGAGAGTAGCCGATTAAGACTAGGACAATGAGCATGCCAAAGTCGATTGCGATCCGGACGACCCACAGGCCCTGGTGCCGCGTCGGACGCCAGTGTGGCCATAGATCACTTATAAAGGCGTGCGCTACCTCGCCCCTAGTCTGTCGTTGCTTTTGTCCCGCTTGAGATTCTTGCCCCACGGATGCTCTTCTCTGTTTGCGACACCTGTCGGCATGTAAGCGGACAGCGATGAATCGGCGATGAATCCGAACCGAGCGCTGCACAGATCACCCGGATTGACATGGTTGTGGTGTCGATCTTCCTAAGCTACACGGGGACGCCAGCGAGGGCAGTTCTACCGCGTTCTAGTTGGCCCACGCAAGTTGGGACAACGCCGAGGCTAAGCTTCCGAGCGTTGGTCGAACCAGACGGCAGGGTAGAGATCGAAGCCGCTCTCAAGAGGATGCAATCTATTCTACTTCAACCATGAAGTTCATCGGTCGTCCCACTTGTGCCCTTCGGATCACCATCAGGGCGCGACCAAAGGCCTGTGCGTGGTTAGGCTTGGTAGCGGGAGCATCTCTATCTGGTAATCGAGACATCTATCGCTCTTTACCCTCTGGCACCTTCTCGGCTTATAATCACATGGCAACCGGCAGCATCGCAAAGGAGGACCTTCGTTGTCCAAGGTGCTACTATTCAGCACGTCAACGTGTTCATGGTGTCGCAGGGTGAAGCGTTATTTCAAGGAGCGCGAGGTTCCGTTCAAGGAGATCAATATAGAACGCGACGCGGATGCTGCGCGAGACATCGTACGCAAGACGGGGCAGACGGGTGTGCCTGTGATCAAGATCGGCAGCCACTGGATCGTGGGCTTCGACAAGGAGCAGATTGACAGGGAACTGGCCCGCAAGGCTTCGTAGGAGCTGGCGGTTCATGCGGCCAAGTTAGGCATCCAACACCTCCTGCAAGCATCCTCCCAGTGCGAAGAGGGGTGCCGGCGGGGGCGAGTCACCGCAGAGGGAGGTCGTACAACCATTACCCCTAGTGGCCCTGCGACCACCGCAGTATGCTTGCAGCGGCGTGCTACCGAGACTCGGTGAAACGATTGGCGAGGAGGACAGCGTGCGTTACGGCGTGAGCGTGCCCAACTTCGGGGTAGGGGTGGACGCCCGAGCGATCGCGGAGTTGGCCCGTGAGGCCGAGGAGGGCAGCTGGGACGGGTTCTTCATATGGGACCATCTACTCGCCTTCTCTCCTGGACCTGTGCCGGTAGTCGACCCTTGGGTTGCGCTGACCGCAGTCGCCCTTAGCACGAGCCGCGTATGGCTGGGTCCGATGGTCACGCCTCTGCCCAGGCGCCGTCCCGCGAAGCTGGCGAGGGAGACCGCCTCCCTCGATCACCTCTCCGGCGGACGATTGATCCTGGGCGTCGGCATCGGCGCCATGCCTTATGAGTACGACTACCTGGGCGAGGAGACGGACACGCGGGTGCGCGGGGCCATGCTCGACGAGGGGCTTGAGGTGCTCACGGGCCTGTGGAGCGGCGAACCGTTCGGCCACCGCGGGGAGCACTACAGGGTCGCGGGCGATCCCCCCGAGCAGGAATGGCGGGCCATCTTCTACCCTCCCCCGCTGCAGCGTCCCCGTATCCCCATCTGGGTGGGCGGCACTTGGCCGATAAAGGCCCCCTTCCGCCGTGCCGCGCGCTGGGACGGCGTGTTCCCGATGAAGGTCGAGGGCGGACGCATAGTGCCAATGACGCCAGAGGACGCGCGGGAGGTGGCGCGCTACGTCGCGGACCACCGCGCGGGGAGCGATCCTTTCGAGTTGGTGGTAGCAGGGGAGACGCCAGGGGAGGATCGGAAGAAGGCTGCTCGCCTGGTGGCGGCCTACGAGAAGGTGGGAGTCACTTGGTGGATAGAGTGCATCGACCCCTGGCGCTACGGGTGGACAGGGAGCGAGTCTTGGCCCTCCGAAGAGATGCGCCGTCGAGTGCGACAAGGACCGCCCGAACCATGAGACACGGACAGGCACCAGCGGTGCCGTCGTCGCTACCGCGTTCGCCTCGGTCAACGCCGATTACGACAACGGCACTGGTGCCCTTTACGGTGCGTCTCGATACGGAAAGGACGATGAGTGTGCAACTAGTGGCGTAGACCTAACGTGCCGCAGAAGGGGAATGAGTAAAATCCACCCCGTACGCGCAGCATCCAACATGGCGAATCTCTATGCACCTACCCATAAGTTGTGGTCGTGCCTCAGTTCTCACGGAGGCGTAGAGTAGCCCTTCTGGCGATTCTGAACCCCATTATGCGGGGTGTCGTATATGGACTTCGCATAATTACCCTTCCACGCACTTGGGTGAATAAGGACATGAGGAACAACCGCGGATCGAGCGTAGAGCGAGTATAGTGGCCCTACAATGACCTACGCTACATTTCTCTCGACGGTGGCTGTAGTTTCCTTACTGGCCGGCGTCGCGCTACTGGTGGTGTTGAGCGCTGTTGTGCTAGCACCGTTGGATAAGTTCGGAGGACGCTCTGTAGTGCCATTCTTAATAGGCCTTGTGGCCATCTGGGCGGGGGCGATCATCACTATCTACCTAATCAAGCACACCATAGTGTGAACCCTGCAAGCCGGGCGAACTTCCGAGAATCTGCGTAAAGCGGAAGTTCAACTTCTTAGAACGCCGTTAAAACGGACGAAGTTCGGAGAATTTATCTTCTAGGCAACTCGGTGAATAGGAGGGCTGCCACCTCGACGAGAAGATGACGCGGCTCGTAAATAACTATCAAAAAGTGTTGACCGGTTATGATAACTGGTGTAGAATCTTAGGTGGTTAGTGAAGAGAGGACTACGGCCCTCGTCGAAAGTGAGAAGAGGAGAAAGTGCACGACTATTGGGCTCAACCAGAGGTATGGCGCCAACACCACCAGGACTTGCTCAGGGAGGCGCAAAACGCCCGACTCGCCAAGGAGAGCCGCCGCGGGCGAAAGAGAGCTAGCAGGGAGTGGCGGATAAGCTTGGGGGGATGGATCCTGCAGTTGCGAAGGCCAGAGGAGTATGAGGCGAGGCTGGCTGCGAAGTGCTGAAAGCTAGCGGTCGTAAAGTGCACACTCAGGGTTGGAGAAGACATAGGCGTTATGCAAAGAAATGAAGCGCCCGGCGAGCTGGAGCTGGTTCGCCGGTTCGTCAATACCCGCGACATCGAAGAAGAGAGCGACGAGCTTGAGAGCCCTGAGTCCCTACTCAGCTGGTTTGCCGGCATGGACCTGCTGGACGAGGATGGGGCTACCGCAGATGAGAAGGACCTGGAACGTTCGCTTGCACTGCGAGAAGGGATACGTGCGCTGATCTTGGCCAACAATGGTGAAGTAATCGAAACGGTAAGCATCAGCGAGCTTAACCGTGCAGCCAGGAGTGTGTGTCTTACGGTCCGTTTCGATCACGACGGCGGGGCAACACTTGAGCCCGAATCCTCTGGTGTGTCCGCAGCCCTTGGTCGCATCCTTGCCGCCGTGGTGCGGGCCACAGACGAGGGGAAATGGGGCAGATTGAAGGTCTGTAGCAACGATGCTTGCCAATGGGCCTTCTACGACCGCTCCAGGAACCGCTCGGGCAAGTGGTGCACGATGGAGGTCTGCGGCAACCGCATGAAGGCCCGCACCTTTCGGCAACGTCAGGCCTCTCGTAATGGGGTTTCACACCCTGCGCAACAAGAAAGCGAGTGATGCCGGTGGTCGAACTGATGAACCTGGAGGACCAGGTCGAGCTGGACTTCACCCGCGCCCGGCAGTGTGTACTACCGTCGGCACAAGACCCGGCTGTAAAGCGGCGAGAACGCCGCTTTTCTCAGGAGATGAACATGGGGAGTCGAGCGAAGGAGGTGAAGCGATGAGGACCAAAGACAGCAGTGATAAGCGCCGTATGGCGGGGTTACGGAGAGCTATGGCTTTGTGGGGGCGGACCAGCATCCCGTTCTTCAGGGCGTAGGGGATCGCTGCCGGAGCACTGGCAGCTACTGAGAGAAGGGCCGGGGCTGCTCTCGCTGAGTCGTCGTGGATCTCGAATGGATGGTGGTATCGGGTTGGATCACGTACGGTCGCGAGTCGGGCGGGGTTTCGAGGAGATGCGGAGCGGTGTCGGGGCGATGCCGCCTGCGGGGCTTGTCCTCGTTGGGATCTTCTGCGTCCAGCTCGGGGCGGCGCTGGCGAAGGGGCTCTTCGAGGAGGCCGGAGCGGGCGGGACAGTATTCATGCGCGTCGCGTTCGCGGCTGTGATCCTCTTCGCCGTCTGGCGTCCGATCATTCGGGGGTATTCGGCGAGGCAGTACGCTCTCGCCACCGTCTTCGGGCTCGCGCTCGCGGCGATGAACCTCGCTTTCTACTCGGCGCTCGCAAGGATACCGCTCGGCGTGGCGGTCACGCTGGAGTTCAGCGGGCCGCTCGCCGTCGCCGTGCTCGGGAGCCGGAGGCTGCTCGATGGGCTCTGGGTCGCGCTCGCGGCAGGGGGGATAATCCTGCTCGCGCCCATCGGAGCTTTTGGCGGCCTCGACCTCGATCCTGTGGGTGTGGGGCTGGCGCTCCTCGCGGGGCTGTTGTGGGCGACGTACATCATCCTCAGTCAGAAGACGGGGGCGGAGTTCTCCGGCGTGACCGGGCTTGCGATCGGGATGGCGGTCGGAGCGGTAGCCCTCGTCCCGGTCGGAGTCTTTCAGGGCGGCGTCGCCCTCCTCGACCCGAAGGTGCTCGTGCTCGGGGCCGGGGTCGCGCTGCTGTCGAGCGCCATACCGTACTCGCTGGAGATGGAGGCGCTGAGGAGGATCCCGGCAAAAGTCTTCGGCGTCCTCATGAGCCTGGAGCCCGCCGTCGCCGCCCTCGTCGGCCTCGTCGTCCTCGGAGAAGTGCTCCAGCCCCGCGCCATAGTCGCCGTCTTCCTCGTCACCATCGCGGCCATCGGAGCCTCGCGCTTCGCCAGTGGCGACAAGGACTGACGGCTTCCTGCCGAGTCAGGATGGTGAGGGCGCGAACGTCGGCAGCGGCCGAGCATGACCATGAAAGGTTCGCCGATCATGTGTCGCGTCGCACGAAGGCGACGAAGGCGGTCTGCCCGATCGACCGTTGCCGCGGTGGTCGTAGTAGACCAGGTGCATAACGTCGCCCAAAGGGTCGAGCCAGGGGTGCAGGCAGGTGTGATCGAATCCCAGGCCGCCGTGCATCACCAGGCAGGGGGTCCCCTCACCGACTTCGACGTAGAACAGCTCCGTACCGTTGAGGTATGCGACCGGCATGGGCTCTCCTCCTTCTCGACCCGCTTTCCCGACGGATCACTCGACGCCTGAATGATGCCACCATGAGATCTCCGGGGCGAACTTCGCAGAAGACCTATTCCACGCACTTCGGTGAATAAGCTTCCGGTAAATGCGCCCCACCTCTCCGGGTGGCATCATGGATGTTGTTGCCCAACCGCTTAGTAAGAACGCCACTTGGCAAAAGGACAAGAAGGAGGAAGCTACTGTGTCGTCGGAGGCTGAACAGAACAAGACCTTGGTACGCCGTTTGTTCGAGGCGCGAGGTAAGCTGGACATGGACGCGATGGACAAGATGCTTGCTCCCCACTTCCTCAGCCACACTAAGGTGTTTCCCGGCCAGCAACTCGACCGTGAAGGTTTCAAGCGGATGACCCTCGAGTATGCTGCCGCCTTTTCCAACACCAGGTTCATCGTCGAGGAGCAGGTAGCCGAAGCAGAGAAGGTGGTTTCCCGCTTCACCGTGCACGCCACCCACGACCTGGGGGAGTTTCTGGGCGTCGCACCTACCGGCAGGGAGGTGACCTCCATGGCCATCTTCATCCACCGCATCTCCGATGGCAAGATCGCCGAAGAGCGGAGCTTGGGAACGGTCGGCCAAGCACTGATGGAGCAGCGTCTGGAGCAAGAGAGGGTTGAGCGCGAGCGCATAGAGCAGGAGCTTGAGGTGGCACGAAGTATCCAGCAAACCTCACTGCCTGAGGAGGTGCCCACCCCAGAGGGCTGGCAGATCTCTCCCTACTACAAGCCCGCACGAGAGGTAGGAGGAGACTTCTACGACTTCTTCGAGCTGAGGGACGGACGCCTTGGCCTCGTCGTGGGGGACGCTACGGGCAAGGGCGTACCCGCAGCGCTTGTGATGGCCAGCGCCCGCAGCATGCTCCGTGCCGTAGCCGGAGCCTCTGAATACTCGCCGGGAGATGTCTTGGGAAGGGTCAACGACACCTTGGTCACTGACATGCCTCCCAACATGTTTGTGACCTGCTTCTATGCCATCCTCGACCCTAAGAGCGGCAGCTTGAGCTACGCCAACGCTGGCCACGACCTGCCCTACGTGCATCACGGCGATGGCGCAGAGGAACTTAGGGCTAGAGGGATGCCCTTGGGCCTCATGCCGGGCATGAGCTACGAGCAGAAGGAGGTAGTGCTTGATGCTGGCGTCAGCGTCCTTCTCTACAGCGACGGGCTGGTGGAGGCTCACGACCCTAAGGGTGAGATGTTCGGCTTCCCAAGACTTCGTGCTCACGTGGCCGAGCGTGGTGAGGAGAGGTGGCTAGGGGAGTATCTGATGGAAGAGCTCTACTCCTTTGTTGGGGAAGGCTGGGAGCAAGAGGACGACATCACCCTCCTTACCCTACGACGCTCCTAATCCCTAAGCTGAACTTCCGAGAATTCTAATTCCACGCACTCGGGTGAATGGGGCCCGTTTGTTGCTAGCCTACGCCATCCGCCTCGAGTGTGCCCTGTCTAGATCGGAAAGTACTCGGTCACGTCGGCCTCGATCGTCTCTATTCCCTGGTAACGGGCAACGCTCACGCGGTGGTTGCCGTCCTCGACGAAATACGAGTCCCCGATCTTGTACAGCCTGACCGGCGGCAGATCTAGCCCACGGTGGAACGCTCGGTCCACCCTCTTCCACCTCTCCGCAAGGCTCGCCTTGGTGGGCATGAAGGTGCGATCGAAGTCCTCGTGGCGGCCCATGCTGCCAACTACCTTCGAGCCCTCGACATCCCTCAGGCCCAAGCGACGCCTGTTGTGCGCCAAATGCCCCTCCCTGATCTCGTCGAAGGCTAGCAGCCGGCTGCATTCGCGTCGCAAACGGGCCGCCACGCGTCCGAAGAAGGCCCGACGTCGAGCGCGGTCGAAGTCCGCCTCGGCCTGTACCTCGACGGTCGCGAAACCGATCACCGCTCTCCCGCTCCTTTCTTATCATCTAAACAAGCTTTGATGATAAGATCTTAGCAAAGGCGTTCTTATTACTCAAGAGCGTTTTGGTGATATGATCAAAAAAGGTGAGGGAGATGAGCGATAGCGAGAACCGCACGACACTCAGGCTGCTTGGCGGGGAGTTGTGCCTCGATTTTGCCAACGGTCTGAAGGCAGATCTCGGAGACCACCGGAACGGCTACCTGGCGAACTATGCGGATCTCGTGCGGTGGGCGAGGCATGCCGGAGCGCTGAGCGAGGAGGGAGCGGCGCGCCTACTCCTGGAGGCGGAGGGCTGGCCCAGGGAGGCTGCTGCCTCCTTCGAGCGGGCCGTCTCGTTGCGGGAGATGGTGTACCGGGTCTTCTCCGCAATAGCGCGGGGAGTGAATCCAGATCCGTCGGACCTAGACCTGCTGTCGACGGCGCATGTGGGTACGCTCGAGCGCCATCACATCAGGGAAACAAAAGACGGCGGCTTCGGGTGGGTCAGGGTAGAGGGTACCGACGACCTTGAGGAGCCCCTCTGGCCGGTGGTGCTCTCGGCAACGAGCTTGCTCACGTCTGGCTTGCTCGATCGGGTAAAAGCGTGTCCTCTTGAAGAAGGGGGGTGCGGCTGGCTCTTTCGCGACGCGAGCAAGAACAAGAGCCGCCGGTGGTGCGCCATAGGCGATTGTGGAACCCGCGTCAACATGCGCAGGCTCTACGCCCGTAAACGCGCCTCCAAGACGCACGGAGGCCGTGAAGACCAGAGCCGACCAGAAGACTGAGCGCAAGAGTGAGTTGCGTACGCTTCCGAAGTGGAACGGGAGCGCTTCAAAGCAAGCTTCCGAGAACACCCTTTAGCCGAACTTCGTAGAACTCCGTCAATGCGAAGTTCGCAGAATTGCCCTTCTACGCACTTGGGCGAATAAGCCGCCTCGCGGGGTTAAGCACCCTTTCGTTACTCGGTTGCTGAGGGGGCCGAGGTGTCCTTGTTCGCTTCGACCAGGGCTCCATAGTCCTCCTTCGCGGCCTCGAGGATGCCCTCTTTGGTTGCTCCTTGGGCACTGAAAGCTGCTACGAAGGCTCCGTCTTGACGGCGCAGGACGACTATGTCTGGGTCGGACTCGTCTATGTAGTAGTTGAAGCCTGGAAGGTTAAGCTCGTCCATCGCACACGTCTACGCTTGCGCTCACCATGGAGGCTTCGGCAATGGACAGAAGAGCGCTACTTCCCTCCAGGGATGGTCTCCTACCCATTCTCTCCGGTGCGTACTTTGCCAGGGTGCAAGATTCGCTCCCGACCTGTCCATTCTTGCCCGAGTTGAAACGTACGGGTCGCGATCAGAGGGCCAGCGATGGTCGTCTCATTCTGCGCCAATGCCGGCACAGCCGCGAGGGCCAGTGACATCAGCGCCAGTACGGCAATGATGACGATCTTCCAAGGGCTATCAGCGCCCGTAGGGCAATGATGACGATCTTCCTCATTTGGGTGTCCTTTCCTTTGGTTGGCCTCTACCTATCTCTTTAGGTAAGGGCTATCTGCCGTCCCACCTTAGGAGCTAGTAGAATGCCTATTTGCGGGGGCTGGGCGTTCTTGTATGGGTGTCTATAGCCAAAACAAGCGTCCGGCCTCTTGCCCTTCCGATTTGTTCGATAGCTAACCTGGCCCCATCACCTCCCTTGCCTTTCCCCCACACAAAAACCGGCCTCTAAGGACCACGACGATCCAAAGTAGCCGGTTGCACCACTGGCTCCCTATGCCCCAGGTGCCCATACATGAAAGGGCAAAGTTCTGAGCCTCTACCAAGCCGAGCTTTTGTCTGCGCTGGCCATACTACTCGTGGTGGCCAGAAGGTTCAGTATTCCAAAGAACATATTGGGTTACTAGCTTTCTTGTTCAGCGATGCGTTGGAGGAGTTTCAGGTCCTTAACGTGGATCCGCCGCCTTCTCAGTTCCACGGCCCCCTCGTCCTGGAGAGCCTTGATAGCAAGGGTTACGGCCACCCGTCTGGCTCCTATGATGGTTCCCAGCTGCTCGTGGGTATAGGGATAGGGTATGACTCGATCTCCACTTCCCTCTACGAGCCCCTCCTCCTCTATCAGCCAAGCGATGAGGCTCGCCAAGCGGGCAGACACCCGCTTGTGGGTCACATCCGAGACGCGAGCGTCCATCAGGCGCAGGTTCTCTGCCAACAGATCCATAAGAAGTAACCCCATCTGCGGCTTCCTTCGGAGGAAGTACTCGAGGTCTCCCCGGCTCATGAAGGCAAGGGCAGAGGGCTCTATGGCTCGGGCGATCAGGCCTTGAAGCCTTAGAGCCGGGAGCACTGTTCCTTTACTGTGCACAGCGAAGGTGATCTGATTTCCAGAAGAGGTAATCCTGTAGATGAGTACGTGTCCTTCCTCGAGCAGAAAGAGCCCACGGTCGTGCCCTGAAGACGCGTAGAACTCTTCGCCTGCATCGAGACTAAAGGTCGGGCAGCGAGTGGAGACTTCCTTTAGCTCTTCCTCTGAGAGGGGCTCAAGAACATCCACCAGCGAAAGGAGCTTCACCTCACGCTCTTCTGACTTCGTCATTCTCTCTGCCAAACCAAAACCGACTATCCTCTTTTAGGAGGTAGCCGGTTGCGCTACTGGCTCCATCCGCCCCTAAAGCGCCCAACATAACTAGGGCGGGCTCTTGGCCTCTACCTTGTGGCTAACGTTTCTTCGTGCTCCATGGCACCACAAAGTGCTGCTTGGCGCATCACTCAAATGCAGTATTTCTTACAACTTTCTTCGCGAACTTCTTAGAACGCCGTCAAAGCGAAGTTCGCAGAATTCAACTTCACCACTTAGTCCTACAGTGCCACTTCGATCTAGATTATGGACAAACGGGGTCATCTTCCGAGAGCCTCAACTATCCGAGCCCAGAGCCCTTCTTTGCACCATTTGCGGTACCTACCGTGAGCCGTGCTATTGGGACCAAACTCCTCCTCTGGGAGATCCCGCCACGAAGAGCCGGTGTCCATGATCCACAGTATCGCGCAAAGCACTTGTCGGTCATCGCGTCTGGGGCGTCCCTGGCCTGGCTTCTGCACCGGTAATAGCTCTCTAACGCACTCCCACTGTTGGTCGGCGAGAAGGCCGGCCTTCGGCGCGTGAATGAGGGTCGTTGGCGCGGTAGTTTCGCTAGATTCGCTAGACTCGGCTGGATAGGGCTCACCTCCTCTACTACCATCGTCGTGCTCATCGGCGTAATGGTCGGTGGCGTGTTTTGCTCTGTAAGTCGCCTTGTGAGAGCGCTTGGCCACGGCCTGGTGAGCCCGGCGAAAGAGCGACCATCCTAGCCGGAACTCCCTCTGCTCTTCGGGGCCCACCATCGCCCGGATCACGCGCCTTACCTCTGGCACGGTCGGCGGGATTAACTCTGGATAGAGACCCGAGGTGAGATCCCCTTTTTAGCGGCTTCTTCCTCATCTTCGGCTACGGAGCGCACCACCGCCAGGTAGGCGTGTGCCAAGAGGCAAAGGGTAATGTGCCGCTGCCAGCCATCCCACTTCCTTACCTCGTACTCGTCCAGGCCGCTACCGCCCTTCGCTTCTGAGAAGCTATCCTCGATCTGCCAGCGCCTGCCTGCGATCCGGATCAACTCGTCGACACTCGTCTGTGCCGGCCCGTAGCACAGGTAGTAGGCGATCTCCTCGGGCTTTTTGATGCTCCGCCGCATCAGCAACCAGCGTCCCGCTGGCGATCCCGCGCAGTATGCTTCGCTCTCGGGTAGCTTCACACAGGCCCAGTCGTAGAGGCGCTCTCCTTTGCTCCCTGACCCGGCCGAAACGCGCATCCAGCACTCCTCCGGCAGAGTTTGGGCTAGTTTGCGCACCTGCCTCTGGCGACCCTCGTGGTAGATGCCCTTGGAGGAGGTGACCGCCAGCACATACGAGCGTTCCCTCTTCTCCAGCCACCTGCGCAAGCCACGCGTCATCCCATAGACCGTGTCGGCGACGATCCACCGCGCGGGAACGCCGGCCTCAAACGCCCTCCCCAGCATCGCTTTGGCCAGCTCGCCTTTGGTCGCAAACCTCACTCCCTTAGGGACACCAGCCTCAGAGAGCCGCAGCGGATCGTCCGTCCACTCGCGTGGCAGGTACAAAGCCCGGTCTATGAACGCCGTACCCTCTTTAGAGGCATAGCAGAGGAACACTCCTACCTGGCAGTTCTCCCTCTTGCCCGCCGTGCCCGTGTACTGGCGAGCCACCCCAACCGACTTGTTGCCCTTCTTCAAGAAACCGGTCTCGTCGACGATGAGTACCCCGCTAATCTCGTCTCCGAGGTGCTCTACGACGTACTCTATAAGGTCATCGCGGACGGCATCTGCATCCCAGTGAGCGTCATTGAGGAGGTGTTGGACCCCCCGCGGCCTCGCCTCGCCGATAGCTTCGGCCATCTGCCAAGAGTTCTTGCGCCTAACCTCGCCGAGCAGCCCGCTAAGGTAGCGTCGGGCACGGTCGCTGACCTCAGGTCTCAAAAACCTGTGCGCAATGCGGGCATGCAGCTCATCGAGGTATGCTCCACTGCTCAAGGGTAGTCGGGATCTCTCGTTTGTTCGCTGCGCTCTTCGGCGATCACCTGGCTCCTCTCCCGTCTTATGGGTAGAGGGTACCGCAGATCCACGTAAGTGGCACTGTAGGATTAGAGCTTGCGCGGATAGGCTCGCTACATTTCATACTTGCCGATCTCTTCGAGCGATTAAATGGGCTCTTTATCACCGCTCCTTGGTACATTTGCTACCCGCCTATCCGCGCAACCTCTTATAGGCACTTTGTGGATATAGCTCTGCGCGCGAGCGCTACATGGACTCCATCCCGCTGAGCAAAGATGTCACCAATAACACCACGCCACCCGATAGCATAGCGACCCCCAAGGGTCGAGCGATGCGGTGGCTGTTAGGGATCGTCTTCTCCGCGAAGATGATAACCGCCGCTGTAAGCATCCAGGCTAGGTTAGTCGTCCCCAGAGCCACCAATCCCACCATCAGCCCTGCGCAGCAGCCCAGGCAGTCGATGCCGTGGACCATCCCCAGCCGGAGAGCGCCGTTAACTCCCGGGTCCCAGTTGTGCATTAGGAAGAAAAAAGGGCTGCTGCAGCGCGCGTGGCAGATGCGCTTTAGCGGCGTGAACTGGTAGGCTCCGCCGACGATGAGGAGCAAGGCAGGTAATACTGCTGCCAAGGACCCTGCGGCACCGGCCAACGAGTTGTAGGCGTATACCGGTAGACCCGCCATAGCCCAGACCGCCATATAACCCACCAGCAGAGTCACCACGCCAACCCGCGCGCGGCCGAGGCTCAAGCGGTCGCGGGCGATGGTACAGTAGAGGAGTATCAAGGGTAGCGTGGCGGGCACCATCATTGCCACCATCATCGCCGTCCAAGCCAGGAGGAACAGGGCGGCTTCTCCTTTTCTTCCCATCTGCATGACACCCAGGGCGCTCTGCATGCTCCCCATAGAAGCTGCCTGGTAGGCGACGTATGCCCACCCGACCGCGGCCAACGCTATCAGGACGAGTCCCAGCAAGAGGTTCTCTCGCCTTCGCCACCTCTGCAGGACCGGGGGGGTGAATGCGCTATCCATGCTGGGCTCGAACACCTCGTAGCGAGCCTTGCCCCTGCGTTTGGCTCGGTACATCGCCAGGTCCGCGTGCCGCAAGAGATCCGCCGGCTGCCCTTGAGCAGGGCCGTTGAGGGCGACACCGATGTTGGCGGTGGCGAACACCTCCTGATCTCCAAGAGCAAAGGGAGGTCGCAGTATGTCTGCGATCCGCCCTGCAATCCGGGCTACATCACCCACACTAGCAACGTCCTCAACCAAGATGGTGAACTCGTCCCCGCCAAGGCGCGCGACGGTATCTTCGGGACGTAGGCAAGCCTTCAAACGCTCGGCAACCGCTATGAGTAGTAGATCTCCTGCTTTGTGCCCGAGGCTGTCGTTTATGACCTTGAAGTTGTCCAGGTCCATGAACAGCACCGCGACCTTGGTGCCCCGCCGATTGGCACGGATGAAGGCGTGTTCGAGGCGATCCATGAACAACGCTCGGTTCGGCAGCCCGGTGAGCGGATCGTGGAACGCCTGATGATGCAGCTGCTCCTCGAGGGCTTTGCGCTCGGATATGTCGGTGGAGACACCGATCATGCCCACGACGTTCCCTCGATCGTCGAAGAGGGGCGTGGCGGTGCCCAGCACGGTCACGTAGGAGCCGTCCTTGCGCCTGAGCAGCGTCTCACCCGACCAAGCTCGTCCCGCCCGTAGCTCGGAACCGACCTCCTCCGCCTTTTCCAGCGACCCCTCGGAGACCGTCAAGTCCCTCAACCTGCGCCCCAGTGCCTCCTCCGAGGACCAGCCGTAGATCTCTTCTGCGGCCCTGTTCCAGTAGAGAACCTTTCCCTCAAGGTCGGTGGCGATGACGGACTGCCCCACAGCATCGAGCAGCCTGGCCTGGAAGCGCAGCTGCTCGTCCTTTTCCCCTGCCACCATATGCACCTCCATCGAGCTGCAAAACAAAACCGGCCACCACTGATTGCGTGTAGTAGCCGGTTGCGCCACTGGCTCCACTCCTCCGAGGCACCCAAGTATGGGAGCGAGCTTCTCAGCCTCTATCTAGCAGCTGTGTTGTGCCGTATATGCAGCATATACGCGTGGTAGGGCCTCGTGCAACTTCTCGGGCTGGACGATGACGAACATGCCACGAACTTCGCAGAATTCACCTTCTACGC
This sequence comes from uncultured Rubrobacteraceae bacterium, assembly GCA_963811295.1. Lineage (GTDB taxonomy): Bacteria > Actinomycetota > Rubrobacteria > Rubrobacterales > Rubrobacteraceae > Rubrobacter_D. The sequence goes on along the minus strand of CAWEQZ010000056.1, from coordinate 9,051 downwards.
ACTTACGGTGAATAAGGGCATAAAGAAGCGTGCGACCTCACATCCTAGAAGACCTCCGTGTTCGCCTTCGATTGCGCCTCTTGCCTACTACTACAGAGACCGCCCCAGCATAGGCGCCTCTCCATCCCGAAGACGTTGCGGGCAACAAGGGGCTTCTGGGATACTAAGCCCTTGCGCCGTCGGGTCGCTAACACACGACGCCGTAGTAGGGGACAGGACAAGCGAAGGGAGAGAGGGCCATGAGCCAAGCAGCAGCCAGTGACGCCAGGCGCGCCGAGGTGGAGAGCACTCTTGTACAGAGGAGCATGGAGGACGAGGACTTCCGCCAGAGGCTGCTTGATGACCCCAAGGCTACCGTGGAGCAGGAGCTGGGGATTGGGCTGCCTGAGGACGTGGAGGTAAGGGTGGTAGAGGAGAGCCCACAGAGCATCTATCTGGTGCTTCCCAGTGACTCGCCGCTAGGCCAGGGCGAAGAGCTCTCCGACCAGGAGCTTGAGCAGGTGGCCGGCGGGGGCATCCACAATGCGTGGAGTGCGACAAACGACACGTGCGTAGGACAACCCTGTTGATCCGCGGCGGCACGCTATCCTTGGCGCTCCTGCTGGGGTTGTTGCCCGTCGACTTGGCGGTGATCACAGGTGCGCTGTCGGCGGCCTACGTGCGGACGGCGCTGGTGCATCGCGTCTCCGAACGCCTGCTCTGGTGGTGATCGGCACGGCGCTCATCTCGTGGAGGCGTTATCTTGGCCCAGGAGGTGCCTGGTCTCCCGCCCGGCGCACCCGCGGTCCGCGTCGACGCCGCGGTGGTCATCGGCCTCGGCATTGGGCTGGTGAGCAGGCTGCTCGGGGTTAGCCTCGGCGGTGCGAATCTTCCACCGCTGAGTAAGGGCAAGAGGTAGGGCCGAGGCTGCTAGACCCCGGCCCTCCTCATGCTGCTCCTCCTAGGCGCTGCTCTGGGGCATGCACCCTTGTGCGGAGCACACAACCGTGCTAACTGTGATACCCATCCGTGATGGGAGCAGGCCTCAGAGCGACGACACGACGCTCCTGGGTGGTCGGGGACACAGCGAAGGGAGAGAGGGCCATGAGCCAAGCATCAGCAGGTGGCGGAGGGCGCGCCGAGGTGGAGCGCAGGCTGATCCAGAGGAGCCTTGAGGACGAGGACTTCAGGCAGAGGCTGCTCGATGACCCCAAGGCGGTCGTGGAGCAGGAGCTGGGCAGCAGGCTGGCCGAGGGCGTCGAGGTAAGGGCGGTGGAGGAGAGCGCAGACACCATCTACCTGGTGCTTCCCAGTGCCTCGCTGCTCGGAGAAGGTAGCGAGTTATCGGACCACCAGCTTGAGGCGGTGGCCGGCGGCGGCTGGGGGGACACCGGTAGTCCGTTCGACCCCCGTGATACGTGCGGCTGTTAAAAACGCATTAGATGATTTGCGCGCCTCGCAAGGTTGTCCACAATGCTTAACATCTGCGGGGGTGGGCACACTTCGACTCCACCTGCAGTCGTCAGCTCTGTTGCCCAGGCTAAACAGCTAAATGCGGGCACAACGCTGGTGAAGCCGGGGGGGCACCCGTGGCCCGGACAGGAGCACCGTGAGAGACCAATTCGCGCGCCTCGCAGGGTTGTGTCCGCGATGCTTTTCGGTTCGACCGAACAAGGCGGGCGTCGGGAGCTAGATAGAGGATACTGACCTGATAAGCGTGGTGATGACCCTCAGGCAGCAGCAGGGCTCTAACCCTTTTCCACCGCGCGTCGTATCTAACGCGAGAGCAGCACTCTAGCAGGCTGGCGAGCGGCCATACATATGCCAGGCGGACACTGCTTCTGGGTACGAACTTCTCAGAACTGCGTCATTGCGAAGTTCGGTACGGCCCAGGACCAGCGGCACAGGCAAGGGAAAAGCCGGAACCCTCTGGGAGGGGGAAGCTACAGAGGGCGCCCGGCTTGACGATTGATAGGATCTTAGTACCGTAACGGAGCGGCTCATATATGCCAGGTGGCCACTTCTTGACCCGACCTTCGGAGAATTTACCTTCTAAGCACTCCGGTGAATACAGCTCTGAGCGGACCCGTGTGTGATCTTCCTGACAGGCCGAGGTTCGGGGGTCCCCTGTGCGGGTACACAAGGGACTTCTTCTGCAAACTACGTTTGGCAAGGAGGTACGAATCTCAACCCAGGGGGCCACGAACTCCAGCGTCACGGCGACGCCGAGCGGGATGTGATCGATGGCCATATAGAGGGACAGGTTCATCCCCGCCAGGACCAGCCCGAACGCGACCGCGAACCCATACTCCCGCCGGCCGTACCCGCCCAGCTTCGGGCGCCAGAGCAGGAGCAGCGCGAGCGTGGCCAGAGAGATCCTCAAGAAGACCGTCCCGCCCGGACCAAGGGAATCGAAGAACCCCTTCGCGATCGCGGCCCCGAACTGCACCGAGCCGATCGAGAGCAGCCCTAGCACCGTCGGCGGGATGCCCTGCGAGCGCTTCGCTGGGGCGGATAGGGGATTCTCTGAAACGATCATCGCTGGGCCACTACTTTCTTCCACCAACACCTACCTAACTTGTGTCTTGATACTACGGGCGAAACGGGACGCGATCGTTCCTGATTGATGACGAAAGTCCAAGAAAAGGGGAGCTGTGAGCTGGACGAATGAGCGGTACGTTTCCCAAGTCCTCACCGCACCGTTTCGCTACCGTACATTGAGCCTTTCGGATCGGGGCCACGTGAACTTGCGACTATCCTTCTCGCCTCTGCACTGAGGGGACGTCGACTAAGCTGTTGTCGCGATCGACCCCGCGTCGGTCAACGCCGATTGCGACAACAGCGCTGCCCTTCATCGTATGCCTCGACGCGGATGGCGCCAGAGAACCGCGATCTATGCATCTTTGGCGCTGGGGATCCCTCGTAGCACTTCCCCACGCACCGCCGCCCCGATCCTGCGCCCCGCGAGCTCGGCGTGCTCCCGCTCCGCCTCGGCGCCCACGAAGTAGCACCCGAGCTCCCTGGCCGCAACCTCCGTCGTCCCGGACCCGCAGAAGGGGTCGAGTACCAGATCTCCCTCCCCCGTTGCGGCCAACACGGCGCGCCTGAGGAGGCGCAGAGGCTTCTGGGTGGGGTGGCGCCCGTGGAGCTTCTCTCTTGTGGGCACAGTAGGGACGCGTCAGAACGAGGAGACTTGCGATGTCGGGTCGCGGCTGTTGATAAGGTCGTAGTTGAAGGTGTGGTGCGCTCCTTTGCCCTTGCTCGCCCACAGAAGGGCTTCGTGGGCGTGGGCCCACGCAAGTTAGGACAACGCCTGGGGTGGCGTTCCGGGCGGTGATCAGTTCGGATGGCCAGTCGATGATGGAGATTACGTTCTAGCCACGCATGCGTCGTCCACTCTCTAAGAGTGGACTTTCCGTAGTCGGGCAATACCTACTCCTCACACGGACGCTCATCGGAAGGCTTGCGCCACGCATTGAACGCTTGAATGTCGTCTGGGAGTTTCGTTGTTCGATCCCCTATCGCCTTGCTCAGACGTTCCTCATCGAGACCTTCTGTCTCTCGAAGGTCGGCCCCTCTTAAGTCAGCGGGCCTCTTCGTCTCCCCAGAATCGTCCAATTCAACTCCAATCATCCAGGCACCCCTCAGGTTGGCGCTCCTCAGGTCGGCACCCCTCAGATTTGCCTCTATCAGGTTAGCTTCCCTCAAGATAGCCTCTTTCAGGGAGACATGCTCCTCACCGGAAGTGCTGATAAGCTTAGCCCTTCGCAGGTGAGCCTTGCTCAAGTCAGCTCCGTCCAAACCAATGATGCGCGGATAGAACACCCGCCCTTTGAACAAGCGGCTCTTGCGCGGGGTGCACTCTCTATTGATTAATCGCGCCTCGCGCAAAAATTGCAGGACGGTTCCCTTGCGTTTGCCATCAAGCTGACTCAGCACCGCAAGCGTCCGGGCTCGCGCCGTCACACGAACAGAGGCGTACTCGTCAGGGTCCTCCCGCAGTCCCTTGTCGATCAATAGGGCTGACATGTGGTCAAGATACGCTTGCAACGCGGCATCCTGCGCACGCCGCTCTTCTATCTCATCTTGAAGTTCCTTCCGAGCATTCGCCTCCCTGCGTTCGCGGTCCTGCTGCTCATTCTCACGTTGTCTATCGCGCTCTTGTTCTGTTTCTTGGTACCAGGCCGCGCCAACAGCGAGGACCACGGGAACGACAAGAACATCCAGCCAGTTCCAGGCCTTCTTGTTAGCAACGCCCAGCCCGTTCTTGACAGCGAAGATAGCCACCACCAGAAAGGACACGGTGATGATGGCGGCGATGATGGTGTGATCGCGGTAGAACGTTTTCACAGGGTCGATTATTGCTCGTGCCATATTGCCCAACTCCTAGGAGCAGCGTTTTCGTTCCTGCTCGAAAGCGAACTTCTTGTTCCTTTCATATTCCCGCTCATGGAAGCAGATAGCGATGAAACGTCGATGAATCCAAAAAGTGGATCACGAAGAGACCGGTCAATTAGTACTCGACAGAGGGATTCTCAGGAGAGAGGAGGGGGCGCCAGCGGGTGCCGTTGTCGTGACCGATCCCGCATCGATCAACGCCGATTAGGACAACGGCACTGGTGCCCTTCAGGGTTAGCCTTGATGCTGAGGGTGCGGCGAGTCTGCGGCTTATAGCGTAGGAGGCGCGAGGCCCGCGAGGAGGCAGAGTCAGATCAGGGGCGTAGCCCCGTGCCATGGTCGACTACGTCGCGCCCGCCGACCCGAGGGCTTCTCACGCACCAGCCTTGCGGCCCCACACCTGGAATGTGGGCGCTATGCTCATCAGCGTCCGGTCGTCCTCGGCGAGCCTGCCCAACTCGCCGACGATGTTGTCCACCTCGAGATCGGATGCCAACCCGGCGCTAACCACCGGTCCCCGTATGTGCTCCATCGTAATCCGTGCAACCTGCTTGCCTTCGCCGCCGCGGAAAGTGGGCACGACCAGCCCTACGCGCACCTCCTCCAGCCCGGCCTCAAGCGCCATCTCTAGCAGGCGCACCCCGATCGCCGCGTCCCCGCCCTCCTTTGCCCTAGCAACGGCCTGATAGAGCTCCACGAAGCGGTCGAAAGCGGCATTGGCCGGGTAGCAGATGTGGCCGGGGAAGAAGACGTCTTCTAGAACCAAGCGCCCGCCCGGCCGCGCGGCCCGTACCATTAACTCGACGGCCCGCTGCGGCCGAAGCAGGTGCGAGAGGAGGTAGCGGGCGAACACCAGGTCGTAGGCCGACTCCTCTGCTAACTCCTCGGTGTCCGCCCTTCGGAAGGTCACTGGCAGGCCTCGTTTGTCGGCCTCCTGACGTGCAAGCTGCAGGATCGACTGGTCGCGGTCGACGCCCACGACGTTGCCTTCGGCCCCGACGAGAGCAGCCATCTTCAGCGTCACATCCCCGCTGCCACACCCCACGTCCAGGCAGCTCATCCCGGTCCGCAGGCCGGCCGCCCTAAGCAGCGGCTCTGTGGTCGGCCATTTGACCCGGTTCAGGAGGTGAAGTCGTTCCGCTCCCGCTCTACCGCCTCGCAGGACGTAACCCTCGGACCGCGACGAACGTACCATCCCCATGCCCTCCAGCCTGTCGCCATCTTAGTCTTGCCCCGTCGGCATGATGCCACTCGAAGATATCCGGTGCACCCTGGCGTTATCCCCAGCCGCGAGGAGGCGCTGGTGGGTACTGTTGTCGTGACCAACCCCGCATCGGTCGACGCCGATCGCGACAACGGCACTGCGCTTCAACGTCAAGCTTGCGCCGATTTAGGCAAACTACTTAGAGCATCCCTTCCAAGCACTCGTGTGACGCGTTCTACTGGTGCATCGGAGGAAAGTCCGCGCACACCGCCTCTACCGTGAACGTGTCGCTCCCCGAAGACCTCACCGCGACCAGCCACACATCCCTATCGCCGAGGACAATGCGCCTGGAGGAGATGATCTGCGATTCAGGATCCAAGCTCCCGAAGCCACCGCTTATCGGCACGTCTTCGTCGTCGCAGAGTATAGCCCTGGAGATGGCGACCGTAGGGGGTTCTATGACTTCCTCGTGCTCGACCACGTAAGTCTGAGCCGGCATGAGCGCGCTCGAGTCCTTGCCATCTATCTGGTCGGCGTTCAGGTTGTCCACCTTCCTGGAGGAGTTGACCGCCAAGGGCGCGCCACGGCCCACCCTGAGGCGTAGGGCGGGACCGGCCCCGCTCTTGTCCAGCACGCTCACCGCCGATGCGAAGTTGGACCTGCCCACCTTGAAGAAGTCGCCATTGGCCCCTAACGCCGTCGTAGCCACCCCGAACAAGAGGGCCATTATCACGGCGAGACCCACCACGAATACCGTGGCCCTACCCACCCACATGACCTTGCTTACCATGCTCTTGACCATATGCGTACTCCTTCGGCAATGGTGCGGAAACGGAGTGTACCCGTCCTGCCACACTAGTTACTAGTGCAGTTTACGCCCGGAGCAGGAGAGGGTGCAACCCAATACCCCGATCAGAGCAGGCCGATGCCGAATGTAGCCTTCCGAGTACACACCGTCTCGGCTTTTCGCGACAAGCGATCAGCGGGCACCGTTGTCGCGACCGACCCCGCGTCGGTCGACGCCGATTACGACAACGGCGCTGCCTTTCGTAGTCGGCGTGGGTTCCGAATGGTGCGGTGGAGATAGCAATCGCCGGTTAGCAGCTCTAGCTGTCCGGCCTTCGCTCGACCTCTGCGGACATTTCCGAAAGCGTGGTCCCGAGCGCTCTGCCCAGCTTAATGTTCGGTAGGTCGCTCAACCGTGGTTAAATGATCCTCGGAAGCCCTAATCACTTCGGCGGCCTGTATGTTGCGGCTTATGTTTGGAGGAACTCGGCGAGGCGCCGTCCGCCGGTGGCTTTACCTGTGAGGTTCCGCAGCGACTCGGTATGGTGAGCGAGGGCGAATGAAGAGATGCGTTGCACCTCCGGCCTGTGTTCCCCGCACTCATCCACGCTCGCAAGCAGACCGACTCGTAAATTCCGTTGGCTATGCGTGCATCATAGGTGGCAGGAAAACAGTCTCATCGACCGTCGGTGACCGCCCCGTGGCGAGCGGGATTTGAGGCGTCGGGGTCTCATCTACAGAGCAGTTTCGTAGGCGAAGAGCGCCTGCTGTAAAGGTCCCGCTCCCGGGGATCTTCGAGCGGCGTACCCGCCCAACTCGAGCGCCTTGATCCACCCCCCATCGCCGAGATCGTCCAGCCCGAAGAGCCGGGGTTGAGGGAGGACGAACGAGGTCTCGAACAGCCTCGGGCGCGTGACGGTCCGCAGCTCCTCGGTCCCTTCCGCGAGCTGCACGTCGTAACGCGAGAGCGGTTGCCCGCGGTACTCGAGCGTTAGGCGCTCGGACTCCAGCCACAGCGTGGCCTCCTTCTTCGGCAGCCCCTCCTCGCCGTAGAGGCGCCAGTGCCTGAAGCGGGCGTACCCGAGGCCGTCCAGGACGCGGGTGAAGCGGCTTGAGAAGAAGGCACGCTCCAGGTCCTCGGGCCGGTAGCGAACCTCGGAGAGCCAACCCAGCACCTCCATCGGCGATCTCCTGCCGTCCTCTCGCCCGAGGTGCGCCCAGTGGTCCTGGTGGTTGTAGTCGTGCACCCAGCGCTCGTGAGCGCCGACGAGCTCGGGCCAACTTTCCGCCAGCCCGAAGTGGTGATCGGCCATCCTCTCCTGGATGGCGAACGTGGTTTCCGCGTAATTCTGCCAGGGCCTGCCGCGCTCGATCTGCTCGTGTTCCACCCCAAGTACCTCGTAGACGGCCTTAGCGCGGGTGGCCCTGAAGACCGAGCCGGAGTCGGTGACGAGCGCCCCGGGGGAGCCGTAGCGCTCGACGGCGCGGTAGAGGACGGAGAGGAACGAGGCGAGGTCCTGCGTCCGGAAGAGGCCGCTCGCGAGTATCGCTCTGGAGTGGTTGTCCAGGACGCAGATCACGTATACCTGGCCGCCCGGGCAAAGCCTCGGGGTGTCTACGTAGCGTATATCAGCGCTCCAGTACTCGTGGCGCCTCCCCGAGGCGAAGGGCATCTGCTTCGGCACGCCGCCCGCGCGGCCCCGGGGCTTCTCGAGGCCGTAGACTCTGCGGTTCGCGGCCATGATCCTCCCGCAGGTGGCCCGGCTTAGGTGGATGCCCATTTGCTTCAAGGCGGCGTGGACGCGGAAGGCGCCCAGGCCGGGATTCTCCTGCATGAGCCGGACGGCGTTCATGACGGGGAAGGTGACCTTGCCGCTTCCCCTCGGCCTCCCGCGGGGCTTGTCCTCCAGTCCGTCGACCCCCTCCTCTGCCCACCTCCTCAGGGCCCGGTAGACGGTGGTCTCGCTCGTCTTGAGGTACCCCGCCACGGCCTTCGCCGTCCACCCGTCGGCGTGCAGCTCCACGATGGCGCGACGGCGTTCTTCGCCCACGGGCATCTCGTGGTAGGGAGGGTAGCGCCGCACCGGCATCAGGGGCGTCGGGCCCTCCTCCAGCACCCGCTTGACGGTGTGCTTGGAGGGCCTCCTGCCGAAGGCGACGTAGCAGATCCTCGCCAGCTCCCCCAGGCTGAAGGCGGGGTACTCGGCCTTGCGGTCGACGATGAGCCTCCTCATGGCGGGCGGGAGGCGGCGGAACCTGGCCGGTTCGGCGGCGAACAGGCTCTCCATGCCCTTCTCCTCGAAGCGGCCCACCCTGCGGTAGAGCGTGCGCTCGGCGATGCCCGTCTCTGCCGCACGCTCGGCCACGGAGCTCCCGAACAGGGTCAGCGGCCGGATCTCCTCGTAGGCCAACTGCTCGGGCCACCCGCAAAGCAGCGCGAGTTGCTCCCAGTCGTCGGTCGGCTCCAGGCGTCTTTTGCGCCTTCTCCCGCCCATCTCGTTCCCCCTCCCCCGAGGTGCCGCGTAGTGGGACGGGTAGCATGCCACAGGCGAGAACCACCGGCCATTCGGAAGCTACCGGAGGATGGGCGCCTAGTCCGCAGGTTGGGCTACCGCCGATGAGCGGGTTCCCTTACCGAAGCGTCGTCGTCTCCGCCACTGGAAGTGCACGCATAGCCAACGGAA
>CAWEQZ010000055.1:0-32889 GCA_963811295.1 uncultured Rubrobacteraceae bacterium | reverse complement strand
GATTCCGGGTCGGCTGCGCGAGTGCCCTCCTCGGGTGCGTCACCGGAACGGTACTTACCCGTGAGTACGCCCTGGGCGAGCGGTGAAAAGACCACCTGGCCGACCCCTTCGCGCTCGCACAAGGGTATGACCCCGTCTTCGATCCTGCGTTGGATCATGTTGTACTGCGGCTGGTTGGAGACGATCCGATCCAGGTTCATCTCCTTAGCAATCCTCAAGGCGTCGGAGATCTGGTCCGCCGTCCATTCGGACACGCCGACGTACAGAACCTTCCCCTGTCGCACGAGATCGTCGAGCGCCCGCAGCGTCTCCTCCAGTGGCGTGTTCTCATCGTAGCGGTGGCACTGGTAGAGGTCGATGTAGTCGACCCCAAGCCTCTTTAGCGAAGCGTGGCACTGCTCGGTAACGTGTTTGCGTGAGAGACCCCTGTCGTTCGGTCCCTCCCCCATCGGGAAGTACACCTTTGTCGCCAGAAAATACGAGTCGCGCCCGAAGTCTCTGAGCGCCCGGCCCACGATCTCCTCGGCCGCCCCACGCATGTACACGTTGGCCGTGTCGAAAAAGTTGATGCCGATCTCGTACGCCCTGTCTATGCAGGCCGTCGCCTGTTCCTCAGCGACGCTCCCACCGTACGTCAACCAGCTCCCCAGGGAGATCTCGCTGACCTTCACCCCACTACCTCCAAGCCGCCTGTACTCCACCAGAACCTCCAGTGCATAGAGAACGAGGTGCTAATGGTACACATCTACCGCCGCGGAAACCCCGTATCCTACCGATCCGTCGCGCTGTAACCGGCCTTGCTTACTGATTTGTTGTCGGTTAAGAGCATCTTTATTGCAAGAGCGGCCTATTTTGTTACAATGCTCCCATCGATACTCAATCCACGAAGAAGGAGCGGAAGCAACGGTGCGAGCGACGCTACAGCCCGGCCTGACAAACAGGCTGACAAAGTACCTCAGGACCACGCAGCAGCTCATCGAGGAGGGCCGTGACGCGGTCTCCAGCAAGGAACTCGGCGACTTCACCGGCATAAACCCTGTGCAGGTACGCAGGGATCTGAACGCCATAGGCTTCTCGGGCACTCGCGGGGTCGGCTACCAGGCCTACGACCTCGTCGAGGCCGTGAGGAACATCCTGGGACTCAGGCAGACCTACAACATCGCGCTGGTCGGCGCGGGCAACCTCGGCAGCGCCATAGCGGCGAGCACCATCCTCCCCAAGAGGGGCTTCGTCATCCACGACGTCTTTGACGATAACCCGGAGAAGATCGGCCGCACCGTAGGCAACGTCGTCGTCAAGCACATAGACGAGCTCAAGAAGAGCGTCACCGAGGCCGAGGAGATCATCGGTATCATCGCGACCCCAGCCTCCTCAGCCCAGGAGGTCGCCAACCTTATGATCGACGCTGACATCAGGGTCATCCTCAACTACACAGACGTCCTCCTCCACGTCCCATCCCACGTAGACGTCCACCGTATAGACCCCACCGCTCAGCTAATGCATACCCTCTACTACCTGACCCAGGCGGAAGGGCAAGAAGCCTCGTAAAGCACTTCAGCATGTCAGCACGCTTCGGCCTTTCAGGCCTCGCTAGTCAGCATTTCAGCCTGAAAGCTTGTGGTCCTCGGGACTCATGCCGGGGACCGCTTCTCTAAGGAGTACTGCACGCAGTCGCTTCACGGAATCGCCGTTCGCAACCCTGGCTGAAATGCTGAAAGCGCCCGACAGGGCGCGTGCTGAAATGCTGACTTGCTCAAAAAGAGAAGAGCCCGGAGCGCACTTAGGGGTGATAGGTGGGGAAAGGGAAAGGAGGAGTAGCGCCCCGGGCTCTTTAATTGTGCCGGTTTAGGTTCGCACCAACCGACTGACAAGATGATACATCGCTCGTCACACTTTGTAAAGCCTTTGGAACAGTGTATTTAGAATCTTTTTGTAGATATCTGCAAAATGCACATAAAGATGTAGTGCGGAAGGTAAGCTGATCGGGGGCACTGCAAAGCGTCTACAATGCCCCAAGACCGGTAAGGACCTTTGGGAGCAAGAAGTCCTCGATGCCAGACAAGACGCATCCATCTGGTTAGGTCTCTGCAGTAGACAGCGGTCAACTTATAGATTTCCCCGCCAGGATAGGTCTAAGCCTCCCCCAAGTACAACCTGCCCCTGCAGCTTACCAGCTTTATAGGACGCGAGCAGGAGATCGCAGATCTAACAGAGCTCCTTACGACAGAGGCGCGGTTGGTGACGCTAACCGGTTCTGGAGGTTCCGGCAAGTCGCGCCTGGCGCTGGCCGCGGAGGCGGACGACGCCCACTGCGTGGAGGGGCTGGCGGGTCTGAACGCCGAGGGGGGCGAACCGGAGCGCGCGGCGCGACTGATCGGGGCCTCGGAGGCGCTGCTCGAAACCGCCGGCGCCCCCACTACGCTCCCGCGCAGGAACGCGCCCTCCCCACGGGAACCAACGCGATGTTGAACATCCAGCTGAATGGGACCAACGCGGGTGAGTTTGAGGATGGATTGGACATCGACGCCCCGAACAGCGTGGTCAAGGGATTGGAGATCAACCGCTTCGACAGCTTCGGCGTCCGTGTATTGGATGGCGATAGCGGAAGTACTATCGAGGGTAATTTCATAGGTACCAACCCCTCGGGTACCCTGGACCGGGGCAACCACATCGGTGGGTGAGTCTGTTCTTCGAGTCCGCCAACAATACCATCGGGGGCAAAACCCCCGCAGCCCGTAACTCATCTCCGGCAACGACGGAAGGGGGGTAGAAATCTTCGTTTCAGCGAGTAACGAGGTGATGGGCAACATCTCTCCGAAGACGAAGGTCCCGGTGGGGCAGACTATAACCGCCACCTCGACCAATGGGTCCACAGAGGATACCTCCGAGTTCTCCGCGCCACGCAAGGTGGTGGCATCTTAGAGAGATGAACTAGAATCAACACGCGGGGGCGGAGCATAGAGAACTCCGCCCCAGAAAGAGAACCGGGCATGAAGGCACCAGCCAGCGAATACGTAACCCTCGTCGAGGTGCTCGAGGTGACCGTGCCTTTGGAGGAGTTCGCGCAGGCCGTCGGGGCAGCTACCAGCCGCCTCGAAGCCGAAGGCGTTAGGGAACTGGTCACGGTCCACTTCTACAGCAATCCGGGGTCCACCGAGGCGGGCGCCATCCTCACCTTCTCCGACCGCGAGCGCATGATCGAGCACATACGGATGATCTCGAAGTGGGAAGAGTTTCGGAGGTTCTTCGCCTGCGTGAAGCCCCTGGACGTGCGCGTCTACGGCAAACTGAGCGAGGAAGCGGAGGCGTGGATCGGCCAGTTCGACGTACTCAGCAAGAAGTTCGAGCGTCACGTGGCAGGCTTCGTCCGTTAGCCGTCCCGCCAAGTAGTGTCCGTTCCCCCGAGCACCATCCGCGGGTTCCCGGGATGTGTTCGTCCTGGTTTCTGAGAGAAAGTGTGTCTGCTACGACTCCTCTTCGACGACCTTCTCATACTCTTCGGGGGAGAGGAGGTCTGCATCGTCTGTAGTGCGGAGTTTGACGATCCAGCCCTCCCCGTACGGGTCCTCGTTGATGTTCTCCGGCGCATCTTCGAGTGCGGAGTTGACCTCGACAACTTCACCGCCGACCGGCGTGTACAGGTCGGAGACGGCCTTGACGCTCTCGACGGTGCCGAAGGATTCGCCGGCGTCGAAGGTGTCGCCCTCGTCGGGCAATTCGACGAAGACGACGTCGCCGAGTTCGTCCTGGGCGTGATCCGTGATGCCTATGGTCACAGTGTCGCCCTCTATGCGGACCCATTCGTGGCTCTTTGTGTACTGAAGATCTTCCGGTATGTTCAAGGCTCTCCCCTATCCTCTGTCGCGCTTGTAGAACGGTAGCGGCACGGCCTTCGCCGGTACCGGGTTATCCCTTATCAAGATCTCGAACCAATCACCCACCCCTGGATCCACGAGCGCAAGCCCTATCGCTCTGTCCAGAGTGGGAGACTTGGTGCCGCTCGTGACCTCGCCGACGATCTCCGCCCCGCTCGTCACGTGGTAGCCGTGGCGTGCGATCCCCCGTCCCTCCATCTCGAAGCCGACGAGCTTCTTGCGCAGCCCCTCGGTGTCTTCCAGCAAGAGCGCCCTCTGCCCGATGAACCGCTCCTCCTTGTCGAGGTGCACCGCGAACGAGATGCCGGCTTCGAGAGGCGTGGTCCCAGCATCGAGCTCGTTCCCGTAGAGGCACATCCCTGCTTCGAGACGCAGCGTGTCCCTGGCGCCGAGCCCGGCCGGTGTGACGCCAACCTCTATCAGGCGGCGCCAGACACGCGGGGCATCGTCTGGGGAAAGATAAATTTCGAACCCGTCCTCGCCCGTATAGCCGGTGCGGGAGATGACACTCCTGGCACCATCGACCTCTCCCCAGGCGAACCGGAAGAGCTTGAGGCCCGACAAGTCCGTTTCAGTGAGATCCTGCAAGTGCCCTGCCGCCTCGGGTCCCTGCAGCGCCAACAGCGCCCAGTCGTCTGATTCGTCAGCGACTTCCACGTCGAGATCCCCGGTGTTCTCGCGGAAATGTTCAAGGTCCTTCTCGCGGTTCGAGGCGTTTACCACGACGAGGAAATCATCTGCGCGCCTGTAGACGATCACATCGTCCACCGTCCCCCCGTCTTCGTAGCAGACCGCCGAGTAGCCGGCCTGCCCGACGTCCAGCCGACCTACGTCGCGGGTGACGAGGCGCTGGACGGCGCGTTCGGCGTCGGGGCCACGGAAGATCGCCTCGCCCATGTGCGAGACGTCGAACAGCCCGGCGTGGTTGCGAACCGCGTTGTGCTCGGCCTGGATGCCCGAGTACTGTACGGGCATCTCGTAGCCGGCGAAGTCCACGAGCCGGGCTCCGAGGTTCTTGTGCTCCTCGTAGAGTGGGGTGTGCTTGAGGCCTTCCACCTCTACCACCTGGCCTTGAGTTGCCTGGCGGCGCGGGTCTCGTCGAGGCGACGCGTCGGGGCGTGCGTCGGGGCCTCTTCGAGGTCTTCCTGGCTCGTCTCGGCCAGTTCCAGCATCGTCCCGATAAAGTCATCGAGGGTCTCTTTGGACTCCGTCTCGGTCGGCTCGATCAGCATCGCCTCCTTGACGACTAGTGGGAAGTAGATCGTGGGCGGATGGTACCCATAATCTATTAGCCCCTTGGCGATATCGAGTGCTCTCTTGCCCTGCGGGGGCTGCACGACCACCTCGTGCTTGCACAACTCGTCGTAGGGTATGCGGTAAGTGCCCCTCAGCTGCGCCCGCACGTAGTTGGCGTTCAAGACGGCCATGTCCGTCACGTCCCTGAGCTCGGGACCGTGCATCCTGATGTAATTCCAGGCCCTGAGCATCTGCCCGAAGTTGCCGTGGAAGCCTGCCACTCGACCGATGCTCTTCTCGGGACGAACGAAACGGTACCCATCACCGTCACTCTCGACCGTAGGCTCGGGGAGGAAGGGCGCTAGGTCCTCCGAGCAGGCGATGGCGCCGCAGCCAGGTCCGCCGCCGCCGTGGGGGGTGGAGAAAGTCTTGTGCAGGTTATAGTGCATGATGTCTACGTCGGCCTCGGCAGGGCGCATACGACCCATGTTCGCGTTCATGTTCGCGCCGTCCATGTACAGGAAGGCGCCGGACTCGTGCAATACCTCCGCTATCTCCTTTATGTTCCGCTCGTAGACGCCGCAGGTGTTGGGGTTGGTGATCATGAGCGCGGCCGTCGACTCGTCCACCATCTCCCTTAGCTCGTCCACATCTACGCACCCATGCTCGTCGAGCCCGACCTCATTCGACTCGAATCGCCCCATCGAGGCTGTCGCCGGATTGGTCCCATGCGCCGTCGAAGGAACTAGGACCGTGGTGCGTCCATCGTCACCGGCATCTTTGAAGAACTTCTTGACCATCAGGATGCTTGTCAGCTCCCCCTGCGCCCCGGCGAGAGGCTGCAAGGAGAGGTAAGGCAGCCCGGAGACCTCGGCGAGGAAGCCCTGTAGTTCGTGCATGATCCGTATTGCTCCCTGGACCTGGGCTTCGGGCTGGAGCGGATGTAGGCCCGCGAAGCCGGGGACTACGGCGGCTGCTTCGTTGGCGCGTGGGTTGTGCTTCATCGTGCACGAGCCCAAGGGGTAGAACGTCGTGTCGATGCCTTCGTTCTCGCGCGCGAGGTTGGTGTAGTGCCGGATCACGGTCGGCTCGTCCACCTCGGCGAGGCGTGGCTTCTCTTTCCGCAGCGCCGACTCAGGCAGGATGGTTCCGAGCCCTTTCATCTCCACGTCCGGCTTCGGGAGGGTGTAGCCCCTGCGGCCCTCGCGGCCTTTGTCCCGGATCAGGTTAAAAGGCATCGGCAACCACCTCCACAAAGGCGTCGAGTTCGTCCTTGGTCCGCTTCTCCGTCACCGCGACGAGCATCACCCCGTCCCCGAGATCCAGCCCGCCGACTATACCGGCCTCAAGCAAAGCGTCATTGGCCCGTTTGACATCCGACAACTCCACAGCGAACTCCCACAGAAAAGGCGCATCAGGATACTGAAGCCTGAAACCAGTTGCCTGAAGTCTTTCAGAAAGATAATGCGCCTTCGAGATGGAGAGCTCGGCCACTTCGCGCAGTCCCACCGGTCCCATCAGGGCCGTGTAGACGGTCGCTGCCAGGGCGGTTAGCGCCTGGTTGGTACAGATGTTGGAGTTAGCCTTGGCGCGCCTGATGTCTTGCTCGCGGCCCCGCAAGGTGAGGACATAGGCCAGCTTTCCGTCTTTGTCTATGGTCTCTCCCGTGATACGCCCCGGGAGCTGGCGGACGTATTCTTCTTTGGTGGCCATGTAGCCGGCGTAAGGACCGCCGAACATCAGCGGCATCCCGAGCGGCTGGGCCTCGCCCACAGCCACATCGGCCCCGAGGTTCCCTGGGGCTTCGAGTATGGAGAGTGAGATCGGGTCGCACACCGCAACGCAGAGCGCGTCCACATCGTGCGCCGCCTCCGAGGCAGTGCCTATGTCCTCGACGATCCCGAAGAAGTTCGGACTCTGCACGAAGACGCCGGAGACGTCGTCGGGGACTTCGGAGAAATCCGTGATGCCGTTCTCGAACGGAAGGTCCACCACTTCGACGCGGTAGGTCTCTATGACTTCGCGGTAGCGGGGGTTGAGGCCGGCGGAGACTGCGACTTTGGGGTCACGCTTCGCAAGCCTCGCCGTCATGAGGGCGGCTTCTACTACGGCGTTCGCGCCATCGTAGACGGAGGCGTTGGAGATCTCGAGCCCTGTAAGCTCGGAGATCATGGATTGGAACTCGAAGATCGACTGCAGGGTGCCCTGGCTAATCTCGGGCTGGTAGGGAGTGTACGAGGTCAGGAACTCGCCGCGCGAGATGATCGCACCTATGGCTGAGGGTACGATCCTATCGTAGGCCCCGGCACCGAGGAAGATCGGAAGCCCCCAGACGTTCTCTTTGGCCAGGGCGTCTACCTCTCTCAGCGCCTCGTACTCCGAGAGCGCCGGCGGGAGGTCGAGCTCTCCTTCGTACTTAGGGTGGACGTCGGCGAAGAGGTCGTCTAAGGTCTCGACCCCGACGGCGCCCAGCATCTCTTCTACATCGGCCTCTGTGTGCGGTGTGAATCGCGCCACGCGGCTATACCCCCTGTCTCGGGTGAGCGTTGCTCTTTCCGCCCTGTCCCAAACCTGAGAGTGTTACCCCGTCGGCGCCGGTCCGTGCCGGACTCTCCAGGACGCCCTCCGGCTTGCGGTCCTTTTGCCTGAGAGATTCAGGTTGCTCACGCAACCCTTTCACCTTCGGCGGCCGGTACGGAAGTCCCCACTCCCCGCCAGCTCTCTCCCGCGACCCTCATCGGGCAAGATAAGGCTAGCATATACGGGGCATGGATGCGCCGGTTCGCCACGGATAGATGGCGTCGAGGTGCGCAACGACGCGGCGAAGTGCTCGCTTGCGTACTGCTCGCCGTCGTAACGGAACTGCGCCAAGACCGTTTCCAGGTCGGGGAGAAGATCCGCTCCTCCCGACGAGCCGGGATCGGAGAGCTACGGTCGTGTGGAACTCGAGACGGTTTAGAGACCGAGGGAACAGCCCTCAAGTGAACGTCTCCGAGGTTACTCGCACCTCGTCCCTACTCGCGAAATGATCGCTTATGTACTTTTCGCCCTCATCGCAGAAGAGAGTCACGATGTTCTGAAGCTCGGGGTAGGACTCGCGGACCTTCCTGGTGGCGATGAGGTTGGCGCCGCTCGAAGGGCCGACGAAGAGGCCATAATTCCTGGCGAGGCGGCGCATCTCCTCTACGGCCTCCTGGGAGTCGACGGTCAGGGCGGTGTCGACCAGGCCCCTGTGGCGCTCGAAGATACCAGGAACGAAGCCGTCGGAGATACCTTCGATCAGGTGGTCACCCACCTCGCCGCACAGGATGGTCGAAGACTCCGAGGGTTCCATGGCGAAGAGCTTTACGGCAGGGTTCACCTCCCGGAAAGCCTGTCCGACTCCTATGAGGGTCCCACCGGTTCCCACGCCCATCACTATCGCGTCGGGCACGACACCATCGGGGAGCTGGGCCAGTATCTCCGGCCCCAGCCAGATCCTGTTCTCGTCCACGTTCCACTCGCTCTCGAACTGGGCCGGGCAGAAGTAGCCGGGCTCTTGCCCTAGCTCTTTTGCCTTCGCGAGGGCCTCGTTGACGTGGAAGTGTCCGACCTCCATCACCTCGGCCCCGAAAGCGCGACTGATAGCGACCCGCTCGCCACTCATCCCTTCGGGCATCACGACGAGCATCCTGTAGCCCTTGACCGCCGCGACCATAGAGAGAGCGTTGCCTGTGTTGCCCGACGTGGCCTCGACTATGGTATCTCCGTGTCTCAGAAGCCCCTCGTCCTCAGCGCGTTCGATCATGTACTTCGCGATCCTGGCCTTGATAGACCCGGAAGGGTTCAGGTACTCGAGCTTGCAATATATGCCCTCGACCTCGAGCATCGGCGTGTTTCCTATGGCGTCGAGGATGCTGTTGGACATCCCGCTTTTCATGCCGACCACCTCCTATTCAGGGGTAACGTATGCCCCTGAGAGGCCGCCGTCAACCAAAAAGGTCGCGGCATTGACGTAGGAAGCGTCGTCGGAAGCCAGGAAGAGGACGGCGCCCGCGATCTCCGTCGCCTCCGCGAACCGGCCCATCGGCAGGTGTACTAGCCTGCGCTCCGCTTTCTCCGGGTCCTTGGCGAAGATCTCCTGCAAAAGTGGTGTATTCACAGGGCCAGGACAGAGCGCATTGACGCGTATACCCCTTCGGGCGAACTCGACCCCGAGCTCGCGGCTTAGGGCCAGCACGCCGCCCTTCGATGCGGTGTAGGAGATCTGTGAGGTCGCCGCCCCCATCACAGCCACGAAAGAGGCGGTGTTGATGATCGATCCCCCTCCCCGCTCCAGCAGATACGGTATCCCGTACTTGCAGCACAGGTAGACGCTCTTGAGGTTCACGTTCTGGACGCGCTCCCAGGCTTCGAGCCCCGTCTCCAGGATCGAGTCGTCGTCGGGCGGGGAGATGCCGGCGTTGTTGAAGAGCACGTCTATGCCGCCGAAACGCTCGGCTGTCTCGCTGTACATGCGCTGCACGTCGTCTGGGTCGGTTACGTCGGCGTGGATGTAGATACCGTCTACCTCGGAGGCCGTCTCCTGTCCAGGCTCGTCGGCGAGGTCCGCTATGCAGACGCTGGCACCTTCTTCGGCGAAGCGGCGGGCGGTCTCGCGGCCGATGCCGCCGGCGCCGCCGGTTACGACGGCGACCTTCCCTTCCAGGCGTCCAGGCATATCAGTCCTCCTCCGTGGACAGGTAGACGTTCTTTACTTCGGTGTAGTAGTCGAGGGCGTGCGGGCCGAGCTCGCGTCCGACGCCGGACTGCTTGAAGCCGCCGAAGGGGGTGGCGACCCGTACGGAGGTGTTGGAGTTGACGGAGATCACGCCCGTCTCCATGCGGCGGGCTACGCGCAGGGCGCGGGAGCCGTTCTCGGTCCAGATCGAACCCGATAGGCCATACTCGGTGTCGTTGGCCTGACGAATGGCATCTTCTTCATCCTCGAACGGTATGACGGCGACGACGGGGCCGAAGATCTCTTCCCTGGCCGCCTTGTCGTCGTTGGAGACGGGGGCGAGAACAATGGGTGGGTACCAGAACCCGGAGCCTTCCGGCGCCTGGCCCCGGATCGCCACGGGCGCGTCTTCGGGGACGTAGGCGGCGACTCTCTCGCGGTGGTCGGCGGAGATCAAAGGTCCCATCTCCGTCGCCTCGTCGAAAGGGTCCCCGACGCGCATCCCCGTGACGGCCGGCTCCATGAGCGAGAGGAACTCGTCGAAGGCGCCTTTCTCGACCAGGATGCGCGAGCGGGCGCAGCAGTCCTGCCCGGCGTTACCGAAGACGGCGATGGGCGCTGACGCGGCCGCTTTCTCCAGGTCGGCGTCGGCGAAGACCACGTTCGCGGA
Source organism: uncultured Rubrobacteraceae bacterium (assembly GCA_963811295.1). Taxonomy (GTDB): domain Bacteria; phylum Actinomycetota; class Rubrobacteria; order Rubrobacterales; family Rubrobacteraceae; genus Rubrobacter_D. The sequence continues at coordinate 22,409 of CAWEQZ010000055.1, read as the reverse complement.
CTTGCCGCCCAGTTCGAGGGTGACGCGTTTTATGGTGCCTGCGGCCCCTGCCATGATACCCTTGCCGACCTCCGTGGAACCTGTAAAGGCGACCTTGGCGACGTCCGGGTGCTCGACCAGCCGCTTCCCGACCTCTCTTCCGGGCCCGGCGACGACGTTGACGACGCCCTCGGGGATGCCCGCTTCGAGGGCTATGCGTTCGAACGCCAGGGCACTTAGTGGCGTGAGCTCGGCCGGCTTGAGGACGAGTGTGTTGCCCGCTGCCAGGGCCGGGGCCATCTTCCAGCTCGCTATGGTAAGCGGGAAGTTCCAGGGGACGATGAGGCCTACGACGCCGAGTGGCTCACGGAACGTAACGTCGACGCCACCTGAGACCGGGATGGAGTCGCCGAGCAAACGCTCCGGCATCCCTGCGTAGTAGTGGAAGGTCTCCGCCACCATCGCCATCTCGCCGCGGGAGTCGCCTATGGGCTTGCCGGTGTTCTTCGACTCCAGTTGGGCCAGGTTCTCCTGTTCTGAGTCGAGTGCGTCGGCGAGACGCCTTAGCAGGCGCGAGCGGTCGTCGGGTTGCACATCTCTCCACGCCGGGAAGGCTTCCCTGGCGCGGGCGATGGCCGCGTCGGCGTCATCCTTGGTGGCGGGTTCGAGACTCTCTACCACCTCTTCGGTCGCCGGGTTCAGGACTTCGAGCATCTAGGAGACCTCCGAAACTAGGGCCTTTATGAGTTGGCTGTTCTCGTCTTCCTCGGGATGCCAGAGCACGCCGAGCACGAACGGGCAGGTTGGGTCTTCGAGGGCCTCGACCGCGTCGTCTTCGACCGCCCGGCCCGTTACCCCGAGGCCCTTCCCCTACATCCTTTATCCCCTGGTGATGATGCGACTTGGCCGGCGTCCTCTCCGCGCCGGCTGGCGCGGGCGGCGAGTGAGTCGGGGTCGAGGCTCACCTCGTGGTCGGCGAAGGTGCCAGGCGTGTGGCGGTGCTCTTCGTGGCCCAGCACGTCGGGGAGATGCTGCTCTATAGTGCCTCCGTAGGCGATATTCAGGACCTGCATCCCACGGCAGATGCCGAGGATGGGCATCTCGCGTTTCAGGGCGCCGCGTACCAGCGCGAGCTCGTAGGCGTCGCGCTCTTCTTGTACAGGTCCTGTCTCGGGGTGCCTTTTGCCTCCGTAGAGGGCGGGGTCCAGGTCCCCGGCCCCTCCCGTGACGACGAGCGCGTCGAGAAGATCCAGCACCCCGCCAGGGTCCTCTGCGTCCTCCGGGTCGGGGGGGAGCAGGACGGGACGTCCGCCGGCGCGCTGTACAGCCTGGAGGTAGCGCGCCGGGCTGATGACCGCCGGTATCTCCTCCCAGACGCCGTAGCTAACCCTCTCGGTCGCCGCCGTGACGCCGATGGTGGGCCTCGATCCCCCCCTCACAGGCGCTCGAAGTTCCGGTAGCGTTCCCAGTCGGTAACGGCAGCTTCGAAGGCCTCGATCTCCACCCGCGCCATGTTCAAGTAGTGCTCTACTACTTCTTCCCCGAAAGCGCTTCTGGCAGCCTCGCTTTTCGCGAACAGATCCCGCGCCTCACGCAGGTTCGTCGGTACGTGGGGCTTTTCCGCCTCGTAGGCGTTGCCGATGAACTCTTCTTCGAGGGAGAGCTCGTTCTCGATGCCGTGCAGTCCAGCGGCGATCATGGCCGCGATCGCCAGGTAAGGGTTGACGTCCCCGCCGGGCAGCCGGTTCTCCAGGCGCAAGGAGTTGCCGTGGCCGACGACGCGCAAGCTACAGGTACGGTTGTCTTTGCCCCAGGCGACCGCAGTAGGGGCGAAGGAGCCTTTGGCATAGCGTTTGTAGGAGTTGATGTTCGGGGCGAAGAAGAGCGTGAGCTCGCGCAGGCAGGCGAGCTGTCCCGCGAGGAAGTGGTTGAAGGTCTCCGAGAAACCGTGGTCTTCGGCGAAGACGGGGGCTCCCGTCCTCTCTGCGGACGCTCAAATGTATGTGGCAGGAGTTTCCCTCGCGTTCGTCGAACTTGGGCATAAAGGAGATGGAGCAGCCCTCCTGGGCGGCGATCTCCTTGGCTCCGTTCTTGTAGATCGCGTGGCCGTCCGCGGTACTCAGAGCGCGGTCGAACCGGAAGTTGATCTCGTGCTGCCCGAAGTTGCACTCGCCCTTGGCATCCTCCACCGCGAGCCCGGCCCCCGCCATGGAGTTGCGGATGCGCCGCAGCAAGGGCTCGATGCGCGCCGTCCCAAGCAATGAGTAGTCGACGTTGTAGTAGTTGGCGGGTTCGAGGTCACGATATCCCTTGCGCCAGGCCTCCTCGTAGGAGTCCATGAAGACTATGAACTCGAGTTCGGTCCCTACGAAGGCTTCCAGGCCGCGTTCGGAGAGCCTCTCCAGCTGGCGCTTGAGGACCTGCCTGCGGCGAGGCGACGACCGGAGAGCCGTCCTCCCAGACGAGGTCGCAAGTCACGAGCGCCGTTCCCTCCTGCCAGGGAACGTATCTCAAGGTATCCATGTCCGGCTTGAAGACGAAGTCGCCGTAACCGCGCTCCCAGGAGGACATCGCGTAGCCCTCTACGGTGTTCATCTCCACGTCCACGGCCAGCAGGTAGTTGCAGCCCTCCGCGTCGTGCTCGACCACCTCGTCGAGGAAGTGGGTCGCCGTGAGACGCTTGCCCTGGAGTCGGCCCTGCATGTCCGTCATCGCGAGGAGGACGGTGTCTATCTTCCCGGCCTCGACCTCGGAGCGTAGGGTGTCGAGGTCGAGGCGTCCCGCCGCCTGCGTCGTATCCAATTCTTGCTCCTCTCTAGCGAGGTCTCCTAGGAGATCTCTAGCTTCCGGCCAGCTCGGATTCGGCCCTCTCTATGGCGGCGAACTCTTCCTCGGGCGCCTGGGCCACGAGGTGGCGGCGGCTGTAGAGGAGGAAGTAGGCAATGAAGAGCACGTAGACCCCGAGCATGATGAACGCCGCGTTGCGGTCCACGATAAACGTCGCGATGACCGCGAGGACCGCCAACACGAACGCCACGCCGGAGGTCGCCACGCCGCCCGGCGTGCGGTAGGGACGCTCCAGGTCCGGCTCCCGGCTCCTCAGGACGATGTGCGAGAGCATCATCAGGACGTAGGAGATCGCCGCGCCGAAGACTGCGGTGTTGAGCAGGGTCGCCCCGGCGCCGGTGAGCGAGAGGAGGAAGCCGATGACCGCGGGGACCACGAGCGCGACCCACGGCGTCCTCCGGCCGCTGGTGGTGACCGAGAGGAACCTCGGCAGGTAGCCGGCCCTGGACAGGGCGAAGAGCTGGCGCGAGTAGGCGAAGATGATCGAGAAGAAGCTCGCGATCAGCGCCGCGAGCCCCGCGATGTTGACGAAGGTGCTGAGCACGTTGGTGCCGCCGTAGGCCTCGTCCAGCGCCAGGGGCAGCACGGAGGGGGCCGCCAGCATCTCGTCGCTTGAGAACACCGCCGAACCTGCCCCCCCGGGGCCGAAAACGAGGATGAGCATAGCGAACAGGAGCAGCGCCGCCATGCCGGCGATGAGCCCCTTGGGCATGTCCGTCGCGGGATCCCTTGTCTCCTCGGCCGCGAGCGGGACGCCCTCGATCGCGAGGAAAAACCAGATCGCGAACGGAAACGCTGCCCAGATGCCCACAAAGCCGAACGGCAGGAACGGGCTCGCGCCTGCCGCGTTAGTCGGGTCTATATTGAAGAGGTTGGCCACCTCGAACTGCGGGATCATGCCCAAGATGAACGCCGCGATCGCCACGACCGCGATGGCCGTGATCACGAACATCACCTTGAGCGCCTCCCCAACGCCGTAGAGGTGGATGCCAACAAAGATCAAGTAGCACAAGAGGTACACGACAGGCCCACCAAATCCGATAAGCGTATCCATGTATCCCCCGATAAAGGTGGCGACGACCGCCGGGGCGAGCGTATACTCGATCAGGATCGCCGTCCCCGTCATGAACCCCCCAAGCGGCCCGAGCGCCCGCCGCGCGAACGCGTAGCCCCCGCCCGCAACTGGAAGCGCGGCCGATAGCTCGGCCAGGGCGAACACCATCGCGGTGTACATCGTGGCCATGAGCAGGGTCGCGATGAGCAGTCCGCCCCACCCGCCAACGCCGAGACCGAAGTGCCAGCCCGCGGCATCCCCGGAGATGACGTAGGCTATCCCGAGCCCGGCCAGCAGTACCCATCCCGCGGCGCCCTTCCGGAGCTGGCGCTGCTCCAGATATTCGCTGCCGACGCTCTCGTACTCGGCCCCCTGCGTCGTGCGCTTCCCCGACTCGCTCATCCCGGACTCCTTTCCCCAGAGACCCCCGGCATCGCCGGCCGCTCTCGGCGACGAATTGCCGGTCCACACCCCGTAGCACCACGGACCAGATCTTCCCACCTGCGTACCCGCGAGGATCCGCTGGCCACGATCGCATCATAATTAATACCAATATGTTATACAAGTGGTCGACCGTGTAGAGTGGGCTTCCGGGGACGAGAAAGGAGAGCAGGATCAAGCTACAACGCCGGGGCTCGGGGCGTGCGGGCGGTGAGCCGCTCTACCGGCAGGTGGAGCGACGCATAGAGGACCTGCTGCTGCGCGGGCGCTACAAAGCCGGGGACAGGATCCCGCCCGAGGCCGAGCTGGTCAACTCTTTGGGGGTGTCGCGGGTAACGGTGCGGGCGGGGTTGGCGCGGTTGGTGGACCAGGGGGTGTTGGAGCGTCGGCGGGGGAGCGGGACGTTCCTGGTGCGCCCACCGAGGGGGTCACGCTTGCAGTCAGGCCTCGAGCGCCTCGAGACCTACACAATCCACGCCGAGCGACTGGGCCTAGAGCTCGACGGCCGGGATCTGGGGATCGAGGCTGTCCGAGCCGACGCGGGCGAGGCGGCGGCGCTGGAGATCCCCGAGGGTAGCCCGCTGGTGAAGGTCTCGCGCATGCTCCTGGTCGAGGGCAAACCGGCCGCGTGGATGGTAGACGTCGTGCCCGAGAGCGTGATCGGCATCGACAGGGTCAGAGAGCGTTTCCGCCCGGACGCCATGGTTCTCGACCTCCTGGTTTCGGAAGGCGTGCCCGTCGGCTTCTCCCAGATGTTCATCGAAGCGACCATGATCGGGCAGGAGCAACTCGTAGGGAGGCAGCTGGGCCTGCAATCTCCCTCGGCAGCTCTCTCCCTTACCCAGACCATGTACCTCGTCGACGGCCGCCCCGCCCAGTGGTCACGCGACACCTTTTTGCCGGGTCACCTCAACCTGCACGTGGTCCGCGAACTCTTCGAGGTACGCAGGCTCTCCTGAGGACGGGTCAACCCCGTCGTGTTTTTCGGCGGGCCCTCGCAACCCCCAACGGCTTCGGAGGACTCGTCTTCGCGATCGCCTCCGCCGTTCGCCGAGGCACCGACGGTCACGGCTTCCGGCGAGGGTCCGACTACGACGCAACCGGGCGGCTCGCCGCCAGCACCGTCTCCACCTGCTCGCGCGTCGAGGCGCCATGGTGGGCGAACTTGCCCTCGAATATGGCGCTGCCGACCGTGAAGCCCCAGACGCCCGCGTCGGCCAGGGTCCGGATCTTCTCTTCGCTGTCCACGCTGCCCGCGGCTATAACGGGTACTTCGACCGACGCGACCACCGACCGCACCAGCCTCTCCACGTCGCCGTCGTGGCGGTAGGCCAGAAGGTCCAAGCCTCCCACGCCGTCCATCGCCGCCAGTTCCACGGCGCTCTGCGTGATCTCCTCGATGCTGCCGCGCAGGAGGCTCGGGTGGCCGACGATGCGGCCGGGGAAGGGGCAGTAGCGGATGCCCGTCCCGGAGAGCATCTGCGTGACCTCCCCGGCATGGGTGCCGCCGAGCAGGTAGTCGACCCCGAGGTCGAGGGCCGCCTCCGCCGAGCGGAGCTCGTCCTCCTTCTTTTCGCTGACGACCTCGAGCATGACCTCGCGGCCGCCCTCGTGCATGACCTCCGTCAGGGCCTTCAGCCGGTCGAAGGGAAGCCCGACGTCCTTGAAACCTATAAAGTGGAGACCGGTGTCGCGGACCTCGTCGTAGACCTCGAAGGCGTCCTCGACGGTAGCGTCATCGTGGGTGAGCATAAAGACGAACTCGGGCATCGCTTAATCCCTTCTCTCTTTCCCGCCTTGCGCTTCGGGCCGGTACGTGTCTCGCCAGTGTAGCTCCGGCGCCCTCACAGCCCTCCTCCAGCGGAACGCGCGCGGTCCAGAATGCGCTCGATAAAGGCCTCGTCCCACCGACCAGCGAAGAAAAGCAGGTCGGCCAGGGTGAAGCGGTCGCGCATGAGGTGACAGTTCCCCAGAGCCCAGCGGGCCGTCTCTGGAGAGACCGGGGGATCCAGCTCTCCGAAACGCGCCGGGGCATCGGCCTCCTCGAGGGCGCCGCCCAAGGCTTCCGGCGCGGCGACCAACCGATTCAGCTCCGACCGGTGCTGTGGCCAGTTCTCGAGGAAACCTTCCACCCGCGGCCGAAGATCCTTCCATCGCTCGAGCTTGCGGCGGTAGTCGTTCCAGCACTCCCCGCCGACCCTTCCCGAGGGGTCTATGGCGGCGAACGCCCGTCGCACCACCGGTTCCAGGGCGGCTGCGTCGGGGAAGAGGCGGTCGGCGTCCACGTTCGGGGGATCGAACTCCGCGAGGAAGGCCTCCCACGCGGCGGCCACGGGAACGGCGGCGACCGCGACCTGGGCGCCGTGGAGGGCCAGGGATAGGTGGCGCCCTTCGGCGGCCATGTCGATCAGGTGGCTCACCAGGTGCTCCGTGCCCGAGAGCGGGGCCGTCTTTCCGGCGACCCCGAGGGAGATCCCGCTCAGGGTGAGCACGCGCGCGAGCCGGTCCAACATCTCCGGCTCGCGCCGGCGCAGGCCGGCGGCTCCGGCGAGCAGTCCTCGGCCCTGCTCGCGCAGCATGCCGATCGGGGCGGGGTGGTAGGAGTCGTCCATGCCCACCGCCCGGGCGAGGTACCAGTCCGCGGGCGCGGTCCACATCGCCAGCAGGTCCCCGAAGCCGGCCAGGTTCATCTCGGGAGGCGCCCCGGCGAGGGCCGTCAGGTCCACGAGCAGGGCGTCCGGCCAGCGCGAGGGGACGGTGCGCTTGGTCCCGCTCTTGAGCAGCACCGCCATGTCGTCGGAGAAGGCGTTGACCGAGGCGGCCGTCTGCACCACCACGAGCGGCGATCCGCCGGTCCGCCTCGTGGCCTCCTTGCAGACGTCGGTTATGGTGCCCGAGCCGACCACCACCGCGCAATCGGCCCCGGCGACGGCGGCTTCGGCCTCGGCGAGGGCCTCCTCGTCGGCGTGCAACTCGGTCCCTTCGCCCCCGATGACGGCGCGCCTGACCTCGAAGCGCCCGCCGAGCAGGCGCTCCGCCTCCTCCTTGAGGTCGCCGCCGTCGCGACGCATGGGCGTGGCGTCGACGACGAGCGCCACGCGCGGTGCCGCGAGGTCCCCCGTGCGGGCTTCGCGGGCGAGCTCCGAGACGATCTCGGGCAAGACGTAGAGCGCCCTGGGGCCGATCTCGATCCGGCTCATCGCGATGGGCGCCAGCCTCCCTTCGGGATCGGCCGTGCTCAAGGCCCCGCGCAAGCCGTCGAGATCCGTGGGGTCGGCCCAGGCCAGCTCTTCCGCCGTTGTCATCCCGCGGCCTCCTTTCGGTCGAAGACGGGCTCGAGCGCGGCGTACGCCGCCCGGTAGAGCCCGTACGCCTCGTCGTAGGCGGCCCTATCGGCGTCGTTCGGCTCGTAGCTTGCGCCCAGCTCCACGAGTCCTTCCGCCGCCGCGTCCAGCGAGGCGTAGGTGCCTTCGGCCACGCCCGCCAGCATCGCCGCCCCCGTGGCCGTGGCCTCCCGGCTCTTCAGGGCGCGCAAGGTCCTCCCTGTGGCGTCGGCCTTGATCTGGCACCAGAACGGGCTGTCGGCGCCGCCGCCCACCACGCGCACCTCCTCGCCCCCTATGCCCATCTCCCCGAAGCGGTCCACGACGTCCCTGAAGCCGAAGGAGCAACCCTCGAAGACGGCCCTCGTCATGTGCGCCAGCTCGTGCCTCATCGAGAGCCCGTGAAAGACGCCGCGGGCGTTCCCGTTCCAGGTCGGCGTCATCGCCCCGCTCAGGCACGGCAGGAACACGAGCCCCTCGGAGCCGGGCGGCACCCCCACGGCCTCCCGGGTCATCTCATCGTATCCCACGCGCGCGACGTTGTCCGAGTACCACCGGATGCTGCCGCCGGAGACGAAGCCCGGGTTCTCTATCAGCCACAGTCGCGAGTCGGCGTGCGCGTGGGTCTCCACGAGTCCCGTCTCGTCGAAGACGGGCTCGTCCGCGGCGGCGCAGACGGGCTCGGCGGTGCCCGTGATGTCGCAGATCAGATCGGGAACCACAAGCCCCGCCCCGAGGCAGGCCCCGTGCTCGTCACCGCAACCCACTACCACCTTCGTGCCTGGCTCGAGCCCCACCTCCCTGGCCGCATCTTCGGTAAGGACGCCGGCCACCTCGTCCGCCGGGGCCACCCGGCCGAGCCGCACCGGGTCGAGGTCGGCGGCCGAGAGCATCTCCGCGGCCCAGTCTTTGCTCTGCACGTCGTAGAGCATGGTGGACGAGGCGTTGGAGTAGTCGACCACCATCTCGCCGGTGAGGCGGTGGACGAGGTAGCTCCCCGGGAGGAGGAAGGCCGAGGCGTCCCGGTAGGCTTCAGGCTCCTCGTCGCGCAGCCAGAGTATCTTGGGGGCCACGTGGGAGGAGTCGAGGTTAAGCCCGGTAATGTCGAAGATGCGCTCTGCGGGGATCCGCTCGCCGAGTGCCCGGCGCTGGGCTTCGGCCCGACGGTCCATCCAGACGATCGTCGGCCGCAGGTGACGGCCCCGCGCGTCTACGGCGACCACGCCGTCGACCTGGCTGGCCAGACCGAGAGCCCCGACGTCGGCAGCCGCTATCCCGCCCCTCTCGAGCAGCGCGGATACGACGGCCCGCAGCGCCCGAAGCCAATCGTCCGGGTCTTGTTCCGCCCACCCCGGTTGCGGGAACGAGAGCTCGTAGGAGGCGGAAGCATCCGCGACGTTGGCCCCCTCGGTGTCGACCAGGACGCCCTTGAGGCTCTGAGAACCCACGTCGCACCCGATCACGTGCGCCACACGCTACCCCCTTTACTCAACCACCCTACTCGCAGTCTACACCCCTTTCTGACCACCCGACGTCTCGACCTTCCGGGGAACCAGGCTAGCCGCGCACGAGTCCTCGGCACCGGCGAGGCCCGTAGGTGGTGATCGAAAACCCTGCCCATGGTGAGGGCGAGGCCGTGTGGTGAGGTCCAGACCGCGAAGGCCCGCCTGACGATGTTAAACCTGAAACGGACTCGCCCTGCGAGGAGCTCGTGCCCCCGCGTCGCCCGGCACCCCAGGGTGTCTTCCGCTCCAAAGCTTTCATCCATTCTCGCGAGGACCACCGCCGATCTACCCGGTCCGCGAATCTGCCTTTGTAGGCACCGGGGTGCGGTCTCAACTCGGATTCGATCACGCTGCCGACCGTCGAAGATCGTCCGCGAACGCCGTAGGCGTGGCCTCTTACCCTGGTCCTGATGCCTGTAGCCTTACTGATACATGTCCCCGACCTTCATGGTGCCACGCTCTACCAGCTCCTTTCCCAGGCTCTACCTTGTATCCGTCGGGGTCCTCGACGAAGGCGATTTTGTAGTCGTTCCCGTCGGCGGTCAGGATCTTCGGTTCCAGCGTGATGTTGACGCCCTGGCTCTTGAGACGCTCCACTGTCTCCTCGAGGCCGTCTACCGTGAAGGCCACGTGGGCGTAGCCGTCGCCCTCTTCGTAGGGCTCGGTTCTGTCGTGGTTGTGCGTGAGCTCGAGCATCGGCTGCTAGGGGTCGGCCTCCAACGCGAAGAAGTGGTTGGTGGCGGAGCCGAGATCCATCTCCCCCACCTTCTTCAATCCCAGCTTGTTCACGTAGAAGTCTTCGCTCCTCTCCGGGTCGAGGATACGGTAGCAGGTGTGTATGTAAGCAAAGGCCATCTCTCTATCTCCTCTCTGATCTCATGCCCAGCCACGCAGGGTAGCACGCCTCGTCCGCCCGGCAACAGAAAGACGTTTCTGTAGACTGGTTGCTGATACCGTAAAGTGTACCTGATACCTCAGACAAAGGAGTATGGAATGTCTGAGATAAGCTGGGATGACTTCGAGAAGGTGGATATAAGGGTCGGCACGGTCGTCGAGGCCGAGCCATTCCCGGAGGCACGCAAGCCCTCGATAATACTCGTCGTTGACTTCGGACCAGAGATCGGGACCAGGAAGACCAGCGCCCAGCTCACGGCGCACTATGAGTCTGGGGGACTGGTGGGCAGGCAGGTCGCTGGCCGTGATCAACTTTCCCCCAAAGAGGATCGCGGGCTTCGAGAGCGAGGTGCTCGTCCTCGGCGTGCCTGACGAGAATGAGAGGTAGTGCTCCTCTCCCCGGATCACCGGGTCCCTCCGGGTGGCAGGATGTTCTAGGAAACTTCAGACGGGCGATTCGTACCCAGGTAGTATCGTTTACCGCGATCGGAATAGGGAGGTAGTGTGGTGAGTGAGACGAACCTGGAGCAGTTTCGGGAGGTTGCGCCGGAGGGGCGGTTCACGCTGCAGAACTCGGCGATGCTCAAAGTGCGGTTGGAGAACGACCAGATCCAGGCCAAGCTCGGCTCGATGGTCGCCTACCAGGGCGACGTCCGCTTCGAGCACAAGAGCGGCGGCATGGGGCGTTTCTTCAAGAAGGCCGTCACCGGCGAGGGTGTGAAGCTAATGGCGGCCAACGGGACGGGCGACCTCTTCCTGGCGATGGACAAGCGCAAGATCATGATCCTGTACCTCCAGAACGAGCGTATGACCGTCAACGGCGACAACATCCTCGCCTTCGAGTCAGGCATAGAGTGGGACATAAAGCGCGTCGAGGGCGCAGGCCGGCTCGCGGGCGGCCTCTTCAACGTCGTCCTGGAAGGCTCGGGCAAGGTCGCCGTCACCTCCGACGGTGAGCCCGTCCTCCTCGACACCTCGACCCCGACCTTCGCCGACCCCGAGTCCGCCATCGCCTGGAGCGGCGGTGTGAGGACGGGAGTCAGGAGCGATGTCTCTTTCAAAACCTTTACAGGACGCGGCAGCGGCGAGTCATTCCAGGTATCTTTCGAGGGAGCCGGCTGGGTCCTCATACAACCCTCGGAAGGCGGTGTCGTTCCCGAGCACTCCCACGCCGGCGATGGCGGCGGTGGTCTGGGCTCCTTATTCGAGGACTAGCCGGCCGCCCCGCAACCCCACAGGAGAAGGCCAGATGGATGTGCCCGATCTCCAAAAGTTGGACGAGCAACAGGTGCGACGCTTCCTCGCCGAGCTTTTCTCCGATCTAAGCGCCGCAGCGGAATACAACGTGCGCCACGAGGACTTCGTAATGGAGATGCCCCAGTCAGGGGAGCGCATAAGGGGCCGCGAGAAAATGAGGGAGTTCCAGGAGGCTTACCCCACTCCCCCGACCATTCGCCTGCGTCGGGTGGTCGTCAGGGAGAGCCTGTGGATCATCGAAGGAGTCAACGACTACGGCGGGGGACGTGTTTTCTGCGTCGTGGTCATCTTCGAGTTGCGCGATGGCAAGATCTGGCGCGACACCCGCTACTACGCCGAGCCGTTCGAGGCGCCGGAGTGGCGGGCGCAGTGGGTCGAGCGATTTTGAGGAGCCTTCAGGTCTTTCTCCGGGAACAGCACCGAACTAGAAGGCTTTTCTGCCTCGATAGTCCGACCAGTCCGAGGCGCACTACACGCGCTGGCGTATTTCTTATGTACAGTACGGGCGCTTCTGTGGTAGTGTGTACATAAGTGAGCTGGTGCGGAGGGTATGATGGAATCGGGGTGGGTAACCAGGGAGTGGTTGGAAGGGTTGGACCCGGCGGAGTTCCAGGAGATCTCGGCCATGATCTCTGACATACAACGTGAGCGCACAATGGCGCGACAACAGAAGCTCGAACAGCGCCGGTCCGCAGACGCGCAAGAAGGCCCGAAACAAGCGCTACCTCGAACTGGAACGCGTCAATTGCGGCAAGAAAAGCTGCAAGAAATGCGCCGGCGGAGAGCTTCACGGCCCTTACTGGTACCTGTACCGACCTAAGGAGAACGGACCAGGACGTACCAGCGAATATGTAGGCAAGCTGCTGCCCCAGGCGCTCGCCGAAGAGTTCGATATCCCCGAAGACCAGCGGACCGCGAACTAGCCGACCTTTTTCTTATGTATGAAGAACGGATCTCCATCAGCCATCTGTACATAAGGCAAGCAGACGAGAAATGAATCGATGCTGGAGGGCTATGCGCGGTCCTTTAGCCCGAATGCTTTGGTGGTGCCTAGAACCTTACCTGAGTCGTTCAATGCGTTCAGGCCGACGTAGGGTTCGGTGGTGTGTAACGTGATCCTGGTCTCGAAGCCCTGATGGGGGACTGATGCGAGGGGCTCGAGTTGATCTGGGACGCTCCCGGCCAACACTTGCCAGGTGGTTACGTCTGTAGCGCCGTTCCAGCTGGCGTAGATAATTACCTTGTCATCGGCTCCGAGCTCGACGACGATGGCAGGATCGTCGGTAGGTTGCCCACTCCACAGGAAGCGGAAGGCTCTGTAAGACTCGCTTTCGGCCGGGTAGGCGGCGTTGAAGAGCAGCTTGCCAAGATGGTCGAACTCAGAGAAGTACGGGGCGCTGCCCCAGCCTACCAGTACGTTGCCGTTCGGTAATACCTGCACGTTGCCCTGGGTATCAGAAAGCAACTTGTCGGGGTGAGTATACTCGCGCACCAGGCTGGCACTCATTCTATCTTCGTCGACCTCGACTACGATGCCGCGGGATTGTTCTGCTCTGACTACGTCGCGGTTATCGAAGATGGTGATAGTACCGTCGGGGTTGCGCCGGGCGTCATGTTGAAGGACGGTCCGGACACCCGTACCCATTTCGAAGTCGCTCTTCTTGCCGCCAAGACGCCAGACGACCTCACCCGTCTTGCGGTCCACCTTGTACACGGCGCAAGTCCTGCGGGCCGAGATGAGCAGGTGATCCTCGTCATAGACTTCTATGGAGTTGATGTGGAAGTAGTCGAAGGGTTCGTAGTACGACTCCTCCAGTCCGATGTGGTCGAGGCTGTGCCACTCGAAGAGGACCTCACCGGTCTCGATGTCTATCTCCTGGACTATCCCGTCGAGCACGACACCATCTACAGGACCACCCGCGCCGGAGAGGTCCCTAGGGACCTTGCTGTAGATCGTGATCAGCGCTGTATCCTCGGGTGTGATGAGGAACTCGTGGTGGTCCCCCTCGTAGCCGTTCCCCGCACGGACCCGTGTTATCTCCTGGTAGGACCTATCGAGGATCACGTACTCGCCCTGGCCGTGACCAGTATGGAGTCCCTCCCACCAGGTAATTACGGTCTCTCCTTTGTATGTCTGCGCTTTGAAGTCCATCACATCCACATCCTCGTTCTGCAAGAGGCGCAGCCACACGGGCTGTCCGTCGTTGTCGAGGATCATGCATCCGTCCTGCCCCGGACCTGCCTCTTCGGGTCCGTTCTTCGGGGCGATGAAGATGTGGCCGGGAGCGGTATCGCGTGCCTGCGTGGTCACCTCGATGACCGGCGGGTGGAGATCCGGACGCGAGCGGAAGGTCCATGCCTGCCCCGCCGGTGCTGATGCGGCCTTCGCCCTGGCACGTGGGTCCGGATCGCAGCCCAGGGTGCCGCCGAGCGCGACCCACGCGGCTGCGCCGCCCGCGGCCTGCAGGAACCTCCTTCGCGTGAATTCAGAGCTAAACTGGCGCCTCTTTCTGGCCACTACTGCAAAGGCTACTGCTTCACCCTACACCCATAATGGTGGCGTGGGGTGACTGGATCGCTATCCTACGACGAGATTCACGAGCCTGCCAGGTACGTAGATGCTCTTGCGGAGCTCTTTGCCTTCGAGATGCGGACGGACCCTGGCGCTCGACAATGCCAGCTCTCTGGCCGCCTCTTCAGAGATATCCGCCGGGGCGTCGATACGGTCGCGCAGCTTGCCGTTGACCTGGACTACGAGCGTTATCTCCTGGGCCTGGATCAGGGCCTCCTCATATCCCGGCCACGCCTGCTCGTGCACCGAGTACTCCTCCCCCATCTCGGCCCACAGCTCCTCGGCGTGGTGCGGAGCGAAAGGTGAGAGTACCGTGACGAAGGTCCGCAAGGCTTCGTGCCATTCGTCGTCCCCGACGCGGCCTCTTATCGCGAGCAGGTAGTTGGTGTGCTCCATGAGCGCGGCGATGGACGTGTTGAAGCGGAAGGCCTCGAGGTCGTCTGTGACCTTCTTTATGAGGCGGTTCGTCCGGCGCTCCAGCTCCGTCGGGTCGGCCTCACCGCCCGAGGAGTCGCCCGCTGCCGCGAGCGAGAGGGCGCGCCTGAGCCAGCGCGAGACACCCTCTATGCCCTTGCCGTCCCAGGGACCGCCTTCGTTCCACGGGCCGATGAACATCAGGAAGCCCCGGAGCGCGTCGGAGCCGAAGCGGTCCACGTACTCCTGCGGGTTGACCACGTTGCCCCGGCTCTTGCTCATCTTCTGCCCGTCTGGCCCGAGTATGCTCCCCTGGTTGCGCAGGCGGGTCATGGGCTCGTCGAAGTCGACCAGACCGAGATCCCTCATCACCTTGGTGAAGAAGCGGGCGTAGAGCAGGTGCAAAATAGCGTGCTCGATGCCGCCGGTGTACTGGTCGACGGGGAGCCACTTCTCTCCCCGTTCGGGATCGAAAGGCCCCTCGTCGTAGTGCGGCGAGAGGTAACGGTACCAGTACCACGAGGAGTCCATGAAGGTGTCCATCGTGTCCGTCTCGCGCGTGGCCGGACCGCCGCAACCGGGACATTCGGTATTGTAGAAGGCCGGGTCGAGCTTCAATGGCGATTCGCCCGTGGGCATGAACTCGGATTCCTCGGGGAGGAGAACGGGGAGGTCTTCTTCAGGGACGGGGACGATGCCGCACTCGTCGCAGAAGATTATGGGGATCGGGGTCCCCCAGTAGCGCTGGCGGCTGATCAACCAGTCGTGAAGCCGGTAGGTGACCGTAGCCTTGCCGACGCCGCGCTCCTCGAGCCAGGCCGTCACCTTCTCCTTGCCCTCGGTGCTCGGGGTGCCGTCGAACCTACCCGAGTTGACCATCGCGCCCTCGCCAGGGTAGGCCTCCACGAGCGCTTCGCCGTCCCAATCCGGCGGAGCTATAACGGTCCTGATCTCGATGCCGTACTTCCTCGCGAACTCGAAGTCTCGCTCGTCGTGGGCCGGGACGGCCATGATCGCGCCAGTACCGTAGCCCATCAGGACGTAGTCGGCGATGTAGACGGGGATCTCTTCCCCGTCGGCGGGTTTATGGCGTAGGCGCCGGTGAAGACACCCGACTTTTCCCTCGTCACGTCGGTGCGGTCGATCTCGCTCATCCTGGCGGCCCGCTCGACGTAGGCGCGCACCTCTTCGGCATGCTCCGGGGTCGTAATCTGCTCGACCGCCGGATGCTCCGGGCTCATCACGAAGAACGTGGCGCCGAAGAGGGTGTCGGGGCGGGTGGTGAAGACCTCGACCGGGCCGTAGCCTTCGATCTCGAACCTGATCTCGGCACCCTCAGAGCGCCCGATCCAGTTCCGCTGCAGCGTCTCGACCCGCTCGGGCCAGTCTATCTTCGAGTAGTCCAGCAGCTCCTCGGCGTAGTCGGTGATCTTGAAGAGCCACTGGGCCAAATTCTTCTTGATGACTGGTGTCCCGCACCGCTCGCAGCGCCTGTCTGGACCTATGACCTGCTCCCGGGCCAGCGTCGTGTTGTCCCTGGGGCACCAGTCGACCGGGGCCTCCTTGCGGTACGCCAGTCCCTTCTCGAAGAACTTGACGAAGAACCACTGGTTCCAGCGGTAATACTCGGGGTCGCAGGTCACGACCTGAGAATCGAAGTCGAACATGGCGCCCATCTGCCTGAGCTGAACGCGCATCCGCTCGATGTTCGCGTAGGTCCATTCGCGGGGTTGTATGCCTCTCTGGATCGCGGCGTTCTCGGCGGGCAGCCCGAACGCGTCGAAGCCTATCGGGAAGAACACCCTGTAGCCGTTCATCCGCATAAAGCGCGCCCTGGTGTCCGAGGGCGTCATCGGGTACCAGTGCCCCACGTGCAGATCCCCACTCGGATAAGGGAGCATCGTGAGCGCATAATGCTTCGGCTTGCTCTCGTCTTCGTCGGTCTTGTACAGGCCGCTCTCGGCCCACCGCTCCTGCCAGCGGCGTTCGAGGTCCGTGGGATCGTATGTCCTTCTCTGTTTCGTCTCGCTCACGAGAGACTCCTTCGGTTAAGGGCTTGGGGTGGTTCTATTTCGAGGGAATCCGCGCAGGACTTTATAGTCGGGAGTCCGACTTCTGAACCTTGTGATCCCTGGCGCACATACACCTAATATAGCATCAGGTATGGCCTTTACAAAAGGTGCCAACGACAGGTCCCCAGATTCATCCCACTGACTTCCCGCTTGCCGCCGGCTCCCTGCGCTTTACGTGCTCGGGCCAGATACCGAAGGCGATGATGCGGGCAGGAAGGTCTCGCACGGGCCGCAGGCTCAGGAGCGCCCTGGCAGGCGCGGGGATCGAAGGCGCCCCATCAGGGCCGAGAGCTGAGGAGACGACACGCCGTTGGGCGACGGACTGGAGTGCCTGTATCACACGGGTCGGTAGCTCGCGCCTGAGTTGCACCGCCATTAGGTCGCGCGAACTTACCCGCCCTTCCCTCAGCGGTCCCGCCAGCGCATTGGCCGCCGCGACCGCGTCTGCTATGGCCAGGTTGATGCCGACGCCGCCGACGGGAGACATAGCGTGGGCGGCGTCTCCGATGAACAGAAGCCCCGGCCTATGCCAGCGCCGCAGCCGGTTTGCCTGCACAGAGAGAAGCTTTACAGCCTCCCAGTCTTGCAGCTCGCCCGTACGATCGGCGAGATCCGGGATCGTGTCGCCGACGGACCGCTGGAACGCTGCGAGACCGGCTTCGCGCACGCTCTGGTACTCACCTTTCCTGATCGCGTAGGCGATCTGCCAGTATTCGCCGCGGTTTATGACGGCCATGAAACGCCCGCCGCCGGCGTACCCGAAGGTATCCTCGGGGTCGCCATCCCGCTGCGAAAGCCTGAACCAGAGCACGTCGATGGGCGGAGAGGTCCTGACCAACTTCAGGCCGGCCTGCTCTCTAAAGGGGGAAGACCGCCCGTCGGCGGCGACCGTGAGGAGCGCCCGCGCCTCGTGGGGACCTTCGGACGTCTCGTAGCGCACGCCGCGTACGATACCGTCCTCCAGGATCAAAGCCTTCGCCTCGGCGTTCATCTCCAGGCGGAAGGTCGGGTAGCGTTTCGCTTCTCTTGTCACGTAGTCCAGAAAATCCCACTGGGGCATGAAGGTGATGTACGGGTAGCGCGTCTTCAAGCGGCGGAAGTCAGCGACCGTAACGGTCCCCCCAGGGAGGCGGGCTTCGATCCTCGAGGCCTTCGTGTGCTCGAGGTCGAGCAGGCCTTCCGCTAGACCGAGCTCGTCCATAATCTCCATGGTCGAGGGATGGATGGTGTCCCCGCGGAAATCCCGCAGGAAATCCGCGTGCTTCTCGAGCACCAGCACTTCGACACCCTCACGCGCCAGCATGAGCCCGAGCATCGCACCGGCGGGGCCGCAGCCGATCACACAACACGTCGTTCGCCCGGGCTCTTCGGCCTTCTCGCTCTTCATGGCCAAGCCTCCTTCCGGCTTTCGTCAGGCGATCGCCTTCATGTACAACTCGACGATCTCTTCGATCTTCTCCTGCTTAGGAACACGCGGCGGCCCTTCGGCCAGGAGGCCGTCAAGGACGGCGTGGGTGAGTAAGGATCCTACGAACATGCGTGCCGCCGTCTCCCCGTCTACGTGAGAACCGACGACCCCGCGCTCCCGACCCCTCTCTATAAAGACCGCGAAGCTCCTCATGGCCCGCTCGGGCACGGTGGCGCGGAAGAGTCCACCCAACTGTGGGAACCTGTGGGTGTCGGCGATGGTAGTCCTGAGCAGCGCCAGGTAGTCCGGTTGCATCATGGTCGCGACGATCTTCCTTGCAAGCTCCAGGAGATCCCAGCGCAGCTCCTCCTCACTGCCAGGCGCCATCTCCTCTATAGCCTCCAGGGCGCGTGTCTGAGGGTTCTCTATCGTCAGCCCGCGCATGACGCCAGCGAAGAGCTCCTCCTTGCTCGGATAATAGACGTAGAGGGTCCTCTTGGAGACCTTCGCCTCCGCCGCGATCGCGTCAGTGCTCGCAGCAGCAAAGCCGTCGCGCAAAAACACCCTCCGCGCACCGGCCAGGATCTGGTCCCGCTTCGCCCTCCCCCTCGGACCAAGCTCCTCTGACCCCGCAACCAATGCACTCTCCTATCTAGACAAACTAAACAGTACCGTTTATCATGAATCGGCTCGCGCGGTTTGTCAAGATGGTCTAGCTTGCACACTCAGGCACAAATCCTGGGCTTCGTGATGCAGGAGAAGGGTCGAGGCTGCTAGAGGGTCGCTAGACCCT
Source organism: uncultured Rubrobacteraceae bacterium (assembly GCA_963811295.1). Lineage (GTDB taxonomy): Bacteria > Actinomycetota > Rubrobacteria > Rubrobacterales > Rubrobacteraceae > Rubrobacter_D. The sequence continues at coordinate 3,850 of CAWEQZ010000055.1, read as the reverse complement.
CTCCTAGACGTCCTCTTCGCCGGCAGGTGAAGCCGCTACGGGCGGCTCCCCCAAGAAGGAGCAGCTTCGTCCGCGTTTTCGTGGGCGACTTTGGTCTTACCCCCTCCGAAGGCGTTGATCGTGTAGATGTCGCCCCCGGTGCTGCCTTTGGACGCCGCGTAGGCGATCTTCTTGCCGTCTGGCGAGTAGGAAGGATACGTGTCGTACTTGTTGTTGTTGGTGGTGAGTTTGGTCTTTGCACCCCCACCGACTTTGATCTTGTAGATGTCGCTCTCGGCATTATTACGCTCCAAGCCTTCCAGGCCCGCGAAGGCGATCCGTGTGCCATCGGGCGAAAAGTCGGGGGCGAACTCGTCGTTGTTGTTGTGGGTGAGTTGGGTCTTATTTCCTCCGCTGGCATTGATCATGTAGATCTCAGTGTCCGGGCGGGGGTTTGATGCGGTTTTATGGCGGTCCCAATAGACGATCCTTTTGCCGTCTGGCGAGTAGGAAGGCTGCCCGCCGCTGGTCACTTTGGTCTTTCCACCCCCGCCGACGTAGATCGTGTAGATCTCCGTGACCCCGGTGGCGTTGCTATACACCATGTAGGCGATCTTCTTGCCGTCTGGCGAGTAAGAAGGAGCGGCTTCCTCCGCGTTGTTGTGGGTGAGTTGGGTCTTACCTCTCCCCCCGGCATTGATCGTGTAGAGCTCGGCGTCGTTTCTATCCAACTCCACGTAGGCGATCCTCTTGCCGCTGGGCGAGTAGGTAGGGCTGTAGTCGTCCCTATTGTTGTTGGTGACCTGGAACTTATTCCCGCCGCGGGAGTTGATGGTGTAGATCTCGTAGTCGTTCCCATCGTAGGACGAATAGGCGATCCTGCCGTTTTTGCCAGGAAAGGTAGCCTCCGCCTTCTCTGAGACCACTAACAAAGCTACCGCACAAGCCACCACTACCGCGGCCGCCAGGGTCCCTAGCAGCGCCTGTAGATGGATCGTCCGCCTTGCCATGTGGATCTCCCCCTCTTCGCCACGTAACGAGTACAGTGTACCCTAGGAGCAGCGTGGCCTATAGGCCGAATGACCCATCTCGGTCTTTGCGCACTCCCCAGAACCGCCAAGGCAAAGTTCACAGACAATGCCCGTTGCGCTGCTGTGGGATATGAGTACACGTGCGCCAATGCACTCGGTATGATGGAGTACCCTAGGAAGGGAGTACAGACCGTGAGCGAACGCGACTACCTGGCCAAGGAAGAGGCATTGAGGAGGCTCTCCGAGCCCGAAGGGGACCATGAGCTGCACACCGCTTTGGAGCGCATGAGGGTTCACCACCCACATCTTTGGGAGGTGCTCCATCGGGTGCACCTGGCGCACGACGCCGACCCCTCGAAGCTGGAACAGTGGCGAAGGGCACCCGAAGGTAGCCAGGAGGACATCTGGGCTGAGCATTATGATAAGGCCATGGGGGTCTTACAGATGTCGCTTCAGTAGCTTCAGAAGGCAGGATAATATCTCGAGGCAGGCGATCTCAGCCAAGGACGCTCAAGAGTGTTGGACCGGGGCTGCGCGCGATCCTGCATCCTGACTTCCGAGAAATGCATACATCAGAAGATCGCAGGATACTTCGGGTGCGCATAGGTGTCGTTCATACCGGGCTAACTACCCATAGGAGTCATGGGGTTTACGGCGAGGTTTCTGGGTTAGGCGGTGGATCAGGCGAAGCTGAGGGCGAGCAGAGCCGCCACGAGTGTACAGAGTACGTTGGTGAGTTCGTTGCCGGCGCGGGGTGAGAGGGCCCCGATCAGGCTGTCCGCGATCGTGCCCAGGAACGCCGCGGTCGATACGAGGAGGACGGCTACCGGTGTCTCCAGCATCCCTAGGACGAGTGCGAGTGCTGCGGTGAGCCCGGCAGCCCCCACACCGGCCAGGGTCCCTGGCAATGAGATGGCCCCGTCGGTGCCCGGCGGGACTTTCTGGAGGGTTGTGATAAGGCGTGGAGTTCGACTGAAAAGTTGTCCTATCTCGGACTCTGCCGTGTCTGCGAAGGCTGCGCCGAGGGAGGCGACGAAGGCGACGATAAAGGGTCCGGATCCGGTCACGGCGGCGAGGATGGCGCAGAAGGTGGCGACGGCGCAGTTGGCCAGGGCGTTTCGGGCGCTGCGGCGTCCGCCGTGTTCCTGGGCTGTGCCGGTTCGCGCTTTGCTAGCGTAGCCGAGCCGGGTCAGGAGGAAGCCCCCGATCACGAACAGGGCGAGGATAGCGAAGCCGCGGGGCCCGAGGGAGGCGTAGATCGTGGTTCCTACCAGAAGTCCGCCCAGCGCGCCGCTGCGGCTGATCATCCCGAGCGCGTAGGCGAGGGCGGCGAAGGCCCCGGTTACCAGGAGTGCGGCAATGAGCTGGGAGACCAAGTGGTCCCTACGGGCTCCCGAGCCGTTCGAGGAGCCGGCGGGCGTAGCGCTCGCACTCTGCGGGGACGGCGTGCAGGAGGGCGGGTTCTATCATGCCGGCCTTCACGCCGGTCTCTGTCAGGCGCTGTACGCCCTGGTAGAGGAGGGATCCCGCCAGGGGACTCGGTTTGCTCGGGACGGCGACGATCACACCGTAGAGGTGCGGCGCGCCACGATCGCCGACCGCACCGACGGCGTCGATGGCGTCCGGGCGGTCCTGGCCGATGGCGAAGACATGCAAGGGGGAACCTTCCGTGGGAACCCGGACCTCCCTTAGGCTCTCCCAATGCGCCGTAGTCTTCGTGAACCCCGCTTGCAGCGCAGCCCTGGAGAGCCCTGACCAGACGTCACCGGCCACCCTACTGGCGAGTGGACTCTCGTAGTCCACGAAGATGCCTACCCTGGTTTCCGACACGCCAGGGATGTTAACAGAGCCGAGGGCTATCCCTCCCCCACCTCGCGCTTCTGTAAGCGGCGCAAGAAGACGTCTATCTCCTTTACGGTCTGGAGGTCGCCGTTGTTCTGGGCAACCTCTCTGCCCTTCAGGAAGATGTTCCTGGCTGCGGTGTTCTCATGGAGCTCGTAGTGGGCGCGGCCCAGCATCCTGTAGGCGACGGAGTAATCCGGCTTGTTTTCGACCGCGCGCTGGAGGTGGTCTCTGGCCTCTTCGTAACGTCCCTCTTTGAAGAGCTCGTTGCCGAGCGAGTAGAGGACCATGGGGTTTGTCGGGTCCCTTTGGAGCAGTTTGCGGAACATCTCAGAGCGAGAAGCGTTCATACGCCCTTTGTAGCACGCGGGAGAGGGATCTGTTAGATTCGGCCACCGTACCTTCGCACTATCTAAAAAGGTGGCAATGGACATAGGACCGCTGCTGCGGGATCTCGCTGAGGGCGCTGCGCTGGAGCCATTTCGGACGCTGATAGAACCCCTGCGAGAGTACGATAGGACGCGCCGGAGCGACCTGGTGCTGACATTGAAGACGTACTTTTCGGCCGGCGGCAACGCGAGCGAGGCCGCAGACCGGCTGTTCTTGCACCGCAACAGCATGCTGTACCGCCTGGAGCGCATTCAGAAGCTGACCGGTTTAGACTTGAGAGACGACAGGGTAGCGCTTGCGCTACAACTGGGACTGCTGGCTAACGAGAGAGGAGAGCGAGATGCAACTGAGCACCCGTAACCGACTGCCCGGCACCATCACCGAGGTGGTCAAGGGGGAAGCGGCGGCCAAAGTGACCCTCCAGGTCGGGGACAATCACCTGGTGGCCCTCATTACCAGGGAGAGCGCAGACGAGCTCGGCCTCGAAGCAGGCAAGCAGGCTACCGCCCTCGTCAAGGCGACGGACGTCATGATCCTGACCGAAGGCGGAGACTTAGCCTGATCATCAGCGCTAGGCACACGTAGCTTGGGACCTATTCCTGGTATTG
>CAWEQZ010000054.1:0-124268 GCA_963811295.1 uncultured Rubrobacteraceae bacterium | reverse complement strand
AAGGACAAGCGGAAGGAGGTACGTGATGGCAGTGCGTCATCTGGAGGCGGAGGTGCGCCATAAGCGAAGCGTTGTCGTCCTCGACCTACGAGGCGAAATCAACGGCTTCGCCCAGGAAGCTCTCGACGCCGCCTACTCCGAAGCGGAAAGCAACGACCCGGAGGCCATCCTGCTCAACTTCGAGGGGGTCGATTACATCAACTCCACAGGGATAGCCCTGATCGTCGGCCTGCTCGCCAAGGCGCGAGTCTCCAAGCGCCGCTTGGTCGCCTTCGGCCTCTCAGATCACTACGTCGAGATCTTCAACATCACGCGCCTCTCGGACTTTATGCAGCGTCTTCCCCGACGAAGAGAGCGCCATCGAGCGAGATATCAGTGTCATGACAGTGGATGAGACGGACGGTGGTGATCAGATCTTGCACGGTTCTCTGCACTCCCTACGCGGTGAGTATGAGGGAATAAGGGAGATATACCGGACAAGGAGGAACGAAATTCCGAAGCCCAGGTCAAGATGAACGTCAGGAGGGCAGGCGAGAAGGCCAGCATCATAGACGTGCAGGGGGAGCTCACCGCGTTCGCCGAGGACGTCTTGATGGACGCCTACAACCAGGCCAGCGATGGGCAGGTACGTGCCATCATCCTGAACTTCGAGGACCTGGAGTATATGAACTCTAGCGGCATCGGACTCCTGGTTACGCTGCTCATCCGTATCAACCGTGAGAAGCAACAACTGCTGACCTACGGTCTCAGCGACCACTACAGGAGCATCTTCCAGATCACGCGCCTCGATGACGCCATCGCGATCCACGATTCGGAAGAGGAGGCCGTGAGGGCAGCGAACTCCGCGTAAGTCGCATCCGACGAACGCCCAAAGAAGGGAGGCACACGATGACCGAGCCGACCCCTCAAGACGAGAGGAGGGAGGAAGGGAAACAAAAGCGCGAACCCCGCGATGCCGCCTTTTGGGCGCAGAGGATACAGAGGTTGGAGATCTCCGACGTGCCCGAGGGGGCCGCCAACGTGAACGTGCAAGGGCGTCGCGAGGTTGGCGCGCTGCAGGGATTTGGCCAGCTCTGGCAAAAGACCTACCGCGTACGCCTAGCCGGGATCGAGACGACGCCCGAAGAGGTCGTGCGGGTCTGGAAAGAGCACTTCCCCGAGTTCCAGCCGCCCAACAGTCGATTCTACCCTTCGATGGCTGGGGTTGCACCCGGGGAGGTGCTGTTCATCAGCGCCTCCGTGGGAGGCATGCCGGTATACACGGGCGTACGCGTGATCTACGCGGACGGCGAGTCTTTTACCGTCATGACGCCTGAAGGGCATCCGGAGTCTGGTTGGAACACCTTCAGCGCCTATCAGGACGACGACGGCCTAACGGTGGCACAGATACAGTCGCTGGCGCGCGCAAACGACCCGATCTATGAGCTGGGCTTCCGGATAGTCGGCTCTACGCAGCAGGAGAAGATCTGGACCCACGTTCTGAAATCTCTAGCCGCCCACTTCGGCGTAAACGAGCCGGTGACATTGGAGAAAGTGTGCGTAGATCCAAAGGTGCAGTGGTCGCAGGTGATGAACGTTTGGCAGAATGCGGGGGCCCGCTCGATGCTCTACACGATGGCGACACCAATTCGTTGGATACGCAGCCTGATCGGACGCCGTACCCCCTGACTCGTAGATCGGGAACTTCACCAAGCTGCTTAGTAGTAGCGCTCTCCGAAGCGAGGCGGTTCGGTGTTTCCCAAAGTCCGTAGGACAAGTCGTGCATGGAGGCGCGTAGGATAAGATGAGTTGAAGATGTGATTCTGACGCGGGGGAGAGGATATGAAGCCGCGTTAAGCGTTGCGAAGTATGTTTACAAAGGGGTTGCACCAGGGATCCTACAAGAGTACGGTTGAAATAGCCAGAGCCAGTGCCCGTATCGGGGAAATGGGTGGGAAAGGGAAAGGAGGATACGGACACTGGTTAAGCTTTGATTCATACCGCACATAGACATAAAAGTAAAGCCTTTCAGTAGTAAATGGGTCAAAAATGCCAGAAAGACCCTCGAAGCCTTCTCGGCCCAGTTGCGCGAGGAAACCGACCTGGAGGCGTTGAGCGACGACTTGGTAGAGGTGGTAAGGGAGACAATGCAGCCAGCCCACGTCTCGTTGTGGCTGCGACCCGAGACGGCTCAGATGGTTAAGCAGGTAGATTAGAGCAGTTGTCATAATGGGTGGTCCTGTGACATCTCCTAGCCACAATGTTCGAAGTAGCCCCGAGCATCATCGGCGCTGACTGCACCAAGCGCCTGTGCCGTGGCCTCAAAGAGCGCCTCAAGCGCCTGGCCTTGGCCTTCCTAAGCAGCCCCTTCTCCTTGGAAAAGGCTTCCTCTATGGGGTTCAGGTTTGGCGAGTAGCTAGGAAGCAGCCATAGTAGGCAGCCCCTCCCTTCGATGAGTTCCCTCACCCACTTGCTCGTGTGCACAGAGAGGGGTCGTCCATAAGCACTATCATCTGCCCGCTCTTGAGGCTCGGGGCCAGGACTTCCCTCATGTAGCGCCCGAAGGAGTCGGTGTCAGAGGAGCCCTCGATGCTCATGGATGCTCCCATCCCCTCCACGCCGATCGAGGAGATCAGCGTAACGCGTTCTTACCCCAGTTCCTCGGCGCCTTCCCAAAAGCCCTCTCTGCTGTGGGAGCCCTCCCGTAGCGAGGGGTTAGGGCCACGTTGGTGGAGGATGCGAGCCATCCACGCTCCTCAGGCGCTCCCTGAATGCGGCTCTCGCCTGTTCGTCTCGCTCGGTGGCACCCAGCGTCTTTTTTTGTAGCTCCAACCGAGCCTCTGTCGTATGGCCCGGCTCATTGAAGAGACGGACACGCGCACGCCGGACTTCTGCTCCCAGAGTTCGCAGTGGCGCTGGAGGGTGGCGTCGTCGTTGGCCTCCAGTTGGCCCCACAGGAGCCGCTCCTCTTCGGGGCTAGCGAGGATGCGCCGTCTCCTCCCTGTAGAGACCCCGGGCGAAAGATCCTTGCCCTCCCTCCTCATCTTGATCCAGCGTTTGAGGGTGGTAAGGGAGATGGCGAAGATCTCTACAACTTCCCTCCTTGGGAAGCCCCGATCCACCGCTGCAAGAGCCCTGATCCTTAGGTCCTTCGAGTAGATGTCCATGAGCGACATCCTTACACAAGACCACTCTATTCGCAAACCGCTCTAGCGATGGACCCATGCACCCTGCACCCAAACTAGCGTCTCATGTAGCGCATGTTCCACTCAATGCCGGAAGTCAATGAACTCGTTCCCCCCTTTGCTCTTCTGGTAAGGTACACGCCTGAGCGCAATCGACACAAACGCAAAGGGATGAGCGCAATGTCAACGGAGTACTTCTTCATCAGTGACATGCACATCGGCGGCGATGGGGAGCTCGAGAAATGCGACTTCGAGATCGAACTGATCGACTTCTTGAAGCACCTCGAACGAAAGGATGACGCCGAGCTGGTCATCAACGGGGACGCCTTCGGGTTGTGGGAGTTCACCACCCTCGAGGGTATGGAGAAGCTCGAGGCGCTGATCGAGCAGCAGAGTGGGCTCTTCGAGCAGTTCAAGGCGACCGGTAGCAAGATTCCGATCACGATCATGCCCGGCAACCACGACTACGAGCTGGCCTGCTACCCAGAGTATGTAGACCGCCTCAGAGAGTACAACCTCAACCTCGTTCAGGAAGTCTGGATCACGCGAGAGGTGGCTGGCAAGAAGGTCTGGATAGAGCACGGCCAGCAGCACGACGAGCGCAACCACATGCCCCAATTCGGCAACCCCTACGCCGAGCCGGTAGGCTACTTCGTCACGGCTGGTATCGTCGGCACAGCGGGCAGGTACTCAGAGTTTGGGCGGGGCGACTGGCTGAAGGACGTGCAGGCGGTCATGCCTATAACGGACATACCCACCTGGATGATCTCCAACTACTTCTATAGGGAGATGGGCCCTCTCTTGAGGCTCATCGTGCTACCCTTCCTCTTGCTGCTCTCGCTGGGTTTGTTGGTGCTGCTCAGTTGGTTGCTTCAGGCGGTCGGCATCTTCGATTTCAACCTGATCCTGGACAACCCGCTGACCCATTCACTGGGGATCACGGGGCAAGTCCTGCGAGCGGTCCTGTTGGTTGAGGGCATCCTCGTCCTGTTACTATTCCTTACGGCAATCCCTGCGGCAATCCCCTTAGGGATTCTCTACAGAGATGTGCGCAAGACCCTCGAGAGGTACCACGTTTTCAAGCCTAGAACGCCCGCAAAAGAGGCGGATGCTCCATATCTTGAGGCTGCCAGAGAAGTGTTCGAGCACGATCCAGACGTAGCCGTCTTCCTATACGGTCACACCCACATCGCCTCCCTCAAAGAGGTAGACGGCAGGGTCGTGATCAACACCGGCACGTGGCTGAAGCTGCCAAAGAAAGTTCCTGTTCTATTCGGGCACCTGCCACCCGTCTATCGCCCTTTGTTCCGCCTCAACTACTTCAAGATCGCTGAAGAGGACGGTCAAGTAGCGATACACTACGAGCGCATCGAGAAGAAACCCCCATCCGAGCTTACTTGGACGCAGCGACTACTGACGTTGACCAGACGACTGGACAAGGGAGCGCCCATCCCGGCGAGAACGCTGGTTGGTTCCGATTCGCAAGAAGACTCTGTGGATCAAGCAGGTTAGGAGCCTCCTATCGGGGATCTACCGTAAATTGGCGTGGCATCATGGTCTAGGTGTATAAGTTGACCCGCCTAATCTCACACAATCGGGAGAAAGGAGATCTCTTTTTTAGCGAGAACCCCATGGTAACGGCTCCGGCCCTTCCTCTTACCCTTTTTCACGAACGTCGGGGGAGGGAAATTCTCCGAAGTCCAGATGCAGCGACTAGCCGTATGCCCCGGTCAGGAACCTGCTAATGCCTCGCAGAGCTTATCGAAATCCTGTCCTAGCACCTGGTGAGGTCCTGCGACGAAGACGACTTCTCCAGCCTCGTTGAATTCTACTCTGCCGGCCTCAAGCAGCACTACCCCTTCGCCTGGCACTGTGACGCGGTAGCTGACACCTGATGAGGTTACTTCTTCTCCGCTCGGCAGGTCAAGCAAGGTATTACTGTGTTCATGTTCAGTGAATCCCTCGCGCGTCTCCGAATTATAGAAGAAGTCCACGAATCTGAGATGTACCCTAGCGTAATCCGGATTGCCAGCACTATCGAAGAAAATGGTTGAGTGCCCATCTACCACGAATTTATACTACCTCTATTTCTATCCCACAACTAATTTTATAACAATTTTCTATTACACACCCACTTTATTCACTTTCACGGTATGCGTCCTGTCAAGTGTGTAAAAGGCCCGTGCCACTCCGCTCCTCAGTGCTCCTCAGCTCGCTACCAGTTGCGGCTGTTCGGCCAGCTGCTCCTCCCTTCTATCCAGCTTCGCCAAGGATCCGGCGCTGAAATAACGTTTGCAGACCTGCCACTCGTCGTGCTGCTCACTGAGAGTATCGAGCCTACAAGCCTTATCACCGATCCCTCGGTCGGGAAGATCCCCACCACGTTCGTCCTCCTCTTCACTTCCTTGTTGACTCGCTCCAGGGGGTTGTTAGACCATATCTTCTGCCAGTGCTCGGCAGGGAAGGCAGCGTAGGAGAGTACGTCCTCTTCGGCTTCGTCCATCAGTTCCGCGAGTCTCGGGAACCGATGCCGGAAGCCCTCCGAGACCCTACGCCATTGCTGGTGGGCGCTCACTGCGTCGGGCTGGGCGAAGACGGTGCGGATGGTCGCCCCCACCATCTGCTGGGCCGCTTTGGGTACCAAAGAGAGAGCGTTCCTCATGAAGTGAACCCACCACCTCTGCTAGGAGGCTCCTACCAGTACCGCCTCAAGGCGCTCTTCAAGCCTCGGTGAGCGTCGCTGGTTACTAGCCGCACCCCACAGAGCCCTCTAGCGACCAGAGAGCGCAGAAACGATGTCCAGAAGGCCCCATCCTCGCTGGGACCCACATCGAAGCCCAACACCTCCCTCTCGCCGCTCTGTGCCTTCACCCCGACGGCTATGACCACTGCCGTTGAGGTCACCCTGTCCGTCCTGGCGGGTCTTCAGGTAAGTTGCGTCGATCCAGATGTAGGGGTAGGTACCTTCCAGCTCTCGGTTACGAAAACGCTCGACCTCTTCATCCAGTTCCTCGCACAGTTCCGAGACCCGGCTCTTAGAGATCCCCGTCATCCCCAAAGCCTTCACCAACTCATCCACCTTGCGGGTGGAGACTCCATGCACGTAGGCTTCCTGGACAACCGTCTGCCAACGCTCTCTCGGCCTTCCTTCGCGGCTCCAGCAGCGAGGGGAAGTAACCTCCGTCGCGGACCCTGGGCACCTTCAGTTCCACCGTCCCTACCCTCGTGTCCCAGGAGCGCTCCCGGTAGCCGTTGCGCTGCCCTCTGCGCCCGGCACTCCGCTCGTAACGCCCCGCGCCTACGTGCTCTTTGATCCATCTCCATGAGTGCCTGGGAAGCACCCTAACGCCCTCCTTGAGGAAGTCCGCGTCTGCTCGATCATCGCCTTGCGCAACAACTCAGAGAGTTCTATCCTCAGTTCATCGGCCACCGTGCATCCTCCTCTCGGTTGATTGGTCTCTTCTGAAGGAACCACACGGTGGCCGTCTTCGTAACAATTTTGGCTTTTACAACTCAGCGGACACTATATTCACTGGAGTGCGTGAAGGTAAATTCTCAGCAGGTTATATCCACGATCCTGCATAGCCCGCATCTATGGGAGCGGAGGATGGCCCATTTCTCCGCCCCTTCCTCCCCCTTTCATCCTAATCCGCCGCATTATTCAGAGATACAAGCATACATCGCTTATCTTCTTGGTAGGTAAATTCTGCGAATTTCGCCTTAGAAACTGTCGTAGGAAGGTACCGTCCACAAGGTAGTATACAGGTGTCTACTCTAAGAGCATCATGAATTGCCGTGCATACGGCAGGAGGAATCTCGAGATGGGAGTGAACCGGATCGTGCCGAATCTTCCGGCAGCCGATACACACGTTAGCCAAGAGTTCTACGCCGATTTCCTCGGTTTGGAGCCGGCTCTCGACCTGGGCTGGATCGTCAGCTACCGCTCGCCCGAGAACCCTACGGCGCAGGTCAGCGTCGTAACCAGGGACGAGACGGCTCCGGAAGACTCCGCGATCTCCATCGGAGTCTCCGACGTGGAGGAGGCGTATGCGGAGGCGCGGCGTCGAGGTTACGAGATCGTGCACCCGCTCACCGAGGAGCCGTGGGGTGTGCGCCGGTTCTTCGTGCGTGATCCGAACGGGGTGGTGGTCAACGTCGTAGCGCACGCGTAGTAGAGAGCACCAACAGTGCGGGATTCCGACAGTTATTGGCGGGGTCTCTCCCGATCTTTAGGTGAGAGACCACGCTTCATGAGCGGGTCTGATGCACCACCTGGCGAACTTCGCCTTTACGGAGTCCTCTAGGAAGTTCCCATATTCGGCCTTCTGCGTAGTCGATCAACTTCAACGCCTGCAACTATCTCATAATAGCCGACCATATAGGCTCCCCTTCTGGGGTCGCTCGCCTATCGGGGTGGGGCTATCGAGGAGTTCTTCGCCCATACAACTTGTGGTGCTGTTAGTATGCCTTCCGGCAAAGAGTCCCAGAGAGAGTCCTCCCCTTCCTCTCTGGGCCATCACACACGAGGAGGAGGACCACGATGAACCGTAAAGGGCTATGGGCAGGGGGTCTCGCACTGATCCTACTGGCAGGGTTGTCCTACGCACGTCTTGTCTGTCGACCCCCAAATATCAGCGGCACCGCCGGCCACGGCCTCGAGATCCCGGTCGGAGATCTCGCCACCTTCGCCAACCACCGAGGCGCTGGGAAGCACCAGGTAGATGCTCTGTGCACTCTCCTCAACCACCCTTACCTCAACGCCCTCAGGCAATTGCGTCCCCAGCTCCTGCTCCACGACCGCCCTCGGGTCCTCAAGCAACCTTTGGCGAAACTCCTCGTCCTCCATGCTTCTCTGTACAAGAGTGCGCTCAATCTCGGCGCGCTTGCCCCCACCGGCTGATGCTTGGCTCATGGCCCTCTCTCCCTTCGCTGTGTCCCTAACCACCCAGGAGCGTCCTCGTCGCTTGGGCCTGCTCCCATCACGGATTGGTATCACAACTAGCATAGCTCTCTTCTCCGCGCAAGGGCTGGCCCTGCCCCGATATGGCTAGCTCCTGAAGGAGAGGGATGCCCATATGGTCGGCTATTATGCTCCACAGCAGCGCCTAGGAGCAACAGCATGAGGAGGGCCGTGGCCTAACAGCTTTGGCCCTTTTTCGTGCCCTTAATCACCGGAGTGCGTGGAAGGTAAATTCTCGGAACTACAGCGCAGCCCCGACCCTATGCGGCAAGGATTTCTTATGTAAGGACTAGCTCGAGTTCGATGTTGCGCGCCAACGTGTTCAGCCCCATAGAGCGCGCCCTAGCCGTCTGGCGGGCTATCTCTCCCTTCAGCAGCCTGGGTCATCCCATCTCACGTTCTCGGTTGTAAGATGAGAGGGATCAATCGACCCATGCGCATTCTGTACATGCCCCGGACCCTGAGGAACCACCGCCGGACACCGCCGCAAGGTCCTGGTCTGAGAGCTCGCCGCCATCGCCTACCGCCGGGGTAAAGGGAAGCACCAGGTAGATGGTGTCTGCGCTCTCCTGCAGCACCCTTACCTCAACGTCCTCAGACAGCCGAGTCTCCAGCTCCTGCTCCGCGGTACCCTTGGGGTCATCAAGGAGCCTTTGGCGAAACTCCTCGTCCTCTAGGCTCTTCTGTACAAGCCTGCGTTCTATCTCGGCGCGCCCGCCGCCACCGGTCGCTTCGGTCAAGGCCCTCTCTCCTTTCTTTAACGCCCTATCCTCTCCTACTTGACGCTTTCATTCGCCAACCTACGCGATATCTCGTCTAAAGACAGGCCTTCCTCTTTCCACTTTCATCGGCAACTGTTCAACCTTTTTGAAGTTTCCCTCCTTCCTACTATCACCCCGCATGACCGGTGTGAAACTCGAGCAACCGACCGAGGCCGCCCGATTCACGCAGGCCGCCAGACTAACATGGTATGCAGGAAGGCGCAAGCCGAGGGCGGCTGCGCAGGTTTTGAAAGTGGCTCTTAGGGATCTTCCGCTACGAGACCAGGTGCGGGACGGTGTGGGGCCACGCGGGCAACTACCCAGGCTACACCCAGTTCCTGGCGGCGAGCCCGAACGGCAAGCGCTCGGTTACGGTGTCGGTCAACGAGCAGCTGAGCCCGGTCCAGGGAGCCCCCGGCGTCTTTGAGGCCTTGCGCCGCGCGGAGGTCAAGGCCGTGTGCGCCGCGCTGGCCGACTGACAGACTAACAACTGTGTTCGAACAAGAGGAGGAGCCGTGGCATGGCAGCCACGGCTCCTCTATTCACCGGAGTGCGTGGAAAGTAGAATTCTCAGAAGTTGAACTTCCGCTTTACGGCATTTTAAGGAGGTCCCTATCACAGAAATGGCTACCTGGCATATACATAGCCCCTTGCGCCACTGCTAAAGTAGCTGCGCTCTGTGTACAAGAGCAGTGGGTGGACAGCTGGTGATCGGCGGGCACTTCTGGAAAGTCGCTGACCAGCAGAGCGAAAACTGCGGGCACGGGCGATCGCCTGACCTCGACCCCAACGGGGTGTGCCAGATCAGAAAGGGCATAGCCGCCTACTCGTTGTTTGATGGCGAGCTCCGTGCCTGGGACCCGTTGTACGCGGGCAAGTACAGCCTGGTGTGGGCGCTGCACGTGGAAGAGCAAGGCTGCACACCGGAGGGGAGTTCCTCACCGTGAACGGGGTTACCCAGAACTACTACGCTCGCCTCTCGCCGACATCCCCGTAGGAAGGACCCCTTCTATGGAAGGAAGCGCGAAGCCAAGCCTAGAGCTAGGGCTAGGAGTGGGCCAGGGTCTGTAGCAGCCTCGGCTCTTACTCTTCTCGCCTTATTCACCGGAGTGCGTGGAAGAACAATTCTCGGAAGTTCCCCTCTAGCATTGTGCATAGCCTCGGTCCTATACAGCAGATTGTCTTATGTAGAGGGTCGAGGGTTCATAGCCCAGCATACATAAGACACTGCTAATACCTATTCGTATTATGGCTCTACACAGGCTAGGCTCTCAGGACTAAGGTGATGGGGCAGCTTAGATGCCGGAGGCGCAGCGTAGTGAGGTGTTGAGGCACGCCCCCGGCAGCCGATTATCTACGGTGCAGCCGCCACCGAAGTGCTAGCCCGCCCAAGAGGAGCACGAGTCCTGCGGCTAGCGGTAGGAGGTCTAATCCGCCCGTCGGAGGGAGGGCCGCCGCGCCATACTGGGCTTGTGCGGCTCCGTACTGGTACTGGGCTGCTGCTGCGTACTGGTCTGTAGCAGCTCCCTGTGCCATTGCCGGGGCGGCCACAACCAGCGTGAGAAGAGCTAGCATTGTTGCAAGATGTAAGGCTCTTTTCATAGTTTCAGCTCCTTTTAGAAAGTATCAACCCGCTATGATTGAAGTATATATTAATCCGGCTACTCTTCGCTACGCACGAAGCTGCATAATCGTCCAGCACCACAAGATGTAGTGTTGAGTGCTATGCATGAGACCGGCTGAATGCCGCTTGCCACCGGCCCGATACGGCAGGAAATGCACGATCCTGCAAGCGAACTTCGCAGAATCCATCCTTCCACGCACTCCGGTGAATAAGGGCATGAAGAAGGGCCGGACCCTAGAGGCTTCGACCCTTTCTTTACCCTAGATGTGTGTTGCGTGGTTAGATGAGCTAAAAAGAGGGCCATCCGTAGTCCTGACCAAAGGAGCACCAGATGACCCAAGCACAGCATACCCCACCTGCCGCACTCCTGGAAGAAGCGATCATCGCTCTGTTCTGCCAGATCGACGACGCCTATATCGCGCTCAACCCTCGCGGGCGCCGCCGCTACGCTTCCCTCAAGCGGCTCTCGGACTCGGAGGTCCTCGCCCTGGCGCTCTTCCAGCAACTTAGAGGGGTGGAATCCGAACGCTCCTTCTTGCGCGAGGCCGCCCGCTTCTTCAGCCATCTCTTCCCTCGGGGTCGTCGGCCTCCATCCCTCCTCGTTCCACCGCCGCGTGCGCAAGCTCAGGCGATTCCTCGAACCCTTGAGACGCGCCGTCGTGCCCGAGTTGGTGGGAGATCCGGAGACCATGATCGTGGATTCCACCCTGCTGGAGGTCCTTCACCCGCGCCAGGTCCCCCAATCGGCGGGGTTCGATGGGGCCTCTTGGGTGAGGTGGGGCACCTTCAGCGTCTACGGAGTGAAGCTCCATATGCTTTGCGCCACGAACCGCGTTCCCATCTCCTACGAGCTCACCGCGGCCAACGTCGCGGAGGTTCGCCTGGCGAAGGAGCTTTTGGAGGAGGCTCAGTTGGGGGAGGAGGTAGCCCGCAAGCTCTTGGCGGATCTCGCCTACCGCGGCGAGGATCTCGCGGAGGAACTGGCCGGGTCGGGGATCGCGTTGGTAACCAGCGAGGCCAGCGGGAGGCGACCTGGGGTGAGACAGCAAGTAGAGATCGCCTTTTCGAGCTTGAAGCGAGTCTTTGGTCTCGGCGAGACGTTGGCGACGACCATCATCGGGCTCGCGACCAGGATAGCGGCCAAGATAACGGCCTACACCTACGCTTTTTACATCAACCGGCTGTTGGGTCGTCCTCAAGGCAGGATCAAGGAATTGTGGGCATGAACCTGACAACACACATCTAGTCTTCCTCTAGGAGGTTAACAACGCCGCTTCTCGGGGTCAGTCTCTGTCCAAGTAACCTTGGCACTCCCGGAAGCGCACGGTATCCGCCTCGCCTTCTGGCAGGCTGAGCAAGCCTTCTTTGTTGTAGAGGTATAAGAACGAGTCCGATCTGTCGAGCATCACGAACATGTTCTTGGCCGGTACCTTCGAACACGCGAGCGTTACGTTCCTGTCGGCCCTTATCTCCACGAGCGGGAGCGGAGGCGTTTGCGTGGCGGCCAGGCAAATGGCCGCGGCGATGCCCCCCACATAGACCGCCAACACGCTCAAGTAATAGCTCGACTCGGCGCTCATCCACCTCACGTAACCGATCACGAGCCCTGCCGCGGCGGAGAACACGAAGAACCCTACGAAGTACGCCAGCTCGGTTGCGTTGCTAACCCTGACGCTAGTCCATATCCCCACCACGGCG
Organism: uncultured Rubrobacteraceae bacterium; assembly: GCA_963811295.1. Lineage (GTDB taxonomy): Bacteria > Actinomycetota > Rubrobacteria > Rubrobacterales > Rubrobacteraceae > Rubrobacter_D. The sequence goes on along the minus strand of CAWEQZ010000054.1, from coordinate 112,061 downwards.
AGCGGCATAAGCAAGAGTAGGTAGAGCATCCAACGCCTCGGCCCCCCCTCCTTACCCACGGCAGAGGCCTCGGCAGGTTTTCTGCCCAGAAGGATGAGACCCCGCACTACCAACACGGACACCCCAATGCCGAAAGCCGTGGACACCAAGGCGAAGAATAGGAGGCTTATGCCCGTCCCTATCACCACCTTTTCGGGCACGAGCGAGACGGCGGTCCACACCGTATCCAGGCGGGAGTAGGGGAACAGGGGGTCCTTCGACATCTGGAGGCCCACGCCCACTACGCCCAACGGGTAGAGCAAGGCCGCTGGGATGCCCACGTAGAAGATCGCGGACTCCGCTAAGCTCCTGACCTGCTTCTCTCCGTGCTGCTCCGTCAAAGTTAGCCGGTCCTTTTGCCTACCATTCTATCGGTCAAGCTCGGCCCGCCGCCAGGATACACTACTTCGTCCTACTCAATCGGGACCTCCTCTAGCGAAGGGGCAAGGCTCGTCGATCCCGACGAGCTTGACTCCACAGCTACGGTAGCAAGCTCAAGGTTAAAGGCACATCTACTTCTGGAGCGAACGTCTAGAACTCCGTACATGCGAAGTTCGCGGAACTGACCCTAGCGCTCGAATGAGACTAATAGGAACAATCTACAGAAACGTCGAACCTCGGCAAGTGTTTTAGTGCTCGTAGCATCGGGAACATTAGAGACATCGTCCTTTTCGGGAAGGAGGACACAGAGATGTACTGGTACAACCCAAAAACCCGTTCTTCTGAGAGGGTAGAAGCACCCTCCACAGACGATCAAGCCATACGGATGCTTGCGGATACTCAGGACTCTGCAGAGTTCATAAAGGGGTACTGCAAGCTGCGGCGCTCGGGGACGCCGATGGAGCAAGCATTAGTACTAGTGCATCTCGGCAAAAGTAGTACACCAGTTTGTGGCATCATTGGGGCTACGATAGCCAAACCACATCGGAATACGTGGAGGTAGTCACCATGCGCGGTCCCAAACCACCACCTATCGTCCTGACGCCCACGCAGCGTGTCGTCCTACGGCGGCTGGCGCGTCGGCAGAGTGGCGCTCAGCGGCTGGTGCGCCGGGCACGGATCATCCTTGAGGCGGCTTCGGGCGCCAACAATGAGCAGATAGCCAACCTTTTGGGTATAGACCGCGGCACGGTGCGCACCTGGCGGATGCGTTGGCTTGAGGCTCTAGAGCGGCTTAAAGCCGTCGAGAAGGTAGGCGATGATGATGATGAAGCGTGTTCTTGGCGGGCTCGTGGAGGAGGTTTTGGTCGATGAACCTCGCTCCGGGAAGCCCGCCACTTTCACCCCGGAGCAGATCTGTTCTATAGTGGCTCTGGCCTGCGAAGATCCACGACAGAGCGGACGGCCGGTTACTCACTGGAGTACCACTGAACTCGCCGATGAGGCCATAAAACGGGGTATCGTGGAAGAGATCTCCGCTCGCAGCGTGGGCCGTTTTTTGGGGAGAGGCGGATCTCAAGCCTCATCGGATACGCTACTGGCTAAACAACGAGCGGGAAGCGGAGCCCGAGGTCTTTGATAGGCAGGTCAAAACTGTCTGTGAGCATTACGCAAAGGCGCTGGAGTTGCACCAAGGAGGCACTCACCTGATAAGCACCGACGAGAAGAGTGGCATTCAGGCGCTGGAGCGCCTCCATCCTTCGCTTCCGATGCGACCGGGTACCATCGAGCGCCAGGAGCACGAGTACAAGCGCCACGGCACCAGGTGTTTGTTCGCCAACTTCGAGGTGGCCACGGGCAGGGTGATCGCTCCCTCCATAGGAGAGACTCGCACCAATAAGGACTTCGCCACTCATATCCAGAAAACCATAGCTACCGATCCTGGAGCGGGATGGATTTTCATCGTGGACCAGCTCAACATCCACCAGTCGGAAGCGTTGGTTAAGCTGGTGGCCAAAGAGTGCGCAATCGAGTTGGAGTTGGACAGCAAGGGGAACCTCAAGCTCATGAAGGCGATGGCCTCGCGACGCACTTTCCTGCAAAACCCGACTCATCGGATACGCTTCGTCTACACTCCCAAACACACCTCGTGGTTGAACCAGGTGGAATTGTGGTTTTCCATCCTGGTGCGCAGGCTCATCAAGCGGGGCAGTTTCACTTCGGTGGAGGATCTGGGTGAGCGCATCTTTGAGTTCATCGAGTACTTCAACCGAACGATGGCCAAGCCGTTCAAGTGGACCTACAAGGGCCGTCCGCTGCAGGTCTAAACCGATGGGTCATTTTCACCGAGATGCTCTAGTTGGACACGAGTTCCGCTTGAGGCAGATGGACTATCAGCTAGCTCTGCGGTAGGAGATCTGCCTCGATACAGCGGGGAGAGAGAATAGATCTTTCGGGTTCGTCTCACACAGTGATAACGACTTTCCCTTGGGCCTGCCCTTCTCCGACATAGCCAAGAGCTTCAGGGACCTCGCTTAGCGGGTACGTCTTATCGATGACCGGCGTGACCTTGCCAGCCTCGATGAGGTCTTTCATAAAATCAACATCTTCTATGTTCGGTCGAACCGCCAAGATGCGTATTTTCTTGCCCGTGGTTCATCTAATCCATGATCCCACAAGCAAAATCTGTAACATTGTGGCTACAGAACCTCCGGCAAGGAAATAGCTTCCATTGGATCCTAGCGCTCGCTTGTAGGCGAAAACCGAACGATGCGCCACGATATCGAGTATCAGATCATACTGTTCTCCATTCTTGGTAAAGTCTTCCCGAGTGTGATCAATGACATGGTCTGCGCCAAGCGAGCGCATAAAGTCTAGCCCCCTAGGCGGGCATACAGCGGTTTGCCTCTGAGTCCCTCCCAGTCAGATCTATTTACGGATACTGCACCTTGATCAGTACTTCATCGTCCTATACAGCGGTACTCATAAGAGTTGATCCTGCGGCCGATAGCCGGCGTGGGCGAACCAACTTGCCGCATCTTCTGTAGTGACGGCCGCCAAGGCCCGTCCGATGGCCTCCACTAGCGCCTCGCGCCCGCGGGCGCCCACCTTGCGCACGAGATGCTTTATCTTGCTGAAAGCCTCTTCGATAGGGTTCAGATCCGGCGAGTAGGAGGGCAAAAACACGAGATCCGCCCCCCTCCCTTCGACGAGCTCGCTGACCTTCTGCGTCCTGTGCGCACCTAGCCCGTCGAGCACCACCACCTGACCCTCACAAAGAGAGGGTGCCAGAAAGTGCTCCACGTAAGTCTCGAAGGCCGAGGCATCCGTGGCTCCCTCTACGGTCATCGACTCACCCATAGCTCCCTCGAGGGTGATCGCGGCGATCAGGGTCTGGTTTTTGCCGCGGTTCCTCGGGACCTTGCCGTAGGCCCTCTTTCCCTTCGGCGCCCTAGCTCTAAGGCGCGTCATGGAGGTGTTAAAGCCCGACTCGTCTACGAAAACTAGCCTTCTCGCATCGAAGCGGGAAGCCAGCCACCGCCACAGCCCTCTGGCCTCCTCGTCACGCTCTTGGGCTATCTGTGACTTTTTTTGAGCGGCCAGGGTCCATCGGGCAGGCCAGAGATGGCCCTGCCAATAGTGGACGTAGAAACCCTCTGCCCGAAGTGCTCCTCGAAAGCCTCGCGGTGCTCCTCTAGGGTTAGGTCGTCGTTGGCTTCCAGGTGTTTCGGCAGCCACTCTTTAAGCATCGCTCCTTTCCTTGCGGGCCTGCCAGGGATAGGCTCGGGCTCGACACTCCCGGTCTCTCTTCGTCTCCTTAGCCAGCGTTTTATGGTGGGCATCGACACCGAGAAGGTCTTCGCGACCTCCTCCCTGGGGCTTCCTGCGTCCACGGCGGCTAGCACCCTCAATCTCAGGTCCTTCGAATACGGTTTCATGCCAGGAGGCTACCACACATGGATCGATACTTACGGGCGCCGCTGTAGGGGTAGGTTTGGCTACCTCTTTGAGCTGAAGGGCCTCTGGTGGTCCGTATTTTGTGTACACAATCGCCTTCACAAGTGTTCCTCCATAAGAGTCTGTGCCACTTGCTCAACGCTGATTCGGTGTCCGACCTGTAGGAGGTGCATCTCTTGTACTCCACCCTCAACGCACCTGTGGGGAGCGGTGCAACCCCCAAACTTCTGGGCGATCATTGACATTGCGCGGTCCACCAAGGTGCGCTCCTGACCAGGGAGCAGGAGAAGATCCCGGCAGAGCGGATCGCCGAGGCCCTCGTGGTTCTGTGCAGCAGGCGGCCTTGATGGCCTCTATCTGTCCCTTAGGTAGCTGCTGGCTATACCGGGTGTGCTGACACTGCTGACGGGCGGGTCAGCTCGTAGCGTTTTGTACGTTGGTAGTATGATGGAGTAGAGCGGATACTCAGAGTGGTTACCGACCCTGGCGTTTCTGATGCCATCGTAACAACCCTGTGAGCGGGGAGTAGACGTGCAAGTGGCTTCACCCGATTGACCAAATTATGTGAGGACTAAGGATAATCAAATGGAGAGTTGGAAACGCGGACGGGAGATGGAGGTAGTTCCTTTGAGTAACGTGAGGAGAACCGAGGGTCCCGAAAGAGGGCTGGGCGTGCGCGGCCTGAGCCGGCGGGAGTTCCTGCGTCTGGCCGGAGTGGGTGCCGGCGCCGCCGCCTTTCCCGGTTTGCTTGCCGGGTGCGGAGGAGACCAGCAGCAAGGAAACGCGCCAAAGACGAAGAGTGTTGAAGGCAAGCTCACGTTCTGGTATTGGGGCGAGTCCGACGCGCCGGGTGCGAACCAGTGGATGAACGAGACGGTCAAGGCCTATAAGGAGAAGAAACCGGAACTGGAAATCAACGTAGTTCCCCAGTCCACCGCCACGCTAATAAGCTCCTTCCAGGCGGCTGCCTCTGCCGGGCAGGGGCCGGATATCGCGTCTCAGTGGGCCACGGGCCCGGTGCTCGCGCAGGTGTGGCAGGATGCGGTGGCCCCGATAAGCGACTACATGCCACAGGAAGAGATCGACCAGTGGCTCAACACCAACGAGAACGTCTACAACGGCAAGCTCTGGGCTATGCCCTTTTACATAATCGGCATCGCGACGGCTTACAACAAGGAGCACTTCGATAAGGCGGGTCTCGACTCCGAGAACCCGCCGCAGACGTGGGACGACTTTCTGGCAACTTGCGAGGAACTCAAGAAGTCGGGCGTCACGCCCTTCAGCATCGGTAACCAGGATGGATACGGGGGCGCCTGGCACTTCTCCAACATGGAGCTGCAGTATCTAAATTCCCTCCAAGAGTGGGTGAACGCCATAATCGGCCGGGCGCCGTTCACCGAAGAGAGGTACACCGGTTGGTATAAACGCTTGAACTTCTTGGTCCAGAAGAATTACTACAATGAGTCGGTGAACTCTTTGACCCTCGACCGCGGCCATGCCATCTTTTCCCGCGGAGAGTCGGCAATGTCCTTCGGCACGGATGGCATAGTGAGGCAGTGGCAGCAGGACCTGGGCCAGGACGTGGTTGGTATCATGAAGTATCCGAAGGTCGCAGAGGGCAACCTCGCCACGGCCTTCAACGCTACGCAGTCCATCTCGTACTTCATTACCAGTTGGTCCAAGAACAAGGAAGAGGCAGGAGCCTTCCTTCAGTTCATGCATACCCCGGAGCGCATGCAACGTTGGTACGAGCTTACCGGGGTGGGGCTCGCCGACAAGCGTTTTGACGCCTCGTTGATCAGGGACCCGGTCTTGAGAGAGCTCTATGAGTGGGAGACCACCGGTCCTCAGGTGTGGTTAGAGAATTACAACCCGCCGCAGATCGACAGCGAGGCCAACCTCAAGGCCGGGCAGCTGATCTTCTCTGGCAGCGGCACTCCGCAGGAGGCTGCTCAGCTGTGGCAATCGGTGGCCCAGCGGTGGCGCACCCAGAGCCCGGACGACCTAAAGAACTGGCAAAGCTGGCACCCCGAGGTCTCCGGGGCATAAGGAGACCAACGTCCATGACCCGAGCCAGTACCTCCGAGAAGGGTCCAGCTGCTCGTGCCGGGGCGAGAACGGCCGAAAAGGAGCCGCCTGAGAAACGCTCCCTGGACTCCATACCTCTACCTTCTGCCCGCAGCCGCCTTCATGGCGCTGGTGTTTATTTACCCGCTCATCGAGGTCGTTCGCACCAGCTTGCAGGTTCCCGCGGCGACCGGCGGGACGACCTTCGGGTTCACCAACTACGAATTCATGCTCACCGATCCTGCGTTTCGGCAGGCCGTCCTGCACAATCTGATACTGTTGCTTTCGGTCCCCATAATGACGGTGCTGGCACTGTTGTTTTCGTTGCTTTTGTGGGAACAGATGCGAGGATGGAAGTGGTACCGGGCCTTCATTTTCACGCCTTACATTCTGGCTATACCGGTTGTCGGCATCACTTTCATCTACCTCTACAGCGCGGATGGCATCGTGAACACCGCTCTCGAAGCCTCTGGCTTGGGGTTCTTGACGCAAGATTGGCTCGGCGACCCAAGGTTGGTGCTGCCCTCGATCATGAGCATTATCATCTACCGGGAGCTCGGGTTCGGAACCATACTCTTCTTGGCGCGGATGATGTCTATTCCCACCGAACTGCTGGACGCCGCGAAGACGGAGGGCGCCAACTGGTTCCAGGTGCACCGTTACGTGACGATCCCTCAGATGCGCTCGGTTATCGAGTTCTTCGTGGTGGTGGAGATCATAACCATGTTTAGTTGGGTATTCGCCTACGTCTACACGATGACCAAGGGGGGGCCGGGGTTCTCCTCGATGATCCTGGAGTTCTATATCTGGCAGAACGCCTTCGAGTTCCAGTCCCCGGGCATTGCCTCGGCGGTGGCGGTGGTACTGATGGTGGCCATCTCCGGTCTTATTTTCCTGCAGGTTCGTGTTAGGAGAGATGAAAGTGGCGGCGACGCAGAGCACTAGAAAAGCCAAAAGGACTTCTAGACTCGGCACCATCCTGAGCCACGCGGTGCTGATCGCTATTAGTATCGTAGCGCTCTATCCCATCTATTACATGGTCATTACGGCGTTCAAGAACCGGCAGGAGTACCTTAGCAGCCAGTTTCTGCCACCCTTGCACCCGACGCTGCAGAACCTTCAGGGAAGCCATCGTGCAGGGGGATTTGCTGCACTGGATGCTCAACAGCGTCATCGTTACGGCGGTCTCCGTGCTCGCCGCCACGGCCGCCGCCGTTCTTGCTGCCTATGCTCTGGCGAGGATGCAGTTCCCCGGCCGTGACACCATACTGAGCGGGATAGTGTCCCTCATGGTAGTACCTCCAGTGGTGCTCGTTGTCCCGCTTTTCCTGCTGATGGTTCATGTGGGGCTCATAAACACCTTGCCCTCGGTGATCGTCGTCTACGTGGGGCTTACGATACCGCTCTCGGTCTACCTGCTCACGAACTTCTTCCAGGCATTGCCCTATGAGATCGAAGAGGCCGCTCGAATCGATGGCTGCTCTCCACTTGGGCGTTCTGTGGCGTATAGTGTTGCCCCTCTCCGCGCCGGCCTTGCTGACCTCTATCGTGGTCAACGCCTTCTGGGTGTGGAACGAACTGCTTATAGCCCTGGTCTTCCTCCAGAGCAACGAGAGCCGGACTCTGGTGGCCGGACTGACGCTTTTTCAAGGCCAGTTCCAGGTAAATGAATCGCTTGTCATGACCGGTGCGCTGATCGCCACTATACCGATGCTATTACTGTACCTGTTCGGCGCGCGGTTCTTCATTCGAGGCCTCGTTGCGGGGTCCGGAAAGTGACAAAAGGGGCGGAACGCCGATGAGCCTGAAGAGTTCGATATGCTGAGCGCCGAACGACGCCAAGGTGGCTTGTGACCTCGGGTGCCCGTTACGTGTGGACGCAGCCGCAAGTGGTCGAGAGCCGCTCCCGGCTCTCGAGAACCTCACGCCGGTGATGGGCGACCCGCACGGGCGGGTGGTAGATCGTATCGCGGCGTCGATCGAGAAGTACGTGCGGGCATTCAACCTGTTCGGATCCGCGGAGCTACTCGGCGCGACCCGCCGGTAGGAAACTGAGTACGTGACGTCGCATAAAGGAGGAACATGTCGAGCGAGTCGATTCTGCGGGAGATACGCGAACTGCCCGCTGCTATACGGGCCACATTAGGGAAACGCGCCCTTCGGCCGCTAGAGCAGCTTCTGCCATTCGGGAACGTTCGCCACGACGCATCTACGTTATCGGCAATGGCACATCTTTCTACTCAGCCCTGGCCGCCAGCTATACGGCGCGTGCCTTGGCCAGCCCTGAAGATCCGTCCGTACTCGCCATGATGGCCGGGGACTTTCGCTATTTCACGCCAGCGCTCGGTGCCGGCGACGCGGTCGTCGGTGTCACCGCTTCGGGAGAGTTCCGGGATGTGCTGGCGACGTTTGAGCAGCTGGAGGGAAGGTGCTTGCGTATCGGCGTAACACACGTTCCGGGCTCCTCGATCACACGCATGGCGGATGCGACACTGATCGGCGGAGGAGGGCCAAGTCGGGTCCCGGTCATGACGAAGACCTACGCCAGCACGCTCACGGCCGCTCATCTACTGATGCTCGAACTCTTCTCGGCTTCCAGGATTACTTTGCGGACCTCGAGGCATCGGCAGACCGCGCGGCCGCGGCGATCAGCGAGGCAGAGAAGTCGGTGCCATACCTCGTGCCCGAACTCTCTGAGTTCGAGTATGCCTTCTGCTTCGGCGCGGGCACGGCGTATGCCGCCGCGCTCGAGGGAGCGCTCAAGATGAAGGAGATGCCCCTGCTGCATGCCGAGGGTAGCGAAACCTGGGAGATGGCTTCCGGCCCATCCACGATGGTCGACGAGCGGGCGCTGTGCGTCGCCTTCTACAACGGCTCGGAAGGCGATGAATCGACCGCCGCGGTCGCCCGACACGCCAGGGATTGGGGCGCCCGCGTAGTCGATATCGGTCCCGACGCACCGGCTGACGATATGCATCTTCGCGTGAATGTCCCGCAAAATGAAGCTTTCGCGTCGCTCGCGCTCGTGGCGCCTCTGTACCTTCTAGCTTATCGAGTCGCTCGTGCGCGGGACATCGATCCTGAAAAGCCTCATTGGCGCGAGCGGTATCATGTGCAAGGTATGACGCATATCGTCGGAGGGTAACGCATTATGGAAGACTCTCCCCTAGCTGCTGGTATCGACATCGGCGGCACGCACACCAAGCTGGCGCTGGTAGATGAGGGGGGAAATATCGTGGAGTTCCAGCGTATGTCATCCGATGCATTCGGAGACCCACAGCCCTTCCTGGACGAGTTGGTACGCCGCATCCAGAAGCTCCGCGAGGGCCGTGAAGAGTGTGATCGGTATCGGTCTTTCGGTGCATGGCTACGTCGACCAGGAGCGCAAGGGACCTATCGTATGCCCCAATACGCCAGCGCTGCGTGGACTCGATCTACGAGGGCTGATGGAGGATAATTTCGGATTGCCCGTTGTGATCAACAACGATCTGACCGCGCACGTGTTGGCCGAGTACGATTATGGTAGCGGAAGGGGCACGCGTCGCTTCCTGTGTATGGCGGTTGGCACGGGATTGGGAGCAGGGGTAGTCATAGATGGAGAGCCGCTGCGCTACCTCGGCGGCTGCGCGGGCGACACGGGTCACGTGATCATTCAGCCCGGAGGCCCCAGCTGCTCGATGGGATGCCGGGGGTGCGCCGAAGCCCTGTGCGGGGTTGCGGGCATCGAGCAGCTGGCAAAGGAGCGTACTGGACAGGATACCCCCGCGCACGAGATCATCTCCAAGGCCCGCGAGGGCGAGCCGGAGGCTGTCGCGATCATGGAGCAAATCGGCGAATGGCTGGGATTGACGCTTGCCTCGTTGTGCTCGATCTTACCTGCCGGAGCGAGTGGCGCTGACGGGCGGGGTTTCGGAGGCCGGTCCCATGCTGCTCGAAGCTTGCGAGCAGCACTTCCGCGAACTGGTTGGCGTCTACCATGAACGCACCGTCGAGATGGCCGGACAGTTTTACAGAGGCGTCGAGTTCGTGCAGGGGGAGATGCGCGGTCAGACCGGCGTCGTAGGTGCCGTATGCGAGCTGCTGCGTCCGCACAAGAGTACTCAAGAGGATCCCCAAGCCGCTCGGAATCGGACATAGACCATCTTGATAATCAGTCTGCATCGTGCGAGTGGATCGAGTCTTGTTGTCGATTAGTGCCAGGAGCGAGGATGACCCCTTCGTGGATAGAGCAACTAAAAAACGAAGTAGGTGCCGGCCGGGTAATCGACGAGGAAGCCGAAATATCGCGCTACAGTTACGATAGGTGGCCGGTCGCCGCAAAATGGCTCCAGCAGGGCAAACAACCCTTCCGCCCGGATGTGGTTGTGCGTCCGAAGCGCGTGGGCGAAGTAAGCATCTGCTGTCGTGGGCCAGCGCGAATGGTGTGCCAGTGACGCCGCGAGGAGCGGGGTCGAGCGTTACCGGTGCGCCGTTGCCGATGCAAGGGGGCATCTTGCTCGACATGTCTGCCATATGCAGCGTGCTTACGCTCGACGAGACCAACCTGTTGGTAAGGGTCGAAGCCGGCATGATCGGGCACGAGCTGGAAGAGGAGCTCAACGCGCGGGGCTACACGCTGAACCATTCTCCCCAATCTCTTCGCCTTTCGAGTGTCGGAGGGTGGGTTGCCACGCGTGCCACGGGCCAGTTTTCGTCTCGCTGGGGCGGGATCGAGGACCTGATCGCGGCTCTCACGGTCGTGCTCCCGACAGGTGAGTTGATGGAGACCGAACTCGCGCCCCGCGCGGCGGTCGGTCCCGAACTGCGCGAACTCTTCGTCGGCTCGGAGGGTACGCTCGGCGTGGTGACCGACGTAACGCTCAAGATGTTCCCGATCACCGAGCATCGCCTCTACGAGACGGTCTCCTTCGAGACGATCGATGCCGGCCTCACTGCTGTGCGCCGGATCATGCGCCTGGGTCTACGCCCGTTCCTGGTACGCCTCTACGATAGAGACGAAGCGCGGCATCTGATGAAGGGTGAAGAGGATCCCGGCAATATCCTGCTGATAGGTTTCGAGGGCCTCGAGGAAGTTGCCAGGGCCGAATTCTCTGCAGGAGTCGACATTTGCCGATCCGAAGGTGGAAAAATACTTGGTCCGGACCCGGCGCTCGCGTGGATGGAACGCCGCTTTGACTTTTCCACGGTGGAGAACCTGCTCGAACAACCCGGCGGCTTCGCCGAGACCATAGAGGTAGCGCACTTCTGGGACGGCATCCTCAGAACCTACAACGAGCTCAAAGAGGTGCTTGCTCCGCTGAGTACGGAGGTACTCGGCCATTTCTCTCACGTGTACCTCCAGGGAACATCGCTTTACATGATCTTGCTCGGGAAGGTCGAGGATGATGCTGCCGCCGAAGAGCGCCTCATGCAGATCTGGGACGTTGCCATGAATAAGTGCCTCGAGCGTGGCGCGGCGATCTCGCACCATCACGGAGTGGGATTGGCTCGACTACCTTACATCTGCAGGGAGCTGGGGACGAGCAAACTCGTTCTGCGACGGATCAAGGGGGCGCTAGATCCCGCCGGCGTCCTCAACCCCGGGAAGTATGGTCTGAATCGAGAGCGATGAAATAGCGGCCGCGTCGGAGAGAATAGAGATGGACTCACGAACGGGCAAGAAGATCAGGATGGGGAGGCTATTCAACCAGAAGAGTGGCAGGTCGATAATCGTTGCTTACTCACACGGGATCTTGATGGGACCACGGCCGGGCATGAAAACCATGGAAGACATGCGGCGCCTAACGCAAAGCGTTGTCTCGGCGGACGGTTTGATGGTAGCGCCCGGAATGCTCTCACGCCTGGAAGACGCTTTTGTGGGGAGGGATCATCCCTTCGCTCGTGATTCATCTCGACTACCAGAGTTTCAGCCGAGATATCCTACCGTATCGGGAAGGCGCAACGGTCGAGCTGGCCAGGATCGAAGACGTGCTCGCGGCCGGCGCCGATGCGGTCATGACATATCTTTACGTTGGCTACGAAGACCCCGAGCGCGAGAAGATGGAGGTCGAACGAAACGCGCGACTGGCACGGGCGTGCGATAAGTGGGGTCTCGCAATGATGATCGAACCTCGCAGCGCGCGCGAGAGGACGAATGCCGAAGACAAGACCACCCCTGAGCTGTTAGCCATGTACTGCCGCATCTCGGCCGAGATCGGAGCGGATATCGTCAAGTGCATCTATCCCGGCAATGTGGAGGCGCTTCGGACAGTCGTTGAGGGATGCCCTGCTCCTCTTCTGGTCGCCGGCGGGGCGAGGGCGGGAAAACCCGAGGACGCTTACCGGCAGGCACAGGGCGCGATGGAAGCCGGCGCAGCCGGTCTTGTTTTCGGAAGGAATATCTACGAGTCGAATGAGCCCGCTGCGGAGTTGGCCCGCTACCGCAGAATCGTGCATGGCGAATAGATGCTGCATAACTTCCACAATACGCTCTAGATGAAACCATCCATCCCGATCGTCGCTTTTACACCCAATCTGGCTCTTGGCCGAACTCTCGAATTGGACCGGCAGCTGACGCCAGAGAAGCTGCATCGAGTACGTGTCACGCATGAAGCGGCAGGTGGGGGAGGGGTGAACCTTGCTCGAGTGGTAAAGGCGTTGGGCGGAGAAGTGATCGTGGCAGGCTTTCTGGCAGGGTGGAATGGCCAGAAGTTCCAACAACTGTTGTCGAGCGAGGGTTTGTCTGGCGTTTTTCAGGACGTCGAAGGGGAAACACGGGAATGTCATATCCTGCTCGATGGTCGACCCCACCCCACGGAGGTGTACGAGTCGGGCCCCTCGGTGTTCGCCGAGGATTGGGCGGAGCTCTTGAAGAAGCTCCCTTATGGGAAGATCGTCGTCTCTGGAAGCCTGCCGCCGGGCATAACTCCGGAGACCTTCCTTACGCTATTGCGAGAGTTTCCGAGTCGCCCGGTAGTAGACACGAGCGGACCGACGTTAGTTGCCGCGCTTGAAGCGAGAGTTGCGTTAGTCAAAGCCAACCAGGCAGAGCTTGCGAGCGTGATGGGTAGAGACTCGGCAGGGATTGAAGAGGCTATAGAACTTTTCCGACAGTACCAAACCCCTATTCTCCTCACTCAGGGAGCCAGCGGAGCCGCCCTGATCGATCGCGAAAGCTATTGGGCGAAACCTCCAGAAGTCTCTGTTCAGAACCCCGTATGCTCCGGAGACAGTTTGCTCGGCGCATTCCTCTGGGAGCTGGCTCGAGGAGCCACGTCGGCTGAAGCTCTGCGAATGGGTGTGGCAGCAGGTGCGGAAAATGCGCGTGCAACCGAATGCGAGGTAACCGCCGAGGGTGCCCTTGAGCTATACGAGCGAACGCAGACTGGAAGGATAAACTAGCGAGCGGCTGAGATGCCACAACGGTACTACAACCATGTCTAGCATCCTTCCTGACCCTTCGCGAGTACAAGCCATTGTGAGGGTACCATTTTGCCCTTGCGTGACTCCCGGTGTCAGTCTATGTCCTTTGGCTTGGAGGCTTACGAAAGTAACGGGCGCAGATTCGGGCTCTGCCGCGCGTACCTTGTGTGCAGCAACCGTGCAGCAACCCGGGTGAATCTCCTGAAATGCTGGGAAAAGCGTCGATACAGAAATATGGCAATTTGCAGGGATTCTGCAAGCTCCGGAAACTTCTAGCAAACTATCACACTGCCTTCACACGGCAGAGGTCGCTGGTTCGAACCCAGCATCGCCCACTTTGGAAAGAGCGATGATTTGCAAGAAAAATGTGAGGATAAACGAAGACTCAAGATATGCGTTAGGTCCTCTGTGCAGCAACGCGGCTCCGTCCAGTGCCTGACTGAACCTAGGCACAAATTACTTCCGATGTCCTTCTGGGAGGCGAGCTCTCGGTATGGTGCCTATTCACTCAACCGCTCAGGAGAAACGTCATCGGAAGTACTGCTGTCCGGCGTATCGGAGCACGCCTCTCCCTCCAACGCGTAGGAAACGGCTTCCTCGAACGTCATCGCCTGTCCTTCTTCCCATGCTGCCTTCCACACTGCCTCATCCAGCCGGGAGCGAGCGGCGGCTAGGTATGGTTCTCGTAACACGCGTTCAGCGGGCGCTTGCTGGTAGCCTAGGGTCGAGGCGGTGCCGAATAGCCGCGCCGAACGCTCGGCTTCTCCCCGCGCTGCTGCGGCACACGCCAACCCTTCCAGGCTCTCCGAGCCGATCAGCTTGTCGCCCAGCTCCCGGCACAACGCGAGGGTTTCCTTATGCAGAACCCTGGCTCGCTCGTGGTCCCCACGCACGAGCGCTGCCCACGCCAGGTTATCCAGAGCGTACACGAGGCCTCCCCTGGACCCTCGATCCCGGTACAACCTCGCCGCTTCTTCGTTGAGCGCCGTCGCCTGCTCGTGGTCGCCTTCGAGCAAGTGCTCGTAGCCCAGATTGGCCAAGCCAGTAGCAAACTGGTCCGGGTCCCCCGACTCCCGGGAGAGGATAAGGGCCTCGTGGTAGAGCTCCTTCGCCCGCTCGTGTTCTTCCCGCACAACCAACACATTCCCCAGGCTGAGGAGGGAAGCGGCGATACCCCACCTGTCCTCCGCTTCCCTGTAGAGCGCCAGGCTTTCTCCGTGTAGCTCTGTCGCCCTCTCGTAGTCGCCTTCTCTCTCCGCCGTTATCCCCAACGTGCGCCGGAAGGAGGCCACGCGGCCGCTCTCGATGTCTGCTCGAGCGCTAAGCTCGAGCCCCTCTTGGGCGGCCGCCTCCGCTCGATCGATGTCGCCCTGATCGTGCGCCAGCCCGCCGACCGCGTCCAGCGCCTTGGCCCTCGCCGACGCCGACGCCCGGCTGTCCTTAGCCAGCGCTTGCTCGAGCCACCTCCTCCCCTCGTCGAAGTAACCTCGCACGTGCCAGAACCGCCGCAACGCCCCTGCCAAGCGCAGCCCCGGCTCGATCTCTCCGTCTTCGAGCAACCATGAGAGAGCAGCCCTCATGTTGTCGTGCTCGGCTTCGAGGCGTTCGATCCACTCGTATTGCCGCGGTCCCTTGAGTTCCGGCTCGGCCTCTTCTGCCAAGGCCAGGAAGTACTGGGCGTGCACCTCCTTAGCTCCTCGGCCTCCCCGCTCTCCTCGAGCTTCTCTCTGGCGTACTCGTGGACGGTCTCTAGCATCACGAAGCGCGGCTCTCCCCCTGGCCCTTCCTCCTCCCTTAGGAGGCTCTTGTCTACGAGTGACTCTACGCCATCCAAGACGTCCACGGGCAGGTCGCCCTCCGCGTCGCAGACCGCCTCTATGGCCTCGAGGGTACGCCCCCCCGCGAACACAGAAAGCCTGGCAAAGAGTACCTTCTCGCCCTCTTCGAGCAGCGTGTGGCTCCACTCCATCGTGGCCCTTAGGGTCCTCTGCCTCTCGGGCAGGTCGCGTGCTCCCTTGGTCAGGAGTTTCAAGCGATCGCTAAGCCTATCTAGCATCTTCCGGGGCGGGAGCACCTTGATGCGGGCAGCCGCAAGCTCTATGGCTAAAGGTAGCCCGTCGAGGCGAGCGCAGATTTCGGCTACGGCCGGGGCGTTCTCGTTGGTTACTGAGAAGTCAGACCTCGCGTCCTGGGCCCTCTCTACAAAGAGCCTCACGGCCTCGTATTGGGTGAGGCGCTCCAGGGAGGGCAGCCGCTCGGGATCTGGCAAGGAGAGGGGAGGTACCGGGTACTCCCTCTCCCCGTAGAGCCCGAGAGGGATACGGCTTGTTGCCAAGACCTTAAGGTCAGGGCAAGCGGCGAGTAGCTGCCCCACGAGCTGCGCTCCCTCCAGGACCTGCTCGAAGTTGTCCAGGACTAAGACGGCTGATGAGTAATTCGGGAAGACGGAGAAGGAGCCGAACCCTTATGCTGGTACCAAACCTTCGCCCAAAGGCGGTGCCCCATGATGGATCTCGACTCCTTCTTGGTCTCATTGTACGTCCTCGTGGACGACTGGTGGCGCGAGCGCCATCCCCCGTCGTCCTGCCCAACAAGCCCGGCCGTCCGGCCCTGCTCACCGACTCGGAGGTCATCACCCTGGCCATCCTCGCTCAGTGGCCCCGCTTCCGCAGCGAGAGGGACTTCTGGCGCTTCGCTTCTTGGCCCACCTGCGCCCTTACTTCCCCATGTTGTGCTCCCAGGGCCAGCTCAATCGGCGCATCCGAGCCCTGCAGCCGGAGTTGCGCGCCTTGCAGCGAGCCTTCGCTCAAGAGCTCGCCAAGCCTTCGGCCGTCTATCGCGTGATGGACACGACTCTCGTTCCGGCCATCGTGAGGGTGAGGGCTTCTCGCAAGGGGCTCTTCTGCGGTCAGGCTACCTTCGGGAGGAGCGCCTCCAAAACCGAGTGGGTCTACGGCTTCAAGGTGGCTTTGGTTGTGGATCCCGAGGGCGTAATCACCGCTTTCGGGCTGGCTGGGGCGGCTTCGGACGAGAGGCCCATAGGGGACGCCCTCATAGCTTCCGACCGCTACGGCGCCTACCTGGCCGACAAGAGGAGCTTCTTCTCGCGCAGGTACGCTGTTATGCCCTCCTCGAGCGGCCGATCCGCCGCTTCGACCACGTCAAGGGGAGTAGCTATGGCTGAGGTCACAAGCTCCGGATCAGTAAGGGCTGCCAGCGAGACGAAGAAGGCACCATCCTCGAACTTCTCGAGGAGGTCGGCAGCCGCCTGCAGGGCGAGCCGCGTCTTGCCCGTGCCCCCTGGGCCAGTCAGGGTGAGCAGGCGCGTCCCTGAGGCCAACAACCGCTGTGTAACCTCTGCTACCTCCCGCTTGCGTCCCACCAGAGGTGTGGGCTGTAGAGGCAAGTTGTTGGGGCGACCCTCCAGTGTCATAAGGGGCGGGAACTCAGAAGGTAGATTGGGCGCAATAAGCTGGAAGATCCTTTCCGGACGGAAGAGGTCTTTGAGGCGACGCTCACCCAAATCCCGCAACGCCGTCTCTTCAGGCAACTGCTCCCGCACCAGCTCCTGAGCAGCAAGCGAAAGCAGTATCTGGCCACCGTGTCCGGCCGAGAGCAGCCGAGCAACCCTGTTAAGGGGAGGACCGAAGTAGTCGCCGTCCCGCTCTTCTGCCGCCCCAGTGTGCAAGGCCGTCCTTACCCTCAGCGGACCAATCTCCTCCGACCAGTCCTCTGAGGCGAGGACATGCTGGGAAGCAAGAGCAGCCTCCAAGGCGTCCTGCGCGGTGGTGAAGACACTACAGAAAGCGTCGCCTACCGTCTTGAAGATGTAACCCCCACGGGTCTCTATGGCTTCCCTGAGGATCTCGTCGTGGCGAGCCAGAGCAATTCGCATCGCCTCTGGGCTCCCCTCCCACATCTTGGTTGAGCCCTCTATATCGGTGAACAGGAAAGTGACCGTGCCGGTGGGTGGCCCCGCCATCTGCGTCGCATCCTCCTTACCCCTTAAAGAACACTATACAACAACGGAGGGCACTGGGATGCTAAGCAAGCAGACCAGCAGCCTACCTAAGGCCTTGGCACGGTCGCGCTCTCTATTGAATTGGTGCATTGGCTGGCTTGTTAGCCCTGATAGTTGTGCAGCAACCTGCGCAACCCGGGTAAATCTCCTGAAATCTCGGGGAAAGCGGTGACGCAGAAATACCGCAATTTGCAGGCATTTTGCAATCTCCAGAAACCTCTAGCAAACTATCTTGCCGCCTTTGCACGGCGGAGGTCAGGGGTTCGATTCCCCTCGGCTTCACTCTGAAATGTGCAGATTTGCAGGTAAAACATGAGGGATGGGTAGAGGCCGCGGAGCGCGGTGGCTGAGTACCAGCAGGTTCTGAAGAACTCTGTAGCCTTTGAGAAGCGAATCCGCAACCGATGGCGAGAGAAGTACGAGAAGATCGCCGAGTTCGAAGCGAAGGTCGAGGAGTTGGAACGGCGCCTCGCGAAGAGTTGAGTTAGGTGTCCGCCCCTTGAGGCGTGTTTGTACAGCTTACGAATACAGGGTTTCGAGCACGAGGCGGGATCGTCCGGCGTCAATCTCACCCTCTCGAGAGGGTGTCTCTACCGTCGGCGTTGCGGGCCATGACGAAGAGCACGTCCGAGAGGCGGTTGACTGTTTCGAGAGCGTGGGGATGATCATGGGCGAGGCCAGCGGTTACCATGCTGCGCTCCGCGCGGCGCACCAACGAACGCGTGAAGTCAAGGAGCGCTCCCAGCTTACTCTCGCCCGGCACCACAAACTCGTTCGGTAGATGTGTACGCGCCCTCCAGGCTTCCAGTGCTTCATCGATGCCCCGCACGTCCTCGGGGCCAACGACGTTGTCCTCCTTGGGCATCGCCACATCGCCCATGACACGGTACAGGAGCCGCTGAAAGTCGAGCAGCAACCCTTTAATCTCCCCGTCGTCAGCTTCGGCACGGGCCAATCCAAGGGAAGCGCTCGCCTCGTCTACGTCGCCGAGGAGAGCTATGCGTACGTCGTTCTTCGGCAGCCGTCCCGCCCCGAGCAGCGTCGTCGTCCCATCGTCACCCCGGCGGGTCGAAATCGGGGGCTTGCCCTCGCTCATAGCTATCTCCTTGCACCAGAACCGAAAAGTACCCGACACAATAGTCCAGGACATCCTGCTGCACAAGGCGCGACTTCTGGGTTATGCTCATGTACTTCTTCTATGAGCGAAGGGGAATCTGGTTCACCCGACAAACCTGCCCATCAAGCAGGGTTACTCGATGTTCGGATACCCTGATGTGCGGCTTCGTCCGCAAACTCATCGCTCCCATGCAGGAGTTGGCGCTCCATTTCGCGTCGCAACCTTACTGGCTCCTGACGCTCGTCGATGGTGACGTCGGACCACTTCACCATCTCCCCCTTCGCCACCGCGTTGCGGAGCGAGACTCCTTGGGCTAGCCCGATCGGGAGCGCTACCAAGGCCGTGGAGTCCTCGGCCGGCATGAGACGCCCGTACACAGCGTAGCCTCCCTCCCCGTCCAGACGCTCCCCGTCGGCCGCTCGGTTGCGCAGCAGGGCGTGCAGGTTCATGGTCTCCTCCGATCCTGCGACGTGCTCAGCCACTTGCGTAACCGCGACGTCAACATGTGTCCACACCTCTTGCCAGCCACCTTTAGTCCTGGCCTTGCCCATAGGCGTTTCGGCGGGATAAGTCTTCCACCAACGTCACCAGAGCCGAGTGGTCCCAGCCGTCGCGACCTCGCGCGATGAGGGCGCCGAGCATCTGGTCCACCATGGCGGTCGCCGGCAGCGCCACCCCGTACTCCCTGCCTGCCGCGAGCGCTATCCCCAGATCCTTGTGATGGTACTTGACCTGGCCACCCGGCTCGAAGTCCCGTGAGAGGTACTTCTCGCGCTTGACCTCCATGACCCTGTTGCCGGCCAGCCCGCCCGAGAGGACATCCAGCATTTTCTCCGGGTCCACCCCCGCCTTTGTCCCGAGCACCAGCGCCTCGGCTACGGACTCCATAACGAGTGCCACCACGATCTGGTTGGCCGCCTTGACCACCTGACCGGCGCCGTCACGACCGACGTGGGTGACGGTTTCCCCCATTGCCTCGAAGAGGGGCTTCGCGCGCTTGAAGTCCTCCTCTTCCCCTCCGACCATGATCGAGAGCGTGCCCTCTATGGCGCCGACGTCCCCACCGCTCACCGGGGCGTCGAGCATCGAGGCCTCACGCTCCCGTGCCGTTCGGGCCAACTTCCTCGCCAGCGTCGGCGAGCTGGTGCTCATGTCTATCACGAGGGAACCTTTTCCGATCCCCTCGAGGAGCCCATCTCCTCCGGAGACAACCGCCTCTACCTCGGTTGGCCCCGGTACCATGGTGATCACGACGTCGCACTTTTCGGCGACCTCCCTCGGGTTTTCGGCTACCTCGCCTCCGCCCTCGGCGGCCAGCCTATCGGCCTTTTCCTTAGTGCGGTTGTGAAGCACCAGATCGTAACCTGCTCCCATCAGGTTCGAAGCCATGGGCCTTCCCATGCTTCCTAGTCCTACGAAGCCTACCCTCTTAGGCACTCCACACCTTTCTGCGCTCTGGTGCAATCCTTTGAGAAGCGATCCCGAAGCACAAGTGATCAGGGTCAGGACTAACTACCATGGCTTACCGCCGCCCACACCACCGGAAACGGGTCGGCGAGGCCCACCGAGGCCCCGCCGCAGCGTAGGCCAAGCCTATCTCGCGTCCGATGCCGCGCTCGGAGCCTGCTCCCGTGAGCAGGGCGGCTTGCCCGTCCAGCCTGAAGGCGCCCAAGGAGTCTGGCTCAGGCGTGTCGATTTCAGCCTTTGGATCGCTCAAGAATTCCTTCCGGTGGCTTGTTTCTAGTCCCTTCGTGGCGGTGGGACTAACCCTAACTCGCCTCCCGCAAGCGGATGCGTGGACACGTAACTCTGAGGTGCCCGTCCCGGTCTAATATACAATGGCCAAGCAAGCTCCTCACTTACTCGATAATAGCAAATGACACCCGCCTTTGGCGTCGGTCTTGGACTTCGGCGTACCAGACTCGGCCGATGGTGGGTAAACGTTACAGATTGACACACTCGTAGGGCTGTCTTCGACATGATCGCGACCGCACCGTGAGATCCTCACTGTGGCACGGTTCCGACGGTCGGTGGACGCCACAACCCGGAAAGCCTCTGATACCAACTTGTCCTTATCCGTGCGAATCGTCTCCCATCATGCCAACCTATTCCTTACTGGCCCTCAAGACCCCGGGTCTACCACGTCGGTACCGTCGATCCTCTCAGTGGTAGTTCCGGTGTCCGAAACCGTAAGTACGATAAACCCGGACGCCAGGTGGGCGGTGAGCTAGCAGCTCGCCAACCAGCTCCGGCAACACATCCGGATGACGCAATGAGCCAGGGCCGAGCAGCAGTCCCAGGCACGTGCCACTATGTGTGGCCACCACCCCTAGTGCATCATAACGTGCACGCAGGTCCAGAAAGAGCTGGAGATGCTCCTTGGGTAATATGTCCTGGTTAAGGATAGCGCTGCGAGTTGCAACGTCGCCCACAGAAGGCAGGTGGTGCCGTTTCACCGCACGTCCCAGTTCCAGCAGCAATCTCTCGTACTCGGCCAGCCTGCGTGCGCTGTGAAATCTGCGGTCCTTGCACACTTCCGTCGTCTCGGCCCGACCTCCTTCGTCGACCGCGACGATGGTCAGTGAGGGCAGAGTTCCCAGGTAGCTGTGCACAACCCCCTCTCGCTGGTGGAAGGAAACGATGCCTTCGTACATTACGCCATCTGAGGGCTCTATGGCGCTCATGATCCGGGCCAAAGAATGCCGAAGAATGCGGATCCCGAATGCAGACTCGATCGCGCGGGCCGTGGCGACCATGTCGGCTGATGAGCTGGCACACCCCTTGCCTTCATGCAACGCACTCTCGATATGTAACTTACCGCCTGCCTCCAGGTTGTAGAGCCGCATCAACTCCTCCGCCAATCGCCGGGCCTTCTCTTTGTGCGGAGGAGAAACGCGCACACCCTTAGACCCGTGTATCGCCGTGAACTCTGCGGTCGAACCTTGAGTGATCGGGAGAGTGACCAGAAACTCCTGCCTTTCGACCGGAAGCGCACCTTGGAGCAGCTCGCCGAACGTTCCAAGGCACCTGCCAATGCCAGTTCTCGGGCTACCCACCGTTACCTTATGACGCGACATGCAAGAGCGGCCGTTAGACTCAAAGGGGCTCGAGCTTCCGGTGTCCCAAGTACAACACCAATCCGCGCTCTCCTTACTGTCACCATGTCGGGCGCAAAGACCGTTCATCACCCGCCGGTAGCCGTCGATGCTACCGGCGCCTCTCTCGCGTTGGTCTCTAGAACACAGGGGTTTCGGTATACGTGCCGAAGACTTCCTGAAGGGCGTTAACGATCTCCCCCATAGAGGCGCTGGCTTTGACAGCCTCGATGGTCACCGGCATCAGGTTGGCATCGTTGTCGCGGGCGGTGTCCTGAAGCTTCTGGAGTATGCGATCGACTTCGACGTTATCGCGCTCGGCCTTGACGCGCTTCAGGAACTCGATCTGACGACGCTCCGACTCGGGATCGAGCTGGTGCGTCTCGACCTTTTGATCCTCTTCCTCGTCATTGTACTTGTTCACGCCTACCACCGTACGCTCGTTGTTAGCCTTGCTCTGGGCCAGCTCGTAGGCGAAGTCGGCTATCTCGCGCTGGAAGTAACCCTGCTCGATGGCGCCTACGGCTCCGCCCATCTCGTCCGTTTTTTCCATGATCTCCCAGATGGCACGCTCCATGTCGTTGGTCAGCGACTCCACGTAGTAGGAGCCTCCGAGAGGATCGGACACGTTGGGTATGTTGGTCTCCTCGGCGATGATTTGCTGGGTACGCAAGGCGACCTTCATTGCGTACTCTGAGGGTATCGTGTAGGCCTCGTCCAAGCCGTTCGTGTGCAGGGATTGGGTGCCGCCAAGCACCGCAGACAGCGCCTGCAGCGTGGTACGAACAATGTTGTTGATCGGCTGTGGCTTGGTCAGTGAGGCGGCGGCCGTCTGGGTATGGAAGCGCATGCGCATCGACTCGGGCTTCTTGGCGCCGAACTCTTCCTTCATCATCTTGGCGTAGGCCCGGCGAATCGCCCGGAACTTGGCGATCTCTTCGAAGAAGTCGGTTTGAGAGACAAAGAAGAACGAGAGTCGCGGCGCAAACTCGTCCACGTCAAGACCAGCGCCTGTCACGTCTTGCACGAAGGCCTTTGTATTAGCCAGGGTAAAAGCGACTTCGTGCAGAGGGCTACCCCCGGCTTCCGAGATGTGATAGCCGCTGATGTTGATCGGGTTATAGCGGCGCATGTTGCGAGCGCAGTACACGATAGTGTCGCGCACGATACGCATGCTCGGGCGGATCGGATAGACCCACTCCTTCTGGGCCGCGTACTCCTTCAGGATATCGTTCTGAATGGTGCCAGAGAGCTTATTGAGATCGTATCCTCGCTTCTCCGCTAGCGCCACGTACATCGCCAGCAAGATCCAGGCGCTCGGATTGATAGTCATGGAGACGCTGATCTCTTCCAGATCTATGCCCTCAAAGAGCGCCTCCATATCGTCGAGAACGTCGATCGCCACACCTTCGCGGCCGACCTCGCCCCAGCTCATGCTGTCGTCGGAGTCGTAACCCATCAGGGTCGGCATGTCGAAGTCCACAGATAATCCGGTCTGCCCCTGCTGGACCAAGTACTTCAGACGTCTATTAGTCTCGGCGCCGGAGCCGAAACCGGCGATCTGGCGCATGGTCCAGGGGCGAGCCCGGTACATGGTGGGGTAAGGGCCGCGTGTGAAAGGATAACGCCCAGGCAACCCGATCTCTTCCCACGGCGTATCGGCGGTGTCCGCCGGCGTATAAACGCGCTTCACCGGAAAACCCGAGCCACTGAAGTATTCCGACCTCTGCTCCGGCACGCTTTCCTGGAAGCTGGCCAGTTCGTTGCTTTCCCAATCGGCGACATCGTCCTCGATTTGCCGGACGATACTCTCCTCGATCAGGTGGGTAAGTTCCTCGCTGCCAAGCTTGGAGTACGGGGTGTCCACGCTGCTCCTTTCGGTTCTTGTCGCTACATGCTGCCTTCGAGTAGGTCGAGAGCAACGGTGAAGGGGGCACGCTTGCGAAGGCGAACCTCCTCGACGGCGGTGTCGAAGTTAGGACCGATCGAGGGGTCCTCTATGCGGTCGAGCGCGACGTTCTGGATAATGGTCTTGAGGCGATGGGCGGCCATGGTCCGTTCTCGCGCTTCGATCTCGCCAGAAGCGACCAGATGGTCGTGGTGGTGCTCCAAGGCATCGACCAGCTCGTCGACGCCCTTCCCGTCCTCGGCGACGGTCGCCAGAACGGGTACGTTCCAGCCGCCGGTAGAGAGCTGTCCGGCATCCTCCAACATCGTCTTCAGCTCGCGAATTGTTCTATTAGCCTCCGGCCGATCGGCTTTGTTGACCACGTGAATATCTGCGATCTCCAGGATTCCGGCCTTGACCGCCTGGACATCGTCGCCCATCCCAGGCGCGCTGACCACAACGGTAGTGTGGCAAGCACGAACGATGTCGACTTCGTCCTGCCCTACGCCGACTGTCTCCACCAGCACCACGTCCTTGCCAGCGGCGTCCAATACGGCCACGGCATCGGCGGTAGCTCGGGTGAGCCCACCGAGCGCGCCGCGGGTGGCCATGGAGCGAATATAAACGTCGGGGTCGTGGTACAGCTCGCTCATCCGGATGCGATCGCCGAGTATCGACCCACCGGAGAAAGGGCTCGACGGATCGATCGCTACGATACCCACGGTATCGTCACGGGTGCGCAGCTCGCGCACCAGCGCAGTCAGTAAGGTGCTCTTCCCTGCGCCCGGTGGTCCGGTGATGCCGACGATACGAGCATGCCCGCCGAGGCTGTAGAGCTCGGCCACCTGCTCGGCCACATAGTCGGCCCCCCACTCGATGCGCGAGATCATCCGGGCTATCGACGGCACGTGCCCCGCGCGCACCCGCTCGGTCAGACTTTGCGCCGCATCTACACCCCTAGCCACGTTCGTACACCCCTGGCCCAGTCTCCGCGCGGCGCCGTATGTTGCAACCTTCGCGGTGGAGGGCAACCAGCCCTCCTTATATGCTCATCCTGCATCAGACCCGCGCCCCTCGTTCCTCGACGAGGCGGCGTACGGTTTCGACGACCGTGTCGGGCGGCGTGTCCTGGCCCAGGATTTCGGCGACCCCCATCTGCTTCAGGTCCTCGACGTCCTCGTCGGGCATCACTCCACCCCCGAGTAGCAGAGTGCCTTCGTCAGCCCCTCCCTCCTTCAGCAGCTCGATGATGCGCGGAAATACCGTCATATGAGCCCCGGAGAGGATGCTGACCCCTATCACATCGACGTCCTCTTGTATGGCGGAGGTCACTACGTCTTCCGGCCTGCGATGCAGTCCCGTGTAGATCACTTCCATCCCGGCGTCGCGCAGAGCACGCGCGATGACTTTGGCACCACGATCATGTCCATCGAGGCCTACCTTGGCGACCAGAACGCGAATAGGTCGGTCAGTCTCTGCCATACGTCACCCCCGCTGATCCCCAGAACCCAAGACTATCGCTCGCAGCGGTATTCTACTAACTCTAATGCGAGCGGAGCAAACGGATATCTAGTGACTAGAACAGGGGCTAGATACCTGTCTCGCATGTTAGTACCCTAGGGTCCGATGACAGGCAACTAGCGATCAGAGCTCGCTTTGCGAGGTCGCGTTTTAAGAGGGGATAAGCAGTGCCGCATGGAAGCATCGACACCGAAGTGTCCCGTAAAAGGCTGGAACAACTGCAAGCCAACTTGCGAGACAAGAGCTGGCAGGCGGCGCTCATTATGCAGCCCAGGGATCTCTACTACTATGCCGGCACGGCGCAACCCGCTAATTTGTGGGTGCCGGATGAGGGTGATCCCATCCTCTTTACGCGTCGAGTCCACGAGCTTACCCAGAAAACGACCTGGATCGAGCGCACTATAAGCGCCGGCGGTTTCGGAGAGATGAGCCGGGCGCTCGCCGATCTGGAGCTGTCGCTACCCTCTGGTGCCGTTCTTGGTGTCGAGCAGGACGTGTTGCCTTATCGCCTGGTAGAGAGCCTGAAGAAGAATTTGGAGGGAGTAAGGTTGGGAAACGTCTCTCCAACTGTATTGCAACAGCGGCTCGTAAAAGACGAGGAAGAGCTGGCGCATATACGCAAAGCGGTAGAACTGTGGGAAAAGGGCCACGAAGCCATCATGGAAACCCTGGCTGTGGGAGTGGCGGAGTACGAGGTAGCCGCCGCTATGGAGTACGCGGCACGCCGGGGAGGGGGAGATGGCATGGTATGGCCACGTCGTTGGGACTCCCACTTGCCCGCTGGAGGTATCGTTGCATCAGGACCCAATGCGTGGGTAGTCTCAGGAGAAGCCATGACGGTAACCGGCGTAGGCCTAAGCCAGGCCTTGCCCTGGGGACCGTCATCGCGACGGTTGGAAGCAGGCGACCTCGTGGTGGTGGACTTTACCCTTTCCTACGAGGGCTATCATTGCGACATGACAAGAACCTACTGTGTCGGTAATCCCAACCAGGAGCAAAGGGATTTGTGGGAGCGGTTGCTCGATCTCCATCTCCAAGTAGTCGACGAGGTTCGGCCGGGTGTCACAGGAGAAGAGCTTTACCTGGTTGCAAAGGGACTGGCAGAAGACCTGGGGCTCATCGACAATTTCATGGGGGTAGGGAGTGAGAGGGGCAGTTATATAGGTCATTCGATAGGCCTGGAATTGGATGAGTGGCCGGTTTTGGGGGCGGGGTATCGCGAACCGCTACCGGTCGGAGCCGTAATCACCATAGAACCCAAATTTATGGTCCCGGGACAAGGAGCCGTGATGGTCGAAGACGATATCGTTGTGACGCCAAGCGGCCACGAAGTGATCAGCACGCTGGAAAGGAACCTTTTCGTTCCTTGAGTATCTAGTCTGCCTGGTTTCCTCCTTGCGCTTCGCGCAGGGTTATCGGTCTCGACCAGGCGGAAGTAGTGTTTCCGGACGCCTCCTCGTGACGCTGCCTACCGCGGGCACCTAATCGTCGATCAGGTCCGGCGTTGGGACGATGGTCGACTTGACGCTGCGCATCTCGATGGCGCTCTCGATCGCCTCGCCGATGCCCTGCTCGGTGAACACGAAGCGGGTTTGCATCTCCGACCACGGATAGCGGTCTCGAGCCCGGTGGAGCATCGCTATCCCCTTGGGGATGTCGTTCGCGGTGAATGCCCAGCTCCCGAGCACGTTCAGGTCTTTCGTGCAGATCCGGTGCCAGTTCGTCTCGATCGCGCCGGCGTCCGTGAACTGGCCCATCTCTACGTATGTTCCGCCGTCGCGTAGCATCTCGATGCCCTCGGGACCAGCCGAGGGGTGCCCGGAGCAGTCCATCACGAGGTCGGCCCCGAAGGGTTCGGTCAGCGCCCGCACGGCCTCTATGCGCGCTTCCGGCGTTTCGTGGTCCTCGAGCGAGACGGTGGCCTCGGCACCGAAGCGCCTGCACAGCGCGAGCCGAGGATCCTCGGGTGCCCCGACGACGATGACGCGCCCAGCCCCCATCTCCTGGGCGGCAGCCACGGCCAGAACGCCGATCGGCCCCGAACCCTGGATGACAACGGTGTCGCCCACGCGGAAGAAACCGGCGCGCTGGGCGCGGTCGAAAGCGCGGACGCACGAGGTGAGTGGCTCGGAGAGGGCGCCCAGAACGAGCGGCATGTCGTCGGGAAGCTTGTAGACCTTCGTCCCCGGCAGCTCGTCGAGGTCCACGTAGACCATCTCCGCCCAGCCGCCCCAGAGGTGCGGCGGCCTCTCGAAGCCTAGGTAACGGCCATAGTACACGGGGGTTAGGCACTTGTTGGCCGTCTCAGGGTAGTGCACGCAGTAGTAGCAGCTCCCACACGGCATGAGCGGCGGCAGCATGACCTTGGACCCCACCTCGAGGGGCTGGCCCATGAAGTCCTCGGTCAGCTCCTCCCCGATCTCCTCCACGACTCCCACCAGCTCGTGGCCGAGGGTGAACGGCCAGGGGAGGGGCCGGGGCCAGTGGCCCTTGAGGATGTGGAGGTCGGTGCCGCAGACCCCGCAGGCCGCGATGCGGATGAGCCCAGCCTTGGGCGGCACCTCGGGCTTGGGCACCTCACGTATCATGGGCGGCTCGCCGGGGCCGTCGAAGGTAGCGACGCGGACGTTCGGCATGGATCCTCCTAAAGGTAATCGCAGGGGCGCATCGACCGCCCTGCCCCTAGCGTCTACGGTCATGCGAGGGAAAATACACAACGGTTACAACCCGGTCAACCCTGCGCGCAAGTGGCGCGGTGTGGTAAGGGCGAGATCGACCAGGCGGTAGAGGCGGCGCACAGAACACACGAGGATACCTGGCGCCGCACCTGGTGAGATCTTCGTTGGCAGGGGAGTTGTATTGACCTGAACATAGCACTCCTCTAACATGCCGGAAAGGTTGGGAAAGGAATAGTGAGATCTGCGCCTTCTTGATCGTCATCCGTTCTGCACGGCTGCGTCGTTCGGCGGCAGGACCCGTCGCGCTTTCGCCACGAGGCCAAGTGCGGATTCTCTCTTTCTCCCGCCTACCGCGCGGAGAGTGGTGTGGACTGGAGCAGAGACGTACCACGCCAGGAAGTCGCAGTGTAGGTTGAGACCCGCAAGAACGTACGGGTCGGGAAGGAGTGACACGTGGGAAGAGACAGAGAAATGGATCCTGATAGACCCATAGAGCCGGGCGAGGCTGCGGAGGCGACCGACGAATACTAACGAGGGCATAGAGAAGGCGGAGTTCTTCAAGGTCGGCCTGACCGTACTCTTCTTGCTCGTCGCCATCTTCGTCGTTCTCCTGCCCAGCCCGGCACCCTGGCGGACGTCGGCTCCGTGGTTACAATCTTCGGGACCATCCAAACCTCGGATGTGGTCACGATCTCGGTCCTCCTGGGCGGGATAGTGTTCGCCGGCGCAGGCGGGGCGATCAACCTCGTGCAGAGTAACTACATCCGCGACAAGGGCTTCGGCATGGGTGCCTACATCCCGAGGATCGTCTCACCCTTTACCGGTGAGGAAGTGGCGGAGCCTGCGACCGGCTCGATGATACGCCAGGACGAGGCGAACCTCGAACGGTGGCGGGTCGCCAACATCGAGCAGTTCATCACGTTCTGGGCTATCTGCATCTTCTCTATCAGCACCTTCTCGCTGGTCGCCTACTCCACGGTGTACAGCAAGGGCCTCGCAGAGGCGGCCGACTTTACCTTCATACAAGCCGAGGGTGAGGCGCTCAAGAACATCGTTGGCGGCTGGTTCGGGAGCTTCTTCTGGATCTTCGGCACGCTCTCGTTGCTCCTCACGGCCCTGGCCATAATCGACAACATCTCTCGGCTCGTGGCCGACGCGCTCAAGACTTTGCACCTTGCGAACAGCAGCATAAGCGAGAGCCGGATCTACTTTATTGTGGTGTGGACGATGATCGCCGTCGGGGTGGCCATCCTCCTCGCAGGCTTGGATACGCCGCTATTCTTGCTCGTGCTCTCGTCCGTCCTCAACGGGTTCGTCATGATCGTCTACATTGCCATGCTCCTCGTGCTCAACCGCAGGGCACTGCCGGAGGCGATCAAGCTCAAGGGAATCCGGCTGGTCATAATGATCGGGTGCTTACTCTTCTTCGGCTTCTTTGCAGGCTGGCTGATCATCGCGTCGGTCCAGGGCCTGCTCGGGGCATAGGGGAGGCAGGTGCTGCCCCGCCTCTTCGCCCGCTTCGTGATCTTCCTGGTGGTCTTCGCGGTCCTGATGGCCGCGGCCTATTTGCTTGGCCTGATCTAGAGAGGCTGAAGCGGGTACTGTGTACAAGGTTGAGACCGTTCGAAGACATTATCGCATCTTCGCGCAACGGGACGACGAGGGTCCGACGGCTGTTCGAGATCGAGGACGGCTGGATCGGCCGCCTCGTCCAGTGCCCCGACACGCTCAAAGCGTCCGACTCATCCAGGTTGGGTAGGCTTAGTGTGGGTAACACCGATCTATTTCGACGGGAGGAAGCGATGGAAGCGACAACTACCCCTGACAAAATCGGCTCTCGTACAGTCGCCCGCCTGGTCGCGGAGTTCTTGGCGCGCCGGGGCGTACGTCGGATATACGGGCTCTGTGGAGGACATATCCAACCGATCTGGGACGAGGCCGCTCGGGCCGGCATTCGGATCGTCGATGTGCGCCACGAATGTGCCGCCGTGTACATGGCACACGCGCAGGCAGACCTCACCGGGTCGTTGGGCGTCGCGATGGTGACCGCCGGCCCCGGACTGACGAACGCTATTACGGGCATCGCCAACGCGAGCGCCTCCCGTTCCCCCGTGCTCGTCATCTCGGGGCGGCCGCCGCGCCCGCAGGCCGGGATGGGCGCGCTCCAGGATATGGCTCAAGGAGAGCTGATCCGACCGATCTGCCGAAGGGTCGAGGTAGTTTACGAGAGGCATCACATCCTCCCGCGGCTTGAGGCCGCGGTACGTGCGGCCGAGGGTGTTGGTACCCCTGCCGGTCCGGCATACATAGACTTTCCCACGGATCTGCTCCGGGCAGACGTCCCTGACGTGGACGTGGATCACCTGTTCTTCGAGCCGCGCTCCCCGGAGAGTCCCCGTCCTTCGCAGGATGCGGTCTCCAAGGCGGCATCCCTGATACGGGAAGGCAAGCGGCTGCTCGTGATCTCGGGCAAAGGTGCGAGGACGGGCGCTAACGAGCTCTCGGCTTTCCTTGAGGCTAGCGGCGCGCTGTACCTCGATACGGCGGAGAGTCGCGGGGTAATTCCCCTGGACCACCCTGCCTCCGTCCCTGCTTCCCGTGCCAGGGCTTTGGCGGAGGCGGACGTCATCGTCACGGTCGCACGCAAGCTGGACTTCCAGCTTGCCTACGGGTCGCGGGCCGTGTTCTCGGACGACGCGATGTTCGTGCGGCTTGGAACGAGCGGCGACGAGCTTTTCGACAACCGCCGCGGAGACGCGGAGCTCTTGGGCGATGTCGCAGCGTCCTTGAGAGCATTGACCGAGGCGGGCGCTGTCCCCGAACGGGTAGACACGGAGTGGATCGAATCCCTAAGAGCCTACGACCGCGAGAAGACTGAAAAGTTCGTGGCCCGGATGGGAGAGCAGCCCCCTGGCTCCGACGGGTACATGCATCCCTCGTCCCTCCTGGCGGCGGTCAACGAGTTTATCGACGAGGACACCATCGTAGTGGCGGACGGTGGGGACATCCTCTCGTTTGCTCGGGGCGGATTGCGGGCGGAGACCTATCTCGATCCCGGTCCCCTGGGATGCCTTGGCGTTGGCGTCCCGTTCGCCAACTCAGCGGCCCTGAACTTTCCGGGCAGGCGGGTGATAGCGGTAATCGGAGACGGCTCCTTCGGCTTGACCGCTATAGAGGTCGACACGGCCGTTCGCAGTGGGGCACGGGCGGTCTTCGTAGTGGCAAACAACGAGTCGTGGGGCATCGAGCGCAACGATCAACTCGTTGGCTACGAGGGCAACCTGGTCGGCGTAGACCTTCCTGGCTGTCGGTACGACCGGGTGGCGGAGGGGCTCGGCGCGTATGCGGAAAGGGTCGAGAAGTCCGAAGATCTACCCGGCGCTATCGAACGCGCTCTAAACAACGCACCAGCCTTGCTGGACGTCGCCGTTACGAAGGATGCCGAATCTCCCGACTTCAAGAATGGCCTGGCCGGAGTCCCTGACCGGCAGGCACTAGAGGTTTGGGATCGTGCCGAAAGAGATCGGTACACTGTGGACACGGGTGCAAAATAGGGGTCGGTGGCGAATGGACGTGGATACCTGAGCGGCACGAGCGCGTGGTGTAACGCAGTCGCTATGATCACCGCCTCCTGGTCAGGTAGCGTCGGGAACGGCACGAGGTGAGGAGGTCGCCGTGGAACCGTCGAAGGAAATCTTGCCAACAGAGGTGAAGAATGGCTGGACGATCAGCAGCGTGCTTGCTCGCCAGGCCAGGGAGTGCCCGGAATCCCCATCACTACAGTGGCAGACCGAAGAGCCGCTCACTTACAGGGAGTTATACGAGCACTGTCTCCATCTCGCGGGGGGCTGAGGAAACTGGGCGTCGAGCGTGGCGACAAGGTCGCGTTCATGCTTCCGAACAGCATGGAGATCGTCCTGTCGTGGTTCGCGGTCAACTTACTGGCAGCGGTTGAGGTTCCCATAAACATCCACTACAAGGGGAGCTGGCTCGTCCATGAGGTGAACGACTGCGCAGCGCGCCTGGCCATCGTCCATGAGCAGTACATCGAGCGCTTCGTGGAAGTCGCCGACCAGCTGGAGCACCTGACAGACCTGATCGTGGTCTGCGGAGATGCTCCGGGATTAACCGGGGGTAAGTGGAGCATGCATACCTGGGGCGAACTCGAAAAAGCAGAGGCCCTGGAGGAGCCCGTAGAGACTCGTTACCATGACACCTCGGGTATCCTGTACACATCCGGAACGACGGGTCCTTCCAAGGGTGTCGTGCTACCCTACGGGGTCGGAGGAAACTTCGCCCAGGGCATCATCGAGGTGGCGAAGTTGACGACCGACGACGTCAGCTACGTGGTCCACCCGTTGTTTCATGGAAATGCACAGTTCATGCAGGTCCTCCCATCGTTGCTCGTCGGGGCGCGTGTCAGCCTCTGGCCGGGGTTCAGCGCTTCCAGATGGCTGGAGCAGGTGAGATCCTGCGGCGCGACGATAACCAACGCTATAGGCGCGATCTGCAATTTCGTCTTTAGCCAGGCCGAACGAGAGAACGACACGGACAACCCACTTCGAGTGGTGATCACCCAGCCTATACCGGCCGATATCGCGGAGGACTTCGAGCGGCGGTTCGCTGTAAAGTGCCTGGAAGACTACGGCACGACCGAGGTAGGCGTAGTGACGTATCGACGACTGGACGAGCCCTTGCGTCCGGGTTCGGCGGGTAGAGCGCTGGAGTGGTGCGACGTGCGGATCGTAGATCCGGAGACCGACGAGCTTCTGCCTCCGAACGAAATAGGCGAGATAGTGGTGCGCCCGAAGACCGGGGGCATAATGATGAAAGAATACAATAACGCTCCCGCAAAGACCGTGGAAGCCTGGCGCAATCTCTGGTTCCATACCGGAGACGCGGGCAGGATGGACGAGGACGGCTACCTCTACTTCTCCGATCGCACGAAGGACATCATCCGCCGGCGGGGCGAGAACATCTCCTCCTTCTCGGTCGAAAGTGTGGTGAGTACCCACCGCGCCGTCGAGGAGTGCGCCGCCATCGCCGTCCCTTCTGACCACGGCGCGGAAGACGAAGTAAAAGTATGTGTGATACCGAAAGCGGGAGAGGAGCTGGACCCGGCGGAACTCCACGAGTACTGCGCCGGACGGATGCCGTATTTCGCAGTTCCCCGCTATATCGAGTACATCTCGGAGATACCCAAAACAGCCAACGAAAAGGTCAGAAAGAACGTCCTCAGGGAAGCAGGGATCACGCCCAATACGTGGGACCGGGAGGCAGCGGGTATTCAGGTGCGGAAGTAGGGAGGCTTCCCGCGGCAAAGGAGTCCGTAGAACCTGGATGGCTCGCGTCGTCGCGCCCGAAATCCATGGGGAGAGGAGCAGAGATTGGCTGTCAGGAACGTTTCAGGGTGTTGGCGCAGGGCAGATGGGAAGCCGGACGTCTCATGTCGCTCCAGGGATGACTGCCTACCAGGGGCGGTTTTTCAAGTAGCGGGTCAGGCCGTCGATGCTCATTCGAGTACCGGCGACAAGCTCATAAGGCTCGACAAGATCGTCACTACCAGTAACTGCGACGATCTCCTTACTTTCCCTCTGACGTAACTTGCTTGCGAGAACCGCAGTATCTTGCTCCACTGCTAAACTCGCCTCCGTCCAACCGGCCAAGAAGAACAGCCGCGATAGTAGAAGATCGAAGTGCCTATCCGGGGCGCCGAGGGCCCCACCGTGGGTAAGGTAGAGCCGACGTGCCCGGAGGCTGCGCAAGCGAGTGATGCTCTGGCGCCAGAGGGTCAGGTCGATCTCCGGCGGTAGCGTCGGCGGCCGGAGGTATTCCGCCTCGCTGAGGCGCGCTCCAGCGACGTCACCGGTGAAGATTACACCGCTCTCGGCATCGTGGTAGGCGAGATGATGCGAGGCGTGCCCGGGCGTGTAGAGAGCTTTGAGGATGCGGCCGCCGATGCTAAGCGTCGACTCGTCGTCCAGGATAACCACCCGCTCCTCCGGCACCGGAAGTATCTCGCCCCAGAGCCGCTCCATGTCCTCCTGGAAGATTCGCGTGGCGCTCGCCAGCAGCTTAGATGGGTCGATCATGTGCGGGGCGCCAACTCGGTGCACGAACAAGCGCGCTCGCGGAAGGCGCTGGATCAGCGAGCCCGCAGCTCCGGCGTGATCGAGGTGGATGTGGGTGACTATGAGACGGGTAATCTGGTCGGGATTAAAACCGGCGGCACGGACGCCAGCAAGCAGCGTCTCTATGGTCGTCGCCGGGCCGGTTTCGATTAGCGTCAGGTCGTCCCCATCGGTTAGCAGGTAGGAGGCGATTGTTCCGGGCACGCCTTGGAATTTATGGTCGATCAGGAACAGGTCTGGCTCGAGCTGCCGGATCATCGGTCCCACCCTCAGATGCTCATGTCGCTTGCTTCCCGACTTACATCGGAAGCGGGAGGAGCAGCAGGTTCTAGCATTGAACTCAGCATATTGTCCAGTGTAGCAAATTGCTCTCGTAAGGCGCCGGGATAACACTCGGCTGATGCAGGGTGGAAGGCCGGGTAACATTCGTGCTTCATGCACAGGGACGCACCCGTCGTGGTAGCCGCGTTCGGCGGAACACGCTATCGTGTGCACGATAGGCGGTGCACCGAGAAAGGGAGTGGAGGAGATGAGCTTCTTCCCAAGGAGTATCCTGCTGGCCACTGACGAATCCGAAGAGGCACGTTTGGCGACCCAGGCGGCCGGTGCCTCCCGCAGCCCGTCGGCGAGCTCGGCATCTTCCGCACCCAAGCTGAAGAGCCGCTCGGCGTTTACCATCGTCGCTGTGAATATCGCTTGCAGCCGGCGGACCTCCCAGACAACGCTCTCTTAGATGGCAGCCGCCGCACACCTCTCGCGGGAAGCGAAACAGTTTTACGGGGGCCGGTACCACCCGTCGCGGGCCATGGCGGTTGCGAAGGGCGACCCGAATGAGTAGGCTGGGATCCAGGGCGGAGGCATCACTCCAAGGGGGACGAACACCGTGGCTGCGACCGCGCTTCTCGCGAACGCTTTCCTCATTGACTGCGTCGGGGCCGAACCGCGCGAGCGGGCATCGGTCCTCGTCGAGGGTGAGAGGATAAAGGAGGTTCGCCTCCAGGGGACGCACCCTACTGGTCGCTACGACGCAGTCATCGACTGCGCGGGTATGACGCTCATGCCGGGCCTGACCGACGCCCACGTCCACATTGGTGCCGTGGACGTCAACATCCTCGATCAGCATAGGGAGCACCCCTCCAACTTCGTCGCCCTGATGATGGGTAAGATCCTTGAGGATACCCTCCAGCGAGGGTTCACCACCGTGAGAGACGCTGGCGGCACCGACTGGAGCTTCAAGGCAGCGGTCGAGCGTGGGATCGTCGAGGGCCCGCGATTGCTGATCAGCGACCGTCCGCTCTCGCAGACTGGGGGACACGGGGACTGGCGCCGGTCGACCGAGACGCAATCGCCGGAGATCTTCTGTCCCACTGCGGGGATGCGCTCGGTGGTGTGCGACGGTATCGATGAGGTGAGGCGCGCCGCCAGGGAGCAGCTCAGGCTGGGGGCCGACCAGATCAAGATTATGGCCTCGGGCGGGGCGATGTCACCCGCGGACGAGCTCGCGGCGACCCAGTACGCCCTGGAGGAGCTAAGAGCCGCCGTCGAGGTAGCCGAGGCCGCCCGCACCTACGTAATGGCCCACGCCTACAACGACGAGAGCGTGAGAAACAGTCTGGAGGCCGGTGTTCGCTCCATCGAGCACGGTAACCTCATAAACGAGGAGACGGCGCAGATGATCGCAGCCTCCGGCGCTTACCTGGTGCCCACCCTCGTTACCTACGAGGCGCTCTCGGAGGAGGGTAAGAGCTACAACGTGCCAGAGAATGTCATCCGCAAGATAGACGAGGCGCGGGAGGTGGGCATCCGGGCACTCCGCTACGCCTACGAAGCCGGGGTGAAGATCGCCTCCGGCTCGGACCTCCTGGGGCCTTTGCACGTCCGCAAGTCGAGAGAACTCGAGATCAAGACCGAGGTCATGACCCCGATGGAGAGCCTTATCTCCGCCACCCGTACCAACGCGGAGCTCTTCAGCATGCAGAACGAGATAGGCACCGTGGAGGAGGGCAAGCTGGCGGATTTGCTCGTGGTCGAGGGCAACCCCTTGGAAGACATCTCCGTGTTCCAGAGGCAAGACAACCTGAGGCTCATCATGAAGGGCGGCAGGGTGGTCAAGGACACGCTGAAGAGTGAAACGGGATGACCGTCTTGCAGACGTTGGAGAGGCTCCCGATGGCGCGGCCGCAGTGACGGTTGCTCTTCCAGGGCGGCCTGGGCAGAGCGGACTCCTGGGAAGCTCCGTTTTGATCGGCTACATTTTTGGGGCGCTCTCGGCTGGGGTTCTGGGCGAGCTCATCGGGCGGGTGGGCGGCATTACGGCCCTTATCGCCATAGGTGTAGCTGATGGAAGCATCGGTTTCAGCTCGATAGCCCTGACGCGGCTGTCGATCATGGGGGTGTCGTCGGGCTTCTGGGAGGGCAACGCCACTACAGCCCCGCTGGCAAGGAGAAGAGTTGCTACCGCCGAAAGCAACAATAAAAGGGTCCTTCTCATCCCATATCTCCTTATTTAGCGAGGCGGAGGAAGAAAGGATCAAGACCCCAACCCCGTTACGCAACTAATATCCGGCAGGTCCATCAGCTGCTCGGCCCGCAAACGCTCCGCCACCATCCTCTCTTCGTCCACCGAAGTGCCCCTCATCGAACTCCCCTCGCCAGCATCTCCCCGCCGGGCGCGGCACGAGTGTGTGCCGCGCCTGCTTCGAGATTTACCTGAACCTGTCAATCCCCCTCGGCGGCACGGCCCATAACTCCTCTCCGGCGGAGGGGGTGGAGGCCGCAAAGTACAGCAACGGGCCGGAGATGGTCAACTCACCCGGCTCGGAACCGACTGCTCCGGGTTCCAGATCTATGAGCAGGGCTGTGTTCGCCTTCGTGCCGTCGCTCCTCCACATCTCGCTGCCGTGCACGCCGTCGTCGGCGCTGAAGAGAAGTACTCCGCTGTACGCCGTCAACTGGTCGGGGTCCGAATCAGCCTTACCGGGGTTGATGTCCTTGACGAGTGTGGTGCCTCTGTTGGTCCCGTCGCTCCTCCACAGCTCGAGGCCATGTTTGCCGTCGGTTGCCGTGAAGTAGAGCCTATTGCGCAGCGCGACCAGATTGCCGATGTCCGAAATTTCCGACTCAGAGCTTGGGTTGATGTCCTTGACGAACTTGGTGCCTCTCTTCGTCCCGTCGGTTTTCCACAACTCCACGCCGTGTTTGCCGTCGTTTGCCGTGAAGTAGACCGTCTTGTCAACGAGCGTCATGTCATCGGCCCACGAACTGCCGACGCAGCTCTTCTCGCTCTTGCAGGCATCGGTGGTGGGGTCGGGAGCGGCAGGGTTGATGTCCTTGACCAGCTTGGTGCCCCTCTCTGTTCCGTCGCTCTTCCACAGCTCGACGCCGTGTTTGCCATCGCTTGCCCTGAAGTAGAGCGTCTTGCCTACGACATACAGCTTTTCGACCTCCGCGCTGCGGGTGAGAGCGCGATTATCGTTGGGGTTGGAGTTGCCGGGCACCGTGTTGATGTCCTTGACCAGCGTGGTGCCTTTCTCTGTACCGTCGCTCTTCCACAACTCGACACCGTGTTTGCCGTCGTCGGCCGCGAAGAATACCTGCTTGCCCATAACCGTCACCGTGTCGGGATGGCTCCAGCCCTTGGGGATACCGCACTCGCCCTGGTCGCAGCGGGCTCCGGGAGGCGAGTCGGGGTTGATGTCCTTGACAATCTTGGTGCCTTTCTCAGTCCCGTCTGTTTTCCACAACTCCTCGCCATGCTTCTTGTCCCACGCCCTGAAGAACGTCGTTCTCGGGGCTGCGGACACGATGTCTTCGGGATCCGAGACGCCCGGCCCGGGGACGATGTCCTTGACCAGCTTGGTGCCACTCTCGGTCCCGTTGCTCTTCCACAGCTCCTCGCCGTACTTGACGGTGGTGGCCTGGAAGTAGATCACATTTCTTTTGCGCAACACATTGTCTGGCGCCGACGAACCGGTCTCTGTCTTCTCCATCTTCATTTATTACCAGGGGACCGGGGTCTATGTCCTTGACGAGCCTCGTGCCTGACTTCGTACCGTTGCTCCTCCACAGTTCCTCCCCGAACCTCGGATGATCTGCTGTGAACAATAGCGTTCCCTTGAAGTCCATGAGCCAATTGGGCTCCGAGCCGGTCTCGCCGGGGTAGATGTCCTCGACCAAAAAAGGCTTAAGACTGGGCTGAGCCTTCTTCTTGGCGGACTGCGCGAATGCCAGATTCGCCACAACCAGCAGCAGGACAGCCACCACGATGCTGCCGGCGAGCATCGCGCCGATATGTCGCAGCCCCCGCCGGGAGGCGGGAGGATTGTCCGGGGATGACGGTGCACTGCCACTGCCGCGCGAGTCGTGGTGTGTGAAGGTGGTGATGTGACTCATTTAGAAGCTCCTTGTGGTGGTGTGGCGAGACGGGGCGGTATTTCGTACGGGCTGCTCATGGGAAGACTTCCTCTTTGCTGATCAGCTCGATGGGATGTCCTTCCATGCCTGCAGGCGCTGGGACGCCCATCAACTCCAGGACAGTGGGGGCTACGTCCAGGATACTCGCTCCCTACACACTGTGGACGTATCGCCACGTAGGTGCACTGAACGATTGAACAGCCCACAATTCATCTGCAACATGCTGACAGGGATAGCCACCTACCAGTGTCCATTTATCTTGGGCATCTAACAGCTGGCCAGAAAGTCACTGAGTGCCGACCCTCGGCTTCAGGAGGGTCCGGCCGAGAGCTTCACATTCACGCATTCTCTGCCCCTTTGACCGTACGCTTCTCGCGACGCGTTCTCTTGCGCGACATTTCAACCTAATCTCGTAATTGTCTCGTAATTGTCTCATGCAAATTTATACGTATAGAGTTTCCTCAAAATTCATGATTGCGTAGAATTTCCTCTAAGATCTCAGAAATTTCAGAATAGCCTCGGTATCGTATCGGTCAGAGGGCACATCTCCGAACTTAGCCTCTAACACGATTTCTACGACGTTGCGCCAGCTTTTCTAACCCCTCATACTTACCTTCGTTGATCAACTCAAGGCGGGGGGCGACGGGCCTCGCCCTCTCTTAAGGAGGTAGCATAAAGCGATGTACGGTGTAGTACGGCGCTTCGAGGGCGTGACCGACTCGCAAAAGGTGGTGCAAGTAGCCAAGGAAGGCTTTTTGCCTATCATCAGCGAGATGCCGGGATTCGTGGCTTACTACTTGGTGGACGCAGGGGACGGCGTAACAGTTTCTACCAGTGTCTTCGAGCATAAGGACGCTGAGGAGCAGTCGACCTTTAGGGCAGGAGAGTTCGTGCAGGAGCATCTAGCTCCCTTGATGCCTAACCCACCCCAAGTCACAGCCGGTGAAGTTGTCGCATACAAGGTGTCGTCGTAGGCGAGAGACAGAGTTCGAGAGCTAGATGTGTGTGAGAGCCGGGACTCTCAGGAGCCCTGGCTCTCTCTTTGCCCTTGTTCACCGAAGTTCCTAGAAGGAAGAATCTCTAAGTTTGACTTCCGCTTTACGCAGTTCTCGGAAGTACGCGTGGCCCCGGGCTCCTTAGCCCCCTCCTACGCCCCGGATCGGAGTCCCGCGGGACCGCAGCCCTCCGTATCGCAGAGAGCGTTAGAGGGGCAAGCTAGCGTAGGGTAGGAGCCTCGGCCATGGGGCGGTGCCGGGCATCCACTTGTGTTAGGTTGGCTCGTAGGGGTACTTAGGCAGTCTCTGGAGAAAGGGCTAAAGCGCTATGGACGCACAACAGAAGGGCCTCGACTGTATCCTTTCTATGCCTTCCGCTAAAGGCGCACCGAGTGCGAGTTCTCCCCTCGCTAGGTCGGCCAAGAGGCTTGCCAACGGCACGACGATGTCCCGCAAGCAGGCACTGAAGTTGATGGGTGCGGGCGCAGCCACGGCGTCGTTGGCCCTGGCCGGTTGTGGTGGCAAAGATCAGGCCAACGGGAGCGACTCCGGCTCCCGCGAGCGCTCCGGCGGCTCCACGAGCGATACCACGGTCGCCAAGGGAGGTTCGACGCCCAAGCAAGGGCCCGACGCGGAGAAGGTGGCGGCGGCCGCCAAGCGCGCCATGGAGAAGTACCATCTGAAGGCGGTCCTGGCAAAGGTCACTAGGGGCACAGGGGAGGTGGCGACCCTGGCGATGGGCGAGTCGATGACCGGCGTGCCTGCCACAGAGGAGATGCACTTCCGAAACGGCGCCGTGGCCATCTCCTACCTCGGCACGGTCCTGCTCCAGCTCGTAGACGAGGGCAAGGTTGCTCTCGACGATACCATCGAGGAGTGGCTACCCGACGCTCTAGCCTCCAAGAAGGTGACGCTGCGCATGCTCGCCAACTGCACCTCTGGCTACCCCGACTATGTGGCGGTGAAATCCTTTGTCGACGCCCTCTACAAGGACCCGTTCCGGGCGTGGACCACGGAGGAGCAGCTAAGCTACGTCGCTGGCAAGCCGCTTTTGTACGAGCCTGGCACGAACTGGAGCTACGCCCACACCAACTTCGTGAGACTGGGCGAGGCGCTCTCGGCCATCACGGGCGAGCCTGTAGACGAGCTTATCCGTAAGCGCATCGTCGAGCCTCTGGGCATGCGGGGCACGCAGAGCCACCAGACGGCCGTGATCCCCGAACCGGTGCTGCACGCCTACACCAAAGAGCGTGGCACCTACGAAGAGAGCACCTTCTGGAATCCCTCGTGGACGCTGGCTAAGGGGTCGGTGATGATAACCGACATCCACGACCTGGCCACCTCGGCGCGGGCCATCGGCACCGGCAAGCTGGTGTCAGAGAAGTCACACAAGGAGCAGGTGGGCTCGTCGCTCGTCGGGTTGGGTGGTCCCACCAAGAAGTGCCCCGAGAACGTCTGCGCGAAGCAAACGTCCTCCTTCCACTACGGCATCTGTACCTTTATCGTCGGGGGGTGGATATTGCAGAACCCGTCGTTCTACGGCTGGGGTGCCTTGCAGGCGTACCTGCCCGAGAAGGACCTGGCGATCGCCGCCTCGGCGACGCTAGATAAGGAGGCCAAGGTGGGGCTCAACGGCGGCCAGATGGTCTTCGAACGAGATCGCCGCCGAACTCGCACCGGACTACCCGCCTCGCCCCTGAGAAGAACGCTGCCCCTTCTTCTCTGAGGACTCCTGCGTCGTGGGAGGTGCGTAGAGCAGGCCGAAGGGACGGCTGGGGAAGGTCGGTACAGGTGCCGGGCCACTTGCCCCGGCCGTTCCTCTTCGCCTCTATTCAGCGGAGTGCGTGGAAGAAACTGACTAAAAAGTAGCTTTCGCAGAGGCCTGTTTGCTTGTACGCCCACCGGGGTGTATTTTGGGTTCTGCCGGCGATCTCAATAACCGAACGGGGAGTAGTCCCTTGACGATGAGCGTAGTTTATGGCCTTCTGGTGGTTGGTGGGGCTTGCTTCGCCGCGGTCCTCGGGCTGGCGTTGGTCCAGCGCCTGGTGCCCACGACGATCCGCAAGGAGCACAACGAAGTGGCAGGCTTCATCTACGCCGTAGTGGGTGTCATCTACGCCGTGTTGCTTGCGCTCGTGGTCATCGCAACCTGGGAAGAATTCGGGCGTGCCCGTATTACGGTGGAAACCGAGGCCAACGCGCTGGCCGAGATCTTCTTCCTCGCTCATCGGCTCCCTGAACCCGAAGGGCGAGAGCTCCAGGAGCTCTGCCGATCCTACGCCGAAGAGGTGGTCAACGTAGGGTTTCCCCTGATGGAGCAGGGGCTAACGCCTTCCATGGATCGTTCTCAACAGAGTTCACAGTCGTGGGCCCTCATCGACGACATCCGGGCGAGCCTCCAAGAGGTCGAGCCTCGCACGCTGGCTGGACAAGAACTCTACGCAGAAGGGCTCGACCAGGTCCAGCGGCTGGCGGACGCGAGGAGGATGCGCTTGGTCATGGCCGAGGAGGGCCTACCTACCGTCCTGTGGGTCGTTCTGATTATTGGGGGGATCGTGGCGGTGAGCTTCGCTTACCTCTTCGGCTTGCAGAACACATGGGCGCACGCGCTGATGGTAGGATCGCTAGCGGGGGTGATCGCGCTGGTGCTGTTCACCATAGCCGCCATGGACCATCCCTTCACCGGCGCCGCCCGAGTTGGCCCCGAGGCCTTCGAGCTGGTGCTGGAAAGGTTTGAGACGAGCAAGCTCAGCGAACTCTGAGAATATCGGCGGCATGCGCGACCGGGGCAGCAAGGCACCATGAGGACCGGTGCTGTCTAGTGCTGGTCCCTTCCTCTTGTCCTCATTTATCTAGTTGCCTTGAAGGAGCCAGCGTGTTGAAAAACCCTCTTGATGCCCGCTATCGCCCCTGATCGGCTACCAAACATCCCGGTCTTGAGGCGTTTCTGGCCCGATGAGTGGCCCCTATCAGCCCAACGCCGACTCTTTCAACAGGCAGCTCCCTCGCTGCTGTGCTAGATAGCCTTGATGGGATGATGGCCTCGTGTGTGGCTCCGATACGGTGCGGCGGGATCTCGGACAGCACCGGCGACCTGGTGTTCGGCGACCGCAACGGTATAGTGGTTATCCCCGAACACGCGGCGAAGGAGGTGTTGGGTGGCAACCTTAGGATGAGCTGTAGGTTTTCTAGAGCGGCAGAGATCGAGGCAATGGAGGAAACGCATGCGGCTAGGAGAGCACAGCTGGAATGAGATCGAGGGGCTAACGGAGCGCGTGGCGGTGCTGCCGCTGGGTTCCTTCGAGCAGCACGGCCACCACCTGCCTCTCTTGACAGACACCATGATCTGCACAGAGATAGCCCGGCGGGCCGAGGTGGATCTGGGTAATGAGGCGCTGTTCCTGCCGACGCTCTGGGTGGGAGCGTCGGATCACCACCGCGCCTTTCCCGGAACCGTCAGCATCCACAACGAGACCTACGTTCGGGTGCTCACGGACGCGCTGGAGAGCCTCATCGCCGCGGGTTTCCGGCGCGTGTTCCTGCTCAACGCGCACGGTGGCAATGTAACGCCGGGCCGGCAAGCGATCTACGACGTGCAACTCAAACACCGCGAGGAGCCGGATCTGTGGCTGGCCTTCGCGAGCTGGATGACGGTCGCGGCGGAGCGGATAGCGGCCCTCGAGGAGGTAGAACAGGAGCACGTCTCACACGCCTGCGAGCAGGAAACGAGCATGATCTTGAGCCTTCGTCCGGAGTTGGTGAGGCAAGGGGCAGCTCACGGGGCGAACATCCCGTTCGAGTCGGCGTTCTACTGCCCGGACTTCTCCCGCCCGAGCAGGGTGGACGTAGCGCGCACCTTCGACCAACTCAGCGAGACGGGAGCGTTCGGCCATCCGGAAACAGGGACGGCGGACAAAGGCGAGGCGCTGTTCGAAGCGGCGGCGGACGAGGTAGTCTCCTTCGTGCGGGAGTTCGCGGGATGGCCCGCAATACGGCCGCACTAGGCGGAGATGCGAACAACCATCGGGTTGGGGAGTACAGTTTGAGGACCTACAAGCTCATAGAAAGGAGGAAAACATGAGCGAGTTGTCGGAGATGAAGTGCACCGCCTGCCGTGGCGACGAGCCTACGCTAACCGACGCCGAAATCGCCCAGATGCACCCGCAGGTCCCCGAGTGGCAAGTAGTACAGCGGGAAGGCATCAAACGCCTGGAGCGCGTGTTCAGGTTCCGTAACTTTGCCCAAGCACTTACTTTCACCAATAGAGTGGGCGAGCAGGCCGAGGAAGAGGGACACCACCCCGCACTGTTGACCGAATGGGGCAAAGTTACGGTCACCTGGTGGACTCATAAGATCGGTGGTCTGCACCACAACGACTTCATCATGGCGGCTAGAACGGACGAACTCTTCGAAGGACGGACGTAGCCACCTCTCTATCGTAGAGGAGCGCCTGTCACTGCGCGCTTGAGGACACAATCGACGGGCTATCTGGGGAGAACGGCCGCGAGAGATGCCGAAACGAGGACCGATTCTGACCTCCTTTGCCGTTAAGGTGAAATCACAGGAACCCGAAGACCGAGGAGGAGAAGCCCGAAATGGACAAGAACACCGAGATACGGCCCTTCCGCGTCGGGATCCCGCAATCGGATCTGGACTACCTCCGAGAGCGTCTTGCCCGCATCCACTGGCCCGACGAGCTGCTCGTCTTCCATGGGTTGCGGTGAAGGCTGAGGTACTCGGGCGTCGGGCGCTCAACCGGGCGTTGCTGGAACGCCAGGGGCTCCTACGGCGCCAGGACGTGCCCGCCATCGACATGATCGAGCACCTAGTCGGCATGCAGGCCCAGGAGCCCGACGACCCATACATCGGCCTGTGGACGCGGCTCGAAGGCTTCCGCGCCGAGGAGCTCTCCGGCCTGATCTCAGACCGGCAAGCGGTGCGCGCCTCGTTGATGCGCGCGACCATCCACCTGGTCAGTGCTGACGATTGCCTGAGGCTCCGTCCCGTCGTGCAGCCGGTCCTGGAGCGAGACGTCTATCCCAACTCCACCTACGGCCGCGAACGCCTGGCCGGGCTGGACATGATGGCGCTCCTGGAGGCCGGTCGCGAGCTGTTGGATGACAAGCCACGGACCAATGCCGAGCTTCGCTCACTTCTCGGCGCCCGGTGGCCGGAGCGCGACCCGGCGGCGCTGGCATATGCCGTGCGCGGCCTGCTGCCGGTGGTCCATATACCGCCGCGAGGAATCTGGGGCGAGAGTGGACCCGTAGCGCTGAGCACGGTCGAGACGTGGATAGGTCGAGGCGTCGAATCAGACCGCGAGCCGGACGAGATGGTCCTGCGCTACCTGAGAGCATTCGGTCCGGCCACCGTCTCCGACGTCCGGACCTGGTCGAAGTTGACCGGCTTACGGACGGTCGTCGAGCTTCTAAGGCCGCGCCTGCGGACCTTCCGCGACGAGCATGGTCGCGAGCTATTCGACGTGCCCGACGCCCCGCTACCAGACCCAGACACCCCGGCTCCTCCTCGCTTCCTGCCCCGCTTCGACAACGCGCTACTCTCCCACGCCGACCGAGGC
Organism: uncultured Rubrobacteraceae bacterium; assembly: GCA_963811295.1. Taxonomy (GTDB): domain Bacteria; phylum Actinomycetota; class Rubrobacteria; order Rubrobacterales; family Rubrobacteraceae; genus Rubrobacter_D. The sequence goes on along the minus strand of CAWEQZ010000054.1, from coordinate 67,280 downwards.
CGCATCATCGGCGACGAATACCGAAAGCGGATCATCGCCAGCGGCGGCATGGGCTCCGTCGGCACCGTGCTCGTCGACGGCCTCGTGCGCGGTACGTGGAAGACCGAGCGAATCCGCAAGAAAGCAACGCTACTGATCGAACCGTTCGAGGTCCTACCAAAGAAGTACCGCGACACCGTCGCCGAGGAAGGGGAGCGCCTCGTCCGTTTCATAACGGAGTCTGAGGATGCCGAAACGCCTGGGGTCCGGTTCGTCGAGACAACCTAAGGTAACCATCCGACGCTACGGCGGGGTGTACGCGGCGCGAGCCATCTTCCGTGTCGCCATCGTGTTCACCGCCATCCTACCACGCACCGAGGAAGGCTCCCGTCGAGCTTTATCCCCGAGATGGGAGCCGGTCGGAGATTGGTGCTGGGTGGCATCATGATCTTCCTCGTGGTAAGAAAGGCCTGTCCCCGAGCGTCTCAGAGATCCCTAAAGGAAGGTGATATCTTTAGTGTCGGCCGGTATTACCCGCAGAAGCTCGGATAAAAGGTGACCGACGAGCGGCCACGCTCGGAGTCGTCGGTCTTGAGTGGTCTCTTGAGTGGTTCGGCACTCAGGCGCCGCTTGCTTTCCGGCAGCATCTGGGCCGTCGCTGGGAGGTTCGGCGGATCCTTGGTCGGCATCCTCACCGCCAGCCTGCTTACTTTCGTTATCTCCCCGAAGGAAGTCGGCGCGTACAATCTGGTACTCACCATAGTCTCCTTCGGCGCGCTCGTCGGGGCTCTGGGACTCCCCAAGACGGTGGTACGGCTGGTCGCCGAGAACATGGGGCTGAATCGCTCTGGGCGCGCGCGGAGGGCAATCTATACCGTGCTTGGGCTCGGGGTAGCGGGAACCCTGCTCACCAGCCTCGCCTACTACCTGGTTATAGGCGACATCGTCGAGGGGCGGCTGTTCGATTCTCCGCTCCTACTGGGTCTTACCGGACTGATTGCCGTGTGGATAGCGATAGCCATCGTACAAGAGATCACGGCCGAGACGTTCCGGGGCTTCCACGACCTGCGCTGGGCCACCCTTCTGGGTGGCCTGGCGACGGGCGGCAAGAGTGGCGGCCTGATCATGAAGCTCATGCTGCTCGGCGTCCTGACCTTGCTGGTGGTGACGGGCGCAGGCGTGGACCTCAGGACTGTCACGCTGGTCTCCATAGGAGCGGGTTTGGTGAGCGTGCTGCTGTCGTGCTGGCTGCTCTACGGCAGGGTGTCCTCCCTCGGCTCCAAAGCGACCGAGGAGGAGCCGGTAAGCACGAGAGAGGTTCTGGACGACGCCGTCCCGTTCCTGGGTATCGCCATGACAGCGTTCGTCTTGCAGTCGGCTGACATCTGGATACTGGGTGCCTTGGACTCGGATACGTCGGTCGCCGTCTACGCCAACGCCTCCAAACTGGTCACCTTCGTGGTGATGCCGCTCTTGGTGGTCAACCTCGTGATGCCGCCCATCGTCGCGGAGATGTATGCCCAGGGCAGAATAGCCAGACTGGAGCGCACGCTGCGCGCCTTCAGCACCCTGGCCGGCGTGCCGGCGCTGTTGGTCTTAGTGGGGTTCATGCTGCTAGGCGGGCCGATACTGGGCTTGCTCTACAACCAGGACATCTACTCCAGCAACACGGCCTGGTTGGTACTCTTGATCCTCAGTGCCGCGAAGCTCGTAGCCGTCTGGTCCGGCTCTTGCGGTCTCGTGCTCCAGTTCACGGGCCACCAGGGGTCGATGTTGCGGGTCAGCCTGGTCACTAGCCCGCTCTTCTTCGTCTTGGCTATATTCGCCGTCACGCGCTACGGACCCGTAGGGGTGGCCGCCGCAGCGGCCCTTACCACGAGCCTACAAAACGTGATTATGGTGCTCCTCGCCAAGAGAAAGACCGGGATTTGGACCCACGTAATGTTCTCCCTCTCCCCGTTCCGGAAGGATCCGCCGAAGAAGGACCAACATACCCGGGACTATGATCGAAGCTAGCCCAGAAGCCGCATACCCGGACCACGTTGCAGACCATGGCGTCCGAAACCTGCGGCAGCTACACCCTGCCGAGCACGGCCGGGAGCGCGGCCACGAAGACGGCCGCGAGTTGCCGCGGTGGAAGCTCCTCGTCGATAAAGCGCAGCGACTGGACGAGGGGAGTAGAGTGCATGACGTTGCGCAACAGGGCCAGCGGCCGCCTGGAGTCGTTGGCGGCGAGCTGCAAGAATCCCACGTCGAGGAGCTGCCACCACAGGGAGGCACCCCGGCTCGGCGGCAGCGGCCGGTCCTGCTTCCAGAGCCACGCCAGCCGTTTGCTCTCCTTCGCTATGCGGACCACGCCGTAGCCGGCGCTAGGCTTGACGAGGCCGCGCTTGGTGCCCAGCAGCACGTGCCGCGGTCCGGCCGTTTGCGAAGGTGCGAACCCGAGCGGTATGTGGCCGTGCTCCGCATGGGTGACGGTGAAGGCGGCCCCCGGATACCGGGAGCGCAGGTAACGCAGTAGCGGTGTCTCGTCCTTTTTCTGGATGGTCGAGTCGAACGTGGCCGACTCGAGCAGGGCTTCGTCGGGGCTCAGGGGCAGCAGGTAGGCGAAGGACCGTTCGTCGAGCGGATCGAACAGGGTTGCGGCCGCCGCGTCGAACACCGGCTGATCGGCCGTAACGCGGACGCCAGTGCCGCTTAGCACAGCCCTGGGCCAGTGTGGGGACGGAAAAGCGGGCTCGATGTCGGGGACGCTATCGAATACCCAGCTGGCCCGCACCGCGCCGGCGTCCGTGATCACCTCGTACGTTCCGTCTTCCCGGCGCTCGACCGAATGGGCCGAGGCACGCAGCCAGTCGATGGGCGCGGTTCTCGGTTCTTCGGCTATGTGGGCGAACACGTCGGTGGAGCGCACCAGGCGCAGGGTGTATGGTGCGATGGGCTCGGCATGCATCTGCGCCACCCTGGCCTTCTGCCAGCTTCCGACGGCGAACCGGTCGTAGAGGGTCGGAACGTGACTCCAGTAGCTCCAGTGGACGGTCGGCCGTTCCGGCGGTGGGCACGGGTCGATAACCGCAACCCGTCCGGACAATCCCGATCCAAGTTCGCGCAGGAGCAGCATGGCCGCCAGGCCGCCGCCGACGAAGACTGCCTCGTAATCTCGAACAGCCACAGACCACCATGATACGTTGTCGGCCGCGGAGGAGGAACAACGCTTTCACGTGCGCCTTCCGCAAAGACATACAACGAATGGTGCACTTCGAGCACGGAAGTGCCAATCTGTGTCAGGGTAGAATGCAGACCTGGGTCTACAGTTGACCCGAAAAAGAATGACGGGGCGTGGCAGAGCGGGGGTGCCGATCCCGAACGAGGAGAGTCATGGTGTGGTGGGCAGACCTGTTGTGGGGTTTCTGGAACGGTCTTACGGCCTGGATCGTCCTCGTCGTGCACGTCTTCGGCGGTTGGGAACAGTTCCCGTTTTACAACGAGGCGAGGAGCGGTAACTGGTACGACTTCGGGTTCCTGCTCGGAGCCGGCTCTCCCCTCCTGGGCGCCGTGGGCGGGAGAGGCCGACGAAGTTAGCAGACTGCGTAACTGTCTTCGAAACGGAACTACGCCTCGAGCCGTTCTCTTGCTTCATCGTGTCTTCGGTTCTATCTGCGGCGGGCTCCGCCGCAGGTGTACGGTGAGGTAGGAGAAGCCCTCGGAAAGGGCGAGGGTCGACCTCCTTGCGCCCTTGCGTACCAACACCAGCGTCCCTGCTGACAGGCGATGTTCCTCACCGTTCGTGCGAACGGAACCGGTGCCCGAGACACCGACGAAGATCACGTCCACCTCGTCGTTGATGTGCTCACCTACGCCGCCTTCGGTCTCGAAACGAACCAGGTTGGCGTTGAGGTCGCTGCCTTCCCGCAACGTCCAGATCACACCGGTCCGCTCACCAGCAGCCGCCGCCATCCCGGCCAGATCCATCAGGCAACCCCTCGGTCCGTTCTGCGCACCATGGGTAACTCCTCCTCGCGCGCGCCTGCAGTGCGGACGGCATAGTAAACTTCCTCGTGGCCCGCGCGACACCATCCATTATCTATCACAGAAACAGTGCATGTTTTGGAGGTTGGGACCGGGATGAGCGAGAATGGACGAGCCTGATCCAAGGCAAAGGACGGAAGGTTGCGACTGGAGTTGAGCAGCGAGGGACGCTACGCCCTGCGAGCCTTGGTCTACCTCGCCTGGCTTGGAGAGCGGGCGAGCGCCGACAGGATCTCCGCCGAAGCGCACGTCCCGCGCCGCCTGCTTGCCCGCATCTTGGCCAGCCTCTCCCACGCCGGCCTGATCCAGAGCGAGCAGGGCCGCGGCGGAGGCTCCCGCCTCGCGCGGCCGGCGCAGGAGATCACACTCCGGGATGCCGTGGAAGCGGCCGAAGGCCCCTTCGGCGTTACCCGCTGCATCATGCAAAATCGCGCCTGCGGCACCCGCGCCCCCTGCAGCCTGCACGACGCCTGGGAAAGGGGCCAGCAAGCCATCCTCGAGTACCTTCAAAGACAGACCCTGGAAGACTTCATCGCCCAAAACCCGTCAGGCAGGTTTCCTCCCAGAGGCTAGGCCAGACCCTTGCGTCCGGACCATTTCCATTTTATATTGCTATTTTGGTAACTATTTTGGGATAGGGTCTGGCACCCTGGCGGCGAGTGGCCGGGAGGTAGCTGATGGCGGCGGGAACTGGGCGGCGGGAGTTGCTGGTCTCGAAGGGGTGGGTCCAGGCTATTGCGCTGGTTGTTTTGTTCGGCTTTTTCGTTCTGGGGCTGCTTGCGTACCGGGCGTATTCGGGTCAGCCGCCGATCCCTGAGCGGGTAGTGGACCCGAGCGGGAGGGTGGTCTTCACCGGCGAGGATGTGACGGCCGGGCAGGGGGTCTTCCTCAAGAATGGTCTGATGCAGTACGGCTCCATCTTCGGGCACGGAGCCTATCTCGGGCCGGATTACACGGCCGACTACCTGCGGCGCTCCGCGCTCTCCGTGCGCGAGAGCTATGGGGGGGAGGGCTCTGATGAGGCAGCTGCGCGCACGGTGGAGGATTTCAAGGAGAACCGCTACGACCCCGAAAGTCGGACGCTCGAGTTTACTACGGCGCAGGCGGCGGCCTTCGATGAGTTACGAGGATACTACGGGGACTACTTCGGGGAGCCGACCACCAGGTACGGTCTCAGGCCCGAGGCGATAAGGGATCCTGGAGAGATCCGACGTCTCACAGCGTACTTCGCCTGGACGGCGTGGGCGGCCTCGACCTTGAGACCAGGGCTCGACTACACCTACACCAACAACTGGCCGCCGGAACCGCTCGTGGAGAACGAGCCGACGGGTGAGGTGGTGGTGTGGAGCGTATTGTCCTTGGTCGCCCTGCTCGGGGGCATCGGGTTGCTCTTCGCCGCCTTCGGGCGGTGGAACTTCCTTGGGTGGCGGGGGCGCGAGCAGGCGACCCTCTCGTTCCGGGCGCCTGGTGACGTTGCCTTGACGCCGGCGCAGCGGGCGTGCGCGTGGTTTTTTCTGGTAATGTCCGCGTTGTTCCTGATCCAGACGCTCGTCGGAGCCGCTTCGGAGCACTACCGGGCGGATCTGGCGGGCTTCTTCGGGATAGACCTGGCGCAGGTCTTGCCCTACAACCTCATGCGCACCTGGCACGTGCAACTGGCCATCTTCTGGGTCGCCACCTCGTTTCTGGCGGCAGGCATCTTCCTCGCGCCGATGATCGCCGGCAGGGAGCCGCGGGGGCAGCACTTTCTGGCTTATGGGTTGCTCGGGGCCCTTGCGGTGGTGGTGTTCGGGAGCATGATCGGGGAGTGGCTCGGCATCTTCGGGCTCATGGGCGGGTGGTGGGCCTGGTTCGGCAACCAGGGGTTCGAATACCTGGATTTGGGACGCTTCTGGCAGGTCCTGCTCTCCATCGGCCTCTTCTTCTGGGTCGCAGTGCTGTTCAGGGGCCTGCGCGGACGGCTGCGGCGGGAGCACGCGGCAAATATGCCCTGGCTGTTCTTCTTCGCCGCCCTGGCCATCCCGGCCTTCTACGCCGTCGGTTTGCTCGCCCGGCCCGAGTCCCACTTCACGACCGCGGACTTCTGGCGCTTCTGGGTCGTGCACCTGTGGGTGGAGGACTTCCTGGAACTTTTCACCACCGTCATGGTCGCCTACATCTTCGTCCTGCTCGGGGTGGTAAGAGAGAAGGTGGCCCTGACCGTCATCTTCCTGGACATATTGCTGTATTCTGCGGGCGGTGTCATTGGAACCATGCACCATCTTTACTTCTCGGGGACGCCCGCCGAGCACATGGCCCTGGGCGCGTTCTTCTCGGCGGCGGAGGTCATCCCCCTGACGTTCCTGACGGTGGAAGCGTGGAGTTTCTTGCAGCTCGGAGCGAGGCAGGAGTCGCGCTCGCGCACGCCCTTCCCGCACCGCTGGGCGGTCATGTTCCTGGTGGCGGTCGGGTTCTGGAACTTCCTGGGGGCGGGGATCTTCGGGTTCCTGATCAACCTCCCCATCATCTCCTACTACCAGATCGGCACGGCACTTACCGCCAACCACGGCCACGCGGCGATGATGGGCGTCTACGGGATGCTCGCCGCAGGACTGGCCCTGTTCTGTTTGCGCTACCTGATCCCCGAGGACCGCTGGTCGGAGAGGGCGGCGAAATGGAGCTTCTGGTCTCTGAACATCGGGCTCGCCTGGATGTGCTTCGCCACACTCTTCCCCCTTGGTATCCTCCAGCTCTACGAGTCCGTCAACGCCGGGTACTTCGAGGCCCGCAGCCTGGAGTACATCACCAACGACACGAACGCCCTCCTGGAGTGGATGAGGCTGCCGGGGGACGTGGTGTTCATCGGCGGCGGAGTGCTGCCGCTGCTGTATCTGTGTTACCTGGGCGTGCGCCATACCGTCCCGCGCGTGACGTTGGAGGAGCCGGAGGACATCCTGTTCACCGATATCGCCGAGCCCGAGACGGCCGGGCAGCGGGAGTAGATCGTGGCCATCCACCAGGAGGTGTTTCTCGCAGTGGGGTACGCGATCTTCCTGGTCTGCGTCTCTTTGGGCCTCGACTCTCTGGCCCGCCACTCGCACGCACGCTCCGAGCGCTACCGGACCGCCGGGTTCACCTACCATCGCACCAACGACGCCTGGATCTGCCCCGAGGACCAGCTCCTTCTCAGGACCGAGGTGGACCACGGAAGGCGCCTGATACGCTACCGGGGTCGGCCCCAGATCTGCAACCAGTTGCCCCACCAAGCCCGACTGCACCGACTCTGACGAGGGCAGGGAGGTGGTGCACGCGATGGATCCCTGGCCCCACTCCGAGGCGGGCCGCTTCCACCGGGGCATCTCGCTCGCGGTGGTCCTTATTGCAGGCCTGATCCTCGCGGCCGAGACCCTCCGCAACCACGCACCGCTCGAGCTGGCGGTGCTCGGCGTCGTATTCCTGGCCGTCGTGCTGACGGCATGGCACCTGCACGCGGCCTTCCGCACCAGCCCGGCCAACTTTCCGGTCCCGAAGGTCCCTCCGATCCCTCCCGTCCAGCCTCTTCGCGCCGGCTACAGGAAAGCGAAGAGTGAAGGCGCCGATCCCAGGCGAGAGGTCCCGCGCAAATGATCAATGTTGGCCAGAGAAAGTGGGCAAGACTGTTCAGGCCGTGCCACCGTGCGCTCGCTAAGCTCCGGGGCAGATCGCCGGCCCGAAGCCCCGTCGGGTCCGGCTAAGAATAAGGGCGTTGCGGGGCGCCGGTACGTAAGACGGATCCCGAACGGTGCGCCGGGATCGTGCGCCGTCTGCTGGCCAACCGAAGCGTCCTGGAGGCATAAGGTGCAAAGCCGTCAGAAAGGCGTCTCATGAACGACATCCCCGAAGAAGACTTGCGGACCCTCGAAGAAAGGTTCGGGGACCGCTTCGTGCGGCACGCGGCTGCCGAAGCGGACGCCGAAGAGTCCTTCGCCTCCGTGTTCCCGGAGAGCGCCGAGGAGGTCGAGTCACTGACGCGGCTCGCCGCCCGCCACGAGATACCGCTGATGGCCCGGGGCGCCGGCACCGCGCTCCACCCGGGCAAGGCGCCGCGGGCCCTCGTGGTGCGATTCGACAGGATGCAACGCATAAGGCTCCCCGAGGAAGCGGAAGAGGATTGGGTGGAGGTGGAGCCGGCGGCTACCTGGGTCGCCCTGGAAGACCGCCTGCGCGACAGGGGTATGGGACCGAGGGTCTACCCCACGAGCGCGCCCAGATCCACCGTCGGCGGCTGGTTGGCCGAGAGCGGGCTGGGGGTCGGATCTTACGAGTACGGTTGGCTGCTCGCGAACGTCCGCTCGGTGGAGGCCGTCATGGCAGGTGGCCGGCGGGACCTCATTGCCGGCGAGGACTTGAGACACTTCGTAGGATCCACGCGGCAGCACAGGATTCTTCGTGCTGGCACGGCTCGCGACCCGTCCGGCCGCCGATGACGTGCCGGTGGGCGCGGTCTTCCGGCGCGCTGAGGATCTGGCCGGCGCCGTCGTGAACCTCTACCAGAGCGGGGCGCCGCTGTGGCACCTGGCCTTCCTGAACGCCGCCATGGCCCGCGCCAGGGGTCTCGAGCGAGGGCACGTGCTCTTCGGCGCTTACCCCGGGGAGAGGGCGTCCTGGGTCGAGCCCGCCCTGCGGAGGGCAGTCGAGTCGCATGGGGGGCGTGCCTTTGCCCGCGAGGAGGCAGAGGTTGTCTGGGAGAGGAGGTACTTCCCGGCCGGTGCTTCGGGCCCGTTACCGACACCGGGTCGTGCGTTCGTCCAGGCCGCGCGCCTGGCCCCGACGCTCGTCCAGCTCGGGCGCAAGCTGGCGGGGGTGGCGATCCAGGGGACGGCGGCCCGCTGGGGCGAAGTGGGGCTGCTGGCCTTCCATCCTGCCAAAGGAAGCGCCGGCCTCGTAGACCTTTCCGCCGTCGCGGACGTCAAGCTGGCGCAGCTGGCCGGCCGCTCCTGGATGCCCGGGCGAAGGTAGGTTGGAGAAGTCAGGAGGTGGAAGGGTTGAGCACGGTCATTCATGTAGCGCACGCGGTGCTGGCGGGGGTGTGGTTGTGAGACGGGAGGATTATGGAGCAACGGTCGCACCGGACAGGCGGAAATGGTCGGCGCGAGAAGCTGGTCGTGGGGTGGTTCTCGTTCACGTGTTGTGAGGACAGCACGATCCTGTTCACGGAGCTGTTGAACGATCACCTCGACGAGTGGAAGAAGGTCGTCGAGTTCCGGCACTTGAGGGTGCTCAAGACCAGGAACACGTTATCCGACCTCGACGTGGCGTTCATCGAGGGGGCGATATCTTCGGACTCTCAGGCGAGGGAGGTGCGAGAGATTCGGGACAACGCGAGGTACGTGGTCGCCATAGGCGCCTGCGCGTGTACGGGGAAGCCCTCGACGAGTCGCAACCAGTTCGTCAGCGAGCAGCTGAACGAGAGGATCCGGTGGCACCTGAGCCACTTCGACTACGGCGCCGAGGTGAGGAAGCTCGACGACGTGATAGAGGTCGACGACATGGTGCGCGGATGCCCGATGAAGGTGCCGGACTTCCTGCAAACGCTGGATAAGTACCTGGAGCTGTTCGAGGTCCCGGCATGAACGGCAAGAGGGTCTCGATAGACGCCATCACCAAGATCGAAGGCGGCGCGGGGCTGGAGGTCGTCGTCGAGAACGGCGCGGTAAGGGACCTGCGGTTCATCATCGCCGACTACCGGCGGTTCTTCACGACGGCGGTCAGGGGCAAGCGGATGGTCGCGGTGCCGTCGTTCCTTTCGAGGATCTGTGGCACGTGTTCGGTCGCCCACCTGTTTGCTTCCCTGATGGCGATCGAGGACTCGCAGGGGATCGAGGTTTCGGAGCAGACGAAGACGCTGCGGCGGCTGGCTTACGACGGACTGATGATCCGGGACCACGCGTTGCACCTGTACTTCTTCGTGTTGCCGGACCTCCTGGGGGTTGATTCCATCTTCGACATCTCCGACGACCCGGACGATCCCGGCCACACGCTCTTGCGCGATTCCTTCGACGTCAAGCGGCTCGGCACGGACATCACCAACGTCGTCATCGGCGCGGCGATCCACGCGCCACTCCCGACCGTAGGGGGATTCGTTGAGGACTCCGGACCCGGCGAAGTTCCCGGATTTGATCTCACGGCTGGAGGCTGTGCGGCCGCAGGTACTCAGGGTGATCAGGCCGTTCTCCGAGTGGGGCGTTAGCCTGATGCGCAACGTCGATTACCTGTGTCTGCGCAACGACGCCCGGTTCGACTTCCTGGAGGGCGACATCGTGAACTCGAACGGCAGGCGGGTCCCCGCGGCGGAGTTCGAGAACTACCTGGAGTACGTCCAGATCCCCTACTCGCACGCGGAGGGGTACCGGTTCTCCGACACGGGGGAAGACTACCTCGTTGGCGCGCTCGCGCGGCTCAACCTGAACCTTGACCTCCTCCATTCCCGAACGCAGGCCGACGCCGCGCCCTACCTTCGGAGTTCCCCTCGAACAACGTCTACCACAACAACCTGGCGCAGGCGATCGAGACCCTGCACTGCGTGGACGAGGCCATCGACATCCTGAGGAGCATACGGATAGCCGACGAAGAGCCCGTCCGGCAGCCCCCGCGAGCCGGCACGGGGATGGGTGTGATCGAGGCTCCGCGCGGGCTTCTCTACCACAAGGCGCTGGTCAACGAAAGAGGGGTGGTCGAGGACTACGACGTGATCGTCCCGACCGCCCAGAACCAGATAAACATCGAGAACGACCTCAGGGACTACTTCGAGCGGAACCTGGACAAAGACGAAGCGGCGTTGTGTCTGGACGCTGAGAGCATCGTGAGAGCTTACGATCCCTGCATGTCGTGCGCGACCAACTTCCTCAAGATAGACTGGATCCGGGTGTGATCCACGTCTCCTTCGGGCGGCACACCGATGATAGTGACGTCGCCGAGTTTGCCGATCTTCTTCAGATAACGTAGCTGAAAAGCCAGGTCGAAGTCGTGTACCGATCCTCGGGGAGACAGGCCCAAAGCATCTCGATTCTGATCTCCCTCGATCAGCTCCACCTCCCGTATGCCGTGTACCGTGTCGAGGATCACGACCCTCCCCTCGTCCGCAAACGGCACGTCCTCGTTTGGCCCGACGAAGACAAACGAAACACCGTCTACCGCACGGTCCACTTCTTTGCGACTTCGATCGCCTTCCTGTCCTCGGGTACATCTTCGTTGCCGAAAACGTAGACTCTCATACGACTCCGTTCTGGCGATGCTTGAGTAAACTCCGCCACGGGTTGCTCAACCGACGACCAGCGCCTCGTGCTTTCTCACGTGTTCTCCCTCTCTTAGCAGACGTCCCCCGCGGCGGCCGGTCAGAGCGCGCCACCACACGTACCCGATCAGGAGAAAGGAGATGTTGGGCTACCCCTTTCAAGCCACCCGCTTGCGAAGCGGTGGCTGTCGTGTGAGGTGCCCGCCGTTGGCCATGGCGACGGCTCCAACGAAGGCCCACATCGCGGCGGCAGGGACGAAACTAAGGATCACAGAGGCCACCCCTGGCACCGGGGGCATGAGGATAACCGTGCTGGCTGCGAGACTCGCGTGCATGAGCATCGCCAGGAGCAGGCTCCCACCGGTACGGTCGTAGACCCACACCATGAGCACCCTAAAGGCCGTCAGTTGCCCTACAAGAATACCCAAGAGCCACGTGGGCAGGAAGATGGCCAGGGAGAGCTCTCCGGAGGTCACGCCGCTTGCCCAGAAGTTCATAAAGAAGTGCCACGCTCCCCACAGCACCCCCACGATGAACCCTGTACCAAGGACACCGTAACGCAGCCTCAGCCTGGGTATGGCGAACCCCGTCCAGCCGAGCTCCTCGAAGATGCCTGCCCCCAGCCCCACCGCGATACCCATCAGCAGCAGGGCAGCCTTGTCGCTCGTGGTGAATATGCCGAGGGAGGAACTCAGGGGAGGTTAGCGAGAGCGCAAGGAGCACCGCCGCGAACAAGAGCGGGGCGGTCAGGAGCGCCACCGCGTACCAGCGAACGCCCACCCGCCACCTCCTCACCTGGCGAGGAGGTCGCGAAAGCCCGCCCTGCCATCGACGAGGCCGGTCAACAGGATACCCGCCACGCTGGGGCCGACGAGCATCGCCGGAACCGCGTACGGCATCAACATCTGGAGCTTGCTCCGGTGTGGGTGAGAATCCGCCAGTACCGACCCTGGCCGAGATGAGGAAGCCACCCCACGAGATAGCGAACGTTAGGGCGTAGTAGCTCAGCACCGCGTGCCTCTGATAAAGGCCCTAATGATCGTCATCATCTCCTCCTTTCTGAGTAGATTCATGCGTGCGGCTTGGGTCCCCGACCCGAACCGAGGGCGCGCAAGATCAGGTACAGCCCGCCCCGACCAGCGCCACCGGCCAGACGTAGTTCAGTGCCCCGTCGGCCCCGACGCCTACCAACACGCCGAGCACTCCGGCGGGAATGATGGGCCGCCTCATACGCCCTTCGTCGGTGGGCACGACGGCAAAGATCGACCTCGCCGCTCGCGAGCGCCCGCTGCGGGTCGAAGGCCGTCTACTTTTATTGGTGCTTCGACCACGCTCACTCCACGCCGCGTCTTCTGTTCGAAGACGCTCGGTTACGAGAAGTTCCAGGAGGGATGGGCGGCGACTGCCGTCTTGCGCGCTTCGCGTTCGGCGGCTTCGCGGACGGCGTGCGGGAAGATCAAGACAGGTCCTCTCGCGGCCCGCAGCACGTCGGTGGAGACGCTGCCGAGCCTCAGGCGCCGGATCGCGCCGAGCCCCCGGCTGCCAACGGCGAGCAGGGTTCTCTCTTCGCCCCCCTCCTCGGCGACCACGAGCAGGGAGAGCGCGGCGTCGCCCTCCCTGACCTTGACCTTGGGGTTGCTCTTGAGGAGGCGTCCGAGCCGATCCGCCCGCTCGTCCACGGCCTCCTGTTCGCGTTGCGCCGCCTCGTCGAGCCTGCGCGCGGTAGTGGGCGCTCCACCCGCCTATGGGGCTCCGGCGGGTTGTGGTACGCCCGCACGAGTACTCCTTCGGCCCCATACAGGTCGCCGATGCCCTGCGCCAGCCCGGCCGCGCGCCCGGCGTCCTCGGAACCGTCGTCGCCGACGACGACCCTCTCCGGCGGCCAGGCGCCGCCGCGCGCCACGAGTACCGGGAACCTCGCGTGGTGGACGACGCCCTCGGCGACGCTCCCCAACAGGAGGCGGCCGACCGGACCCCGCCCCCGGCTCCCCAGGACGACGAGCCCGGGTTCCAGCTCCTCGCAGAGGTCCAGGATGGCCTCGACCGGCGGGCCGTGCAGCAGGCGGGGCTCCGCGAAGACGCCCGGCGCCTCGATCTCGCGCACCTGGGCCTCGAGGAGCCTGCGCGCCTCCCGCTCGTAGAGGTGCGAGTAGTCGGTCCACATCACCGCGGGGTAGCCGAAGCCCCGCGCGGCCGGTCGCCACGCGTGCGTGACGTACAGCTTTGCCTCCGTCCGTCTGGCGAGGTCAGCGGCGACCCTCGCGGCGAAGGCCGCGTCTTCCGAGCCGTCCGTCGCCAGCAGTATCTTTGTCGGTAAAGCGTTCATCGCCTTTGCCTCCCTTTCCGTCGAGTTCGGGTCATACCCCCGGGGCGCCAGCGCGAGCCGTAGTCAGCAGGGGGGATCGGATACAGCCTGCCCACCACCGACAGGTCCCCGGCGAGACCCGGCTCTAGTACCTTCATGGCGGGGTCCCCACTTTCGTTCGCACATATTCCGCACGGCCGCTCGTGTCTTTCCTGGTCCCCAATCTACCGGGCGGCGTCCGCTCCGCCTTGAGCAGGATGGCCCAATTCTCCGGTCAAGATTGGTCACGCTGCGAGGCTCACGATCCGTCCGTGATCCCTCCTGCGCGCCATGCCGGCTTGATCGCCGCTCTTAGGGTTGCGGGTCAGGCCCGCGCCCTTCTCGCCGCACCCCGAGAAAACACGCGAGATGGGCACGCGATGCACGCCCTGGCCACCTCGGGATCCTGATCAACTTTGGCCTGTTGATTGAGCAAAACGGGTCAGGTCCGGGCCGCGCCCGCGCTTTACCCTTGTGGTTGGCTCTCCTTGAGAGAAGGTATCGGCGCGATGGACCAACCGCAAAGTGTTCGCGGGGAAAGGAGGCGCGCGATGGAGGATGACCTGGTGAGGTTGCGGGAGGACGGATCTTCTGAGCGCGTCTTCACGGCGTCTCCGCTGGTGCTTGTCGGGACCAAAGAGGAGGATGGCGACTACAACCTCGCCCCGAAGCACATGGCGTTGCCCCTGGGGTGGCAGGACTACTTCGGGTTCGTGTGTACGCCGCGCCACCGGACCTACCACAACGCCAGGCGGGAGAGGTCTTTCACGGTCACCTACCCCCGCCCCACGCAGGTCTTGCTGGCGAGCCTCGCCGCTTCTCCTCGCGAGGAAGCGAATAGCAAACCGCTGCTGGACGCGTTGATCACCTTCCCGGCCACAGAGGTGGACGGGGTCTTCCTCCAGGACGGGTACCTGTTCTTGGAGTGCCTGCTCGACAACATCATAGACGACTTCGGGGAGGACGCCTTGATCGTCGGCCGCATCGTGGCGGCCCACGTCCATCGCGACTACCTGCGCGCCTCGGAGAGGGACGACCACGACCTCATCTTCGACTCACCGCTCCTGGCTTACTTGAGCCCTGGTCGCTACGCCGCCATCCAAGAAAGCTTCTCGTTCCCCTTCCCGGCCAACTTCATGCGGTAGCGGGGTGGTCGAGACTCGGTGGAGAAGATGCCACACGAACTGCTCCGTCACCTGCGCGAGCGCCGGGGGCAAATGGTCGCCCTTCTGGAACGCCTGGCCCTTGAAGAATCGCCCTCGTCCGAGCCGAACCGCCAGAGCCGGGTCCTTGACCTCCTCTGGGCGCCGCTGGCGGGCTGTGGCTACTCCGTCCGTCGCGTCGGGAACCATCTCTACGCGAGGCCCCGGGAGCGCGGTCGAAGACGGGCGCAACTCTTGCTCGGCCACTGCGACACCGTCTGGCCGCTCGGGACCACGAAGGAGATGCCGGTCGGGTCGGAAGGCGGGATCGTGCGGGGGCCCGGCGTCTACGACATGAAGGCCGGGCTCGTGCAGATGGTCTTCGCGCTCGGGGCGATATCGGCGCTGGGTCTGGAGCCTTCCGTGACCCCCGTGGTCTTCGTCAACTCGGACGAGGAGGTGGGGAGCCCCGGTTCCACCCGGCACATCCGCCGGCTGGCCCGCGTCGTGGAGAGGGCGTTCGTTATGGAACCCTCGCTCGGCCTGGCCGGGAAGCTCAAGACGGCCCGAAAGGGCGTGGGGCGTTTCTCCATCGTCGTCGAGGGGCAGGCGGCGCACGCGGGTCTCGATCCGGAAGGCGGCGCGAGCGCCATACTGGAGCTCTCGTACCTTGTTCGTCTACGCGGACGCGATGGTCGAGAGGTCGGCGCTGTTGGCGGCCCTGATCATGGATCCCCCAATCGTGGAAAGGAGTCGCATGTGAAGCCCAGATATGTCTTCACCTCCCTGACTCGCATCTCCGGCCTCCCCAAGACGCCGTTCACCGTCGATCCGCTCCCCCGGCGGAAGTGGGAGACGGGGACTACGCCGTGGGCGAGGTCGCCTCCCCGCCGAACGGGCTCTCGCGCATCGAGCTCCCGACCGGCCGGATGGTCGAGGTCGTCGAAGGGGATCTCGTCGTCGGGGCCTTCGGCGTCCGCTACGCGACCCTCGAAGCGGTCGGCGGCTGGCAGAACATCGGCCCCGACCGCCGGATGGAGGCGCTCACTGGCGCCGGTCTCTTCGGCATGTCCACGTCGAGGTCAGCCCTGCTGCCCCCGATCCTCTCGATGACCTACAAGGGACACGTAATGTACGGACCAAACAAGGCGACGATGCGCGACTACGTCCCGGTGGCCCCGGCGCACGGTTTTGCGCTCCCGACCGTCTTGATGGTGGGGACCTCGATGTCGGCGGGGAAGACGACCACGGCGCGGGTCGTGGTACGCCTGCTCGGGGAAGCGGGCCTCTCGGTGGTCGGGGCGAAGCTGACCGGGGCGGGGCGTTACCGCGACATCCTCTCCATGCAAGACGCCGGCGCGGATGCCATATTCGACTTCGTTGACGCGGGGCTCCCCTCCACCGTGGTGCCGGACGTGGAGTACCGCGGTGCTCTGGACAGCCTCCTCTCGCGCATCGCCGGCGTGGGAGCCGACGTCCTCGTGGCGGAGGTCGGCGCATCGCCGCTGGAGCCCTACAACGGGCAGGCGGCCATAGAGGAGATCGGGGCTCACGGGCGCTGCATGATACTCTCGGTCTCCGACCCTTACGCCGTGACCGGTGTGATCTCCGCCTTCGGCAAACGTCCCGACCTGGTGACGGGCCTCGCCACCAGCACCCGGGCGGGCATAGAGCTGGTCGAGAAGCTCTCCGGCATCACCGCCCTCAACGTCCTCGACCGGGACTCCTTCCCGCGGCTGCGCGCGATCCTGCAACGCACCCTCGCCCTTGAGGAGCTTCCGATTCCATGAGCAAACGTTACTCTCCAGCCTCGTGGTCGACTGGCTACTCGTGGACACGCTGGCGGACATGGACCCGCGCTAGCCGGCGCCCGCGCTCGGAGGTGGCCGCCAAAGCCGGGCCACCGGGAGATTTGACGGGGTGAAAGGCTCACTTCGAACCGCGAGAGCGGAAGGTTAGGAATTACTCGGGGTTCTCCCGCATCCAGTTGTGCCGGCAGCCCTTCGTGGTCACCCTGGGCCAACCATATCAACGCCGGCGCTCAGGGTCAGGAGCAGCGTCTCGCCGGAGCGCGAGACAGTGCCTTGGAAGGCATCGGTAGGGTTCGCGTCCTCAAGCACCCTTGGGAGATCCGCTAGCGGGACGAACTCGCGCGCTGCATCCGGGGTCCTGTGGCCTGGCGCCACCGGGAAGAACCTCTCCCCCCAGACCAGCCAGGTCTCCGGGACAACAAGCTCGGTCGCGCCGCGGGCCCTGAGGACGCGTCGGCGAAGCTCCCACCACCCTTCTCCGTCCCTGTGGCCCGGGTAGGCCCCGTAGAGCAGGTAACGCGACCGCAACCCACGGGCCGCTGCCATGGCGGGGCTGACGAACGCCAGGTGCCACAGCGGAGTTTCGGAGGAGGCTAGATCACCCACCGCCCCGGCGAGACTCCGCGCGTCCTGGAATGCTGCGGCGAAGACGCGATCCGTGGCCGCGCGCCGGGTCCTGAGCCTTGCTCCGACGACTACGTTGCCGGCCCTCATCGGCCTGAAAAAGCGAGCCAACTCCTCGCTCCCGATCTCGCGCATCTCGCCGCCGCGCCCGACTACGGTGGCGGAGATAACGTTCTCGTAGAGCCTGCCGAACTCGAAGGAGCCGGCGCCGATGCCGTCGGTGGCAAGCCAGCCGCCCACGGTGGCGCGTGGGGCGCTCGTGGGGTAGACGGCGAGGCCCCTCCCCCGCCGGCGCAACTCGTTGTCCAGCTGGAGCCAGGACGCCCCCGGTTCCGCCTCTATCCATTCTTCGTCATCCTTCGAAAGGTTCGTGCCGCTCATCAGGTCGAAGCGGATCTGGACGGCGTTCCTCCTCGCCCCGGAGCCGTCGTCAGGCGCGGTGCCAGCCCCGACGGGCACGATCGGCAACGCGCATCGCGTGGCGATCTGGGAGGCCCAACGCACGTCGTCTGCGTGCAGGGGGAGGATAGATGCCACAACATCGTCTTCCGACCGCTCGTGCCACCTGAATCGGTTCCCGAAGCGCTCTGAGAGAGCCTCGAAGGCCCTTGCCTGGTCTGCTTCCATCTTCCTGCCACTATCTGTGGACCATGCGGCTTCCTTCATCGCGACGCCTCGAACACCAGCCACGAGCCCCTTAGGCCCTCGATGCCCCTGCCACCACCGTAGTCCCCCTTGCCGGGCACCACGTTCACCAGGCAGTCCTTCTCGCCGGCGAAGTCCTCCAGCGTGCCCGTCAGGTCCTCGCGGTGCAGGACGAAGACCACGCGCTGCTCCTTGGTTATCTCCTCCAGGGAAGCCCGGTCGGCCTCTCCCTCGGCCAATGCCTCTGCCAGCAACCGCTGGCGCTCGGCGGCCTCGGCCCAAAGCTCCGCCCTGTGGGCCTGCACCTCCACCTCGCGGACCCTCTCCTGAGCGCGATACTCCTCCACATGGTCCTCGACCCTCTTCAGGATCCTCTCGATCATGGACCCTCGCCGATTGGCCATCACTCACCTCCTCGTCTTCCGAATTTCGACCACGGCGATTTCGTCGGACAACCTGCGCCACTTCTCCCTCGAACGCTGCCGTAGTCCATCTGCCATGAGGGGACTTTACGCGACGAGAGAACTATTCTCCTGAGCCAGATGGCCCAAGATCTCGCACAGATTGACCATCTGGAAACGACCAAGGGGCGAGAACGCCGCCGATTGATCGGTCTTGGCTAGCGGAATGGGCAGTCCTGACCAGTTAACGCGAGCCATCCGCGACTATGATGGTTTGCGACAGGGACGAACGAGAGCGAGAGGAGCACTCTATGACGAACACCGCGGGTTCGTGGTCGTCTTGCGGACCTGGACGCTCAACGTGCTGTCGGGGCTTGAGGGCGGCTAGGTAGTACCCGAGGAAACGAGTACAAGGAGGAAGCGCGAAGATGTTCCCGACGAAGATACTTCTGGCGACCGACGGCTCGGAGGAGGCCGGGCGTGCCGCGCGGATGGCGACGGTGCTCTCGGAGAAGGTCGGCTCGGAACTGCACCTCGTCCGCGTCGAGCCCATACCGAGCGCCATGGCCGACTCGGAGTCGGTCTACTACGGCGCTGGCTACTCGAAGCAGATGCGCGAGATCGCCCGGCGGGATGCCAGCGAGAAACTCGACGAGGAGGCGCAGAAGATAAGGGGGATGGGCGGCGAGGTGGCGGAGACCCACGCGAGGGTGGGCCGGCCCGACGCCGAGATAGTGCGTCTTGCCGAGGAGATCGAGGCGGGGCTCGTAGTAGTGGGCAGCCGGGGTTTCGGCCCGCTGAGACGGGCGCTCACGGGCAGCGTCTCGGGGAGCGTCGTCCGTCACGCTCACGGCTCCGTCCTTGTGGTCCGCAGTGAGGATCGCCGGCGCGCAGCAGACACCCAGCCGACCGAAGAGCGGGGGAAGGCCCGGTCGTGAGCACGCTACCGGGAAAGGTCCTGCCGGCGACGGACGGCTCGGAGTTGCACGCGACCGGAAGCCCGGTCCTCGGCTGCCCACCGCCACGCAGCGAGACATGAGCCCGACGGACGGGTCGACTTCGCAATGAGCGAAGCCGTACTGGTCCTCCTCCTGGCGTTGCTGACCGCGGTGGCGACAGGCCTCGGCGCGCTGCCCTTCCACTTCGCCCACGAGCCGACCCGGAAGTGGCTCGGCATCTCCAACGCGGCCGCGGCAGGGCTCATGCTGGCGGCGAGCCTGGGCCTCGCCTACGAGGGCGCGTTGCGGGGACCCCCTGGGAGTGGCGGTAGGGGCCGCGGTCGGCCTTGCCTTCATCGTGCTTGTACGCCGGTTCCTGAGCTCCGATGAGCACCCGGCGGTATTCGCGGGGATGGGCGGTCTCGACGCCCGCAAGGGGCTCCTGATCGTGGGCGTCATGACCGCCCACTCGTGCACCGAGGGCGTCGGCCTCGGCGTCTCCTTCGGCGGCGGGGCGGACCTTGGCCTGTTCATCACGCTCGCCATCGCCGTCCACAACGTCCCCGAGGGGCTTGCCATAAGCCTCGTGCTCGTGCCGCGCGGGGTGGGCGTTGGCCAGGCGGCGTTCTGGAGTATCTTCTCTAGCCTGCCGCAGCCGCTGATGGCGCTGCCGGCCTTCCTCTTCGTTGAGGTGTTCCGGCCGCTACTATCCTACGGGCTTGGGTTCGCGGCGGGAGCGATGGCGTGGATGGTCTTCGCCGAGCTTCTGCCAGACGCTAGAAAGGAGGCTCCGGCCCGCCTCGTCGGCGCGGTCGTCGCGATCTCCGTCTTCGCTTTGCTGGCGTTCCAGGCCCTCGTGAGGTGACCACTAACCTGCCAAGAGACCCAGCTTGCGGGCCGCGGCGACAGCTTCGAGCTGGGAATGCGCACCCAATGCCTGCAACAGCGCGCGAACGTGGTTGCGCACGGTGGCCTTGGAGAGGTAGAGCTCGGCGCAGATCTCCTTGACCGACCTGCCCTCGGCGAGCAGTCCCAAGACCTCCGCCTGCCTCGGCGTGAGCTCCGGAGCTACTTCATGGTGCGTGGTGGAGGCGTTCTCTCCCTTCGAAGAGAGCAGGACCAGGTCGCGGGCCATCTCCAGGGCGTCGTGGGCCTTCTGGGCGTCGCGCAGCAGGTGGACCAGGTAAGGTCCGTCGTCGGAGTCCACGCTCAGAACGCTCACGCTGACCCAGCGTTTCCCTGCCAGGCGGGTGTCGATGCGCATGTCGTAGCTCGGGACCGCGTGGCCGGCCCGGGCGAGCGCCATGACAGGGCATCCTCCCTTACACAACCGGCCGCCGCCCTCGCACTCGCCGCGCAGCGCCTGGTGGCAGGGCCTGCCGACCATCTCCTCGGCCAAGAGACCTGTCAGCGTCTCCGCCTTCGGGTCCCAGTGGACGATCCGCTGGTCCGGGTCCACCACGAAGACGGCGTCCGCCGTGCGGGCACTTAGCAGGCACTCCACGGCCAGCGGCAGGACCTCCGCCGCGCCCCTGGTCCCTTCTCCATAACGGGCCTCGCGCCCTACATCCAGAGAAAGCTCCATCTCGTCCGCTCCTCCGCTCGGTGTCTTACACCCGGTATGATCGCTCGCGGCGGTCCCACCGTCGTGAGGAAGACCGTCCATCTTTGCCCGGGCCTTCGGCCCACGCGCGCATGGGCAAAATTACCCACCCGCCTGGTCCTGGTGTATCATTTTTGTTCGGAGCGCGACCCACGATGGGCTCCCGAGGAAGTGTGGTGGTATTTCTGGCTGGCTCGTCTACGATCCTATCTCCGAAGCGCCGCAGCCGCGGCGGTGGTAAGTGAAGCCTGGCCGGATTGGGGTGGTGACATGAGCGACGGTGCGGCCTGCGAGGGTGGCCCGCGCCAGCGAGAACACGAAGCGGAGTATCGGGCCATCTTCGAGTTGACGGGCGTCGGGATAGTCCAGACGGACCTCGCCACCGGGCGTTTCGTGCGCGCCAACCTCAGGATGTGCGAGATCACCGGCTACTCCGAGAGGGAGCTGCTCGGGCTGACCTTCGCGGACATCACGCACCCGGACGACCGCGGCGCGGATTCCGAGACACTCGCACGGTTGGTCGAGGGCGAGACGCTCGAGTACTGGACCGAGAAGCGTTGCGTGCGCAAGGACGGATCGGTGGTCTGGGTGAGCGTGGACGCCAGGGCGGTCCGGGACGAAGCGGGACGGCCGGTCCACGCGGTGGCGGCGGTGCAAGACATCACCGGCCGCAAGGAAAACGAAGAAAGGCTGGAGCGGCAGGCGCGCCTCCTGGACCTGACGCAGGACGCCATGATCGTCTGGGTCGCGGAGGACGGCGAAATCTCCTTCTGGAACCGCGCTGCGGAGGAGATGTATGGCTGGACGGAGAGCGAGGCCCTGGGCGAGAACGTACACGCTCTTCTGGAGAGCTGGTTCCCGGAGACGCTGGAGCGGGCGCGAGCCGAGCTCTTCGAGAACGGCCGGTGGGAAGGGGAGCTCTGGCACACAACGCGCGACGGCGCCACCCTGATCGTGGCGAGCTGCTGGGTGCTGGAGCGCGACGAGCACGGGGAGCCCTCGCGCGTCCTGGAGACGAACACCGAGATCGGCAAACGCAGGCGTACCGAAGAGGCGTTGAAGCTCAGCGAAGAGCGCCTCCGCTCCATCGTCGAGGCCGAGCCCGAGTGCGTCAAGGTGCTCGGCAAAGACGGCAAGCTCCTGGAGATGAACCCCGCCGGGCTCGCCATGATCGAAGCCGACTCCATCGAGCGGGTGCGCGGTAAGCCGGTGGCGAGCCTCGTCGTCCCCGAGCACCGGGCCGCCTTCGAGGCGCTTACAGAGAGGGTCTTCGGGGGCGAGTCGGGGACGCTGGAGTTCGGGATCGTGGGCCTTAAAGGGGCGCGCCGCTGGATGGAGACGCACGCCGTCCCCTACCGCGACGTCCGGGGCGAGATCGTCGGGCTCCTCGGGGTGACGCGCGACGTCACCGGGCGCAGGCGCAACGAGGAGGCTTTGAAGGCGTCGCTCAAGGAGCTCTCGGATCTCAAGTTCGCCCTCGACGAGTCGGCCATCGTCGCCTTCACCGACCAGAAGGGTCGTATCACCTACGTCAACGATAAGTTCTGCGAGGTCTCCAAATACTCCCGCGACGAGCTCATAGGCCAGGACCACCGCATAATCAACTCCGCCTACCATCCGAAGGAGTTCATCAGAGACCTCTGGAGGACCATCGCCAGGGGGCGCGTGTGGCGAGGGGAGCTGAGGAACCGGGCGAAGGACGGTTCGATCTACTGGGTGGACACAACCATCGTTCCCTTCCTGAACGAAAGGGGCAAGCCCTACCAGTACGTGGCGATCCGCTACGAGATCACAGACCGCAAGAAAGCCGAGGAGGACCTGCGCGAGAGCAACGCCCTGTTGAGTTCCGTGATCGAAGGAACCAGCGACGCCATCGTCTTGAAGGACGCTTGGGGCCGCTATCTGATGGCGAATTCGACCGCCGCAGAGGTCATCGGCAGGCCCGTGGAAGACATCCTAGGCCAGAGCGACGATGAGTTATTCCCATCCGAGGTGGCCCGCCCGATCATGGAGGCAGACCGCGAGATCCTGACGACCGGGGAGGTCCGCAGGCTGGAGGAGCGAGTGCCGGCGCCGGGAGGCGACAGGACGTTCCTATCGACGAAGGCGCCGTACCGGGATCACCGCGGCGAGGTTGCCGGCGTCATCGGGGTGTCGGCGGACATCACGGAGCTCAAGAAGGCCGAGGAGGCCATGCAGGAGATTCGGGAAGCCGAGAGAGGCCGCATCGCCCGCGACTTGCACGACGAGGTCCTCCAGGACCTCATCCACGCCCTGCAAACGGTGCAGATCTCCGGGACGCACTCCGGCGCGCGCGAGGGCAACGGGGGATTGCGAGACGTGGAGGCTGCCCTGGGACGCTCCGTGCGCGGTCTGAGAACGGCGGTCCACGACCTCGGCGCGGAGCCGGCGGGCGGCGGCTCCTTTGCCAGGTCCGTCGAGGCGCTCGTCGAGTTGAACCGGCAGATGAACCCCGGCTGCGAGGTGGAGCTGGAGGTGGGCGAAGGCTTCCCCGAGGAGCTGCCCGGGAGGACCGCTAAGGAGCTCCTGCGCGTCGTTCAAGAGGCCCTGACGAACGCCCGGCGCCACTCGGGCGCCGGCCGGGTGCGGGTCGTACTCGAGGCGCACCGTGACGGGCTCCGGATCGATGTCTCCGACGACGGGCGGGGCTTCGACCCGGAGGAGGTCGCTGCGGGCGTGGGGACCCGCGGGATGCGCGAGAGGGTAAGCGCGCTGGGGGGAGAGCTGGCGGTGGCGAGCGTGCCCGGCGCGGGCACGCGGGTTGCGGTGGAGGTGCCCGACGTCGTTGGTGACGGCGGAGTTCCGGCGGAACCGGCAGTGGAGGAGGTCGCCCGCGTGCTGCTCGTGGACGACCATGCTTCGTTCCGGCAGGGCGTCGCCCGGGCGCTGGAGGCGGAGCCTGACCTCGACGTCGTGGGCCAGGCGGGGTCGCTGGCTGAGACGCGGGAGATACTCGCGGCGGAGCATGGTTTCGACGTGGCCGTGATCGACCTGGGGCTGCCGGACGGGCTCGGGGCAGAGCTGATCGGGGACCTTCGCGCCGCCAATCCGCGGGCGCAGGCGCTCGTCCTTAGCGCCACCGACGACCGGGCCGAGATCGCCCGGGCGGTGGAGCTCGGGGCGGCCGGGCTGCTCCACAAGTCCGCGAGCATGGGCGAGGTCTTGGACGCGATCCGGCGGTTGCGTGCGGGCGAAGCCCTGATCCCACTTGAAGAGGTAGTGGAACTGGTGCGCTTCGCGAGCGCCCGCAAGGAACAGGAGTACGAGGCGCGGCGGGCACTGGAGAGCCTTACCTACCGGGAGAAGGAGGTGCTCTCGCTCATGGCCGAGGGCCTGGACGCCGGCGAGATCTCCGAACGGCTCTACATCAGCGCCAAGACGGAGCGCAACCACGCGGCGAACATCCTCGCCAAGCTGGGCGTCCACTCCCGCTTGCAGGCGGTCATCTTCGCCGCGCGCCACGGCGCGGTGGAAGTGGGCGGGGGGCACAACGGCGCGGGCGGGTAGACAACGGAGTTGCCGAGGGCGAGGCGTGCCTCGGCGTTCGCGATCGTCTCGGCTCCCAGGCACTCTGCTTCCCCTTCGATAAATAGGCTTCGTCCGCGCGTACCTGGCCGGTGCGGTGACGCTACCCGTGGCCGGGCGGTCAGTCCCAGCCGCCTCCCTCGCTGTCGCCCGGTCCGGGCCAGGGGCCGAAGGAGAGACCTTCGCTCGGGACCCACGGCTCGGCGTGTGGCCCGGCTTCTTTGACCATGAGCCGGGAGCCGAGCTCTCCCAGCGCCACTTCGGAGAGAGACTCCTCGATCATGGGGAACAGCTCACGCTCCTCCAGGCGGATATGCGCGTCCAGCCGCTCGCCGATCTCCCGCAGCGTCTCCGGGCGGACGTAGCCGCCCCTCACTTCGTCGCTCAGCCGCATGACGAGGCCCCGGATCCAGGCGTGCTGGGAGTGCATCTGGAGGACGGGATCACGCGCGAGGTCCCCGCCGTGCCTGGCGTAGACCGGGAGGAGCACCTCTCCTTCTTTTCGGAAGTGCCCGCTGGTCTCCGCCTGCCAGAACCCCAGGAAGCCCCTGGCCGCCTCCGCCAGGGCGTCCCCCTCCCCCGAGGCTGCCCGCCGGAGCCGCCGGGCGTGTACCAGGCCGTGATGGTGGTCCTCCGAAAGGCTCTTCAACTCTGCGGCGCGCTTCATGATTCCTCCTTCCCATCCTCGAGCCCGCGCAACACCCCGAGTCTTGTTTGGCTACCTCCCCGACCGTATCCGGAGCGGCCCGCGTCTCTTGTGGACGGTGAGGTAGGCGAAGCCCTCCGCGGCGCTCCGGGTCGAGCGCCGGGATCCCTTGGGGACGAAGACTAGCTTCCCGGCGCCCAGGGCGTGCTCATGGCCGTCCACGACGACGCTTCCTGACCCGGTGACGCCGACCAGGATCACGTCTACCTCGTCGTTGACGTGCTCCCCGACGCCTCCGCCTTCCGCGAAACGCGCCAGGTTGGTATTGAGGTCCTCGCTGGCCCGCAAGGTCCACACGACGCCGCGGCCGGCTGCGACCTCTTCGAGATCCACGGCGTTCTCGACCAAGCTACCGGGCTCGCCTTTCGTGCTGACATCCAAACCCGCCTCCTCCGTCCACCGAACCAACGCTGCACGAATTCTATTATTTCTTGTGTAATAGAGGAGGCGATGGCCACTCGTGTATCTTCGGGCGAGTGGGTGAGCGAAATAGGAGAGGTTCGGTGGTCTGTCGGGGGAGTGAAGTGTTTGCACCTGGAGTTGAGCAGCGAGGGGCGGTACGCTTTGAGGGCGTTGGGCTACCTCGCTCTTGCGGGGAAGCGGCGACGGCCGACAGGATCAGGGTTCAGAAAACCGTCCCCGAGTACCTCGAAGGCAAAGGGAACGGACCGTTCTGCGGTGTAAATGTTGCGGATATTTGGGCCATACGTGGTTGGCGGGCGACTGGTATATCGGGATCAGGAGATTAGGGAAGTTGCTCAGGGAAGCGCGCTCCGCCCACGTTATGCTGCTCGCATGGAGGGCCGGGTGTGGCCGGCACTGGTCGGAGATCTGAGGAGGCGAGCGATGAGCGTGTCGCCGGAGAAGAGAGTAGCATGACTCCGCGGGGGCTCTCCCCTGGGGCGGACGGGTAACTGAATGGGTGGAGGCCTGCTCCGGCGGATCCCACCAGCCCGGTCATACCTGGTGGCAACGGTCGTGGTCGGGCTCCTGGTGGCCGCCGTAACGGTCGCCCAGATGGCTTTTCTAAGCGAGATAGTGGACCTGGTCTTTCTGGAAGGAGGAGTCCGCGAGCAGGGTGAAGGCCTGCTGTTGGTGCTCGCGGGGACCGCCGTTGCGCGGGCCGGACTGCTCTGGGTCAGGGAGACGACGGCGCAGCGGGGCTCGATCCGGGTAAAGAACGACCTCAGGGAGCGGCTGTTCGCCCACGTGCTGCGGCTGGGACCGGCATTCGCCCGTAGCGAGCGTCCCGGCGAGCTGGCGACGACCGCTGACGGAGGGCGTCGAGAAGCTGGATCCTTACTTCGCCCGCTACCTGCCGCAGGTTGCTCCTGAGCGTCCTCCGTTCCTCTGCTGGTCGTCGGCTACATCCTTCACCGCGACGTCGCCAGCGCGGTCCTGCTGCTGGTGACGGCGCCGGTGATCCCGGTGATGATGGTCCTGGTCGGCAGCTACGCCGAGGAGCACCCCCGACGGCAGTGGACCGCGCTCTCGCGCATGGGCGCCCACTTCCTCGACGCCCTGAAAGGCCTGCCGACGCTCAAAGGCTTCGGCCGGGCCGCCGACGAGGAGGACCGGGTGGCGCGGGTGGGCGAGCGAGTTCCGGGCGCGGACGCTGAAAGTGCTGCGCTACGCGTTCCTCTACGGGCTGGTGCTCGAGTTTATGACGGCCGCCGCCATCGCGCTCGTCGCTGTCATCTTGGGGGTGCGCCTGATCAACGGCACCATCCCCTTCGAGGATGCCTTCCTGGTGCTGCTGCTGACCCCCGAGTTCTACAAGCCCCTGCGCGAACTCGGCGCCAGCCGCCACGCCGGGATGGAGGGCAAGGCCGCGGCCGAGCGGATCTTTGAGATCCTGGATACCAGCCGGTCGCCAGGAGCGGAGCACCGTGCCCCGTCCCTCCCGGGAGCCGAAGTCGTGGTTCTCCGGCGTGCGGTTCTCCTACCCGGAGACCGGACCTCCCGGCGCTCGCGGGCTCGACCCTCACCCTCGCGGCCGGCACACGACGGCCCTGGTCGGGCGCAGCGGCTCGGGCAAGAGCACCGCTGGTGGACTTGCTCCTGAGGTTCCTGGAGCCCACGGACGGGTCATCATCGCAGACGGCGTTCCCATCTCCGCAGCCTGCCGGCGGCGGCCTGGCGGGAACACGTGGCGCTGGTGCCGCAGCGCCCGTACCTCTTCTACGGCAGCGTGCTGGAGAACATCCGGCTGGCGAGGCCGGAGGCTAGCCGCGAGTCCGAGGTCGAGCGGGCGGCCGAGCTCGCGGGGGCAGCGGAGTTCATGCGCCGGTTGACGCGCGGTTAGGACACCCCAGTCGGGGACCGGGGCCCGCGTCTCTCCGGCGGCGAGGCCCAGCGGCTGGCGATCGCGCGCGCCTTCCTGAAGGACGCGCCCGCTGCTCGTTATGGACGAGCCGACCTCCACCCTGGACCCCGAGAGCGAGACGCTCATCGGTGGCGCCCTCGACCGTCTGGCGCAGAGCCGGACCTCCCTCGTCGTCGCCCACCGCCTGAACACCGTCCGCGCGGCGGACAGGATCCTCGTCCTGAAGAGGGCCGGATCGTCGGAGACCGGGTCCACGCAGGACTGCTCGCCCGCGACGGCATTACTCGCTTCTGGTGGGCGCCTATGAGGACGTGCCGGCGTGAGGATGTTCCTGCGCCTGCTCGGTTTCCTAGCCCTACAGGTGGCGGGTGGTGCTTCGGCGTCCTGCTGGGGGTGGCGACCGTGGCGAGCAACGTGGGGCTCCTGGCCACGGCGGCGTACGTGATCTCCGCCGCCGCCGTGGTGCCTATGCTCGCGCTGCTCGCGATCCCGGTCTTCCTCGTTCGCCTCTTCAGCGTCTCCCGCGCCGCCTCGCGCTACGCCGAGAGGCTCGTCTCGCACGACGTTACCTTCAGGCTGCTGGCGCAACTCAGGACCCGTTTCTACACCCGCCTCGCGCCCCTGGCGCCGGCCCGTCTGCTGCACTACCGTAGCGGAGACCTCCTCGCCCGCATCGTAAAGGACGTCGAGGAGCTGCAGAATGTCTACCTGCGGGTCCTTCTCCCCCGGTCGCCGTGGCACTGGCCGTCTGCCTGCTCGCTCCCTCGTCCTCTACACGTTCGGCCCCATGATGGCCTTCGTGGCGGTAGGCTTCCTCGTGGCCACCGGCGTCGGGGTGCCGCTGCTGGTGCGGACGCTCTCGAGGGGTCTGGGACGGCGGCAGCTGAGTCTGCGGGCCGAGCTCGACGCCCGGATCGTGGACGACATCCAGGGGGTGCAGGACGTCCTCGCTTTCGGCCGGGAAGAGCCGGGAGCGGTCGAGGTCTCAGCTCTCGAACGGCAAGCTCGGCCGGGTGCAGGGCCGGATGGCCCTGGTGACCGGGCTGCAAACGCCCTCGGCGACCTGATGACTGGCCTGGCGCTGGTGGCGATCCTGATCTTCGCGGTACCGCTCGTGGCGGCGGGGGAGATGAGACGGTGTCTTTCTGGCGTTCCTCGCGCTCGTAGTGCTCGGCAGCTTCGAGGCCGTAGCGCCTCTCGGCGCCGCATTCCAGGTCCTCGGCCGCTCCGTCGGACGCCGGCGAACGCGCTCTTCGAGATCACCGACTCCGAGCCCCTAGGTCGCGGACCCGCGTGAACCCCTGTTCCTGCCACAGGAAAGTCACGCTGGCGCTTCGACCGGGTGAGCTTCCGCTACGAAGAGAGACGGTCCGCCGGCGCTGGAGGATGTCATCGTTCGCCTCTGCGGCCCGGCAGCCGGGTCGCCGTCGTGGGGCCGAGCGGCTCGGGCAAGAGCACGCTGGTCGAGCCTGGTCCTGCGTTTCTGGGACCCCGATAGCGGTGAGATCCGTCTCGGTGGACGCGACGTCCGCTGCTACGCCCAGGAAGATCTGCGATCCAGGATCGGGGTCGTCTCCCAGGACACCCACGTCTTCAACGACACGGTGCGCAACAACCTGCTTCTCGCCGATCCGGAGGCGGATGACGCTTCTTTGCACCGGGCGATAACGGAGGCGCATCTGGCCGGGCTCGTAGAGAGGCTGCCTGGCGGGCTGGACGGGCACGTCGGCGAGCAGGGCCAGCGGCTCTCCGGAGGGCGAGCGGCAGCGGCTGGCCGTCGCCCGGGCCCTGCTCAAGGATGCCCCGCTGCTGGTACTGGATGAGGCCACGGCCAACCTGGACACCGTCACGGAGCGCGAGCTTCATGGGGAGATAAGAGACCTCATGCGAGGCAAGACGACGCTCTCAGATCACCCACCGGCTCGTCGAGATGGAGACGATGGACGAGATACTGGTGCTCGACGAGGGGCATATCGTCGAGCGCGGGACCCAAGAAGAGCTGATCCGAAGGGACGGACTGTACCGCCGGATGCTCGCCGTGCAGGACGGCATGCTGCTGACGGGCTGAAAGGAGAGACGTTTGGCCGGCCACCCGAGAATCTGGTCAGATTTGATCAGGCGCCGCCGGGGCGGCGCCTGATCCCGAAATCCGCAGGAGGTTAGATCTTGGAAGACGCGTTGGTGGTATCCCGGTTGCAGTTCGCTTTTACTGTGACCTACCATTACCTCTTCCCCATGCTCACTATGGGGCTTGCGCTGCTCATCTTCGTCCTGAAGAGTGCCTATATGCGCAACAGGAACGAGCTGTACAACGACGTCGGCGCGGTTCTGGGGCAAGATCTTCGCGGTAACCTTCGTTATGGGTGTGGTGACCGGCATCCCTCTGGAGTTCCAGTTCGGGACCAACTGGGCTGCTTTCTCCGCGTACGCCGGGGACATCATAGCCCAGACCCTGGCCATGGAAGGAGCGTTCGCCTTCTTCCTGGAGTCTGCCTTTGTGGGGCTGTTCCTCTGGGGTGAGGACAGGTTCGGACAGAGGGTGCACTGGTTCTCGTCGCTCATGGTCTTCCTAGGCACTTGGGCCTCCGGCTACTTCATCATCACGACCAACGCCTGGGTGCAGCACCCGGTCGGCTACCGGGTGCTCGAGAACGGCAACATAGAGCTCGACAACTACTGGGCAGTCCTGCTCAACTCCTGGATGTGGCCCCAGTACGCGCACAACATGGGCGGGGCCGTGGTCTGCGGGGCGTTCGTGATGGCCGGCCTGGGGGCCTTCTACGTGCTGGGCCGGCGCCACGAGGAGTACGGAAGAATATTCCTCAAGGTCGGGGTGATAGCGGGCGTGCTTGCCAGCCTCTGGATGCTCTTCCCGAGCGGCCACTTCTCGAGCGAGCAGGTTGCCGAGCACCAGCCCGTCTCGCTCGCCGCCATGGAGGGGCTCTTCCAGTCCGAGCGCCAGGCAGGCATCGTCCTCATCGGCCAGCCGGACGTGGAGAACAGCACGCATAGACAACCCCATCGTCGTGCCACGCGCCCTCAGCTACCTCGTCTACCAGAACTGGAACGCCGAGGTCAGGGGCCTCGACACCTTCCCCGAGAAGAACTGGCCGGATAACATCCCGCTCCTCTACTACAGCTACCACGTCATGGTGGGCCTCGGCACCATCTTCATCGCGATCATGGTCCTGGCGGCCGTTCCTGCTGTGGCGGGGAAGGCTCTACGGCTCGCGCTGGATGCTCTGGATCCTGATGCTCGCCATACCCTTCCCGTTCATCGCGAACACAGCAGGGTGGTTCACCGCCGAGCTCGGACGCCAGCCCTGGCTCGCTTACGGTCTCTTCCGCACCTCGGAGGGCGTGTCTCCCCTTGTCTCCTCGGGGAGCGTGCTCTTCACGCTCATAGGGTTCGCGGGGATCTACCTGGTTATGGGCCTCCTCTACATCGTGCTGATGGTGCGCGAGGTGGGCCACGGCCCGGAAGGCGCGTGGAGATGCTCTGAAGCGCCGAGAGTCTGACGGCCTGAAGGAGGAACGGTGGAGACGATCTGGTTTATCTTCGTGGCGCTGATGGTCACCATGTACGTCCTGCTGGACGGCTTCGACCTCGGCGCCGGCGCCGTACACCTGTTCGCCGCCAGAAACGACCGGGAGAGGCGCACGATCATACGCGCCATAGGGCCCGTATGGGACGGCAACGAGGTCTGGTTGATCGCGGCCGGCGGCACGCTGTTCTTCGCGTTCCCGACCCTCTACGCTTCCGGCTTCTCCGGGTTCTACCTGCCCCTGATCATAGTGCTCTGGCTACTGATGATCCGGGGCCTCTCCATCGAGCTGCGCGGGCACATAGACGACCCTATGTGGGCCTCCTTCTGGGACGCCGCTGTTCTTTATAGGAAGCACCCTGCTCGCCATCTTCTTCGGCGCCGCCCTGGGTAACGTCGTGCGCGGCGTTCCCCTGGACGAGAGCGGCTACTTCTTCCAGCCGCTCTGGACGGACTTCAGCCCGTTCTCGCGCACCCCCGGAATCCTCGACTGGTACACGGTCCTGATCGGTCTGCTCGCTCTCACGACGTCGTCGTGCACGGCTCGAACTACATCGCCCTA
Source organism: uncultured Rubrobacteraceae bacterium (assembly GCA_963811295.1). Lineage (GTDB taxonomy): Bacteria > Actinomycetota > Rubrobacteria > Rubrobacterales > Rubrobacteraceae > Rubrobacter_D. The sequence goes on along the minus strand of CAWEQZ010000054.1, from coordinate 35,827 downwards.
AAGACCGAGGACGACCTGAACGCCCGCTCCCGCCGAATCTCACGGCGCCTCTTCCTTTGCGACCATCCTGCTCACCTCGCTCGCCACCCCGGCCACGTTCTGGGTTAGTCCCTGGATGCTCGGAGCTTCAACGAACGTCCCTACGGATACGTTCTGCCGCTCGTAGCCCTAGCCGGGCTAGCAGGGATGGTCTACTTCGACCTCAGGGGCCGGGACAGGGAAGCGTTCCTCTCCTCCAGCGCCTACATCGTCGGGATGCTTACCAGCACTGTCTTCGGCGTCTACCCGGACGTGCTACCCGCGGTGGACCCGGCGAACAGTCTCACGATCCAGAACGCTTCCGCTTCGACGTACGGCATGACGGTCGGCCTCGTCTGGTGGAGCATCGGCATGGTTCTCGCTGCAGTGTACTTCACCATCATCTACCGCCTGTTCCGCGGCAAGGTGCGTCTGTAGGACGAAGGGTCCTATCCGGCATCAGGGTATCCGCGCGAATATGGTCAATTTGAATCTGCAGGCTCGTCAAGATGCATCAGGAGAGAGGCTCTATGTGCCGCTTACCTTCCCCAAAAGGTCGGTAACAGAATGGAGCACCCATGACTGAATCCTCCTACGAACGGGCGCTGAAGACCCTGGAGAAGACGTTCGAGGACCGCATAAGACGTCCCTCCGGCGATAACGAAACGAAGTCCGGTGCCCTGGCTTCGGTCCTGCCGCTGCACGCCAAGGAGGTGGAGCTGCTGGCGAGGGAGGCCGCACGCTACTCCATACCGCTGGCCGCGGTAGGCGGCGGCACGTCGACCGAACCCGCCGCGGAGGAGGGGAAGCTGCTGGTCCGCTTCGACCTGATGCGCGGCATCCGGCTGCCTCATGGCGGCAGGGGGTGGGTAGAGGCCGAGCCAGGGACGCCGTGGCTCAAGCTGGACGAGGAGCTGCGTCTGAGAGGCATGGGTCTCGCCGTCTATCCTACGAGTGCACCCCGCGCCACCGTCGGGGGTTGGCTGGCCACTGACGGTCTGGGCGTGGGCTCCTTCGAGTACGGCCGGCTTCGGGAAAACGTCCTGTCTGCCAGCGTGGTGCTGCCAGGCGGCGAGCGCCGCGAAGTGCCGGGCGAGGAGGTGGGAACTTTCTCGCTACCGGAACCACCGAGGGGATCGTGGTGGGCGCCAGGCTTAGGACCCGCCAGGCCGATGCTGACACGCCGTTTGTCGCTACCTTCCAGGACCCGGCGAGATCTTACCGGCGCAGTAACTGACCTGTTCGAAACGGGCGTTCCGCTCTGGCACCTGGCGCTCCTGAACCCGGCAATGGCACGCGCCAGAAACCTCGGGACCACGCACCTGATGTTCGGAGCCTACCCCAGGGAACGGACCGTGAAGGTCGAAGACGGACTTCGCAGCGTGGTCGAGACTAACCGGGGTCGTCTCCTTACTGCGGCCGATGCCCACCGGGCGTGGGGCGAGAGATACTTCCCGATCAGACCGTCTATACCCACGCCTGTTTTCCCCGGCTTCTTCCGCGAATTCTCCTCCCTTGCCGAGCTGCTCCAGAAGCTGGAGCAGGTGGAGGACAGTGCTACGAGCGTCGCCCTGCAGGGCACCATAGCCCGCTCGGGTGAGATCCTCCTCCTGACGCTCGATGCCCGGAAAATGGCATAGGTCGTTCCCTAGCGGGAACCTAACAAGCGTTCATTGCGCGCACTCGTTTCGGGGCGCTTGCCACTCGTTCTCGGCGAGCCTCAGCAGGCCGGGCCAGCCCGCCGAATGCACGAAACGGACCTTTGGTAGAGTACCGATCTAATCTCTCAGAAGCCTTATTCGGACGGGTACAGAACAGACGTTCGCGGAAGTTGGCTCTACACTTCAGTTAAGATCGCGCATTTTGGGGATGCGACCGCCCGCCCAAAATGTCATCATTGTTGCCTAGGATGGTTGGTGGGACATGACGATGGGCTCGCTATGACAACGGGCGCTGGAGAGCAGAGCTTCAAGCGAGGAGCTGCTTGGCTGAGTCCTCGTGCGACGGCCTTGCTGGCTAGGTGCCTGTGCGCCGTCACTTTGACGCTGACGGTGCTCGGCCTCTTCCTCCTGGTTGTGAGCCGGTCCCCTGTGGGAATTCCCGTCTACGCGGGCGCCCCCGTCTACGACTACTGGCTCGTAAACACCGTGGTAGCGATTAGCTTTTCGACGGTAGGGGCCATCATCACTCCCCGCCTTCCTCCTCAGAACCCTATAGGCTGGATCTTCTGCTCCATAGGTATGATTGCAGGGATGCGCCTCTTCGTCGCCGAATACGCGATTGTGACGTTGCTGGCGGAGCCCAGATCGGTGCCGGCCATGCTGCCGGGCGGAGAGGTTTTGGCCTGGATCTCCTCCTGGCTGTGGGTTTCGCACATTGGTCTCTTTGTGTTTCTGGCTTTGCTGTTCCCTGATGGCAGACTACCTTCATCGCGTTGGCGAGCATTTGGGTGGCTTGTCGGTGTGGTGATCGTGACAGGTACGGTTTCTGTCGCGCTCTGGCCCGAGACGGCTGCGGGGTTCGATCTCGTCAACCACCCCCTTGGCATAGAGGTCGCAACAGACACCGTAAACCCGGTGGAAACTATCCTGTACGCCCTCGGGCTCCTAGCAGCGGCCTCGCTGTTGGTACGGCTACGCCGCTCCATGGGAGTGAGGCGCCAGCAGGTAAAGTGGTTCGCCTACGCAGTGGCGGTGCTGGCTACTAGCGCCATCCTGGCCTATGTAGTCTCTGAATTGGTGGGGGTGGTGTGGCTGGAGTGGATCAGCTCCATGCTGGTCCTCGTCAGTGTCGTGGGCTTGCCGGTTGCAGTCGGCATAGCAATCCTGCGGTACCGCCTCTACAACATAGACCTCCTCCTAAACCGAACCCTCGTCTACGGTGCGCTCACGGCTGTACTTGCAGCAGTGTACTTCGGCAGCATCGTCCTGCTCCAGGTGCTCTTTCGAGCCTTCACCGGTCAAGAATCACAACTTGCCGTGGTGGTCTCAACCCTGGCGATAGCCGCGCTATTCACCCCTTTGAGGCGACGCATCCAGGCGTTAATCGATCGACGCTTCTATCGCAGGAAGTACGATGCCAGAAATACCCTGGAAGCGTTTTCGACCAAGCTGCGAACAGAGACAGACCTTGACGCTCTGAGCAGCGATCTTCTTGAGGTGATAAGGGAAACGATGCAGCCGACCAGGGTGTCGCTGTGGTTGAAGTCGGCGGAGCGTGCCAGGGAGGATACGGAGAAGGCGACCACGGCGCCGGAGATCGAGATAGCCCCGGACGACCCTATCGTCGCTTACCTTGCGACCGTCTCGGGGGTGGTGGAGGTAGAGAACCTCGACCTCGACTCTCCAGCGCTCAGGTCGATGAAGTCGGCGGATATAGAGCTTGTCGTGCCGTTGGTAAGCCGGGGCGAACTGATCGGGCTCATCAACCTCGGGGCACGCCTCTCGCAGCAGGAGTATTCGGTCGACGACCGCAAGCTCCTGAAGGACCTCTCCACCCAGACGGCTCCGGCCGTGCGGGTCGCCCGACTCGTGCGTCAGCAGCAGGAAGCCGAGACTCGCTACCGGACCCTCGTGGAGCAGACCCCGGCCATTACCTACGTACAAGAGCCCCTCGAGTCCAGTAACCCAAAGGCCGTAACTTACGTCAGCCCGCAGTACGAGACCATACTCGGCTACCCTTCAGAGTCGCACATGATCGACGAGGAGCATTGGCTCAAGACAGTGCATCCCGAAGATCGGGAGCGGGTCCTGGCCGAAGAGGCTCGCACTGACCAGACTGGCGAACCCTTCGGGATGGAGTACCGCGTCATCGCAGGGGACGGCCGGGTGGTGTGGGTGCGCGATGAGGCGACCCTGGTGCGCGATGAGGTAGGGCAACCCCTGTACTGGTTGGGTCTCCGGTACGATGTCACCGAGCAGAAGCGGGAGGCGCAAGAGAGGGAGCGCATCGAGCAGGAACTCAGGATCGCACGCCTCATCCAACAAACCCTGCTGCCCAAGACATTGCCCAAGCTCACTGGATACGACATAGCAGCATACTACCAACCCGCGCGCGAGGTAGGAGGGGACTTCTACGATTCATTAGAGCTGAAGGATGGACGCCTAGGTCTCGTCGTGGGGGATGTGACCGACAAGGGCATACCCGCCGCGCTGGTGATGGCGACGACCCGCACCATGCTGCGTGCCTCAGCCCAACGCCTCTTCCCACCGGGGGAAGTCTTGAAGCGGGTGAACGACGCGTTGGTCCCTGACATCCCACCCAACATGTTCATCACCTGCTTGTATGCCATCCTCGACACCGAGAGCGGGCGTCTCGTCTATGCCAACGCCGGCCATGACCCGCCCTACTTGCGCCATTATGGCAGTGACGTGGAGGAGCTTAGGGCGAGAGGGATGCCCTTGGGCCTCATGCCGGGGATGGAATACGAACAGAAGGAGGTCACCCTGGAGAGAGGCGAGAGCGTCCTGTTCTACAGCGACGGGTTGGTCGAAGCACACAACCCGCACCACGAAATGTTCGGCTTTCCGAGGCTACAAGGCTTAGTGGGGACTCCGCGCTCGGGCGGATCTTCACTGATCGACTTCCTCCTATCCCGAGCTCACCCACTTCACCGGTGAGGACTGGGAGCAGGAGGACGACATCACCCTGGTGACCCTAGAGAGATCGGAAGAACTATAACGTGCTTCCCGATTCGCCGGACCGCTCGGAGAGGGGCGCCTCATGGGTCGCCGAGAACAAGACCTCGTACCTCTGCACGCTGCTTATCGTCCCGCCGCTGGATTCGGCGCTGAAGATGCGCAACCACTGAGAGGCATCCTCGGTAGCGTCCATCGATTGCTCGCTCTCCCACAGGGTTACCGCAAGTACCTTGCCGCTCTGACGATCGGCGAGGACTAGGCCCCCGCGGTAACCGTCCTGCATCTCGAGCGCAGGTAGGACGTGTTCTACGCCCTCGTGGTGCATCTCGTCCAACTGCTCCGGGCGACTTTCGTACGTGCTTACCCGCGCGAACATCTCACCATCTCCTTTCTCTCCTGGCACCCGTGGAAGGACGCCGCCCCGCTCACCACTATTGTGTGGCACACCATCATGTGGTCCTCACGTCCGCTTGGGGGAATGCTCCTTACCATCACCATTATCTTTCCGTGTGCATAGTAGCAAATACAGCATACGAGTAGGGTGCGGTGCATCTTTGGAATAGGTGTGTTTGGACGATGTCGATGATAAAGTCTTCAATAGCGTCTTGGGATGGCTGGCTTAATGTGCGGCCTATTCCTGCGCCGGTGTCATTCCCGCCACTTTCGCCTCCGACCATGCCAGTTGCAATGCTCCCGCCTGCTCTGCGGGAGACCTCATTCCGTTCATTACCTCCCGGAAACCGGTGTACATCTCCTCGTTGAAGTTCTGCGGTACCAGGACGTCTATGTTGTAACCGAAAGCCTCTGCCTTGGGAAATTTCGAAAGGTCATCTAGCACCTGCTTGAACAGTTCGGGAACGTCGAGTCCTGCGGTGTCAACGGGATGGGCGGGAATCGTATTGAGCTTTTCGATGGTCAGGCGGGCGGTGTCGTCCTGCAGCAGGTAATCGATGAACGTGATAGCCCCTTGGGGGTTCTTGGCATCTTGGGCCACGAACCAACCCGTCCCCACCCCGGCCGGGGTCGAGATGCCGGAGCCGTTTATGGACGGGAACGGGAAAAATCCAACGTCAAACTCCTGGACAGCCTGTACGATCTCCGACACGAGCCACGTGCCGGTGGGGTTCATGGCGGCTTCACCGGAATAGAACAATGCGTTGGCACCGTCATAGTGGAGGGCGTTTGGGCTCTTCGGGTAGTAACCGCTCTCCACGAAATCCCTGAATATCAGATCGATGGCCTCCACCACCTGGGGGGTATCCCACCTACCCTCTCCATAGAGAATGTGATCCAACCCTTCCCGGCCCAGCAAGTTGCTGGCCCCCATGCTGAACAAATGACTTGCGGGATACCGTTCCCAGTTGCCAAAGGCGAGGGGGATCTTTCCCCGGCCCTTGAGCTCGCCACAGATTTGTCGTAGTTCCTCTACTGTATGTGGCACCTCGGGCACGAGGTCCTTGTTATAGAAGACGATTATCTCCTCGACCTGGTCAGGGACGCCGTAGACGCTACCGTCGTAGGTGGCCTGCTGCTTCGCCCACTCGTATATATCCCAGCTATGCTTTTCGTAGGCGTTCTCCAGGGGACGCAATAGTCCCGCGTCGGCTAGCACGCCGCCGAAGCCCGGACCGGTATCGTAGGCGAAGACGTCTGGAGGCCCTTTGGATCTCAACCTTCTCTGTATCTCCCTGCGAACCTCATCCGGCTGTAGTGCCTCACGCTGCAAATCGATGTTGGGGTGTTGCTCCTCGAACCTGTCAACTTGTATTTCCGTTACCGCTCTCTCAAGGGCAGCCGTTTCCCTGGTGCCGGTGAGGAACCTGACAACCTTTCCGTGACTCCTGTTGCATCCTGCGGCGCCGGGAAGCATCGCACTGATGAGCCCAGCGCCCCCGAGCCTCAGGAAATCCTTGCGGTTAACTGCCCTCACTCCTGTCGCCGTCCGCCCTTCCTATCCCTGCTACCCAGGCTCTCGCCAAACCTTCTCGGGTCTAGTGAGCATCTATCCTACGTGTCGCGACTGTTTCGTTGCAATCTTACATGGCGGATGACGACCAATATCGACATCTCCACTTCAAATCACTCAGCGCGTGCAAAATAATCCGGAGATGATATGAACTCTGCGTACGGTGACAAAGCTTCTATGCACCAACAGGAGGAAGTTCGCGAAGGTAGTTGTCAGCGGCATCAATGACTCTGGGCCAAGTGGCGTTGCTCGAATACGCTGCGGCCGCGGAGGGAGTAGGGTTGGTATTCATAGGGAGACTTCCTGTCGGCAAACTATGATTCCCAAGGCGAGAAGAGGAAAGGCGAGGCGATGGTTCAAGACGGTATCTTAGGAACAAACTGGGCCGGCAATTACACGTACCGGGCGCAGAGGCTGCACCGGCCGTCGACGATTGAGCAGGTGCAAGAGATTGTCGTCAACGCAACCGGTGTGCGCGTCTTAGGTTCCCGCCACTCCTTCAACGACATCGCCGACTCTCCAGAGCTCATAACGCTTGAGGCCATGCCAAGGAACATAGTCGTCGACCATGCAGCAGATACGGTCTCTTTCAACGCGGCTTTGACGTACGGCGAGCTGGTAGAGACGCTGAACGAAGAAGGTGTAGCCTTGCACAATCTCGCATCGCTTCCGCACATCTCTGTTGCAGGCGCCGTAGCGACGGCGACGCACGGTTCGGGCGAGACGAACGCCAACCTCGCGACCGCCGTCGTTGGCCTCGCGCTAGTGACATCCAGCGGTGAGATCATCGAGTCCTCTAGAGGCGAGCCCGATTTCGACGGTCTCGTGGTCGGGCTTGGTGCGCTCGGTGCGGTCACCCGGATCACCCTGGAGGTGGAACCAGCCTACGAGGTGCGCCAACGGGTCTTTGAAGGCCTGAGCTGGGAGGACCTCTTCGAGCACTTCGACGAGATAACCTCATGCGGCTACAGCGTCAGCGTCTTTACCCGCTGGGGTGAGACTACCGACCAGATCTGGGTCAAGAGCCGGGTGACGGATGAGCCTGAGCAGGTAGAGAGTCACCTCTTCGGAGCGACCGCTGCAGCTGTTGACCGGCACCCGATCCTCGGACTCGACGCGAGCTTCTGTACGCCACAGTTGGGCAGGGCGGGCTCTTGGGCCGACCGCTTACCCCATTTCCGCACGGGCTTTACGCCGAGCAGTGGCGATGAGCTACAATCGGAGTACCTGTTCCCGCGCCGTTACGCTGTGGAGGCCATAGAGGCCGTGCGCACCCTCGCAGACAAGATCCGGCCGATCTTGCAGGTGTCCGAGATTCGCGCGGTGGCCGCAGATAGATTATGGATGAGCATGAACTACGGTCAAGACACCATCGGCATCCACTTCACCTGGAAGTCCGAGCGAGACGCAGTTGAGGACATGCTCGTCCAACTCGAGAGTGTGCTCGCTCCGTTCGAGGCACGCCCGCACTGGGGCAAGCTCTTCAACGCGGACGCAGAAGCGATCGCTCCGCTCTACGAGCGCCGGCCCGACTTCATCCGTCTAGTCGAGCGGCTCGACCCGCGCGGAGCTTTTAGCAATTCGTGGCTGAAAGCTCATGTGCTTGGTGAGGCATGATACACAACGGGATGGCCCCAGCGAGAACCAGGCTGCGCGGCTTGCCACGACGACCCTCGGAGAAGAGAACGCTCTGGCCCAGGCGAGGGCACAAAGTGCACGACAGAGAGGGCTCGCGAGGATGCGCCATCCTTCGTCCCGTGGCGTATTTGCTGGTGGTAAGGTGCGAACGTCACTTCCGGCGGGTACCCAACCTGGAGACAGTGGACTGGTTGGAGATACACGGTCGACACCATGGGTAGCTGATACTATGCGAGCAAGGGAGATCTCTCGAATTTGACCCGTGCCGTCTTGAGGCTGAGAAAGAGCTACGCTCTAACTCCCCGTTGTCAATTGCGCGGCCGAGTACGTAAGAAATGGCCCAAAAGGTGCATGACCGGGCGGCATGTCGGTGGCAACATGAATGTCACAAAGAGAACGGAGAAAGAGCTGTCTTATGCGGAAGGGATGGTTCACTACATCAAGGCGTAACGGATGACCATCCGGCGCTGGTACTGGGCATAACGCTCCCTCGAGCCCAAAGGGTCGGACGACGGAAGGGTAGAGAAGAACGTGTCCTACGAAACAACGCACGAGTGGAAGGGCAGTGCAATGCGTTCTCCGTGGTGGCTGATCGCGAAGGGCGCGACAGACCACATCGAGGTGCTCACGCTCGATGGCGGTAGCATCCTGCCTGTCTTCAGTGGCGAGGACGAAGCAGAGATGTACCTCTGGTTCGAGGGGACGTGCGAGGATGGCTGGGAGGTGCGCAGGAGCTCTCCAGAGGAGCTGATGTCGGTGCTCTACGGTCCATGCTCGGACGCCGGAGCGGTGGCCCTCGATCCATCGCCGGAGATCATCGAGGGGCCTTCTGCCTGGCTCGTTAGCCTGAACCGGAGGCGATTCTTGGGATGGATGGTCTCGGGAAGGAATCTCGTCTAATGAGGGTTCAGTATCTGAACCTGACAGTTCAGCGAGCGAGAAGGCATGAGAAGAGCATGAGTGGAGACTACGGTCCGACCATCGAGGACGACGAACCATACGAGAAGCTGCGCGAGGTGGGGCGAGCTCGGTGCACCGGGCAAGAAACTCAGCTGAGAGTTGGCAGGCTGAAAAGACCAATAGATTCAATCTTCGATCCTGAGATGTTCCGGCGCCCTGGGAGCAGGGTCGGGTAGTACGAGTGGGGAGCGTCCGGGCGTAATGCTGCCGAGCACTACTGCCGAGCGCGCCCCGGTACAGGAGGGCACGTTCGACGGCAGACCGTGCACGCTCAGAAATCCCATGAGGGCGAAGGCGTAGGCTTCTTTGGCGCCCGACGGGATGCCCCAGTCCTCGATCGTGCGCAGCCGCACCTCTTTGGTGTCCTCCTGCAGCATGCCCATCAGCGTGGGGTTCGACGTTCCCCCGCCCGACGCAACGACCTCGGGGACGTCGTAGCGCTCCAGCGCATCCGCAACCGTCCGCGAGGTCAGCGCCGTGACGGTCGCTACCAAATCGTCAGCCTCGATATCCCCGAACGGCGCAAGGCGCTCCAGGAGGTAGGGCAGGTTGAAGAGCTCCTTCCCGGTGGACTTGGGTGGCCCCAGCCCGTAGTAGGGTTCCGCGAGGAGCGAACGGAGTAGGCCCTCGTGGACCTCGCCCCGTGCGGCCCTCCGGCCGTCGTGGTCGTAGGTCTCGGAGCCGTCGGTCAGGTACTCTACGGCCGCGTCCAGAAGGGCGTTGGCCGGCCCCACGTCGAAGGCGAATGCAGGGTCCCCGGATCCGCCGGGCACGACCGTGAGGTTGGCGATGCCGCCGAGGTTGAGCGCGGCCCGCCTCCTTTCGCCGCTCCCGAGCAACAACACGTCGAAGATGCTCGCCAGAGGCGCCCCTTGTCCGCCCGCCGCTATGTCGCGGGGGCGCAGGTCCGACACCACAGGCGAGCCGGTCCGATCTGCGATCCAGGCCGGCTGCCCGAGTTGCAGCGTTCCAAGAGCCCTGTCGCCCTCCACCCAGTGGAAGATCGTCTGCCCGTGCGAGACGATGAGATCCGCGTGCCCTCCGCAAAACGCCCCGCAGCCTTGAGTGGCGCGGAACTACTTGCGCGTTCGAACCCGCCCCACATGTTCGAAGATCTGCTGCACGTTTTCGAGCGTTAGCCTTGTTCGCGGTGTGGGGAAGGTATGATTCCCCTTGGGCCAAGCCTATCGGTAACGCAGCCAGGGGCAACGCTGCGTTCTCGGAAGTAGTGCGTTAGCGTCCCTGAAGATGTACCTGGGAGGAAGCCGGGCTGTCGAATAGCAGCGGCAGGGCGACACCGTTCACGAAAGGCAGTGGGGTGAGAAAGAAGACCGGCTTGCTGTTCGTCTGGATGATGTTGGGCGTGCTCTTGGTTGGTTGCCTACCCTGGAACGCCCCGCCACCGGGCGATCCCTACGCCGAGCCCGACACCACCTCCCAAACGTTTCGGGAGGGTTGGACCCCTGATGCCAATAGCGTACACCTCAATCCCCGCATAACGTGCTCGACCGATCCCACACCTGCGAACGTGTCGAACGCAGTGAGGGGCGCGAACATCGATAACGAGAACGTCGTGCTGATCAATCCGCAGATCGAGGGGTGCAGCGTTGGCATATTGGTCAAGGCGGGCGGCTTCAAGCTCCTGGCCGACAAGAGCAGGGCCGGATACTCTTCCGCCGCCTCCCCGGCGATACACAGCAACTACAGGGGCGTCGTTTTCGATCGGGGGGCCTTCGGCTACGAAGTCAAGGGGCTAAACGAAGGCGAGCTGTTCATGAGAAACAACTACATCCCCATCAACCTACAGGCGGGCTACGACTGCCTGATCTCGGACACCGACATCGACCATCCCGCCCCCCTGGATTGGGACTCCACCGGGAGGTTGTCCGGGAGCCGCCGCTCCAAGGTCGGTATCAAGGCCCGCGCCTACTACAACCTCCTGCCCGTCGCCGATCGCTCCTTCCACGACTGCGTGATCCGCTCCAACGACGTTGCGGGCTTCGAGGAGGAGGGCATCTCCCTGGACGCCAACGGCGGTGGCAGGGACGAGGTCACCCTGGTGCAGGGCTCCTCAACACTGGCGGCGGTGGATGCAAAGACGGACCGCGTGACCCTCGCACAACCCCCCGGCGGGCGGTGGAAGTACCTGCAGAGCGCGCAGGGTGCGTGGCTCTCGTTCAACCAGGGCGGGGCGGTGGGCCGCTACCTCAAGATCGTGGGAGTGAATGCGGCAAACTTAAAGCTGACCCTCTCTGACCCCAACAATCACCTCTCGCTCGCGGCGGCGGGTGATCCGGTGAGCGTGAGCGCCCCGTATCGTAATGTCACGGTCTCCGAGAACGTGGTGGACGAGGAGGGGGCTTTGGTAGGGATAGATTTCCATGGGCCGGTCTACAGTAGCCGGATGGTGAACAACACCGTCACGGGTACACCGATCCGGGTGCCCTACGGTGCGGATGACAACGCGCGGCTCGCGGGAGATTGCTCTGCCACCATTTGTGAGTATGCATTGCAGTCTATTCGGGTCACGTCGCTGACGGACATACCTCCGGGCGCCATGACACCCCGCCCCCACGTGGGGATCGCCTCCTATAACTCCGTAGAAAACAACCGGGTGGGCGGGGACATAAGTTTCCACACCAGGGACACGGAGACATGGCGTGGCATCCCGGCTTACGCCTCAGCCAACACCTCCACTGGAGGTGTGGCTGACTACAACGACGGCACCTACATCTTCCTGGTGAGCGACTCTGAGCCATAAACTGTGGACGTTCAAGGCCAGTTGAATAACTTTGTAGGGGTGGTTATGATCCAGGCAACAGTATCTACTTCATTCCGAGTGAGGCGTTGAGATGAACTGTCCCCGCTGCCAGATGCCCAATCCCGAGGGCGCGAAGTTCTGCCTGAACTGCGGCAACCAGCTCGAAGTTCAGGTTCGGGTGGAAGGGGAACGCAAGTATGTGACGGTACTTTTTGCCGATGTGGTCGATTCGACCGGGCTTGGCGAGCGGCTCGACCCCGAGCAGGTCGCGGAGATCATGAACGGCGCGTTCGCCTTCCTCAACGCGTCGGTCAAGAAATACGATGGGACGATAGCAAGGTTGCTTGGCGATGCGATCCTCGCCTTTTTCGGCGCGCCGGTCGCACACGAAGACGACGCCGAACGCGCCGTACGCGCGGGGCTTGACATCCAGGTGGCCGCACGCGAATACGCTGATGAGGTCAGGCGGAACTACGGGGTCAACTTCCAGGTGCGCGTCGGAATCAACACGGGGCTCGCCGTGCTGGCCGCCGTCGGCGATGAGATCAGGACGGAATACACGGCGATGGGCGACACCACGAACGTGGCCGCTCGCCTGCAGAGCGCCGCCGAACCAGGTTCCGTGCTGATCAGCGCCGATACGTATAGCCTCGTCAAGCAGCTCTTCGTACTGCGGCCGCGCGGCGGAGCGATGGTCAAAGGCAAGTCCGCGCCCATCGTAACCTACGAGGTGCTCTCTCCAAAAGCCATGCCAGGCAAGGTGCGAGGCCTGGAGGGACTGACCTCGCCGCTGGTAGGACGCGTCGCCGAATTCAAGCTCGTAGACGATAAGCTGAACGAGGTGCGCGAAGGGTGCGGCGCGTTCGTGGCGGTGATCGGCGAAGCGGGGTTGGGCAAGTCAAGATTGCTTGCAGAAGTCAGCGATTCGGCAAAGTCAGGGCCACAGATAGCCTGGCTCGAGGGGCGGGCGCTCTCCTACGGGCAGGCCGTCACCTATTATCCCTGGCGGCAGGTGATCCGAGGGGCTATCGGTGCCAAGGAAGGCGAGGCGCCCGAGACCGTGCGCGAGAAACTGCATAGCGATCCAGCTTGCGTCGCGATGCCCGAGGGTGACTCGCAGTACCTCGAGGTAATACTCTCCGTAGAGAGCGATGCGACGCTGGAGGCGGTCGCGGCGCTGGAGGGTGACTCGCTCGTCGAGCACATCGTGGCGGCGATGCGCGGCTACCTCCGTGCTTGCGCCGACTTGATGCCGACGGTGATCGTGCTCGACGATCTGCACTGGGCGGATACCGCCTCCCTTGATCTATTGCTGAGCGTGGCCGGCCTGGTGGAAGAATTGCCGCTTCTGATCAATTGCCTGCTCCGGCCTGACAAAGACGCGCCGAGTTGGCCGGCCATAGAAAGGGCGCGTAGCCTGCTGGGTGCTCACTACGGCGAGATCTTGCTCGAGCCACTCGACACCGCACATTCGAACGAATTGTTGGGTAACCTGCTCTACATCGAGGAACTGCCCGAGAGCGTGCGCAAATTGATCTTGGATAAGGCAGAGGGTAATCCGTTCTTCGTCGAGGAAGTGATCCGGACGCTGATCGACTCGGAGTACATCGTCCAGCAGAACAATCACTGGCGCGCGACACGTGAGATCGTGAATGTCACCATCCCCGACACGCTGACCGGCGTGCTGAGCGCGCGCATCGACCGGCTACCCGAGAATACCAAGCACGTGGCCCAGACGGCTGCCGTCCTCGGGCGCATCTTCGCACAGCGCGCGCTTATGGCGACCTGTGCGGCAGCACCGCCGCCAGAACGAATCGAAGACGTTGAGCCTCACCTCAGCGTCCTGACCTACGAGGAGCTGGTGCGCGAGCGGGTACATGATCCCGAACTGGAGTACATCTTCAAGCATGCCCTCACCCAGGAGGCTGCCTACGAGCTGCTGCTAATAAGACGCCGCAAAGAGCTCCACCGCCGCGTGGGTGAGGTGCTCGAAGAGCTCTATCCGGAGCAGCAAGGCGAATTGGCATCGGCTTTGGCGTATCACTTCAGGCTCGGAGAACAGTGGCAACGCGCTGCTGATTACTCGATGCACGCGGGCGCGCAGGCGGTGAATGTGTATGCGATGAGCGAAGCGCTCGAGCACTTTGAGAACGCATACCAGGTGCTAGGTATGATTCCCGAGGCTTCCCCCGAGCAGCGCTGCGACGCGATCCTCGGGTGGACCAGGGCTGCTTTCAAGTCCAAGCCTTACCAGGAGGTGGTGGACCGCCTGAAGGAGGCAGAGAAGATCGCGCGAGAACAGAACGATGAATTGCGCCTCGCGCAGATCTTGCACTGGATCGCCAACGAGTACATCTCCCATGGCTTCCCTGGCCGTGGGATGCCGGCGTTGTTCGAGAGCTACGAGCTCGCGGAACGGATCGGCGAGGAACGGCTGACCCGGGTGGCCACGTTCTGGATGACGTTTGGCATGATAGACCGGGATACGCGGGGCGGACTCGAGAAGATAGGGCATGTGATCGAGGCGGCGCGCAAGGATCGTAACTGGGATGTCGAGGCGCACGCTCTGGCCACCAAGGCGATGGCCCACGCACGGCTTGGGGAGTTTGCAGAGGCTCAGGATTCCATCCGGCTCGCACATGAGGAGGTGCGCAAGACCAACTCACTGGTGAAGGAAGCCGACGTGGCGCTAGTGTCATCGCAGGCCATCTTCGATATGGGCGATGTGCAGCGAGGGTTGGAGTACAGCCAAAGGGGCACGGATAAAGCTCTAACGGCCCACGGCCTCGAGTGTGCCGTCGCCGGCTATTTCTGTACGGGACTCGGTAACCTGCAAACGCGCAACCTGACCGAAGCAGAGAAAGCATTCGAAGCCTCGCTCAAACTACGCGCGGACCATCTCTCCGAATTCAAAGGAGGATCTGAGCAGCTGGTCAACCGGTTGCACGCCGGACTTGCTATTGCCCAGTTCTTCGGTGGGCGCGTTGAGGCGATCAGCGACATGGAAAAATCGCTGGCCAACGCGGCCGCGCTGGGCGACGATTACACGGTCGCTTTCCTAGCGCACGCGCTAGGTGAGGGATATACGCAGCTTTGTGACTTCGAGCGTGCGAAGCAGAACCTCGACTCCGCCCTGGATTACTACCACCGCAACGGCATGCGTCCATACGTGGCGCGAGTACTGAAATCTTCGGCCGACTTGCATCAAGAGCAGGGTCGGGTTGCTGAAGCGGAACGAGACCTCGCAGAAGCCGGGCGACTTATGGAGGAACTATCCCTGCCTCAGGTCCGTCTACCCAGCGATTTACAACTCGATGCCGACGAGCCTGAGCTGGCAGGACCGGCCGATCGCTGAACAGAGACTGGGCAAGGGCGTACTGATGCTCGACGAGCTACGCAAGATCCCCCTTTTCGCCGATCTCTCTGAAGAGGACCTGGAGCGGCTCTATCAGATGGCCGAGACTGTCTTCATCCCCGCAGGGGAGCTCGTGTTGCGAGAGGGCGACTCGGGCGACTCGCTCTTTGTCGTCCTCGACGGCGAGCTGGAGGTTACCAAGCGTCAGGGCAGCCAGGACATCCTGCTCGCGTTGTACAAGCCTGGGCAGTTCTTTGGCGAGATGGCCCTGCTCGAGCAAGCACCACGATCTGCCTCGGTGCGCACATTGCAAGAGAGCCGTCTACTAGTGATCAGTCAAGTCGCTTTCCAGACACTGCTCTCGTGCAGCCCTTCGGCGCCCCTGAAGATCTTGCACACCGTAACATCCAGGTTGCGCAGCACAGAATCGGCTCTGATCCAGAACGAAAAGATGGCCGCCCTTGGAACGCTCGCCGCAGGACTCGCGCACGAGTTGAATAATCCGGCCGCCGCCATAAGGCGCAGCGCCGCACAGCTGCGTGAAGCGCTGGTCGAGCGAGACCGATCGGCGGCCCTGCTCCACTCGCTCGCCATCGACCACCACCAGAAAGAGGCGCTCGGTACTCTGCAAGAAGAAGTTGCGGAGCGCAATATCACAGCACCCCCGGACGACCCGCTGGCCCTCTGCGAGCTAGAGGACGGGTTGCAAGAGTGGTTGGAGAACCGTGGCGTAGATGAGGCCTGGGAACTCGCGCCGATGCTGGTCGCCTCCGGTTGGGACAGGGATGAGTTGGGACGGGTGGCCGAACGATTCTCTTCTACCCAGTTGCCCGTCGTAGTCGGGTGGTTGGGAGCCAGTTCATCGGTCTACGGCTTGCTCGAGGAGGTGGGACAGAGCGCCGAGGCCATGTCGGAGATAGTCAAGGCCGTCAAGACGTATTCGTATCTGGATCAGGCACCGGTTCAGGAAGTCGATGTGGTCGAGAGCCTGGAGAACACCCTGGTGCTCCTGCGTCCCAGGATCACCGCGGGTATCACCATCACGCGAGATTATGCCGACGACGTGCCGCACATAGAGGCCTACGGATCGGAGCTCAATCAGGTGTGGACCAACCTGATCGACAACGCGATCGACGCCATAGCAGGCCAGGGAGAGCTCACTCTGCGCGCCTTCGCCGCGGAGAGTGTTGTCACGGTCGACATCATCGACGACGGACCGGGGATACCACATGAGATTCAGCCGCGCATTTTCGAACCCTTCTATACGACGAAGGATCCCGGCGTAGGTACGGGCCTTGGTTTGCACATCGCCTACAACATCGTCGTCCACAAGCACCGGGGACAGCTCCAGGTCGCGTCCAAACCGGGCGAGACGCGCATTCGAGTGGTGTTGCCGATAAGGCTCGCCGGAAACAATGCCGGAGTAACCTAGTGGGCCGGTGACAGATCACCCATTGACTCGACGACATGGAACGAATCGTCCGCTGTTCCCGAACCTGGGTGCAGAGATGATCGGCCATCTACACGGAAGGAGTTTGCCAAATGAACGATACGGGTCTCATCGACTCCCAAGAGTTGAAAGCGAAGCTCGACGGGGGAGACAGTGTCACGCTTGTCATGACCCTTGGCGAATGGGAGTATCGCACCACGCACATCCCCGGCTCGATGCGGGTCAGCACGATCCAGGAAGCGCTCGAGACGCTCGACCCCGAAGATGAGATAGTCCTCTACGACTCTGGTCCCTCCTGTCCCGCGAGCCGGATGGCCTTCCGGATCCTCAAAGGCCATGGATATGAACGCGTACGCCGCTACGCCGGAGGGTTGGAGGAATGGGCAACTGCAGGCTATCCACTCGAAGGTGAAAGCGTCGAGTAAAAGAGTACGAGCCGTTCCTGACTCTATCTGACTAAGACCTCTCGGGTGGTCTCCAGAAACGCTCTCAGGGCCGGGGATTTCCACCGTTTCTCGTGCCACACCATCTGGGTGAAGACCTCGAAGGGTTCCTCCCACCGCAGTGCGGCGAGCTTGCCCTCACCGACCTCCTCTTCTACAGCCGCGCTTATGAGGACGGATACACCCATGCCGGCGGCCACACACTGCTTTACGGCCTCTATGCTCTGGAACTCCATCCGCTCCGGCGGCACAACACCTCTCTCCCCCAACTGGCGCTCGAATTGGCCCCGGTATGCGCAACCCGACTCGGGAGCCTCGGGCAATAGCACAGTCTCGCCGGACAGATCCTGCGGAGCCACCGAAGTCGACGACGCCAGCGCGTGGTCGTAAGGGGCGATGATGGTCACACCCTCCTCGATCAGGGGTTCTACCGAAAGCCCGGGAACCACAACGGCTCCATCGAGGACGAATGCGACGTCCACCCTGCCCTCATCGACAGCCCGGCGCATGCTACCCACCAACCGGCCGATGGCGCTCGGGCGAACCGAGAGCCTGACCTTGGGATGCCTCTCATGGAAGATGGCCAGAAGCCTCGGCAACCTGTAGGTGAGGAGCGTCTCGGGCGCACTCACCGTGAGAGATCCCGTCACTTCCCCCGCTCCCGCCCCAGCGTCGATAACCGCCTCCCGCGCCTCCCCAGCGAGGTCAAGCAACTTCCGGGAGTACGCGAGCATCACAGATCCCGCCTCGGTCAGCGAGATCCTCCGTCCCAATCGGTCGAACAACCGCACCCCGAGCTCCCGCTCCAGCGCCGCAACCTGAGCGCTCACACTCGACTGCACATAACTTAACCTCGCCGCCGCCCGTGAGAACGAAAGCTCCTCCGCCACCACCCTGAAAGTCTGGACCTGCCTGAACTCCAAGGAATCCCCTTCGCTTCCGACTTATCGGATCTATCGATACTTCGCATCATTATATTTCGTTGGACACGATATTAGCACGATATTAGGATCTTCTCGAACGACGCGAAGAACAGACGGAGGAGAAGTGGCGCGAGACGAAGGCGAACTACGAGGGGAATGGCGGAGCGGTCTCCCTGCTGTGGTGTTGTTATTGCTAGGGACGCTCGGGATCTCGACGGCCTTCGGGATGCTCCTGCTGTTGCCTTTGTACGTACAAGAGCTTGGGGGTGATGAGGCGGATTTCGGCGTGGTCCTGTCTGCGGCGGCGGTGCCTGCGGTCCTCTGCATAGGGCTTCTGATCCGCTATCCCGAGGCCTTGAGGCCGCACGTCGTGGTGGCGCTTGCCATAGCGACCTACGGGGTCGGGGCCGTCGGCGCATCGCTCGTGACCGGAGGATGGACGCCGCTCGTCGGCATCGGGGTCCTGCTCGGCACCGCCTGGGCTGTGGTCTACGCGGCCACGCCGATGGTCATGAGCCGGATGGTAACCGATGAGGGGAGGGCGGCCTACTTCGGATACCTCACGGGCACCCAGCAGGTCGGTATCGGCGTCGGACCAGTGATCTCCCGTTTCCTGGTCGAGACGCCTCTGGGATTCCGGGGGACTTTCCTCGTGGCCGGCGTCGTCTGCCTCGTCGCCGTGGCGCTAACGCTCGTCGTCGGGATGCTCGTCTCAGACGCCGGGGCGGATGCCCGAAATGGGGATGCGGAAGGAAGCGGGTCCTCCACGGTCTCATTCGGCGCGGCGATGCGGCGTATTTTGGTATCTGAGGCCGCCTTCTCGCTTGCGATGATCCTGCTCTTCGCCTGCCTCTTCACCACGATGACGAGCTTCCAGCCTACCTTCGCCGGCGAGAGGGGCCTCGACTACTCCGTCTTCTACGTCGCCTACACCGTCGCTGTGATCTTCTCCCGCTTCGTGCTCGCGGGGATGGCTGCGCGCTTCGATCCGCGGCTCGTGATCGCCGCTTCCGTGAGCGTCATGGCGCTCGCGGTCGCGTCGTTTCTCGCGGTGGGGTCCAACACCCTCTTCTACGGGATCTCCTCAGCCCTATTGGGTCTGGGCTACGGGCTTGCGCTGCCAAGCGTGCAGGCGCAGGCGGTCAACGTCTCGGAGGAGCAGGTAAGGCCGCGGGTGCTGCCGATGGCGGGCATGCTCTTCGAAGGTGCGATCCTCGGCTTCCCGCTGGTCGCCGGATGGGTCATTACGGGTTTCGGATACAGGGCCCTGTTTGCGGTTCTCCTTGCTTTCGCGCTGGTACAGGTCACCATCGCCTGGTGGCGCTTCCTGGTCGCCGGAAGGTCCAAGGGGACGCAAGAACTGTGAAACCCTACCTCGCGGTCCTCCCCTTTGTGCTGATCTCAGCACCGTGCATAAAGTTTGGCCCCTCATGAACGACGAGCTATCAGCGCTCGACTCCCAGCATTCAGCCTTTGTCCTGGCTGAAAGCTGATGGCTGACAGCTGACGGCTGCTCTCGGAAAGGTTCGTCCCTTTCGAGAAAGGCTCCAGTTGCTTGACTACGGCCCGTTGGCCAGGAGAAGCCGATCAAGGTTATACTCACCCCGGGTGAAAGGATTTGCGCAAGGAGAGGAGCACCATGCGCGAGGATCAAAGTGTTGCCGAGATGGCGAACGAAGTACTGATGCGCCAGGCGAAGAGATGCTCTGACCGGAGTGGTGAGCCCATCGAAGTAGCGATGGAGGCCGTTCTGAACACCGAGGCCGGCAAGCAGCTCAGCGAACTCAGGGACGGCCCCCACGGAGAAGAGCGCGTCGAAGAGGCACAGGTAGGCGTGGCAAGGGAACGAGCCCAGGAGCGGGTGGAAGATCTCGGCAAGCGTCTCGGGGAGGCCCCTGAGGTCCCCACGCACGGTTAACGGGACGAATTTCTTAGAGCGTTCCTCTTTTCCACACACTCGGGTTCATAACGATCACCCCGCTTTCGGTACAGGCCAAAACCGTACCTTCGTACGGTAGCGCTCGCCCATGTCGAAGTGGGATGCTTGGGTGCGGTTTGGAGGAAACTTCCCAAGGAGGAGTGGCGTGCAGGAGCAGGGTGGAGTTTCCGAAGTGCACGTGGTCGAGGCGTGGCATGCAGCCCTCAACGAGGGCGACATGGACCGTCTGGTAGGACTGTCGCATCCCGACGTCGAATTCGGCGGCCCTCGCGGGGTCGGTCAGGGCGTGCAGTTGCTGCGAGAGTGGGTGGACAGGGCGAACGTCCGCCTCGACCCCCGACGCGTGTTCAGACGCAGGAGCACGGTGGTCGTGGAGCAGACCGGGCAGTGGCGCTCGGCGGAGTCGGGGGAGGTGATCGGAAACCAAACTGTGGCTTCGGTGTTCGCCGTGTGCGACGGGCTGGTGACGAGCCTGGTGCGCTACGATGACCTCCCGCAAGCGCTGAAGACGGCTGGCCTCGACCATTCGAACGAAATACGACCTTAACGCCGCGCGAGGCCCTTGAGGATAATCAGTGCCAGAGGGCGAAGGGGGATCGCTTCCGGGTTCTTAGCGAAAGCATCCGCGTGCAGGACGAGAACGGACGCCCAGCGAGCAAGGGAGGGCTTTGTGCACACGGTCTTGCGTCTCCGGAAGGAGCGATCAGAAGGTTGCCAAAAAACTGGAGAAATGGTTCATTCGTATGATACCGTTGGCAGCTTGGATCTGTTATTGTGAGCGCGGAGAAAGCGGCAAGGTCAGCGGGAAGAGGAGGTTGGTCGATGAAACGGATGATCAAGGTCTTGATGGTGGCGGTGCTTATGGCGGTGATCCTGGTGGCCAGCATCTCCCCCGCGATGGCCCGCCGCGCTTCGGGCGGTGTGTTGTTGTCGTCGCCCCAGCCCTGCCTTGCGAACCCCCAAAACCCGAACCTGGTCCTCAACCCGCCCGGTCGGGCCCCGGGGTGCTGGTTTCTGTTGCCGCCAGGTGCCGCCAGTAACCCACCGGTAGCGATCGACTCGGGGGGTGTCGTACTCTGAGTGCTACATTTCGTTCGGGTGCCGAGAGGAAGCTCTCTGGGAGGCTGAGCCGGCAGACAGATCAGCCGTTGGGATCTTCCAAAGCGTAGACTACGGCGTCTTCGAACTCCATGGAACGTCCCTTCTCCCACGCTGCGGACCAGGTCGCCTCGTCTACCTGAGCGTGGGCGGCTGCGAGATACGGCTCTGTAGAGAGCGGTCTCTGGGCGCTAGCTGGTAGCCCGTCGCTTCGCGCAGAGCCTCCGCGGCCCCGAATAGCCTGCCGCCCGCTGGCTTCTCCTCTTGCTCCGGCGGAGCATGCCAGCCCCTCTAGGCTCTCGGAGGCGACCAGCTTATCGCCTAGATCCCTGCACAGCACGAGGCTCTCTTCGTAGAGAGCCTCGGCACGCTGGTGATCACCCTGTAGCAGCGCTGACCACCCCAGGTTGTCGAGAGCATACTGGAGATCGCCCCTGCGCCCCTGCTTCCGGAACAACGCTACGGCTTCCTCATTTAGCTCGGTGGCCCTCTCAAGATCACCTTCGAGCAGGAACTCGTAGCCCAGGCTAATCAAGTAAGCGCCGAGCAGACTCGCACCGCCCAGATCTCCGGGACAGGGACCAGACCTTCTTCGTAGAGTCTCTTCGCCTGCTCGTGGTCACCACGGTCGCCCGCCACGTTCGCCAGGCTACCAAGAGACCACGCGACGCCCCGCGTGTCTCCGACTTCCTGGTAGAGCTTCAGGCTCTCTTCGAGCAACTCCATCGCCCGCTCGTAGTCACCCCGGTGTCTCGCAGCACTCCCCAAGCACGTCTCTGAAGTCAGCCACGACCACGTTCCCCAGCCCTGCTTCGGCGCTCAGCTTCAGACCTTCTTCGGCTGTTGCCTCCGCCCGGTTGAGGTCACCCTGCTGGTGCGCCAGCCAGCCCACCCCTTCAAGGGCCCTGGCTCGCGCCGCGCCGACGCTCGGTCTTCCTTGGCCAGCGCTGCCTCAAGCCAACTCCTCCCCTCCTCGTAGTATCCTCCCATGTTCCAGAACCACCGCAAGGCCCCGCCTAGTCTCAGGGCAAGCTCGCTACTTCATCCGTCCATGCTCCAAGAGAGTGCCGCCCTCACGTTGTCGTGCTCTTGTTCCAGCCGGTCCAACCACGCCGCATCCTCTGCTCCCCACAACATGGGCTCGGCCTCTTCCGCGAGGGCCAGGAAGTACTCGGCGTGGGCACGCCTCATGGCCTCTACCTCCCCGCTCTCCTCGAGCTTTGCTTTTGCGAACTCATGGATGGTCTCGAGCATCGCGAAGCGCGGTTCGCCTGTTGCTCCCTCCTCCTGCCGCAGGAGGCTCTTGTCCAGGAGCGAGGAGATGCCATCGAATGCGTCCGTGGGGAGATCTCCCTCAGCGTCGCATACCGCCTCTATGGCCTCCAGGGTAGCCCCACCCGAGAAGACTCCCAGCCTCCCGAAGAGCAGCTTTTCGCCCTCGTCGAGTAGCTCGTAACTCCATTCGATAGCGTTCCTCAGGGTTCTCTGCCGCTTGGGCAGGTTTCGTGCGCCACCGGTGAGGATCTTGAGCCGGTTGCCGAGCCTATCGAGCAGCACCTGCGGAGGGAGCAGCTTTATACGGGCTGCGGCGAGCTCTATCGCCAGGGGCAGGCCGTCCAGCCTTGCGCAGATCTCCACCACTGCAGGTCCATTCTCCTCCGTCAGGGAGAAGTCTGGTTTTACGGCCCTGGCCCGCTCCACGAAGAGGCTAATCGCCTCGTACTCCGTGAGGTGTTCTAGAGGCGGCAGGGAGTCGGGATCGGGCAACGAGAGAGGAGGTACGGGGAACTCATACTCCCCGTAGAGCCCGAGCGGGATGCGGCTGGTGGCCAGGATCTTCAGGTTTGCTGCGCTCGAGAGCAGCCTTTCCACGACCGGAGCCGCCTCAATGACCTGCTCGAGGTTGTCGAGCAACAGGAGCGTCTGCCTGTCGCGCAGGTAGCCTTCGAGCAACTCCTCCGGTGGCTGGGCGCCCTCGCTCAGCCCCAGTGTCCTTGCTATGGTCGGGGCTACGAGCGCGGGATCCATGATGGAGGCGATCGGCACGAAGAAAACCCCGTCCTCGAAGTCCTCCGCAAGCTCTGCTGCTACCTGCAGTCCCACACGGGTCTTTCCCGTGCCTCCAGGTCCCAAGAGCGTCAAGAGCCTTGTCTCGTAATTGCGCAACAGCCCACACGCCGCCTCCACCTCCCGCTCGCGTCCGATGAGTGGTGTAGCCTGCAAGGGCAGGTTATTGGTGTGAGACTCCAGGGTCCTCAAGGGAGGGAACTCCGAGGGCAGGTCGGGAGCCGTAAGCTGGAAGATCCGCTCGGGCCTTGAGAGATCCTTGAGGCGTCTCTCCCCCAGGTCCCTAAGATGTGTCTGAGGCGGCAAGTGATCGCGCACCAGCTCCTGCGTCGAGGAAGAAAGTAAGACCTGCCCGCCGTGACCGGCCGAGAGCAGCCTCGCTACCCGGTTGACCGGAGGGCCGAAGTAGTCTCCGTCTCGTTCATGGGTGGTTCCCGTGTGCAGCGCCATCCGCGCCTTTAGGGCGCCGATCTCCTCCCCCCACGCTTCCGAGAAGAGACCCCTCTGGGCCGCAAGCGCCGACTCTAAGGCGCCGAGGGCCGTGGGGAAAACCGCGCAGAAGGCGTCGCCCACCGTCTTGAAGACGAAACCACCGTGCCCTTCTATGGCCTCCCAGAGCAGAGCGTCGTGACGGGTGAGGGCGGCCTGCATGCCTCTCGGACTCTTCTCCCACAGCTTCGTTGATCCCTCTATATCTGTAAAGAGTAAGGTGACGGTGCCGGTGGGCTGGTCGGCCATTAGCTCTGAGCAGTCCTCCTTTTCTGGAACTCCACTATATAGCATCCCCAACAACATGATGCACTGCGCAAATCGGAGAGCTGCGCGAGTTTGAGGGTGGCTATCACATAAGATACTCTGTAGCCGAGAGCACAATGTCGCTGGCGCACTCTCTGTGAGGCTGTCCGGCGAGCGGCAGCAAGAGGCAGAGCGGAGGATTCCCTATGAGCGTAGCGAAAGAAAGTTCGGCCGAGGACCAGAATATGGATAGCGCCGACCTGACGGGAGCCCGCGACGAGTTGGTCGAGGCGCTCCTGAGAGAGAGTCGAGAGGAATTGGAGCGCATCGACCTGAAGGCGTCCATACTGTTGAGCGTCTGCAGCCTGGCGCTGGCCGCGCTCGTCCACGCGGCCGCCTACCTGCACTGGGACCCGCGGGATCTCGTAGGTTTCCAGTGGTTCCTGTGGGCTGGGATGGCGCTCGGCGCCTGCGCTCTAGTGGCGTTGGCCGCAGCGGTGTGGCCCAGGCTCGGGCATGGAGGAGAGGGAGAGATCACCTACTTCGGCCACGTCGCACGATTCGAGGGCCTGGAAGAGCTGAACGCCGGCCTCGACAAAGAGGCTTCCAGACACGCGACGCGTTCGGACCATTCAGCGAAGCGACTGCTCGCGCTCAGCAGAATAATCTACGATAAGTACAGGTACATCAGGTGGGGGATGGGCCTCTTCGGTGTATCCGTGCTCCTGTGCACGATTACAGCCATCAGAGCCCTGACGACGTAGAACAGCATTTCAGCACTTCAGCACGCCTGCTTCGCAGGCTTGTCAGCAATTCAGCTTTCGCGTGTGCCCAAAAGCCCTGGCTGACAAGGCGGCGCAGCCGCCGGGCTGACAAGCGGAGGCTAAAAGCCGGAGCGTGCTGACATGCTGAAATGCGCGGGTAGGGAAAGGCTCGAGCCTTTCCCTACCCGCTTTCAGAACTCGATCGTGTCGAGGTCTTCCGCCGCGCTCACGGGTCCTTCGAATAAGGTTTCCGCTTCGGCTGCCAACGCCGCTGGATCGACGAACCGGCTCGAGCGCAGGTGGGTGAGGACGAGCCGTTGTACGCCGGCCGCGCGGGCCGCCTCTCCTGCATCGGTCGCCGTCGAATGTCCCATGGCGTGCGCCTGCTCCGCCGCGCCCTTCGGACCGTAGGCGTCGTGGACGAGGAGATCCGCCCCGCCCGCGTTCTCTGCGATCTCCCGGGTCGGCCGGGTGTCTATGGAGAAGGTCGCGACGGCACCAGGTTGGGCGATGCGGAAGCCTACGCACTCCAGACCGTGGTCGAGCGAGAAGGGTGTAACCTCGGTCTCGCCTACCTCGGGTAGGCTTCCCTGGGATCAGCTCACTCCAGCCGAGGCGTTCGCCAAGCCAGCCCTCTGCGCCGGGAAGGGTCAAGTCGAGGAGGTTCCGCAGCGCACTGAGCGTGTCGGGCGCGGCGTGAACGACGAGCGAGGCCTCAGGGAGGGACGCCAGGGTGGCGAGCAGGGGAGCGAACCCGCCGACGTGGTCGAAGTGGCGGTGGCTCAAGAACAGGTGGCGCACGTTCTCCAGCGGGATCCCGGCGGCCTCGAGGCGACCGAGCAGCACGGTGCCGCTGGAGGTGTCTATCAACATCGTCTCCTCACCAGAGAGCGGTAGAGCCAGGCTAGACTGCGCCCTCTCGCCGTTGAGGGCGTCGCCGGTACCGAGGAAGGTCAGACGTCTCAAGCCGGCCTCTCCCGAGCGTTGCAGCCCATCTCCCTCGTGAGTAGCATCCGTGGTTGGATCATCGCTCATGTACGCATTGCGTATAACACAAGTAGCAGGCGGACGCGAGCCTATCATCCGGCAAATCCCGAAGCGGTTCGCGAACCGCCCCTACCAGCAAACCGCTTCCAAAGATGCTACAAACTACCTTACTGCCTTTACAAGGGCAGAGTTCAGGGATTCCGATCCCTCAGGATCTATGACTTCTGGAAGGTTGCACTTGGGCGCGGAACACAGCGGCACGAAGAACGGATTGGCTTTCGATCTCGGCGCCTTCGACCTCGATGGGACCGTGTTACGGCGGAACCTGAGGATCACACAAGGCACCGTTGCAGCCTTGCAGGGTCTCAGAGAGCGGGGGATGAGGCTCGTCGTGGCGACGGGGAGGCGCTTCGAGAGCGCCAGAGAGTACGCAGGGAGACTTGGCTTCGCGGATGATGACCCCCTGATCTGCTACGGCGGTTCGATGGTGAGGAGGATCAACGGGGAGACCCTGCTGCACCGCACGCTGCCAGGAAGTCTGGGCATAGAGGTGCTCGAGTGGGCAGCAGCACGAGATCTGCACGCCCGTGTCTTCCTCGATGGACGCATCATCACCTCGCCAGACACACCCGCGGCCCTGGATCACCTCCGGCGTTACGATGAACCTGGGGTTTGTGTCGTGGACTCCCCGGCGGATTGGCTCAGGGACGGTGGGGAAGAACCGACGAAGCTCGTGATCGTGGACCGCCCCGACGATATACAGGATTGGCTCGGGGAGGCTCAGACGGCCTTCGCCGGGCGGCTCTTCGTTACGCGGAGCCTGCCGCACTACGTCGAGATCGGCAGTCTACAAGGCACGAAGGCGTCAGCCCTCGGCTTCCTGTGCGAGCGGTGGGGGATCGAGCCGGAGCGCGTCCTCGCCTTCGGCGACGCCGACAACGACATAGACATGCTCCGCTTCGCCGGGCACGGGGTCGCGGTGGGGGGCATTTCCGGCGAGGTCCGCGACGCCGCCGACAGAGTCGTACCCGGCGTAGACGAGGACGGCGTCGCCGGCTACGTCGAGACGCTGCTTGGAGGATCGTAGATGCCCGAGTTGCCCGAGGTCACCGTCATCTCGGAGGATGTGGCCGCGCTCGCGGTAGGCCGCGAGGTCCTGCGGGCCGCCGTCTTCAGGCCCGACGTGACCAACGTAGAGCCAGAGAGAGTTCGGGAGGCGGCTCGTCGGGAGGACGCTGCGTGCGACAGGACGCAGGGGCAAGATCATCGTCCTCGACTTCGGGGAAGTCGTCGGGCTCGTGCATCTGGTCATCTCAGGAAGGGTATTGCGTCTGCCAGAATGGAGGGAGCCGGACAGGATAAACACCGCGGTTCTCGAGTTCGGAGACGGACCCCTGGTGCTGGCTTTCACGCGGCTCTGGCTCGGGTACTTCGACCTCTACGAGCCGGGAGAAGAAGAGAGACACCCCCTGATCTCACGCCTCGGCCCCGACCCTTTCTCCGAGGACTTCACAGTCGAGTACCTTGCCTCCGCTTTCAGTCGCAAGGCGAGCGTGAAGGCCCTGCTTCTCGACCAATCCGTAGTGGCCGGCCTCGGCAACATCTACGTGGACGAGGTCCTCTTCTCGGCCCGCGTCCATCCCACGCGAAAAGCCAACACCCTCTACCAGAGACGAAATACAGAACATCCACGCCGCAACCCGCGACATCCTGCGTCGCGCCATCGAGCTGCGCGGCACCACCTTCGACTCCTACCACGACGCCTTCGGGGAGACCGGCAAGTTCCAGCACCAGCTCATAGTCTTCGACCGGGCGGGCGAGCCGTGCCCCAGGTGCGGCACGAGAATCGTAAAGTCGCGCGTCGCAGGCCGAGGAACCCACACCTGCCCAGCCTGCCAAATGTAGGCATCAGGCTTTAGCACGCTTCGCCGTCAGCACGCTCGGGTCAGGCCCCGCTTTCACTGTCAGCTCTTCCTCGGATGGCGCTACACCTACAGGCGAAACCCATCGGGAGAGGTACTTCTCGACGGGGTGTCTGTATGCACGTCCTTGCTGACAGGCTGAAATGCGAGAGCCTGCCGAAGCATAGCTTTAGATCGGCGCCGCCTCGATAAGCTTGGGATGGGAGTTGGCGAGGTTCTGGGCTTCATCGTAGGTCTGCTCGGCTTTCTGGTAGCCTTCTCCGACTTCGGAGAGCAAGTCGAGAGCCTTCTCCCGATTGTTTTGGAGGGCGGGATCTTCTTCCAGGATGCCGTAGAACTCTATCTCCTTGGCCTCGGCGGCGAGTTGGGCGTCCATCGCCTCAGAGAGCAGACCGGCGTACTTCTTTACCGAAGGGTCGACGTCGAGGCCGGCCACGGACTCGAGTGATTCGCTGGCGTCCTGTAGATCCTTTCGCGCCTCTTCGAGGGCGTTCTTGGCCTCCGCAATGCGGCCCTTCTCCTTCGAGGGGTCGTCGCCGGATTCGATCTTCTGCTTGACGTCGGCGTAGGTAGAGCGGGCCTCGTCGAAGAGCTTGTTGTGCTCGGAGATGGACTTGTTCGCGTCGCTGATCGCCTCGTCGGCCTGATCGCGGGGATTCTCCCCGAACATGCCCGAGCACCCGGCAAGCATGAATGCCGAGAGCAAAATTACAACAGCGGGCGCCAGACGGTTTATCATGTGCCTCATGAGTGAAAGCAGTCTACCTCTCTTGGATGCTCTCAGACTACGTTCCTTCCCTGGAAGTGCCAGGCGTGTGCTCGGCCGGCTTTTCGGTCGAAGCGTCGAAGAGAAGAAGGGCCTGACCCGGCCTTGATCTCGCTGGCGGCTTCCGCCATCAGCGAGTACGCCAGGGATCACGCCGCCCTCTTCGAGCGGGCGGAGCGGCTGCGGGAGAAAGCCGACCGGCTGGAGAGGGCCGGGATGCCGAGCGAGAGCGCCGCCAATCGCGCGGAGCGGGCCACAAGAGAGGTCGAAGCCGGACTCCTCGCCCTCCGCGCTTCCTTCGCCTCGTCGGCGGGAGGGAGTTGCCGGAGAGCGGGCATTCGACCACGAGGTCGAACGCCTTTACCCGACGCTTGGCGTCCCCGACCGGTAACCCTGGCCCTCCTCAGAAGCCTCCGTTCTCGCTTCTCCGCTCTATTCTCCTGAGGTCAGCGACCCGTAGGTGTCCATAGCGAACTTGCGTGCCTGGGGTCCTGTCCTCGGGTGCAGGAAGAGGAAGCCGACGGCCCCTACGAGTAAGAGGAACAGCAGCCGACCGCCCCTTCCGCCACGCTCGCGCACCTTCTCCCCCCGTACCCGCCTGCTGCCTTGACTGGCCGCCCCCGCGGCGGCTTCGACCTGGCCGCGCAGCTTATCGTCGTCCCAGAGTTTGGTGATGATGTCGCTGGGGTCCTCGCCTGAGAGCTCGTCAATGATGGAGCGGGCCGACTCGATGAAGATGCGGATGTTATCCCTGAGGTCGTCGTCGTAGAGCAGACGCTCGATCACCGGCTTGGCTCCAGCATAAGCCGTGGCCAGCGTCGCCATCGGGAATAAGCGAGTTGGACTCTGCCTGCTCCTTTAGCCTCTCCGCCCGGCTCTTTCTGCCAAACACGCGGAACCTCCCTCTCCTGAATCCTTTATGCCTCTGATCCCTACATCATACCCGTTTCGCCGGGCCTCTACCCTGTCAGCCGAGCGGCTCCATCCTGACCCATAGAGCCTCCCCGTCGACCGTTACGCTCTGGGAATCGCCATCAGGGGCGCCCGCGCCGAGGAGAGCTCCTTTGCAAGTACCTCGGTCCGGAAGTAATCTCCCCAGTGATCCTCCAGAAGTGACGAACCCTGGGGTTCCCGGAGAGGCCGACGCGGATGCTCTCCTCTATCTCGAAGCCCTTCTCGCGCCTCAGGTTCTGCACCCTGTGGACGAGCTCCCGCACCAACCCCTCGTCGACGAGCTCCGGCGTCGAGTCCCGTACGAAAAGCGACGGAGAGGCCCCCCTCGCGCTCCAGGGCGTAACCTTCCCTCTTCCCTGGCTCGACGAGCAACTCCTCGGGAGACAGTGTGATCTCCTGCCCTTCCACGCCCACGGAGACGCTCTCTCCCGCAGCCGCGCGGGCACCGACCTCGGGCGCAGCCTCGGCGAGGGCCGCGCTAAGTCCGGGTACGAGCCTGCCGTACTTGGCCCAACGACGCCGAGGTTGGGCTTGAGGTCGTAGGCGACCACGTCCTCAGCCTCCCCGAAGGCTAGCTCCTTGACGTTCAGCTCGTCGAGTACGATCTCCTTCAGGCTCTCTACGCCTTCTTTGACCCGCGAGCTTCCCTTACCATCCGGGGCTTCGTCGACGACGACCACCTCCCTCAAGGGCTGGCGGGTCTTTATTGCGGCGGCGTTGCGGGCGGCCCGCCCGAGACCGACCACGCGCCTCGCCGCGGACATCCGCTCCGAGAGATCTCGGTCCACCAGTTCTTCTCTGTACTCGGGCCAGTCGGCGAGGTGCACGCTCTCGGGGGCCCCTTTACTCCCGTTCACTACGAGGTTCTGGTAGAGGGATTCTGCAACGAATGGGGTAAAGGGGGCTGTGAGCTTGGTGACCGTGACCAGACACTCGTATAGGGTGGAGTGTGCGGCCTTCTTGTCCTGATCGTCCTCTCCCTTCCAGAAGCGCCTGCGGCTGCGTCTCACGTACCAGTTGGAGAGCTCGTCGACGAACTCTCCTATGGCCCTTCCTGCCGCCGTTACGTCGTAGGCGTCGAGTCTCTCGCTCACGGTCCTTATGGTGAGCTGTAGCTCACTGAGGGCCCACCGGTCCATCAGGCTCCGTCCCTCGGGCTCGACGTAATCCTCCTTCGGATCGAAGCCGTCTATGCGGGCGTAGGTCACGAAGAAAGAGTAGGTGTTCCAGAGGGTAAGGAGGTACTTGCGGACGGCCTCGTCGACCTGATCCCCTGGAGAAGCGCCTCGTATTGCCCGGGCTGGTGGCTGTGTAGAGCGCCCAGCGCAGGGCGTCTGCGCCCTGCTTCTCGAAGACGTCCCACGGGTCTATGACGTTGCCGAGCGACTTGCTCATCTTCTTGCCCTCGGCGTCGAGGATGTGCCCGAGGACCAGGCAGTTCCTGTATGAGCCCTTGCCGAACAACATCGTCGAGACGGCGAGCAGCGAGTAGAACCAGCCCCGCGTCTGGTCGACTGCCTCGCAGATGTAGTCGGCGGGGAATTGCCGCCGGAAGCGCTCCTCGCTCGCTTCGTCGTGCGGATAGCCCCACTGGGCGAAAGGCATGCTCCCCGAGTCGAACCACGCGTCGAGGACCTCGGGGACGCGGGTTGCCTCTTCGCCGGTCTCTGGGTGCCTGATGCGCACCCTGTCTATGTACGGCCTGTGCAGGTCCTCGGGAACAGGGTCTATGGCGAGGTCCTTCAACTCTTCCACACTACCAACTACGACCGTCTCGCCCGAGGCGGTGCGCCAGATCGGCAGCGGCGTCCCCCAGTAGCGCTCGCGGCTCAAGGCCCAGTCTATGTTGTTCTTGAGCCAGTCTCCGAAGCGGCCCCACTTTATGTGCTCGGGGACCCAGTTGATCTTCTCGTTCTCCGAGAGAAGCTCGTCGAGCACGGCGGTCGTCCGCCCGTACCACGCTTTCTTGGCGTAGTAAAGCAACGGTGTCCCGCACCGCCAGCAGTGCGGATAAGCGTGCTCCAGCTCCTCCACCTTGAACAGGAGCCCCTTCTCCCTCAACTCCTCGACGAGACCCGGGTCCGCGTCCTTGACGAACTGCCCGGCGAAAGGCCCCACCCGTTCGTCGAAGGTGCCGTCGGTTCTGACGGGGTGGATCGTGGGCAGTCCGTACTTGCGACCCGTCGCTGGCGTCTTCCTCACCGTATGCCGGCGCGGTGTGCACGAGCCC
This sequence comes from uncultured Rubrobacteraceae bacterium, assembly GCA_963811295.1. Taxonomy (GTDB): domain Bacteria; phylum Actinomycetota; class Rubrobacteria; order Rubrobacterales; family Rubrobacteraceae; genus Rubrobacter_D. The sequence goes on along the minus strand of CAWEQZ010000054.1, from coordinate 4,211 downwards.
AGTCCCTTCCGTGGTCGTCACGTAGTCCCCGAGAACGACGGTCCAGAGGTTCTCCGTCTCCTCCACGGGCACGTAATCGAAAGGACGGCGGTACCTTTTGCCCTCGAGGTTCCGCCCCTTCGTTGTGGAGAGTATCTCGTAGTCGCCTTCACCGAGCACCTTCTCCAGTAGCTCCTCGGCCAGGATCAAGCGTTCGCCACCCACCTCGACCGTCGCATATTCCACCTCAGGCCCCACGGCGACGGCGGCGTTGGAGATAAGGGTCCACGGCGTCGTGGTCCAGACGAGGAGGCTCGTGTTCTCTTCATCCTCCAGTGGAAGCCTCACGTAGACGCTCGGGTCTACCACAGGATCTGGGTACTGCTGGTAGCCGAGAGCTACCTCGGCGGAGGAGAGGGAGGTCTGGTCGCGGGGGCAGTGAGGGCTGACCTTGTAACCTTCGTAGAGGAGGTCCTTCTCGTATAGCTCTTTGAGCGCCCACCAGACGCTCTCGATGTAGGAATTGTCCAGGGTCCAGTAGGGGTTATCCATGTCTATCCAGAAGCCGAGACTCTCGCTCATCTTCTTCCAGTCCTCCACGTAGCGGAAGACGGACTCGCGGCACAGGCTGTTGAACTCCTCGACGCCGTAGCGCTCTATATCCGCCTTGCCGTCGAGGCCTAACTCTTTCTCCACCTGGATCTCGACGGGCAGGCCGTGGGTGTCCCAGCCGCCCTTGCGCTCGACCCGGTAACCCTGCATGGTCTTGTAGCGTGGTATGAGATCCTTGAAAGCCCTCGCCAGCGTGTGGTGGAACCCTGGTCTACCGTTGGCCGTCGGCGGACCCTCGTAGAAGACGAAGGGACGGTCCTTTGGCCTGTCCTCTACAGATTTTTGGAAGACGCCGGTCCTCTCCCAGAGACCAAGGATCTCCTCCTCGAGCCTCGGGAAATCTACCTGTGGGCTGACCTTATCGAACTTCATGGTGCTGACCTCCTCATACAAAAGCTCCCGCCCCAGGGCGGAGCGTCGCTCCACCGTAGGGACGGGAGCCTGCGTAAGGCCCTCGCGGTACCACCCTACTTGCCCGGAACCTCACGGGTCCGGTCCTCTCAGTGGCGTCGCGGTCTCCCGGAACGCACGCGCTGTAACGGGCTCGCCCGGCCGGTCCTACTAACCGTCTAGGCCCCTCCTCGCCTTCCGCTTTCGGCCGGCGGCTCGGGGAGGATGTTCGGGCCGCGTCCCGCGCCGGGCTTCCACCGTCCCCGGCTCGCTATGACGGGGTTCTGCGACCCTACTCGTTCCCGTCTTCGCCTGTAAAGAGCTTTGTAGCGCCAAAGTGCAGCTCTGTCAAGTCGGGTGATGATCCGGTCCGCAGAGAATTCGTAAGTACTTGTGAGGAATTGTGAGGTCCGGGCAACGATCCGAGGTATAGACTCTTAGATAAGGTCTCAGAGCGAGAGGAATTGGAGAGCACCACTATGAGGCAAGAAGTAGGAAAGCAGGACGAGGGCGGGTATCGCAGGCATCGTCGGAGCGGTGGTCGCGTTCGGGATCACGGAACTTGTGCACGGCCTCTACGCCTCTGTACCCTCGATCCTCGTGTCGATCGCCCAGCTGATCGTGGAGTTGACGCCTGGCGGGCTCGTGACACAAGGCATCGAGCTTCTCGGCACGGCGGACATTCCGACGCTTATCGCGACGATGCTCATCGGCACGCTGGCGATCGCCCTCTCCTAGGTAACCTCGCCGTCAGGCGCCCTTCTCTGCCGCTCGCCGGTGTTGCCCTCCTCGCGGTCATCGCCATCGCATCTGCCTTGGCCGACCCGTTCGTCGCCACTTTACCGACGCGTTATCACCATCGTCGGCGCCCTCCTCGCCGGCGCCGCCGTCACGGAACTCCTTTTGCGCGCGTCGGGCCTCCGTGCCGGTGAACCCGCAGAAAGCCTCCCCTTGCGGGCGAGCCTGGAAGCGCGGCCTCGCCAGTCGTGAGGTCGAGGGAGGCCGGCTCGGACGGTACTATCGCCTTCGGGCGCGGCGGATTCCTGCTGTTCGGCGGCGGCGCAGCCGTGGCCGGTCTCGCGGCCGCGGGCATGGGACGACTGCTTGGTGGTGGAACCGTCCAGAGCGCGGCCAGGCCCAAGAAGCTGAACCTGCCAGAATCGCCGGACGGGAAACAGCCGGCGGGGAAGGGTGAAGCGGACAGGAGCACCGGAAAGCCGCGACCCACGAGACCCTGCCGCACCTCCGAAGGACGCTTCCATAGACGTGCCGGGCATGCCGAAGCTAATCACACCGGCAAGCAGCTTCTACCTCATAGACACCGCGCTAACTTCGCCGAGGATCGACGTGAAGACTGGACGCTGTCGGTCAAAGGCGCGGTAGACAACCCTGTCGAGTTTTCCTACAAGGACCTCCTCAGCATGTCCACCCGCGAATCGGACATTACGCTCTCGTGCGTCTCCAACACGGTCGGCGGCGGGCTTGTCTCCAACGGACGCTGGACCGGAGTGCTGCTATCCGACGTTCTGGCGGAGGCCGGCATGAGCCGGGATAAGATCACAACCGCCTCCAGCCAGCTCGTGGGACGTAGCGTTGACGGCTTTACGACGGGCTTCAAGACGGACATCGCGCTGGACGGCCGCAACGCCCTGGTCGCCTTCGGCCTGAACGGCAGCGAACTCCCCATAAAGCACGGCTACCCCGTTCGACTCGTCATCCCAGGCCTCTACGGCTACGTCTCGGCCACCAAGTGGCTCACCGAGATAGAGCTCACCAACTGGAACTTCGACGCGTACTGGATCCAACGCACCTGGTCGAAGGAAGGCCCGATCAAGACCCAGTCCCGTATCGATACCATCAGCGACGGCGACAACCTCTCCTCAGGCAAGAACCCTATAGGCGGTATCGCCTGGGCCCCACACCGCGGTATCGAGAAGGTCGAGGTCTCGACCGACGGCGGAGAGACCTGGAATGTAGCCCGCCTCGCAAAACAACTCGCAGAAGATACCTGGCGGCAGTACGTCTACGACTGGGACGCCAAGCCAGGCGATTACACCATCCAGGTGCGCGCCACAGACGGCACCGGCGAGACCCAGATCGCCAGAGAAGCCCCCCCACACCCCTCAGGCGCCACCGGCTACCATACTATCGGCGTGACCGTGGGCTGAAACCCGCAACAATATCTCAACTATAACGTTAGGGTTAAGTATATATCGGATTGAACGTATATTTCGGCGAGAGAGACCGGTCTGTAACCAAAGTGTTTCCGTTACGTTACGGAACCGTTACATGACGGCAAGCATATCGTAACAGGCTAAGGGTAAGATTCAGATTAAACCGAGCCCCGACCGATGGAACCGTTCCCCCCTCCAGATTCCATCGGTCGGGACGGTGTTTTTCTGGAGGTTATCGTGGGCCATCTATCCGGGAGTTCGCCCGCCTTCATATTTGTTAACGTAGTTGGGGATGAAGGTCGACGAGCTTCACGGGTTTGATCTCTCACCGGCCGAGGCGAGGCGATTACAGGAGGAGTTGGCTTCCCGGGTGGTTGGGTCGGCCCTGGATCTCTCCGGCGTGCGGCATGTGGCCGGGGCTGACGTCTCCACGCAGGACGACATGGCTTACGCTACGGTCGTGGTGCTCGAGTTCCCCGGGCTTTCCCTCGTCGAGGTGCAGGGTTTCGAGGCTCCGCTCCGGTTTCCGTACGTGCCTGGGCTCCTTTCGTTCAGGGAAGTCCTCGTTGGTCGGCGCTTTACGGAAGGTCGAGACGTCGAGTGGACGCCCTGATTCTGGACGCCCATGGACTTGCGCATCCCCGCCGGATGGGCCTGGCCTCGCACCTCGGGCTCTTCCTCGACGTTCCGACGGTGGGGTGCGCCAAGAGCCGGCTCGTTGGGACTACGAGGAACCCGGGGGGGAGAAGGGGTGCGCGACGGACCTCGTGCATCGCGGGGAGCTCGTCGGCAGGGTCCTCAGGACGAGGGAGAGTGTGTCTCCGGTCTACGTCTCGGTGGGCAATGGGATCGACCTGAGGAGTTCAGTCGAGCTGGTACTCGCGTGCTGCAGCAGTACCGGTTGCCTGAGAGTACGCGGCAGGCGCACAACGCCGCCAACAGGCTGCGACGAGGGGAGGAGCCTGGCGGCACCATGCGGTTGCTGTAGCGCCGGCTTCGAATGAGTGATAGTTTACGTGAGGTGTGGGATCATCCGTATGGACGGTTGGTCCGTAT
>CAWEQZ010000053.1:0-140132 GCA_963811295.1 uncultured Rubrobacteraceae bacterium | reverse complement strand
GGGCGGCGCTCTCCCGACTGAGCTACGGCCCCAATCGTGCCTGGTGGGGCGAGTTTACCGCAGTTGCGTGGAGAGGACTAACAGGGTTCGTATTCGGCTGTCGTGCCGGGTCAAGTACTGGCGGAAGGCGGTCGGTGAGAGAGGCGGTGGCGTCCGGCCTTGACAGAAGAACGCCTTGACAGAAAGACTATGTGAGATATGAATAGAGTAGCCGGTGCCCACGCTTCTCCTTTCCCTTTCCCCATTACCCCTGAAAGGCGGGCACCGGCTTCCTGATGTACGCGCAGCTTACCATCCAGGTTCACCGATTCCTCCCCTCTTTCAGGAGAGTTAACGGAACTTAACTCGGGATAAGATCCGGGATCGCTCCGTCGACCTCAAGCTCATCGTGCCCGCCGATGGCGAACATCCCTCAGCGGGGCTCCCCTCTGGGCGCGAGGGAAGGTACAATAGGCGTGATGTGAGATCAGTGAACCGAGAGGTGGGATAGGATGGCCCTCTACGAATACAAGTGCGCCGGCTGCGAGGATCGCTTCGACTTGATGCGCCCGATGAGCGACGCGGACGAGCCCGCGGAGTGTCCCGAGTGCGGCTCGACGCAGTCGCGGCGTGTGATCTCCAACTTCGCCTCCATAACCCCGGGCGCCTCGGCCCTCTCGACGAACCCTGTGATGGACGCCAGGATGGCCGGGGGTGGCGGTTGCTGCGGCGGGGGCTGCGGCTGCGGCTAGCGGAAGGGTGGCCGGAGCGGAACCGGAGGGATCTCCCGAAGGGCTTCCCGACCTCGCGCTCAAGGGCATAGAGGAGTTCAACAGGGGCGAGTTCTACGAGTGCCACGAGTACCTCGAAGAGGCCTGGATGCAGGAGCCAAGGCGCGTCCGTTTTCTCTACCAGGGCATCCTCCAGGTCGGCGTGGGTTTCTACCACCTCCAGAACGGCAACTGGCGTGGGGCTACGGGGCTTTTGCGGAACGGCGCCGTTCGTCTGAGAGAGTTCGAACCGGTAACCCTCGGCCTGGACGTGGCGAAGCTCGTCCGTGAGAGCGAGCGATGCCTGCTGGAGCTCGAAGAACTCGGGCGTGAGAGGATCGGAGAATTCGATCTGTCGGAGGTACCGAAGGTAGAGTGGGCCGAGTAGAGAGCAGATCTGTTAATATGCATGCTTGCGGGACAGGGCTAATCGCACGATAGACTCGGGATAGAGCACGAACGATGCCAACAAGGGACTTTTACACCCTCCCAGAGGCGGCGCAGATCCTCGATGCTCCCCAGCGTAGTCTTCTGAAGAGTCTCGAGACCGGAGAGATAGAAGGCGAACAAGACCCGCAGAGCGGTCGGTGGAAGATCCCCAAACAAGCCGTAGACGAACGGGTATCCACAGAGACCTCACCCGAGGTCACTGCAGAAGAGTCCCGAGGACAATCTGCCGAGATGCTCCGGGAACTCGTGGGCGAGATGGGTGATCTTCACAGGCTAGTAGGGCACCTGAAGAGCCGCCTGGACCGTGCCCGGCGTACCGAGAGAGAAGAGAGGGAGAACCTGCTGGCCGAACTAGAGCGGGAGCGGGAGGGACACCGTCGAGAACGCGAACGCGCAGATAGGCTGCACGAAGAAGCGAGTAGGCTGCGAGAGGAACTGGAGAGAACCAAGGGGTCCTGGCGGAGGCTCTTCAGTGGGCAAGCTTGAGGATCCCTTTCTGCCCCGCTATGGCGGAGGAAGAAAGGTGTCGAAGACTTGCAACGAACCGGTATGCGCTCATCGAACGAAAGCTAGCGGCTCTGGGGAGCTTCGTTGTTCATTCTTCGTAGAGGATCTCACCCCGAGAGAGGCGGCGGGCGATATCGTAGGTCTGTCCCTGGGAACGCATGGTGGGAGAGTGGGCTGCCAGGTAACGGGCGGCCGCAACCAGCACATGCGCGCCTACCGTGGTGTCGCGCAGATGGCCATACTGCCTGAAGGCAGCTTCGACGGCCTGTATGGTGTGGAAGTTGCGGTCCTCCCTGAGGAGCAGGCCGCCCATCACGGCCAGGAGCCGGTCAGCATCTCCCCCGCCATAGAGATAGTCGGCGACCAGTTCCCCCGCTGCGTCTACTTTCTGCCGTTCGTCCAGTAACACCTGAAGCTCCACCAGCAAATCTTCTGGCTCCGCTTCCAGCCCGTTGGGCTTCGGCACACGTGAGGGTGGGACGTTGAGGAAGCGGTCGAGGTGGACGCTCATCGCGGCGTCGAAGACCCCTCTCAGGAGCTCTGGAGAGGGGGTCCGCCGCAGCCCCTGGTGGACGGCGTTGGAGAAGGTGAAGGTGTGCAGGGAGGTATCCCAGTCGCCGAACTCGTTCGTGGTTGGGAAGCGCACTATGCGCAGTGCGGCCGCGTACGCCACCGCCCCTGCAAGTTCCTCTTCGGTCGCGCCCTCCCGCAGCGCTTCGAGTAGCGCCCCGGCGATGGCTTCCCCATCCTCTCCCAACAGCACGGGGGCGAGTTCCTCGCGGTCCTCCCACCTTCCGCGCCTGTCCCGGCCGCTCTCCAGAGCGTCAGGCAACTGCTCGAAGGCGGCCTCGAGTATCTGTACCAGATCCACGGGGTTGCGCCAGGAGTTCGACTCTTCCATGCGCCTCGCACCCACAAATCCTTCGGCCAGGCTGGAGAGGACAACCTCGGCATGCGACCATCCGGCGATGTCGAGCGCTTCCAAAGTCTTGTTGGTGAAGTCCAGGATGTGCCCGCTATCCAGGTAGCGGTGGTCGGTGGCGGCACAGAAGAGTAGATCTGCCATCTGGGCGGGATCCGCCCCTGTACGCACCGCAGAGACGATGCAGCGTTCGGCCCCTTCTGAGTCGCGCACCTCGACGAACCGTCGGAACCAGACCCTGAGCGTGGCCAGGTCCACCGTCTCTGTGGGCAGTGGACGCAGAGAGAAGCGTGGCGGTTCCCCAGCGGAGTCCCGTGAGACGGCGGAGAGCCCGTGGTAGAGGGCCCGTGGTCGGTCCTCGGGAGCCAGGTGAGGCATGAGGTTCATCATGCAGGTGTGCATGGTCAACCCTTGCCCCCACCCCGCCCGCCGGTATCTGCTGCCGAACTCCAGTCCTACGCGGAAAGGTTCGGCGGGATCTTCCCCGCTACCAAGCAACCCGATGGCCGATTTGGACACGACCAACGAGATGTTGCGCTCCAGCCCATCTCTCAGGCGCTGGCGCAGGTAAGCCGGACGGTCCTCCCGCGGCGAGAGATCGACCCATACCTCACCGTCTCTAATCTCCACCGGAAAGACACGGGCCTCGTCGGCAAACTGGTCGAACGTTCCGCCGCTCTCGAGGTCGAAGCGGGCGTGATGCCAGTGGCAGGTGAGGATGCCGTCTTGCAGGGTGCCCCGGTGCAAGGGGAAGCCCATGTGGGGACAGCGATTATCCAGGGCGTGCACCCTACCGTCATGGAAGAACAGTGCGAGTGAGTGGCCGGCGACACGGACGGAGGTGCGACCGGCGGCTCGTACATCGTCCAACCTCGCAGCCCGTACGAAATTATCCGAGAGAGTGTCCAGCAGTGTGACTCCTTTCCGGTCTACACGTTACTGTATGACACTAACAGTGCAGAGTCCAGGTCCTTACTCTGGCCTGGATGTTCCTGTGACGGCTGCAAGATCGATCCAATCGTCCTGCGTGCGGGGTCAATAGCCGATGGCCGGCGTCTCGTGTACGAAGGAATCGTCGGTGAGTTGCCTCATCAGGAAGTCGGCGACGTCTGCCCGCGAGATGTAGGGGCGCCGACCCGGTTTCAGGTCCAGCCCCACACGGTAGTCGTTCGTCCACGGCCCGTTGGTCAGTATCATGGGGCGAACGATGATCCAATCCAGATCGCTCTCCCGCAGGAGCTTCTCCTGTGCTTCTTTCTCTGCGTACTCATCCCTGAGCAGAGGAGGCACGAGCACCTTCATGAAGAAGGCGCCCGCGAATCCGGGATCCTGCTTGCTCTCCCCCACCCCCCACGCCGTCTGGCACACGAAACGCCGCAAACCGTGATCCTTCATCGCCGCGATGATGTTGGCGGAGCCGACCGAAACAGGACCGTGCGGGTCCCCCGGTCTGCGAGGGTGGAGCGGGTTGCTTGGTTGCCGGGAGCCGAGGACGCTGATCACCGCTTCGTTGCCGGCAATCGCCTCGCGCACCTTCCCTGCGTCGGAGGCGTCTCCCACGACGACCCTTAGCCGCCTGTGGCGCGCGCTCATCCTGGATGGGTTCCTGACGAAAGCGGTGACTTCGTGCCCTTCTGCGATCGCCCTCTCCACGAGACGCCGCCCGGTGCCGCCCGTAGGTCCGAAGATCACCAACCTCATGGTCGCACTCCCTATCATCCGCCGTCGTAGGCTAACGTACTCAAGTGTACCCAATTCTCTCCAGGACCCGACCTACGACTGCCGGTAGACGCTGAGCCGGCTAGTATCTTTGGCCCCGTTGGCGAGTGATGTCGAAGAGGGCCGAATCGGAGACTGCCATAACGGCCATCACGCCACACTGGACCGGGTCGCTCACCACGAGGTCGGCCGCCTCTGCGACACTACCTGGCATGTTGAGCGAGAGCACGATGATCCCCTTCTCGCGGATCTCGTGTACCGCGCGGGTCACCTCCCCACCCATCAGCGCACCGGCCAGGACGAGCGCCACCGCCCGCGGCAGGCGGGCCACGGCGCGCGTCGCCGCGGCGAGCTCTTCCTCGCCGACCAGGGGGATGGTGTCGACGGAGATCTTCTCACCGCGAATGTTGTGCCTATCGGCCTCGGCGACCGCGCCGACCACGACCTGGCCCACCTGCGCTCCGCCGCCGACCACGATGATCCGCTTGCCGTATACCTTCTGGAACGAGGGCGCCCGTTCTGCCGCCCTCACGACGGGCAGAGCCTGTAAGTCTCCTATGAGCACGTCCGCAGCATCGCCGGCGACGTCCTCGAGCTCGAAATAGACTGTGGTGAGCCCTTCGCGCCGCTCCGCTATGTCGACGTGGGTTATGTTCGCCTCATGGTCGAGGAACACCCTGGTCAGGGCGTGAAGGACGCCGGGCTCGTCGGGCGCCTGGACCATCAGGGCCAGGGGAACCTCACGCTCGGTGCTCTCGTTCATAGGCCGGAGTTTATAGCCTCTCCGGATTATCTTCTTCGCTCGACCCTCGCGCCGATCACGACCGCCTCAAACATTTCTTACCTCGCTTTCGTAGGGTTCCCTCCTGCCAGGCGGCGTCAACCACAGCGAGGCGTGTTCGGGTTGCATGGTCTCCCTCACTACAGTGACCAGCCCGTCGCTCAATGCGTCCAGGTCTGTCTCGTCGCGCAGTTGGGCCGAGAAGGCTTCCAGGGTCTTTGTGGTGTTGTACTTTCTGCCACGGCAACCCGCGACGAATGATCCGGGTGGTGTAGATACGTCCACTTCTTACCCTGCTTCTTCCGGGACAGATGTACCGACGTGGGCGTCGCGGGCTGCGCCAATACCTGCGATAAGCAAGAATACCGTGACCGTGAGCAGCAGTGCCAGCGGCACCTTCCATGCACCCGTCACATCGCGCAGGACGCCGAAGAGGGAAGGCCCGCCCGCGGCGAGCAGGTAACCGACCGACTGGGCCATGCCCGAGAGCGCAGCGGCGTGTCCCGGGTCTGGAGATCGAAGCGCGAAGAAGGTGAGCGCCAGGCTGAAGGACGCCCCTTGACCGAGACCTAGCAGCACGACCCACAGGATGCTTGCGGTGGAACCGGCAACAAGAAGGCCCAAAACGCCGACGCCAGACGTGCCCACGGCCACCACAACCACACCCCGCTGAGAGGCACTCCTCCCGGCGATCATTGGTGCCAAGAACATTGTCACGATCGCCACGGCCTGAGAGAGCCCGAGCATCCACCCCGCCCTGGCCACACCCATCCCCTCCTCCTGCAGGATCTCCGGTAGCCACGTCAGCGTCACGTAGTACGCCAGCGACTGCAAGCCCATGAACAGCGTCACCTGCCAGGCCAGGGGCGAACGCCACAGGTCTCTGACCCCAGGGGAGCTTCGGGGGGACGGATCGGCAGGATGATCGCTACGACCGAGTTGGGGAAGCCAGGCGACACCGGCAAGGAAGGCGGGCACGGCCCACACCGCCAGGGCTCCTCGCCAGCCGATACCGGCCAGCTGTGCCAGGGGGACGCTCACGCCAGCGGCGAACGCTGCGCTGATGCCTAGCGAAGTGGAGTACACGCTCGTCATGAGACCGGCCCGTTCGGGGAACTCTCGCTTGACGAGGCTCGGCAAGAGCACGTTGGCTACCGCAATCGCCGCTCCCAGGACGACCGTCCCCAAGAACAGAGCCGCCACAGCCCCCGCCCAGCGCAACAGAATGCCGGCCACAAGGACGAACAGACTCGCCAGCAGCACGCGCTCCATGCTGAACCGCCGGGCTACGCGCGGCGCGACCGGCGAGAGCAGGCCGAAAGCCAGGAGCGGCAACGTCGTGAGAAGCCCAGCTACCCCGTTAGACATGCCGGTGTCAGCCCGGATCTGGCCGATCAAGGGCGCCACGCTTGTCAGTGCCGGGCGCAGGTTGGCCGCCAGCAGCACGATCCCCAATATAAGGAGAAAGCTACGGAGGCGTGAGCGGCCGGATTCTGCTGTGGCGGAAGCCCTCTTCCACATACTGCGCCTCCCCGTCACCTTGCAGTGTCAAGGCGTAGCCTACTCGACCTGGAGGAGAATGGACCGTCGATCTCCCCGATCGAGCACCCGGCACGGCCCCTGAGCTGTGCCAAGTGCCTGACGGGCAGGTAGGCGTAGGATACTCTCATGCGAAGTGTAGATGGCAGGGATTCGCTCCGCCACTCCTAGATCCTGCAGGTTGATGCCTAAATAGCATCCGTGTAGGCGAAGTGGACCTGCAGCATCACCGGGCGACGTTCTCGGCAACTTCCCGCACAGGCCGCGCTCCCCTCGTGCGGCGGGACGCCGCAACCGAACTTGCTGCCCTCCTACGGCCGACCGACGCCCGGTGCGGGCGCCTCCGCAATGAGGAGCTGACCGGTTCGCGCCGAGTCGTCTATGTTCTCCATGCCGGCCCACGCGGCCGTGAGCATGAACAGCGTCCGCCCGTCCGGCCCGCCGAGCATACAGGCGAAGCCGCCACGATCGAGCTCGATCATCTGCAGCACCTCGCCTCCTTCGCGTACCCGCACGCAACGCTTGTTCGGCACGTCGGCGTACCAGACCGCCTCCTCGGCGTCCATGCAGATCCCGTCGGGCGGACCATCACCCGTATCGGCCCAGATCCGGCGATTCGACAGGCCACCGTCCGCGGCAATGTCGAAGGCGCTCAGGCGTCGGGCCCAGGACTCGGCGACGATCAACGTCGAGCCGTCTTCGGTGATGGCCATACCGTTGCCGAACGCGATGTTGTCGGCCACCTGCTGCGCCGAGCCGTCCGGATGCACCAGCGCGACGAACCCGGATTCCACCCCCGCGCCGGTCGAGAAGTCGAAGTCGCCGCCGTTGACGTAGGCGTTGCCGTGAGGGTCGACGACAATCTCGTTGATGAAGCCGTCGACCAGGCCGCTCAGGTCGGCGTGGGTCACCAGCGTCCCGTCAGGTTCGTGGCGCAGCAGCCGCGCCTCTGGTCCCGATACGACGATCATCCGCCCGTCGGGCAGCCAGTCGATGGAGAACGGGATGGTCGTTGGGACGCGGGCCATCACCTCGCTGTTGCCCTCGATATCGACCGCAACTATCTCTTGTGTACCCCAGTTGGAGAACCACAGGCGTCCCTCGTGCCAACGCGGCGACTCGCCGATCGCGAGGCCGGTCAGCAGGATCTGCGGTTCTGCTGTTTCCCCCATCGTTTACTTCCCCCGTGGCTTTCGTATGCTTGCCCACGATATCATCCGATCACCCGCACTGCAGCCGGAGTCGCACCGTTCGCGGCCTAGTTCATCTCAGCGTTGTGACAGCCCACACTTCATGAGTCGGTCTGTCGCGGCGACACCGCACAAGAGTGCACGGCGTGCCTGGCTAGAGCAGGCACGCCGGTGGGCGGCGGGCAAGCGGCAGATCAGGTGTCTTAGCGGTTGCGGCGGGATGAATCTGCGGCAGTCAGCCATGATCTGCCATAGCCGGAGATCGAGACCCAGGACCGCCCTGCAGACCGGGGGCGAAGGTGGACGGAACGCTAGTGTAATATGGCAAGATCGTGAGCGAGCCTGAGGATCTCGTCCGGACCATCATCGACGAGGGTGTGCGTGATCCCCGTCTCCTCGAGGCCCTGCGCGCGGTCCCCAGAGCCGGCTTCGTTCCCGTTAACCTCGCCGGGCAAGCCTACGAGGACAGGCCGTTACCCATCCCTCGCGACCAGGTGACGACTCAGCCCTCGCTGGTGGCGAGGATGGTGGAGGCTCTGGGGCTCGCTGGCCAGGAGCGGGTGCTCGAGATTGGCGCCGGTTACGCGTGGCAGACGGCACTGCTCGCCCGCCTGGGCGGCTTCGTGTGGGCGGTGGAGCGCTTTGGGGACGTAGCGGATGCCGCGAGGGAGAACCTCGCCCGGTTCGGCGTGAAGAACGCCGAGGTAGTCGAGGGCGACGGTACAGAGGGTCTACCCGAGCACGCTCCTTACGACGCCATCTTGGTCGCCGCGGCGTTCCCATCTGTCCCCAGGCCACTCCAGGAGCAGCTCGCTGCGGGAGGGCGCCTGGTACAGCCTGTGGGCCACGGCGGCCGAGAGGAGGTGGTCCTCTTCCAGAAGGACGCTCGGGAGCTTGTGCGGCGCCGTACTATCGCCTGGGCCCGCTTCGTCAGGCTCCACGGTGCGTACGCGTTCCCGGAGCAGTAGACTTTCGCAGGCACCGGTTGGAGAGGTCGTCACCCCTCCTCGGCTCTTCGAGTCTGGGGCTGTTCTGCTGACCGCGGAAGGAGGGGACGCTAGCTGCGTTCGAGCACCAGGGCGCCTTCACGTCGGGAGAAGACGGTGCCCATCTGGGCAGACAGGCGTTCCATCCGGTCGAGGATGGTTTCTCGCTCGCCGCCCGTAGCGAGGTCAACCTGCGCGTAAGAGAGCTTGACTGGGGTAAGGTCCAGACGCTCGAAGGCGCCTTCTTCTACGGAAACCCGAAAGAGGAAAGACCAGTCGTTGCGCATCTTGGGGTCGACCGCGTAATCGTCGATAAAATCGCCCGTGTCGTAAAGGATGGGCTTGCCGCGGTAGATCTCCACCCCTTGGAAGACGTGCGCACTATGCCCGTAGTAGATGTCTACCCCCCGATCTATGACCGCACGGGCGAACCGGCGGAAGGTCTCTCTGGGCCGCTGCACCATGTTCGGTCCCCAGTGGTTGGAGAATATGACCGAGTCTGCCGCCATTTCGCGCGCGTACAACACCGCCCTCTCCACCCGCCGAAGAACATCCGGTGTCAGGGAGACCGGCAGGTAGTTCGTGCCCGGCCGGTCGATGCCGGCCGCGAACGGTGGCTCGTTGTCCGTGAACGCCAGCAGCGCCACCCGGCGCGTGTTGTCCGTTGGCACGGTAAGGATGGCCGGTTCTGCGGCCTCATCTCGGTTGCGACCCGCTCCAGCGTGCCGAATGCCGGCCGCGTCCAGGTGTTCCAGGGTATCGAGCAAACCCTGTTCCTCGAAATCTAGAGTGTGATTGTTGGCCAGCGAACAGGCATCGATCCGGGCCGTCCGCAAGGTCTCTACGGCAGAGGGTTGGGCCCTGAAATGGAAGACTTTGGGCGTGCGGGTCCACGGCCGCTCGTAATCCGTGATAGCGCACTCCAGGTTGATGATGCGTAGGTCAGCTGTGTCCAGAAGGGGCATCACGTCGCCCCACGGCGCCTCGGGACGCATGTGATCGTCGAGGACAGCGGCGACCCCGCGCCCGAGCATAACGTCGCCGGTCAGCGCCAGCGTAATCATCGCGCAGTAGGTGCCAAATGACCTGCCCGAAACGCGCCGTACGGGTCGCACGAACATCTCACCATACGGCCTTGCGTAAGGCCAGGATACTCTGGAGTCAGCGTGCTCCACAGGTGCTCGTACGCAACCCCGGAGATATTGTTAGGCAACTCGGCGACCCTGGGGGGTCTTCTCTCGTCGGTCCGAAGCTCGCTGAGGAAGCCCATCGTCGATCCACCATGATGGGTACAGGCTCCTAGAGGGTAACAGTAGGTTCCATGCGCGGAACACGGTTTCATTCCGCAGCTCCTGGAGGAGGAAGTTGCGGCGGAGACTGATTGGCCTTCTCGTAGTATCTCTCGAAGGCTTCTTTCGAGAACACACCCCCAGGGTAAGAATACCCCTCGCCCTCCGCAGTGACGGCCCGGATCTCGTAGTCTCCCGCTTCGTTCTTCCTCGCCCAGTACAGCCCCGACCATCCGCTCGTCCCCATCTTCTCGGCATTCTTGTAGGTGTAGAGCTCGAAGCCCCCCTCGGGAGGCAGCAGGTTCAGGTCCTCATTGCGTTCCTGGCTCATAGCTCCTTAGATCCCACTCGAGAAGCAGATCCTCTCGAGAGGCTGCTTGCCGCGCTCGGTCCTTGGACTCAACTCCTGAGGATGAGCCGGTAGACGGCCAGTACGGCCACGGCTCCCAGGACAGCTACTGCGAAGCTTCTGAGATCGAACCCGAAGTACAACAACTCCGTCCCGGTCACGAGCCTGTAGAGGAACCCTCCTACGAAGGCGCCCGCCACGCCGAGGAGGACAGTGATTATGCACCCACCGGGATCGCGGCCCGGCATCAACAGCTTAGCTATTATCCCCGCGATCAGCCCGAAGACTATCCAGCTAAGTACACCCAATCGTCTACTCCTCGTGGTGCCTGCGCACATTCGGCTGCCATTGCAGGTAGATTGTACTAGCATGCAGCCTATCCGAGGGCGGACTATTATGGAGCCTCGAAACCGGCGAAGAAACCGAAAGGGCCGCCGGTTCGGCGCTCGAAATCCAGTCCCGCCGCCTCGGCCAACTCTTTCAGGGATTGCAGGCCGACCATGTGGGGATCCGCGAAAGGCCACAGCGAGAACGAAGGCCGCGAGCACACTCACGACCGCGAGAGCTGATCGCCCACGCTCATGCATTCCGACGATTGTATATACCCATCGCCTCGCACTACACCTCGATCGGCCAAGTTAGTCGCCGTCCGGGGCAACTTCGCCGATGTTCGGACGGAAGTGTCACTGTAAGACTAGCTCCGCAGGTAGGCCAGAACCGCCAGGACCCTGCGGTGGTCGGCCTCGCTCTGGGCAAGCCCGAGCTTGCCGAAGATGCTCTTCACGTGCTTCTCCACGGCACCTTCGGTGATGAAGAGCGTACTGGCGATCGCGTGGTTGGTCCGGCCCTCGGCGACGAGGGCGAGGACCTCCTTTTCACGAGGGGTGAGCGAAGAGAGATCGTCGTCGCGCCTCCTGCGAGCGAGGAGCTGGCCAACCACCTCGGGGTCGAGCACGGTCCCGCCCGAGCCGACCTCTTCTAGAGCCGAGACGAACTCACCCACGTCGGCAACGCGGTCTTTGAGCAGGTAGCCGGTACCTTCGGCCCCGGACTCCAATAGCTCTCTTCCATATCTCTCCTCGACGTTCTGGGAGAGCACCAGCACCGCGAGGTGGGGTCTCTTGCTCCTCGCCTCCAGGGCAGCCTTGAGCCCCTCGTCCTTGAAGCCCGGCGGCATACGAACGTCCACGACGACCACATCCGGGTGATGCTCATCGACGGCGAGGAGGAAACTCGGTCCGTCTTGCGCCTCGGCGACAACTCGGTGCCCGCTGTCGATCAGAAGGCGCGCGATGCCCGCCCGCAACAGCCCGGAGTCCTCGGCGATCACGATCCTCAAAGGGGTTTCTCCGGCGAATTCGTTCACGCGCTCTCACCGGTCGATCCCCACGGCAGCTCCGCGTGCACCCGCGTGGGGCCACCCTCGGGACTCTCGATGAGGAGTCGACCGTCGAGGGCGGCCATCCGGTCGGCGAGCCCCCCGAGTCCCGCGCCGGCGGGGTCGGCCCCGCCTTTGCCATCGTCTTCGACCTCCACTACCAGGAGATCCGCTTCCGGACGGTCCCGTTCGTCGAGACTTTTCTCGCGGCGTACCCGGACGTGGACCCCGGAAGCTTCGGAGTGCCTGGCACTATTCGTGAGGGCTTCGGCGATGATGAAGTATGCGGTGATCTCCACAGGCTCCGGCGGACGTTCGTCGAGATGTACATCCACGGAAACGGGGACCGGGGAGCGGCCCGCAAGCGCGGAGATAGCCGCGTCCAGGCCCCTGTCGGTCAGGACCGCCGGGTGGATGCCCCTGATGAGGTCCCGGATCTCGGCCAGGGCGAGCTTGGCCTCCTCGTGCGCCTCCCCGACCAGCTTCGCTACTGGTTCCCCGGTAACCGCACAATCCTCACTGGTCTCTCTATCCAACTTCTGGCGGGCCATACCCAGCTTCATGGCCAGGGAGACCAGGCGTTGCTGGGCGCCGTCATGCAGGTCGCGCTCGATCCTGCGGCGTTCGACGATGGCAGCCTCCAGAGTCTTCGAACGACTCTCGGTCAGAACCTCCACCCGCTCTTCGAGACTCTCCCGACCGCTCGGCCCGAGCAAGACCCGTCCCAGGTGTGCGTGCGCCCGGGCCACCTCCAGGACGAAAGCCACTGCGGCCGACGCGGCCACGAGGCCGACGATCATAACCAGCACTGCTTCGGGTAGGGTGTCCGCCACAAAGACCCCCGACCAGAGCAGGCCCTGGCCCTCGGGGAGCGTCCAGAACCACAACGGGTAGGTTGCCAGCGTCGCCGAACAGGCCATGACGAAGATGACGACGAACTCGACTAGGCCTATCGGGAGGAGCAGAAGCAGGTAGAGCAAGCCGCGCCACAGGGCCGGGTCCGTCGCCCATCCCCGCAAGCGGGCGAACATCGACCCGCCGCGCAGAGGGCGATAGGGAGACGATAGCCTAGTATCCAGTAGCACGGCCAGGCGCCAGCGCTCGGTGTCGGCGCCCAGGATGCACACGAGCATGGCGAGGGCCAGGATGGGCAACCCGACCCACACGATCGTCAGTGGCAGGCCGATCAGCACCAACACGACCAGGACGATGAACCAGCAAAATCCGAGCGGAAGGCTCGATAGCACAAAGAGCGTAGCCAGCGCGACCCTGACAAAGAGCCGTCTGCGAGGCTTCTCCTTTCGGCTCGAGGCTTCGTCCGCCCCCTGAGTTTCCTCGAAGTAGTTCATGATACCCCTTCTCTCACTGTAGTCTACCCGGCCTTGCATCTCGCGCTCAGAACTGGAATCCGAGCAGGTTGTAGTAGCCCAGCAGCGCGATGAAGACGACCATCGAGAGCGCCACCAGCGAGTAGTGCAGTCGTCCGAAGTGACCCCAGTACCGGCGCTTCCAGGACAACGCCGCGAAGACGAGGACACCGACGGTCCCCACTGTAACCAAGAGGGGAAGCGTAAGCACGGCGACCAGATAAGGCGAGACATTGGCAAGGGTTACCCCGGCGTTCGAGAACACCACAACCATCCCGATCACGAATAGCAGGATAAGAGCGCTGACGGCCCAGGCCAGTACCCTTGCCCGGCGCGCTACCTTTGCACTCGTCTTGTCTTCGGCCGGCACCCCGTAGCGCTTCCTGTATCGACGGGAGATCAGCGCCCCGACCGGCCAGACTACAGTCGTGAGCAACAAGACTGCCAGGCTGCCCATCAACAGGCCAACCTGTAGCCTTGGAGCCTCGTAAGTGGTGACCTTCTCGTAGGATATCGTCGGGTCCGCATCGCCCGTCAGGTACGTGATGCGACCCTCGCCGTCTTCCCTGAAGGCGATCTGCTCCCTACCGTTCTCGGCCCTGAACAACAGCGGCTCGACTTCGACCCAGCGCTGCTCCGTGGCATCAAGATCCAGTGTGAGATACCCTCCGGTAGTAGTTATGCTGCCGTCTTTGTTGGCGCTCACCCTCGCGCCAGTCAGGAGCGTCAGCACCTTCTCGAACCCTGTATAGTTCGAGCGGCCGACGCGGTAGCTTCCGGCGACGCGATCGGCGTTCCCGGAGATTCCTTGGTTGGAGGGCTCGAGAGCCTGTGGCGGGGCTTTGGGATAGTAGCGGTCCATGAACGCTTCGAGCAACTCGTACTCGGCGAAGTCGCCGCCGTCCCCATAGGAATTGTAGGCCACGAAGAGTCCGACGTCGTGCTCGGGCAACAGGGCGAGCATGGCGTGGAACTGTTCGAGGTTGCCTCCGTGCTGGATCGTCCGTTCTCCGTTCAGGGTTTGCTCCGAGAAGCCGTAGGCCATCCCGTCCAGGCGAGGGTGATGTTGGAATTGAGTCTCGTGCATCTCTTTCGCGGTGTCCTCATGCAGTATCCGGGCTTCGCCGAAGCGCCCGTTTTGCAGGTGGGAGATCATGAAGGCCGCCATGTCCGTAGCAGTCGTGCTCGCGCTCCCCGCGGGGGCGTCATCGAAGTACTCGAAGGGCCTCGCCACGGGCTCGCCCCCCTCGACGTCATAGCCCGTCGCCAACCTCTCCCTCAACTCGGGCGCCGGTGGTTGCGCGGTGGATGTGCTCTCCATCCTCAAGGGGTCGAGTATGTTGTCTTCGACGTATCGATCGTAGGGGACGCCCGAGACCTCCTGGACGACGAGACCGGCCAGGGACATGCCGTAGTTCGAGTAGGAGGACACCTCGCCGGGCGGCCTTACCCGCGCGGGCATCTGCTCCGAGAGGTACTCATCGAGCGGCTCTACGTCTGAGGCGTTGCGGGCTCCCGAGCCGGTGTAGTGTTCTTCGAAGCCGGCGGTGTGAGTGAGGAGGTGGTGCAATGTGACAGGACGTCCCGGGTAGGTGTTGGGGATCTCGACGTCAGTAAAGTAGGTGTTGACATCCTTGTGGAGATCCAGCTCCCCTTCTTCGGCCAGTTGCATCGCCGCCGTCGCGGTGAAGAGCTTCGTTATGGAGGCTATCCTGAAGAGCGTCTCATCGGCATGGACTGACTCTCCTTTCTCGACATCGGCCTTGCCATAGCCCTTGGCGAAGAGGACCTCCCCTTCCTTTACGACGGAGACAGTTGCACCGGGGATGTGGTAGTCATCGAGCTGATGTCCCAGGTACCCATCGAGGAACGCTTCGACCTCCCGTGTATCGGTGGGGCCGGGATCGGGGGTAGATCCAGATTCCTTCTGCTGCGCCCGCGCGGGCGAGCTGGTCGCTAACATCACTAGGACCAGCAATACCAAGAGCGCCGGGTGCAGGCGGAACGCAGCCGAGCGGACAGAGTTCTTCTCGGAAAACGACATCAAACCACCTCCTGGATCCAACTTTCGTCTCTGTCATGAGGGTAGGCCAGGGACCATTGGCGGCCAATGAAGCGAGCCAGAGTCTTCGGGGTAGGGATAACCCTACATTCGTGGATCGCAGCTTCGCCCGCCTCACGAACCCAGCACGCCGCTGACCTCTTGTTCTGGGAGGTCTGGGGCGAGAGCCTCGAGCCACTCCCCGAGTGGCTCTCCGACACATAACTGCCTCGGACGCCGCCCGGTTTACATAGCAACCAGATTTCCGTCAGCCAGGCTCCAGCCTGAAAGCTCAGTTCCTACGATACCCTTGCGCACTCGTTATTGGATTTCTGGCTTCGTGCCGTATGCTGCGCTCAGACGATGCCCGACAGCGGAATGAGCAACCATGGCCAAGGGAGACAGCATGGGATTTGCATTTGACGACGCGAGGTCGGCAGACTCGCCTCTCGTCGAGATGGTCTGGAGCGTACGCAGCGAATGCGCCGGCTCCTTTACTTCGGCGGCCGCCAGCAACTGGGAGATGGTGATCGCGACCTCAGGCGGCAAGACGACGATCACCGCGCGAGGTCCGGAGACCAAGGCATCGGAAGCCGATTTCCCCGCAGACGCCGAGTTCTTTGGCATCGTCTTCAAAATGGGCACGTTCATGCCCCATCTCCCCGTAAGAACCCTCCTGGACAGGCAGGATGCGACCCTTCCTGAAGCATCGAGCAAGTCCTTCTGGCTGCACGGCTCCGTGTGGGAACTTCCGACCTTCGACAACGCCGACGTGTTCGTGGGCAGGCTCGTCCGTCAGGGGATACTCGTTTGCGATCCGGTGGTCGAGGCGGCGATACGGGGGCACACGCCCGACATGTCGATCCGTTCCCTACAGTACCGCTTCTTGCGGGCAACCGGATTGACCCACAAGACGATCCAGCAGATCGAACGCGCCAGCAGCGCCGTCTCGCTACTCGAGCGAGGTACGTCCATTTCGGAGACCGCCTTCGAGCTGGGCTATTTCGATCATGCACACCTGACCAATTCGCTGAAGCGCCTCATCGGAAGAACGCCCGCGCAGATCGCTCGGAAGAGCAAGGGTGGATAGTTTGCGTTTTTTTCCAAGGCTCTGTCCTTTTGCTGCCCTATGATTGGGGGTAGACGGCGACCGGCAAAAGGAGACCATCATGCGGAGAATAGTCGTGACCGAATTCGTGTCACTAGATGGCGTCATGGAAGAGCCACGGTGGACGTTCGAGTACTGGAACGACGAGATCGCGAAGTTCAAAGGAGAAGAGTCCTCCGCCAGCGATGCCTTGCTGCTGGGACGCGTGACCTACCAGGGGTTCGCGGCAGCCTGGCCGCAGAGCAAGGCCGAAGGGGCGGATTACTTCAACAACGTGCGCAAATACGTGGTCTCCGAGACCCTCGAAGAGCCCCTGGAATGGAACAACTCGACGCTGATCAAGGACAATATCGTGGAACAAATCACCAACCTGAAGCGGCAGGAAGGCAAGGACATCGCGGTCCACGGCAGCGCCACGCTCGTGCAAACGCTCATGCGGCACGATCTCGTGGATGGCTACCGGCTCCTCGTCTACCCGGTGGTTTTGGGCAAGGGCAAGCGCCTGTTTGGGGAGGATATCCCCGCGACTTTGAACCTTCTGGGATCACGGTCGTTCGGCTCGGGCGTCGTGGCGCTCGTCTACGAACCGGATCGCCAATAATCACCGCCACAAGGACAACAAACGGGCCCAATGCTCCTGGGTCCGCAAGCGCCGGCCGAAGAGGACGGGGACCTGTAGCCTGGCGATTGCAAGCCGCCCGAGGCACGCCCCTTACGAAGTACGGCGGTCGCCCTCTAGAACAGCCCGATCACTTCCCCCTTCTTGCCGAGGTCTATGCGCTCCGAGGCCGGCGACTTGGGCAGCCCTGGCATGGTCATTATGTCCCCGCACACGGCGACGACGAACTCCGCACCGGCCGAGAGCCGCACCTCGCGTATCGAGAGCACGTGGCCGGAAGGGGCGCCCCGCAGCGAGGGGTCCGTCGAAAATGAGTACTGGGTCTTGGCGATGCACACCGGGTAGCGACCGTACCCGTCCTCCTGGAACTTGCGGATCTGGCGCCGCACCTTCGTGTCCGCCACCACCTCGCTGGAGCCGTAGATCTTGGTCGCCACGGCGGAGATCTTTTCCCAAAGGCTGTCTTCCTCGTCGTAGACGAACCTGAATCTGGCGGGCACGCTCTGTACGGTCTCCACGACGGCGTAGGCCAGCTCTTCGGCCCCTACGCCCCCCTTGGCCCAGTGGTTCGTGAGCACGACCCGCGCCCCGTGGTGCGCGACAGCGTCTTTGAGAAGCGAGATCTCCGCCTCCGTGTCCGAGGGGAAGCGGTTGATCGCCACGACGCACGGCAGCCCGAAGTGGTTGCGAACGTTGTTGATGTGGCGTTCCAGGTTCGCCAGTCCGCCTTCGAGCGCCCCGAGATCCTCCTTCTCCAGCCCGCCGAGTTCGGCGCCGCCGTGGAACTTGAGCGCCCGGATGGTCGCCACGAGCACGACCATCGAGGGGCGCAACCCGGACATCCGGCACTTTATGTCCACGAACTTCTCCGCCCCGAGATCGGCGCCGAAACCGGCCTCCGTGAGGACGTAGTCCGCGAGCTTGAGCGCCGTCTTCGTCGCCATGACGGAGTTGCAGCCGTGGGCGATGT
Source organism: uncultured Rubrobacteraceae bacterium (assembly GCA_963811295.1). Classification (GTDB taxonomy): domain Bacteria; phylum Actinomycetota; class Rubrobacteria; order Rubrobacterales; family Rubrobacteraceae; genus Rubrobacter_D. Next base: position 122,168 of record CAWEQZ010000053.1, on the reverse strand, counting down.
TGGCGAAGGGCCCGCCGTGCACGAAGGCAGGGTTGCCCTCCAGGGTTTGCACGAGGTTGGGCTTTATGGCGTCTTTCAAGAGCACGGCCATGGCGCCGTGGGCGCCCAGATCCCGCGCAGCCACCGGCCTCTCGTCCCGCGTGTAACCGACGACGATGTTTCCCAACCGCTCCTTCAAGTCCTCTAGTGAGGTCGCGAGGCAGAGTATGGCCATCACCTCTGAGGCGACCACGATGTCGAAGGCGTCTTGCCGTGGGAAACCGTTGGTCGGGCCCCCCAACCCCACGACTATGTCGCGCAGCGCCCTATCGTTCATGTCCACAACGCGCTTCCACACTATGCGACGCAGATCCAACCCGAGATCGTTGCCCTGATGAACGTGGTTGTCCACCAGAGCGGCGAGGAGGTTGTTGGCCAAGGCTATGGCGTTGAAGTCGCCCGTGAAGTGCAGGTTGATATCCTCCATGGGGATGACCTGCGCGTACCCTCCGCCAGCGGCCCCGCCCTTGATGCCGAAGACGGGCCCGAGCGAGGGCTCCCTTATGCAGGTTATCGCCCTCTCGCCTATGCGGTTCAGTGCATCCCCGAGCCCGACCGTGGTAGTCGTCTTTCCCTCACCCGGAGGCGTCGGGCTGATGCCGCTGATAAGGATCAGCTCGCCATCAGGCCGATCCTCTAATGACCTGATGAACTCAAGCGAGAGCTTGGCCTTGTAATGACCATACGGGTCAAGGTGCTCCTCCCCTATTCCTAACTTCTCCCGGGCCACCTCGACGATGCGCCTGGGCTCTGCCCCCTGCGCGATCTCTATGTCCGACAACATCTCCCCACTCCTGGGTTTCTTTACAGTAAACTTACATTAGTGACATCGAAACAATCTAGCGCAGCCTCAGTTTCGCGGCAAGGGCGTCCGGCGCGTAGAGCGTACGACGGTGGCCCCGTGTAGCGAAGAACGCAGGCCGGTGCGTATCTAGACAAAGACTGAGCGGATCCTACGAAGTTAGCCCGTGACGGCTCAGCGCCACGCTCATCCAGTCTTCACATCGACCAGTTCTAAGCCCCCGCCGTACACCTGGCCAACCCCACGGGCGTAGTACTTGTGCTCGTGGTAGCTGGGTTCCAGAGGCGTCCACTCCTTGGTTACCAGCACATCATCGAAGGAACCGTAGGGCACTGTGAGTGATTCGTTCAAGCTGAGCACCTTCGCCATGTCTTCGGCCTCGCCTTCGTAGTACTCCTGGCGGTAGGAATCTCCCACCTTAGGGTCGGCCTGCATGATGATCCCCGGTTTGGCCCCGTCAACCCCTGCCTCCCACGAGCCCTTGGTGCTCGTGACCTTGCCGTTTTCGTACTCCTTGGTGTCCTCCCCGAAGTACCAGACGTTGCCTTCCTTGTCCTGGGCGAACCAGTCGTAGGTCTGTTCGATCAGCTTACCGTTCTCCCATGCTTTGTCGTTGACCACGACGCACTCCACGCCCATTACTTTCTTGGTGTCGGACGTGACGGTGAACTCGTCGCGCTCTGCGCCCCCGTCGTAGTCGAAGGTGGTGCCGGGTTTGAGGGGGAAGTACTGGTTGTCTATTGTGGTGGTGAAGTCGACAGGGTCGATGTGGGGGGTGTAAGCCTTCTTTTGCGTGGAAGCGTTCTCGTGCTTGGAAGGGTTCTCGTGCTTGGAAGCACTCTCCTGCGAGGAGCTGGTGCATCCCGCTACGAGCACCAGCACCGAACCTATGATCGCACTCAACAAAGTAATCGCTCTCGTGAGCACCCACCACTCTTCTCTAATGAGGGCTTCGATCTCGCCCCAGTGCCCTTCCAGGCCATGGGTCGCCTGACTTCAACTACTAAGTGTATTCTATCAGAGGGTGCGCTTCGCCGGCTTAGTCTCCCTGTAGAAGTCCTTGATCTCGTAGGCGTGCTCCTCCAGTTTGAGCGCCCCAGCCCGCGCCTCTGCCAGAGCCTTCGGTCCCAGCCTTACGTCTTGGACCAGCTCCAACCCCTCTTTCTCCTCTTCCTTCGGGCCCCGCCACCCCACGCGAACATCCCCCACCCCGGGGGCGTAGTACTTGAGCTGGTAGGCTCCAGGCTTGGTCCGCTCGAACTCCTCGATCACCAGCACATCCTCGTAGCACTCCACGGGCACACAGGTCTTCTGCCCCACCTTGTAGACCCTCCCCCGATCGATCCAGTTGATGGGGGGTGGAGCGTAGCCCTGGGCGTAACTGGGCGTTCCCTTCCTGGGATCTGCCATCATGGCGATGCCAGCAGAGGCGCCTTTGGAGCCGGCAAGCCAGCCCGGAGCCTTGTCGAACTCCCCCCCTCGTACTCCTCGGGGTACTCACCCATGTGCCAGACGTTGCCGTCTTTGTCCTGGGCGAAGAAGGCCAGCTCCGCCTCCACCTCCTCGCCATCTGAGTAGTCCCTCTCCCACACCACCCTACTATCGACGCCGTTGATCTCTTTGGTAAGGTCGGTCACTGTTGTGAGCACGCGGCGGGAGATGCGCTGGCTATCGTCCATGGCGGAGCCCTCGAAGACGGAATGGGCCCCCGGCACGAGAGGGAACCATTTGTTGTCAACAGTGGAGGAATCGCCGAAGTTGGAGGGGTCGAAGTCGTTGGCGCTGAGGGGGCTTAGGTTCTGGGAATGATTTTGCTGGGAGGAGTGGTCTGTGGCCGATTGGGGAGCGGCTCCGGCGCAAGCCGAAGCCGAAAACACCAGAACTAAAGCGGCTGTCGCCAAGTAGATGCGGCGCGGTCTCAACTTCTGTCCCACAATTCCTCTACTACCCGGCCGGATCACCCTTCACAGCCCGTTCCGATCTCCCGAAGCGGAGATACAGGGAGGGCAGCACGAAGAGGTTCAGCAGCGTCGAGGTCACGAGACCGCCCAGGATCACGATCGCCATGGGGTACTCGATCTCATTACCAGCGATGCTGCCCGCTACCGCCAGTGGTACCAGCGCCAGCCCCGTGGCCGAGGCGGTCATCACAATCGGCGCGAGCCGCTCCTTGGCCCCGCGCAGCACCAGTTCAGGCCCGAACATCTCCCCCTCTTCTTGCTCGAGGTGCTGGAAGTGACTGATCATAAGGATACCGTTTCGTGCTGCGATCCCGAACACGGTCAAAAACCCTATCAGCGAGCCCAACGTGAGGATCCCTCCCCCCATCCACACCGCGAGCACTCCTCCCACCAACGCCATAGGCAGGGTAAGAAACAGCAGCAGAGCCAGGCGCAGACTCCCGAAGGAAGCCTGCAGGAGGAACAAGATCACCAGCGCCACGGCGCCTCCGTAGATCAGCAGACTCTTCTGGGCGGCTGCCAGCTCCGTGGACTCTCCCAGCACCTCCATGTGGTACTCCCGCGGCAAATCCACACCCGCAATGGAATCCTCCACGGCGCTCACGGCGGAGCCTAGGTCGCCTCCCTCCACGTTGGCTCCGACGTCGATGCGGCGCGACTGATTCACGCGCTCTATGGCGTTGGGGGTCGGCGCGAGGCGAACGTCGGCCACCTGCTCCAGAGGGATCTGCCCGCCGTCTGGCGTATCGATCGGTAGTTCGCGCATGCTGGCCACATTGTGGCGAGTCTCGGGGGTGCTCCAGACGTGGACGTCGTAGGCCTTGCCACCCTGAAAGATGTCACCCACTTCCTCGCTGGCGACCAAGGTGGAGGCCTGCCGGCGCACGTCGCCAGGCTTGATGCCATAGCGTTGCGCCGCGGCCAGGTTCACCTCGACCTCCAACTGTGGTACTTCCTCCTGGAAGTCCGCATGCGCGTCGACGAGAGTGGGTATGTTCTGCAGCTTATTTGAGACCTCGTCAGCCTTGGCGTAGAGCACGTCGAGATCGGGACCGTAGATGCGCACGACGATGGCTTCGCTCGTGCCGGTCAGCGTCTCCTTGATCCTTTCTCTCAAGTATGTCTGGACGTCATGATAGAGCCCGGGGTAACTGTCGACCTTATCCTGAATGGAGGCCAGAGTCTTGTCATAGTCCACCGCGGGATTGACGCTGATCCAGTTCTCGCCGAAGTTCACACCGGATATCTCCTCCCCCAGGAAAGCCTGCCCTATGTGCGATCCGCAGTTGCGAACGCCAGGGATCTCCCGCATATCCTTGCAGCCCCGAACCACGATACGCGTCTCTTCCTTTGCCGAGCTGGCCGGCTTCGTCAACCAGTGCATCAGGAAGTCCCTCTCCTTGAAGGTCGGAAACAGGTCCTCCCCGAGCGTTGGTATCACCACGGCGGCGGCCACAAGGCACACGGCGACGGTGGCCATCGCCGGACGCGGGGTGCGGATGATGCGCGCAAGACCAGCCCCGTAGCCCCGCTTTAGCACCCGCAGCAGGGGGGATTCCTGGTGCCTGATGGCCTCTCGACAACAGGATCAGGCACAACGCCGGCGTCACGGTCAACGCCACTACCATCGAGGCGAGCACCGCGAGCCCGTAGGAGAGCACGAGCGGCTTGAAGAACGCACCGGAGAGACCGGGCAAGAAAAAGGCTGGCACGATCGCAACTACATTGATCAAAGTCGCGTAGGTGATCGCCGTGCGTACCTCAACCGATGCCTCCAGCACTATGGCGAAGGTCGACTTGCCTGTGCCCTCGCTCCGATTCTGGCGCAATCTTCGTACGATGTTCTCCACGTCGATGATCGCGTCGTCTACTACCACCCCGATGGCCACGATGAGCCCCGCTAGCATCATCACGTTGATGGTGGCGCTGCGCGAGACGAGCACGAGCACGGCCGCGAGCAGAGAGAGGGGGATCGCGATCAGGCTGATGAACGCGGTGCGCCACTCGAACAGGAACGCGGCCAGGATCAGGACCACCAGTAATACACCGAGGAGCAACGCCTTCGTGAGGTGGTCGAGCGCCAGCTCGATGAAGGTGGCGGGCCGGAAGATCGTCGTGTCTATCTGCATGCCGGGAAGACCGGGTCGCATGTCATCGATCGCCTCTTCGACGCCCCGCGTCACATCCAGCGTGTTGGCGTTCGGAAACTTCTGAACGACCAGCAACAGGCCGGGGCCATTATTGACGACGGCATCCCCGATTAGTGGTTGGGAATCCCACTTCACGTTGGCCACGTCCTCCAGGCGCAGGTTCTTACCGTCTGTTCCCTCGAGCGACACCTTGGCCAGGTCCTCCGGCCCGAGGATGGGCAAGACGTTTTGCACGTCGAGCCTCTGGCCGCCTTGCTCCACGTAACCGCCGGTCCCGATCACGTGACCCTCTGAGTAGCGCAGCAAACCCGCGTCCAGGGAGTCCGCTGTTTGGTCCATCACCTGCTGCAGCGAGACACCGTTCTCGGCCAGCAACGCGGGATCGACCTCCACATGCTCCTGTTTGAGATGCTCCCCCCAGATGGCCACGTTGGCCACGCCGTCCACGCGCAGCAACTCCTGCCTGATCTTCCAGTAGGCCACCACCGACATCTCTCTCGATGTTCAGCTCATCGGAGGTGATCCCGATCTTCATGACCCGGCTGGTCGAAGAGAGAGGAGGCATCATCCAAGGTGGGCTCGCCCAGGTCGGCAGATTGGGAGTCGCCTCCGTCAGGCGCTCCTGCACCAACTGCCGCGCCTCGTAGAGGTCGGTGTCTCTGCTGAAGAGGAGCTCGATCTGCGAGAGGTCGGTGACCGACTTGGAGCGCATCTCCTCGAGCCCGGGGATCCCGTTTAGCTGGTTCTCCAGCGGGACGGTGATCAGCTCCTCGACCTGCTCTGAGGAGTTGCCGACCGCGATGGTCTGGATCTCCACGCGAGGCGGGGCGAACTCTGGGAAGACGTCTAGATCTGCGTTACGAGTCTCACCGATGCCGAAGACTATAAGCGCCGCAGCGGCGAAGAGCACCAACCACCGGAAGCGCAAGCTCGATCCAACGATCCAACGCATCAGCAATCCCTCCTAATCATTCCTCGACCTCGAACTCGGTGCCGTACACTTCGTCGACCCCGACAGTAACGACCTCTGTACCGACGGGAGGGCCGTCGGATAGCACGACGCTCTCACCGTCATAGTGGTCGATATCGATCTGCTGGCGCACATAGGTCAACGGCTTAGGAGCTGTGTAGGCGTACGTATCGCCCTCCGCATCGTAGATCAGGGCAGCGTAAGGCATAACCTCTTTCCGCCCGTCCTGGCGAATCGGGGCCGTCTGGAGGCCAACTCGCTTGGCCGCTTCGGCGTCGAAGATGACGCGTTGGACGTCCGTTCCCTTGATGGGCTCGAGCTCGGCGGGCTCGTGGTGGCTTGCCGTCTCGTAGTCATAGCCCGTACTTGCCTCACCGCACGCGGAAAGCGCTCCTACGCCCAAGATCAGCACGAGACCCGCGCAGGCGGCGCGCAACTGCCGCCTGCACTTGCGGGAGGTAGGCAACCGACTCACTCGCCACGGATTACGTACGAGCATTTTCAGACGCCCCCGTGCCCGCGGGGCGCACACCCTTTCGCCTGCACGACGCACCTCCTCGTAAATGCAATGGATGACGTGCTGGAGGATGTTCTCCTCGCGTTCCTTAAGGGCGGAGTCGCCCAAAAACGTACTCTTGATTAGCGGCTCACGCGTCGACTCGTATCTGCTGGGCACTCGGACCCTGCTCCTTTCGGCGTTCCGGAGTGGGATTGCTCCTCTGCTCCGCGAGGCGAAGCAGGGAGGTCCTTACAGCCGGAAAACGCCCAAGAAGGGCAGGTCCTCACAGGCGGTGGCTAGCGACGGATGAACGCAGGCCAAAGAGCGCAATGCTCCCTGCCTCTGAGCGTTCGTGAGCAGCCATCCGACGGTCGCCCCAAAGGAGACCGCAAGGAGAAGCATTGTCAGGAGTTCAGCTTTCAGTGGGGACTTTTCTGCGTCCTCCGACTCCTCCCCAAGCACGACAAGGTAAGGCTCGTCCAGCGGGTAACTAGTCCCATTCGTTGCTTGATCGACGCGTAGAAAATTCGACATAGCCAGGGCAGAGGGCTCTTCGGATCCAGACGCCGGCAAGGGCAAGAGGAAGACGTCGAGGCACAGCAGTAAGGCCACCAAAAGCAGCACACCGCGAGCAGCGTAGCGAAAACGATGTTCGTGGCTTAGCTGTCGCGCTTCCACAGAGTATGCCCCTGTACCCTTCGCACCGACACGTCTTCCCATCGGTATCTCACAGGTGAGTTCGTTTGGAGCCTTTGTGAGGAGATCCGGCGCTGCCTTAAGCATTCCACGATGTTTGTTGCCGGCTTTGTTACCGTCAAGCGCACACCGCCCACCCAGACCTTCCTCTAGCAGCTAATTGTCCCAACAATCTCAATATACAGAGGTTTATACGCGTATGCAACCCTCTGCACATGGGTACTCTGGACTTTTCTCTAGTGCGTTGCCGTCGTTATACAGTTCCGCTTTGTTGATGGCATAATGGGAGCATGGCAAAGATACTTTACCCACAGGTGATCACAGAAGACCTCGACGACCTCAAGGAACTGGAGAAGTACCATCGCTATTCTCACCTCTTCCAGCGCGTAAGGATGCTCGGGCTCCTGAAGAGCGAGGAGTGTTCCAATCTGGCAGAAGCCGCCCGGGCTTTGGGTTACTCCTGGCGTCAGTGCCAGAGGTGGTTCGCCTCCTATCAGAAGGGCGCCATAGAGGAGCTTCTGAAGAGCAGAGTACATGAGCGTGGTCGCCAGCAGTTGGCGACACCCGAGGCTATGGAGGACCTCAAGCAGACCATGAAGCTGGGTAAGATCGCCACCATAGGGCAGGCCGATGAGTTCCTGCGTGAGCGTCACGGCATCGAGTACGCCCACCCCGATGGCGTCGGTCAACTCCTAAGACGACACAAGATCCAGCTAAAGACCGGTCGCCCCCGCCACGAGGAAGCGGACCCCGAAGAGCAGGAGGCTTTCAAAAAAACTTCGCTGGCGAGATCCGGAAGGTAAAAGAGCGCCACTGCCAAGAGGGCAAGCCGTTAAAGGTCCTGGCTTTCGACGAGGCGCGCTTCGAACTCATAAACTGGCATAGGAGGCGCTACTGCCCGATGGGGTTGCGTCCGCCGTGGATCGTGAAACGCTCCTAGGAGTGGACCTACCTCTACGCGGCTCTCGAACCCACGAGCGGGGAGAGTTTGTGCATGTAGCTGCCCGGCATGGACGACGGATGCCTGGAGGTGTTCTTGGAGGAGCTCTCAAACAGAAACCCCGATCATCACCTTCTCGTCGTCCTCGACGGCGCACCGAGCCATCGCTCCGAGCGCATAGCGCATCCGGAGAACATCAGCTTCCTCAGGCTCCCTGCCTACTCCCCGGAACTCGACCCGGCGGAGAGGTGGTTTCAGGAGTTCAGGCGCAGTTTGTCGAACAAGGCGTTTGAGAGCGTGGCCCTGATACAAGAGGCGCTGACCAAGACGCTGCACCCCTACTGGGAGAGTGCTTGCCTCCTCAAGCGGCTGACCGGCTACTCCTGGTGGGTGAAGGCGGTGGAGGAGGAGGCTCTATGACATCAATACACCGGAACGGTATTAGAGCTTCGACGCAGAGGTCGAAGGCGCAGCGGCTACGACAGTTACACCGCGAGGGTGACATGCTTGTCCTGCCCAACGCCTGGGATGGCATGAGCGCGAGGGTCTTCGAGGATTGCGGTTTTCCGGCGATTGCCACCACGAGCGCCGGGATCGCCTACGCGCTCGGCTATCCCGACGGCGAGCGGCTTGGCCGGGACGAGATGGCGCAGGCAACGGCGCACATAGCGGGCGCGGTCTCGGTCCCTGTCACGGCCGACGTAGAGGCCGGGTACGGAAACACGCCGGAGGAGGTAGCCGAGACGGCGCAGGCCGTGATCGAGGCGGGCGCCGTGGGCCTGAACTTCGAAGACGTGGCGGAGCCCGAACCTCCGGGACACTCGGCCTTCCCCGGCAAAGGCAACGCCTCGCCGCTGGTGGACCTCGAAGAGCAGTTGGAGAGGATCCGGGCGATCGTCGAGGTGGGCCAGGCAGCTAGTGTACCGCTTGTCGTAAACGCCAGGACCGACGTGTACTGGAGGGAAGTCGGTAGCGCCGAAGGGCGCTTCGGGGAGACCGTTCGGAGGGCCAAGGCCTTCCTACAGGCGGGCGCCGACTGCGTCTTCGTGCCGGGTGTGAGAGACGCCGAGACTATCTCGGCGCTCGCGCGTGAAATCCCCGGGCCGCTGAACGTGCTCGCAGGTCCAGGTTTGCCTACTACGACTGAACTTACGGTGCTAGGCGTGCGGCGCGTGAGCGTGGGTTCGGGACCGGCGCGGGCGATCATGGGCCTGGCACGGAGGATTGGCCGGGAACTCCTCGAGGAAGGAATCTACGATTCTCTGGTCGAGGGCGCGATCCCCTATGCGGAGGCCAACAGGCTCTTCGCCCGCCCGGACGGATCGCGGTAGGCTGCCTGGAGGGGGCGGAGCGTCCTCACTTTAGCGAAGCTCGTGGAGTAGAGCATGTCCTACCGGAAAATGTCAGGATGAAAGCATATACGGTCCGGGTTTCGAGCCGTTAGCGAGTAAATACTTCGCCGGCTCAGGCTACCTCGCGCTCAGGCTCGCTGCAGCGGCGGCTTATGTCGGGGCTATAATTCGGATGGAGATCCTGAACCGGGATCTTGCTTGTGCTTGATGGATCACTGGTAGGTCGAGGATGGAGAACGGGTCTTACAGGTTCGCTATAGGGGAAGCCTCTCGGGCCGTGGGGGTGGCGCCCGGGACGCTGCGTGTGTGGGAGAGGGAGGGACTGGTACGTCCCTCGCGAAGCAAAGGCGGCACCAGGTACTACAGCAAGGAAGACGTCGAGAGGCTCAAGAGGATAAAGCAACTCAAGACGATACACCGCCTGAATTCAGCCGCAATCCGCAGGGAGCTCGAATCCTCGGGGAGTTCGCCATTGTCCCCGGACGGCCGCAAGGATGACCAACCGGCCGCTGAAGGAGTGGGCAAGCGACTGCGTCTGCTGCGCACGCGACACAGGATGACCATCAGGGAGCTGGCCAGAACCACAGGCTTGTCACCGTCTTTTCTCTCCGCTCTGGAACGCGGGGAGACCGGCGCCTCCATCGCTTCGTTGAGCTCTATAGTCCAGGTCTACGGGATGAATATGCGGGACGTCTTCGATGCCGATCTGAAGAAGAGTTCTCTCCTCGTCCGGCCTGAAGACAGGCCCACAATGCAATGGTCCAACGGTGTTCGCTACGAGGAGTTGGCCGCCAGTGGGTCCCTGATGAATCCCTCCTTCGTTTACGTACCGCCCCACTCGGGCAGCGGAGGTTTCTACTCGCACGACGGCGAAGAGTTCGTGTACGTCCTCTCTGGCTCCTTCTACGTGGAGCTCGAGGAGCGGGAAACATTCCGCCTCGAAGCCAGGGATGTCCTCTATTTCTCCTCTACGTCACCCCATCGGTGGTGGACAGAGGACGAAGAAGCGGAAGTCATCTACGTCAATAGCCCTCCTACCTTCTGAGCTCGAGAAGTACACCCAGAGACCGACAGCAAAGGACCCGTCAAGGTCCAGGCGGGTACTTTTCCGCCGGCCAAACTCCGGCCGTCCAAATGAGATTTACAAGCCTTAATGTAGAAACACTTGACAAAATCTACAGGTCAAATATACGATGTGCTATACAAAGCAGTTAGCTCAGGATCATACGGCTTGGAGGAGCCGGGGGAAAGTGGACGAGTCGAAAACGTATGAGCGTTGGTCGGTGGGGCTACGATCAGAAGAGGAGGGGCTTCTTTAGTGGAGGCGAAGGACACGCGGGTTAGCAAGCTGGCGGAAATGGATCGGCGCTACGTCTGGCACCCGATGGCGCGATTGTCGCAGCCGGGCGCACCGATGATGGTAGCGGCAGGCGAGGGGGCCTGGATCACGGACACGGAGGGCAACCGCTACCTGGATGGGATGGCGGGACTCTGGTACGTCAACGCCGGCTACGGCCGCGAGGAACTGGCCAGGGCTGCATACGAGCAGCTCCAGAAGCTGCCCAACTATCCGCTCACCTTGAGCCACGAGCCGGCTGTGCGGCTTGGCGAGAAGCTGGGCGAATGGCTCGACGACGAGTACGTGTTCTTCTTCTCCAACTCCGGGTCGGAGGCCAACGAGGTCGCCTTCAAGATGACCCGCCAGTACCACTTGCAGAGGGGTGAGGGGAGTCGGCACAAGTTCATAGCCCGCTATCGGGCCTACCATGGTACGGGAGGCGGGGCTCTCGCGGCCACGGGGATGGGCCAGCGCAAGTATCGCTATGAGCCGTTGGCGCCGGGCTTCCTCCACGTCCAGCCGCCGATGCGCTACCGGTGCGGATACTGCGCCGACCGGCCCGCGTGCACCATGGAGTGTGCCAGGGAGATCGAGCGCACCATCAACTGGGAGATCGCCGAGTCTGTGGCGGGTGTGATCATGGAGCCGATAATCACCGGTGGGGGCATCATCTTGCCGCCGGAAGGCTACGTAGAGAATGTCGCCGAGATCTGCCGCGATAGTGGCGCACTGCTGATCATGGACGAGGTCATATGCGGCTTTGGTAGGACCGGGAAAAAGTTCGGCCACCAGCATTACGGCGTGAAACCCGACATCGTGACTATGGCGAAGGCGATCACCAGCGGGTATCTGCCGCTCTCGGCCACCGCCATCAAGCGCGAGTTCCTCGAGGCGTTCAAGGGTACAGAGGAGTACGATCACTTCCGCCACGTAAACACCTTCGGTGGCAACACCACCTCCTGCGCCCTGGCCTTGCGCAACCTGGAGATCATGGAGGAGGAAGGGCTTCCCGAGCGCTCGGCGCAGATGGGTGAGGAGCTTCGCGAGATGCTCTCCGATCTCGAAGACCATCCCAACGTCGGCGAAATCCGCCACAAGGGACTCCTCCTAGGCATCGAACTCGTCGAGGACAAGGGGACCAGGAAGCCTGCGGAGGGGCTGACCACCGAGGTGTTCACCCGGTGCAAGGAACGTGGCCTGATCGTGGGCAAGACCGGCGATACCACCGCCGGGTTCAACAACGTCATCACCCTTTCGCCGCCCCTGATCGTCACCGAGGACGACCTGGAGTTCATGTCAGGGACCATCAAGGAAGCGGTCAACAACTTGTAGATTGTCATGAGGCACGCGCAGGACAAACGCCTGGCAAACTATCTTCGGCGAAGGAACTCGAAGGATCAAGGGGTGCTTACCCGATGACGACGCCACGGAGTGTCCCGAACGACATCATCGACGCCGTGATCGCGACCCGTCGCCAAATGCACCGATTCCCCGAGCTTTCGAACGAAGAGGTCGAGACCACGGCGCTTCTGCGGCGTGAGCTTACCAACGCGGGCCTCACCGATATCCGTCCGGTAGGTCGCACGGGCGTTGTCATCGACGTGCAAGGCTCATCGCCCGGGCGCACCGTTGCCGTGCGCGCGGACATCGATGCCCTGCCGGTAACGGAACAGACGCAGCTGCCCTTCGCTTCGGAGACCAGGGGCATCATGCACGCCTGCGGACACGACGTGCACGCGGCCACCGTTCTGGGTGTGGCCCTCGCGGTCCAACGAGAGCGCGACACTTTTCCGGGTATGCTCAGGTTCGTCTTTCAGCCCGCCGAAGAACGCGAACCACTCGGCGCGCGGGCCGTCATCGCGGGCGGATTCCTGGACGGGGTTTCGGCGATCGTCGCCCTTCACGTCTCGCCCGACTTCGATACCGGCACTGTAGCGTTGCGTCCTGGCACGGCGATGGCGAGCTCCGATGAGTTCGAGATCGTCGTGCGCGGCCGGAGCAGCCATGCCGGCTGGCCCAACGTCGGTCGCGACGCGATCGCGACCGATCCGCGCTCGCGGCGATCATCCAGGAGTCCCAAAAAATCGTGTCCCGGCGGATGGATCCAAGGACGCCGCTGGTGATCAACTTCGGCAAGATCGCCGGTGGAACCGCCGCCAACGTCGTGGCCGACGAAGCCAGAGCCGAGGGCACCATACGCACGCTGGATGAGGGATCTCGTGCTGAAGCGCACCGCCTGCTACACGAGATCGTGAGACACGTCAGCAGGGCGCACTCCAGCGAAGGAACCATCGAGATAGCCACCGGCGAACCTGTTCTTCACAACGACCCGGTGGTGACGGAAGTCTTCGGGAGCACGGCCCGGCGGCTCCTTGGCGACTCCAACGTCAAAGAACTGGAGCTGCCCACGATGAACTCCGAAGACTTCGCGTTCTACTCGCATGTCGTCCCCGCCGCCATGATCTGGCTGGGAACGAGAAACGAGGAGGAAGGGTTCACCAATCCGCTCCACCACCCGAAGTTCGCAGTCGATGAAGACGCGATGACGATCGGGGCCGAGATACTGCTCGCCACGGCCAGAGCACTTCTCGTCGAGACGGACTTGGCGCCTCCGGCGCAGCCCACATCGGTAGAGAGGAGCGTCTAGTGGCACCGCACAACATGCACTTCAGCCCCGCAGAGTTTAGCGAACGTCAAGAAAAGACGCGCGATGCGCTGGCGGATCAAGGGCTCGACGGGATGTTGATCTTCAAGATCGAGGACATGTACTGGCTGTGTGGATTCGACTCCGACGGGTTCTCCATCTTCCACGCCATGTTCATTGGGGCCGACGGCGAACTTACGCACGTCAGCCGCGGCGCCGATCTCCCCAATCTCCGCTACTCGTCGGTGGTCGACGACGTCCGCATCTGGGTAGACGCCGAGGGCAACCCGAAATCCAAAGCGATAAAGGACATGCTAGCCAGCCACAAGATGCAGGGCAAACGCGTCGGCATCCAATTGGACACGATGGGGTTGACCCCGAGGCTGTACGAGGAGATCAAGGCGCAGCTCGACGGCTGGTGCGAACTCGTCGACGTATCGGACCTGATCCGCACGTTGCGCCTGGTCAAGAGCCCGCAGGAACTAGAGTACCATCGCAAGGCGGGTGTGATCGTCGACAAGATGCGCGACGTCGCCATCGCCGAGACCCGCGCCGGCGTCTATGAGGGCGACATCATGGGCAAGATCTGGCACACCGCGTTCGCCGAGGACGGCGACCCGCCGGCTCACCGTATACCCATGGGCACGGGCGCCTCAGCCTTGAACATGCGGTACACCACCGGCCGCAAACCGGTGGGCGAGAACGACCAGATGACCCACGAACTTGGCGCGGGATACCGTCACTATCACGCCGCCGACATGTTCGTCGCGTTGACCGGCCCCACCATCGACCCGCGGCACCTGAAGATGCACGAAGCGTGCGTGGACGCGTTGCAGGCGGTCCAGGACGTTATGCGCCCGGGTAACACGGTCGGTGATGTGTACGAGGCCCACCGGGCGGCTTTCGCCAGACACGGATACGAGCATGCATTGGGGAGGGCCTGCGGCTACACGATGGGAGCCACTTTCCCGCCGACCTGGATGGAGCAGCCCCAGATATTCGAAGGTAACCCGGTCGTTCTCGAACCCAACATGACGTTTTTCACGCACATGATCCTGTTAGATCAAGACGCAGGGCTGACGATGGCGCTGGGCGAGCAGGCCGTCGTTACCGGGGGACAACCGGAGATCATCACGCACGTCCCGAGAACGCCCGTGATCGCGGAATGAGGGGAGGTCACACGCGGTGAAACTCCAGGCCAGATTCCTCATCACGCTGAGGCTCAGGGTACTCGGGCCGAATCCTGGGACAGTGGGGGCGAGAGCAGCGATGCCTCAGGTGCAGCGACCGCTCGACTCCATTCGCGAGGCAGCACGGCTCATCTCTCACGTAACCAGCCAGAGCCCCGTTCGGCGTCCAATCGGCTGAGCGAGATACACGGCGCACCCGTTCTGCTCAAGCTGGAGACGGTACAACCCACCGGCTCCTTCAAGGTTCGAGGAGCCGCGAACGCCGTGCTCCGCCAACGCGAAACACGGGCGATAACCGGCGTGGTCACCGCCTCCACCGGGCAACCACGGACGAGCCGTCGCCTACGTCGCACGAACGCTCAGGATCAGGGCTATCGTATGCCTGGCGAAGAACGTGCCGCAGGATCGCATTGACGCGATCCGCGCCGAGGGCGCCCAGGTCGCCGTCGTGGAAGGCGAGCAGAACGAAGCGATCAGGCACGGAAAACGATTGGCCGAAGATCGCGGCTACTCGTTCATCACCCCGTTCGATGCCCCCGACATCATAAGTGGGCAGGGAACGATAGGCCTCGAGCTCTTCGAGCAGGCTCCGAACCTCGGCACGATTCTCGTGCCATTATCGGGCGGCGGACTGGCGGCCGGTGTTGGATTGGCGATCAAATCCCTCGCGCCGCAGGCTCGCATCATCGGAGTATCAGCCGAACGGACGCCGACGATGGCAAGATCTCTCGCCGCCGGACAGCCCGTCGCCACAGAGGAAATAGCGACCGTAGCCGGATCGCTGATGGGCGACTTGGGACCCGACAACAAGTACAGCTTCCGCCTCGTACAGAAGTATGTCGATGACGTGATCCTCATCGCAGAGGACAAGATTCGCGCCGCGATGCAGTGGACGCTACGTGAAGAACGGCTCGTGATCGAGGGCGCCGCAGCGGTAATCGTGGCCCACGTCCTCGATCAGGCAGCCGAAAATGACTCCGGACCAACCGTTGCGATAATCACCGGCGATAACGTCGCTTCCGACTCGCTCAGCTCAGCAGCGCAAGCCATTGCATAAGGAGCAGGTCATGGGGGGAACCGAGACGATAACGCGAACGCAATGTTGACGGTGGATTCGTCTCTTCAGCGGCGTTGGAAAGGCGCAGCGGAGACGAGCGAGAATAGGAGGTAGATCAGAAATGGAAGCACAAGGTCAGGCAGGACAGGCGGTCGATGAATCTACGCTGCGGCGAGCCATCGCCGCCTGCGCTATCGGCAATGCCACCGAATGGTTCGACTACGCAACCTACGGCTTCCTGGCGGCCACTCTCGGCGCCGTCTTCTTCCCGTCCGGGAACGAGACCACTCAGTTGCTCTCCGCATTTGCGGTGTTCGCCTTGACCTTTTTCGTGCGCCCGCTCGGAGGGGTATTTTTTGGCCCCCTGGGCGACAGGATCGGTCGCCAGCGTGTCCTCGCGACCACCATCCTGCTCATGGCGGGCGCTACCTTCGTTATTGGTTTGCTGCCAAGCTACGCCACGATTGGCATCCTTGCACCTATCCTGCTACTCCTCTTGCGGCTGGTGCAGGGTTTCTCGGCGGGCGGCGAGTACGGCGGTGCCTCCACGTTCATGGTGGAGTACGCACCGGACGAGAGCAGAGGATATTATGCCAGCTGGCTCGAGTTCGGGACCCTCGTGGGGTTCAGTCTGGGTGCGGGTCTGGTCACGTTCATGACGTTTATACTCTCGCAGGACGCCATGACCTCCTGGGGTTGGCGTATACCCTTCTTGATCGCCCTGCCACTGGGTATCGTCGGGCTCTACCTGAGAACGAGTCTGGAGGACACCCCGGGATTCAGGGCGCTGGAGAATGCCGGAGAGGTCGCTGAAGCTCCCCTCCAGGAGTTGTTCAGGTCGAACTGGCGCGATCTGCTCTTGTGCGGGGGGATCGTGATCATATATAACCTTGCCAACTACACCCTCCTCACCTACATGCCGTCCTACTTATCCGATAGTCTGGGCATCAGCGACACAGCCGGCTTGCTGCTGCTCTTTATTGCAATACTCGTAATGCTGGTGGTCATCACGTTCGTGGGAAGCTTCTCCGACCGCGTGGGGCGGAAACCCGTGCTGATCGGAGCAATGATCGGTTTCGTGTTGCTGACGTACCCGGCCTTCCTCCTTATATCGGTGGGTAGCTGGGTCTCCGTGATGGCGGGGCTGCTGATCTTCTCGCTCTTGCAGGTCCTTCTACTGGGGACGCTCCCCGCCACGCTGCCCGCGCTCTTCCCCACAAAGGAACGCTACAGCGGATTCGCCATCTCCTACAACGTATCGACCGCGGCTTTCGGGGGCACCGCTCCCTTTGTGGCGACGGCCCTGGTTTCCGCGACCGGCAACCAGTTCATGCCCGCCTTCTACGTGATGGCCGCCGCCCTGGTGTCGTCCATCCCGATCTGGCTGATGGCCGAGACCGCCAAGCGCCCCTTGAGAGGATCGGTGTCGCTGAGCGCGGTTCCAGCAAGAGCGCAGAGATGACCGAAGAGACCGCCGGGGCGCCTTTGAAGCAACTGTCCGAAGACCCGGCCAGGCCCGCCGAAGCCACCCTCAGTTAATGACATGATCGTTGTAGTGGGAGGAAGTTGCCGATTCGTCTAGTACACTGTTACCCCTGAAGTGAAGGATACAGCCTCTCGAGCTTGATGCGCTCATCATCCGTGCTGAAGCGCCACTCGATCTTGCCACCTTCCTCGTCGCGCCGCTCTTGCCAGGCTCGCACCCTGAGACATTTTCGGCTTGGAACGCTCAGTGAGAGTTGTTGCTGCTGTAAGCGCCAGATTCATCGGCGATACATTGCCATGTGCTCCAATCGTGTAAGAGAATAGGCAAGATGAGCGTGGGTAAGCTCTACCACGAGGGAATAGAATGGCTCCTTCTGGCTTTGAAGGCGTGACGCCACCCAAGGCGCCACTCGCGAGACCCGAGGCGGTGCGAGTATCTCTGCTCGATGGTTTTCGAGTAGCTGTGAGACCCAAAACTATAGAGGAGCAGTGGCGGCTACAGAAGGCGCTAGCCTCATCAAGCTGCTCGCCTTGGCTCCGGGCACAGCCTGCACCGCGAGCAGACCATGAGCTGCTCTGGCCAAAACTCCACCGAAAGCCTCCGCCAACAACCTCCATCAGGCCCTCCACGTCGCTAGAAGCGCCCTCAACCGGAAGCCGTAGCTCCCTCCTACTTGCACCTCCGCGCCGAGCTGCTCGAGCTTTGCCCGAACTGTGTGCTCTGGGTCGACGTTGAAGCCTTCGAGGAGGCGGCGGCCATGGCCCGTCGCTCGCACGAACCGGGGCGTACCGCAGCATTAGAGCTTTACGCCGGAGACCTATTGCCGGACGACCGCTACGAGGATTGGGCAGAGGAGCGACGGCATGCATTGAGGGTCTTGTACCTCGTTGTGCTCGTTGAGATGGCCCGTCTTCACGAGGAGCGTGGGGACGTTGGGGCGGCCATCAAGGCGCTGCAGGAAGTGGTGGCCACCGAGCCGACACATGAAGGTGCGCAGGCTAGCTTGATGCGCCTTTACACCCTCTCCGGCCAGCGTTATCAAGCCCTAAGGCAGTACAAGCGGCTCGTGCAGACCCTCGGGCGAGAGTTCGACGCCAGCCCAGCGGAGAGCAGGCGCCTCTACGAGGAGATTCTCGCCGGGCGTACCCCGACGGCCATCGATCCGCTGCCCGGCGGCTTCGCGCCGGCGGAGCTTCCGGGCGCCGCCAGCAGGCATAACCTGCCCGATGCTTTATCCAGCTTCGTCGGGAGAGAGCGTGAGGTCGTCGAGGTCGAGCGGCTGCTGTACGCGGTTCGCCTGTTGACGCTGACGGGGGTCGGTGGCTCGGGCAAGACGCGTCTAGCGTTGGAGGTAGCCAGGCACCTTGTGGGCGCTTACCCGGACGGGGTATGGCTCGTAGAGCTTGCTCCGCTCTCTGAGGGGCGCTGGTTCCGCAGGCGGTGGCCGCAGCGCTTGGGGTACGCAAGCAGCCGAACCGCGCGCTCATCTCCACCCTCGTCAATGTCTTGCGGGAGCAGAAGGTGCTGCTAGTGCTTGACAATTGCGAGTATCTCATAGGCGCCACGGCTTACCTGGCAGAAGCGCTACTCAGATCCTGCCCGAGGCTCAAGATCGTGGCCACCAGCCGGGAGATGCTTGGCGCTCACTGGTGAAGTGAGTTTGCTAATGCCGCCTCTTTCGGGGCCAGAGCTCCAACAGCGATCCCTGGTGAAGGATTTTGAAGAGTCTGAGTCGGCGCGGTTGTTCGTGGCGAGGGCTCAGTACCGTGATCCCTCCTTCGTCTTGACTCCCCGGAACGTACAGGCCGTGGCGCAGATATGCCGGCGATTGAACGGGATACCTCTAGCCATAGAGTTCGCGGCGGCACGGATCGGAGTGCTGTCCATGGAGCAAATAGCCACAAGGCTCGGCGACTCCTTGAGGCTTTTGAGCACCGGTAGCCGGATCGTTACGCCTCGACACTGGACCCTCAGGGGAACGCTGGACTGGAGCTACGAGCTGCTCTCTGAGCCCGAGCGGAGGCTGTTCAGGCGGCTTTCGGTCTTTGCCGGAGGCTGGACGCTGGAAGCAGCCGAGGTTGTGAGCGCTGAAAGAGGCATCGATGAAGGCGACGTCTCTGGATCTTCTCGTCAAGGCTTGTGGACAAGTCGCTGGTCGCGTCCGGGGCTTCGCCGGAAGCAGGAGGGAGCTGCGCTACAGGATGCTCGAACCTGTCCGGCAGTACGGGCAAGAGAAACGCGAAGCGAGCGGGGAGGCCGAGACGATACGGCATGGCCACGCCGAGCACTACCTCGCGCTGGCGGAAACGGCGGAGCCGGAACTGGGCGGGCGCAACCAGCCCGAGTGGTTGGACCGGCTGGAGGCGGAGCACGACAACCTGCGCACCGCGCTTGGCTGGTCGTTACAACAGCCGGAGGTCGAGCCGCCGCTGCGACTGGCAGCCGACCTTGCGTTGTTCTGGCACACGCACGGCCATCTGAGCGAAGGTCGCGCATGGCTGGAGAGGACGATCTCCGCGAGTAGCGCCACCACAGACTCCCATACGAGGGCGAAGGCCTTAAACGGCGCAGGCTGGATAGCCATGTTTCAGGGAGAGTACGAGGCCGCTAGAGCGCTGCTCGAGAAGGCGCTGGCCCTCTTCCGGGAGCTTGAGGACGAGGACGGCGTCGTAACTTCCATAACCAACCTCGGACTGGTGGCGGTGCGGGGGGAGCGCCAAGACATACCCGTGCCGGCCTTGCTCAGGGAGGCCATGGGGCTGAGATCGAAGCTGACGAACCCGCGCACAGTGGCCAGCCTGCTAATCCTTTCGGGGCTGGTCTCGTTCGCTCAAGGCGACGCCGAGCGAGCGTGGGAGTCGCACGAGGAGAGCTTGGCAATCTGCCGCGAGACAGGCAATGCAGGGGGCATGATCGTGTGCCTCACCAACCTTGGGCTCATGGCAGTGGGCCGGGCCGATAAGGCTCGAGCTTTGGCGCTGTTGGAGGGCGAGACGAACCTCCACCCAGACTCCGGACATCATCGAGAGCGACCCCGCCTGGTCTCCTGGACGGCAGCAGGATCGCCTTCGTCGTTGGCACCGTCCAACAGGAGAACGCGAGCATCTGGGCGATGAACGCCGACGGCAGCGAGCAGACGCAGATCACCGACTGGCCATTCCACTTCGCACCCAACTGGTCTCCCGACGGCACCAAGATCGTGTTCGACGGGTTCCGCGAGGTGTCGGACGGCTCTGGCGGTCGGGAGATAACGGTTGTGAATGCGGATGGTAGCGGACGCATGGCCTTGACCACCGGTGGGCTGGCCAACTCGGGCGGCCATCCCACCTGGTCCCCCGACGGCGCGAAGTTCACCTTTATCGGTCTATTCCCGGAGACGGCGGCAGCGACGTTTGGGTGATGAATGCCGACGGCACCGCAAAGGCGAGGATCAACCCTGGCGCGGGGTCGGTGGAGGCCCCAGCCCGACTGGCAGTCACTCGTCTGTAACTCTCCTGGCACCCTGCAGTTCGACCCCGCCACCTATGCCGTGGGCGAAGCGGCGGGCACGTCGACCATAACCGTCACCCGCACGAACGGTAGCGGCGGCGCCATCTCGGTCGACTACGCCTCTTCGGATGGCACCGCCTCCGCCGCGTCGGACTACACCGCCGCGTCCGGCACGCTCGACTTCGCCGCCGGGCAGGCGAGTAAGACCTTCACCGTCCCGATCCTCAACGACGCGGGCAACGAGCCAGACGAGACTGTGAACCTGACGCTGAGCAATCCGACGGGCGGCGCCACTCTTGGCGGCCAAAGCACCGCCGTGCTGACCATCACCGACGATGACCCGCCCAACCAGGCGCCCACCGTGGCTGTGGCTCGGGGCGGGACGTGCGGGGCGAGCGACATGCGGGGCACCATCAACCTGGCGCTGGCCGACCCCGACGACTCGCCGCAGAACCTCACCCTCTCGGCCACCTCCTCCGACCAGAGCGTAGTCCCTGATGGGAACATCTCCTTCGCAGGAGGCACCGACGCCTCCCGCACCCTGACGGTCGCCGCGATCAGGGGCAGCGGCACCTCTACGGTGACGGTTACGGTCAGCGACGGAGATCTGGAGGCCTCGGTTCCGGTCAAAGTCGGAGTAGGCTCCGATGCCAACAACACCCTCACCGGCAGCGCTGAGGCCGACATGATCTTCGCCAGGAGGGGCAATGATACCGCCAGTGGCCAGGGAGCCAACGACCTGCTCTGTGGGAGCAACGGCAAAGACAAACTCGGCGGCGGGGAAGACGATGACACCCTGCGGGGGGCGGCGACAACGACAAGCTAACCGGTGGGGCTCGGGCGGACCACTTTGGGGGAGGCTCAGGCACCGACACAGCGATCGACTTCAACGCAGCCGAGGGGGACACTAGGAGCGGTATCCCCTAAAGCGGGGAGCAGGGCGAGATCTTGCCCTTATTCATCGAATAGCCTAGCGCTCGACTCTAGCCATTGGTAAGCGAAACGGCACTCGGATGAATAGGAGCTTGTAGAATCGGGTACGAACATTTGAAGGACGCAAGGAGAGAAGGGAGCATGGCGGCACGTCTCCTCTTGTTGGTGGTGCTTATGCTAGTCTTCGCGGCCCTCTACGGCTGTGCCCAGGAGGCTGCAAAAGACCGGCAGCCAATGAAGAGGGTACAGGAACCTACCACGGCTGAGATCGCTCCGCACGCGCCGAAAGAATCGGAGGACCATGTACGGCGGACGAAGAAGGCGGGTGTCGTGGTGCGCGCTGGACACTCCGCAGTAGTAGCACGGGCTGGGGAGACCGTGGTGCGAGTGGGAGGTTTCAAAACCGCGAAGGGAGACGGTACCAACGCCACTGCTTCCTCCGGGGAGATCACGCTGAAGATCGAAGGTAGCCCAGCAACCGAGTTCTCCGGCACGTGCATCATCGGGGGCGAAGAGGAGAAGAAGCTCAGCGGAAGAGTCCCTAAGCGCTTCATCTACGAACTAGACGGGCAGCGGCTCGAATGCGAGATAAGCAAGCAGAGTTCGAACTCTGGGCAGATTAAGGTCGAGTTCAGCGCTGGAGGTCACACTAACTCCGTCCAGCAGACCAGCACCCAAGGCGGGTCAATAACCCTCCGGTACGACGGCCATGGGAGCACCGGTCTGGTCTCTTCATCCACTACTGTTTCGGGCGATCAAGCGAATTCCACTTCGCAAGTGAGCATCTTGCAGAGCAACTCGACCTCTGGGAGAGATTCTCAGTAGGCCGCCATCAGAGGTCACAAGCTGAATTAGCACATGGGGTGTTAGCGGGGTTAGAGCGGTTTTCATGATGAGTGGCCCTGGGGGTCCGTAGACGTGGGCCAGGTTACGGTGAGTGATCCAGATTCCGAGCCCGTAGCCTCCTTGTCGGGTAGGGGATGTCGTGGAAGGTGCCCGGAGCAAGTGCAGCATAGGTAGAACCGCGGTTGTAGGTCGGTGCAGCCAAGACTCCCCTTCTTTAGGGGCTCTGTGCGTGGGCTGTTGCCACGTTGTAGTTGAACAATCTGGCCGGGCTACTCGATATGCTCACCTCAGAAGTAGCGCTAAGGACTACGGCAGAGTTGCGCACTAGCTCTAACTTTTGGACGCCACTGTTGAAGGGCATGCTCACTTCGCTGATCCCGGCGCCCTGGGCAAAGGTCTGCGATACGCCACCGGAGGTCAGCCTGACATCTCCAGGCTCTCTGAGCCTCACGTAGGCATAGAGCCTGTCTTCTACTACTGCATAGTCGTCCTGCCGGGTGAGCGGCTTTTTAGCACCACTTCGATCCTGAGCATCGTCTGTATCGTCCAGGATGCCAGCACCTTCGGGTGGATGCCCGCTACGTTCTCGGGATGTGGCCTGTGGGCTATGGCTATGAAGTCATTTGAGATGGGTGGCTGAATGCCAGACTCGTACCACTCTATATAGTAAGCGCCGATCTGGCTGTGTCCGTAAAGTTCTGTAAATTGGTGAGCCGCTAGAAAGAGAGGTCATCGTCCTCCAAGATGGTTGGTGTCTTATGTCAACCGAATCGAAAAGGAGCGACGATGACCACAGACTATCGTAGGCCGGATGCACTAACAGCGCAAGGGATCCTGCTCGACGACGCGGACTTCCTCAGGGAGATCGTAGAGAGGGTGCTTCAGGAGGTGCTCGAAGCGGAAATGACCGAACACGTGGGAGCGGCTCCCCACGAGCGCACCGATGCCCGCAAAGGCCATCGAAACGGTCACAAGCCGAGGACGCTTAGGACGCGGGTTGGGACGCTGAAGCTGCTCGTGCCTCAGGACCGGGAGGGTAGCTTCTCCACCAAGCTCTTCTCCCGCTACCAAAGGAACGAGAAGGCGCTTGTCTTGGCGTTGATGGAGATGTACCTCGAAGGCGTCTCGACCAGGAAGGTCAAAGACGTAACCGAGCAGCTGTGCGGCACCTCATTCTCCAAGAGCCTAGTCTCCTCGTTGGCCGGCCGCCTGGACTCGGAGCTCGAAGCGTGGAGGAATCGCCGGCTGGAGGCGCAAGCTTATCCTTACCTGTTCGTGGACGCCCGCTACGAGAAGGTGAGGGTGGACTCTCGGGTGGTGAGCCAGGGGGTACTGGTCGTCTCGGGGGTGAGGGACGATGGGTTGCGGGAGATACTCGCGGTGGAAATTGCGGACACCGAGAGCGAGGCCACCTACCAGGAACTCTTCCGCTCCTTGAAGCGGCGAGGGCTCTCGGGAGTGGAGTTGGTGATCTCCGACGATCATGGGGGTCTGAAGGCGGCCATAGCCCGCCACTTCCAGGGTAGCGCCCACCAGAGGTGCCAGGTCCACTACGCCAGGAATCTCCTCGGGATGGTGGGAGCGAAGAGGCGTAAGGATCTCGCCGAAGACCTGCGCGGGGTGTTCGCAGCACCGAACAGGGAAGTGGCCCTCGGGCTCGCCTCTGAGCTGGCTGATCGGTGGCGCGGGAGCCATCCTGGGGTCGCCGAGCACGTAGAAGAGCACATCGAAGAGTGCCTGACGTGCCTGACCTTCCCGGAGGGCCATCGGAAGCGCATCCGTACCACCAATGGTTTGGAGAGGTTCAACCAGGAACTGAAGAGGCGCACGCGGGTGGTGAGGATCTTCCCGAACCGGGGGTCGTGCCTACGGCTGGTGAGTGCTTTGGCCATCGAGCAGTCGGAGGAATGGCTGACGGGCAGGCGCTACCTGGACATGAGCGAACTCGCAGAACGATGCTACGAGGAGCGAGCGGAGGAGGGAGTGATCTTCATGGATCGGTAGAAGGCGAACCCACCTTGGAGGAAATTACAGAAACTCCGGGGCTTGACCGCCGATTCGCGGAAGGCATCATGGGAGAAGTGGTTGCCCCTGGAGTCGGGTGAAACCTGCTCATTTGAGTAAGGGCCACCCAGGTAAGTACCCTCTTCAACGTCAGTCCAGGTTGTGAACTCCATAAAGCGAGGCCGTTGTTCAGCGGCATATCCTTCCATGCACTTCTTGAAAGCGTGAAAACCCTCGAAGTCGCCCATGATGCGGTTCATGTCGTCAGTCGTACCGCTGTGGCGGTTGAAGTTTGGCGCACATCCTACCTGGGCATCTATGCCAGGAGTGACAGCTTCTACCAGCAAGCCATTACGCTGGTAGCCTTGCTCGGAGTTATCACCATTCGCGAAGCCACCGAAGTTGTAGAACCCGTCTACAATGTCGTCGGAGGGGTCACTGTTATTTGCACCGTTATAGGTATCGACCATTCCCTTGAAGCCGCCGTAGATCGAAGGGTTGAACCTGGGCATGAAGAAGACCGGGAAGCCCGCTGCATCCTCCTCATTTAGAATTCTGTCCCAACCTGAAGCGTTAAAATGGTTCTCACCTGCCCAAGTCTGGGTGACGGGCAGATTGTCTCCATGAACGCCGCCGTCAACCCGGAGCCTCGCGGGATCATTGTACTTGTAGCGGCTGATGGTCTCGACGAGCGCCTCGGTGCTTATAGTACCCGTACCACCCATACCAACAGATGGGTACAAGTATATCTTCCGGTTCGGATTCTCCGCATTCCACTCTGTTGCAGCATTCCACACGAGATCAGTGGGTACCTTGAATCTATCATCCCAACCGCTTATGTTGACCGCAAAGCACTCGATACCCATATCGGCAGCCTTCGCGAACTCAGCCTTGTAAGCGCTGACATTCTGAACATCACTAATTCGCATTTGTGCTCCTACATGCCAGTGGGCACAAACATCAGCCTCATCTGCGGGTGGCGGTGGGGGCTCTGTAGAATCGCAGGCATTACCTTGCCCATCGCCATCTGTATCTTGCTGTCCAGGGTTGGCCACGTTTACACAATTGTCTTTGAAGTGCCCGTCGCTAGCCCAGCCATCGTTATCAGGGTCGCGTATGGGCCAAGATGGATAGTTAGTGGTTTTGGCTGAGAACTGGCAGGGCATAGGCCCCTGGTAGTTGGTCGAGGCGTAGATGAAGTTTGTCCCGCTGCCGCAGTTTATGGTGTCATGCGACGTGGTTCCCGTGTTCGGGGCAACGATAAAGTGGTCATCTCCGGCGTCTCCGTTGGCTGTGTCCAAGCCATTGCCGGGGTCCAAGAGGTCATCGCCATCTCCACCATTTAGTGTATCCCTAGCGCCAAGACCCGAGAGCTTATCGGAGCCAGCTAGGCCACTTAGAGTATCTTTCTGACCAGTTCCCGTAAGGTTGTCGTTACCAGATGTCCCACTCAGATTTACTGCGAGTACACTAGATGCGCATATTAAGAGAGAGGCCAGGACAAAGGCGACGAGTATCACGGGCAATGGCTTATTCTTAGCATCTTATTTCCCTTTCAGTTTGCAGCGCTACGCAGCCATCATCAGTTCTGCCGTCACGATCTTGCCCCTTTCGTCACAAGGCTACTCTGCAACACTGGCGTCTCTAAAGCGTTACGACAAACGTTACGGGAACCAAGTGCTTCTCCCTTTTACGCTACCTAGCTCCCATTTCAGCAGTCGGCGATGAATCGGCGATGAATCTCAACCACTTCACCTGCAATTGCAGTATTTCTTGCAAATTGTTCTCCCGCCTGCAAAAGGTGTGCACTCTATCCTGTTGGCTGTAAGCGCCACCCCGCTTGGCAGCAGCAAACCTACCGCCAGCGCGCCTAACATCAGAGTAGTGCTCGTCTCATGGGGATCCTCCTCGGGTCGGGTAAGGTCGGAGAGACGAGCGCCCCTGCGCCTGTTGCACGATTGGTCGGGAAGCTAGCCTTGCTCTGGTAGTAGGGCAGCTAGCCGTTCTCCTGCTCCTTTACGTGGGTTCTCTCTTTCCCGTGGTGACTGACTCAGAGATGTCGGGTGCGTGAGTCCTCCTTTCGGTAGCCCGGCTGCCTCGCCTTAGGCGAGGTCCTTAGGCTTTGCGCCCCCGCCTCGCGGCGAGTTTGCCTTTATCTAGAGGCGCCGGAGTGCCAGCGCACGTAAACAATCGTACTAACTTGGAGGCGTGCCGCCATCTGCCACATGGCCATTTATCTCGAGCCTAGATGGGCTAGCTTATATGCCAGGTGGCTATTCCTTGGGGTGAACTTCGGACAACTCCGTACATAAGACGTTCTACGAACGTCACTAGTTAGAGGTAAGCGATATATGCTCGTGTCCGTGAAAGTGGCAGCGGATTTTCCGTCAAACCCCCGAAGGTCGTGCGCAAAGAGATCACCCCCCTTGGATCGGCAGCAGGCAAAGGGCCTGCTCGAAGCGGCGATCGTTTGAAGCCCTCTACGTGTTGGCTGTCCACACTGGCAAGAGGGAAGGCGAGCTCGAAGCCATCAAAGTGGGCAGGTCCGTTCGTGTGTCCAGAACATCGTACATCGAGTGGACGCGCCGTCGGCGCTACATGGACGTGGTAGCGGGCGAGTGATCGTGTGCCCTCCAAACAAACGTCCGAGTGGGAGACGAAGGACGATTCCTAGCTCGAAAAAGAGATCCCCGCCGCGAGGAGAGGCGATAGGCCCCCGATCGATGTTATGCATATCAGGCATAATAGTGTTCAAGGACGCTTTCGACCCCGGTATGCACCTAGTTTACAGAAGGCATCACTGAGGCTAGGAGCACAAGCTATGAAGGCGACCCCGAGTGAGAAAACGACCAGCGGCCACAACAGAAGCGTTCCCTGCCTGGCCTACGTCAGGCCCGGCAAAGATTGGGACTCACGCAGCGCCAGTTTGGCACGCTCGCTGGCGTCGGCAAGGGCACGATCTGGGAGCTAGAGGTCGGGCGGCGAGGAGCGTATCCACGAACAGTAAGGAGGCTAGCAAAGGCTTTAGAAACTGAAGTAGCAGACTTGGTTGGAGAATGAACGCTGGGTCCCGCCCGCGTGAACGGAGCGGGGCCCAAGTCCCAGAGTTCCCGGAGCACCTCTCACAATGACAACGGGACTCGGAAAGGACGTACCCAATGGTACTAGACACAATGAACGTTAACCCGCGGGAGGCGGCAGCCTTCGCGGCCGTGACTATCGCGTCCCTCACCTACAGCGTCTACTCCACTCAGTTGCAAGCCGGGGCCGCCTACTTCTCCACGCTGACCCGCGGCTGGGAGCTCGCGCTCGGCGGGTTGCTGGCGCTCGTGCCGGCCTCACGCCTGGGGCGGCAGCCCCGATGGGTGGCCTTCGCCCTGGGGTGGGCGGGGCTTGGCGCTATCGCGTTCGCGACCTACCGCTTCAACGACGGCACCCTCTTTCCGGGCTACGCGGCGCTCGTGCCGACCCTGGGTACCGCGGCGATCATCGCGGCCGGGATCGGGGCCACGACGGCCTCCTGCGGGACCGTCCCGGCTGCTTACACTGGGGTCCGGTCAGGCACGTCGGGCGGATCTCCTACTCATGGTACCTGTGGCACTGGCCTCCGCTCGTCTTCGCCGCCACCCTCTGGGGAAAACTCTCGCCCCTCGAAGGCACGGCCGTCCTAGCCGTCTCCTACGTCCCGGCTGTTGTGACCAATCGCCTCATCGAGAAGCCCTTCCTCCACTCAAAGATCCTCACCCGATATCCCCGCAAAGCACTCGCCCTCGGCGGGGCTTGCACCGCCTCCTCGGTCGCCCTAGGTTTGTTGCTCTTTGCGGTGACGCCGAACATCCCGGAGGCACCGGAGAGCAAGGTCGCGGGCGCCGCGGCGCTGCAAGGCGGCCACTCGTTGCAGAAGAGCGCCAAAGCCGTCAACCCCGATCCGCGCGAGGCCGAGACCAAAGAGAACCGGCCACAGATGTACGCCGACGGCTGCCACCTCAATCCTCCGGAGACTGAAGTGCCCGAGTGCGTCTACGGCAACCCCTCATCCAAGACCACCGTGGTGCTTTTCGGTGACTCCCATGCCATGCAATGGTTTCCTGCTTTGAACGAGCTCGCCAAGGAGCGCGACTGGCGACTGGTCGGGCTCACCAAGGCTGCCTGCCCGCCCGCCGAGGTGCACATCTACAACTCATCGTTGCGCAGAGCCTACCGCGAGTGCGACGAGTGGCGGGAGCGGATGCTGGAGCGCATCGTGCAGGAAGAGAACCCGAGCCTCATCGTAACGAGCAGCCTCCCCACTTACAGGCCGAGGGAGGACGGCAAGCGCCTCCCCCGAGACGCGAGCGACGAGGCGATGGTGGAGGGATACGCCTCTACCCTGAAGAAGCTGCGCAGCACCGGGGCACCGGTAGCGCTCATCGAAGACGTGCCGCATCCAACCAAGAACATACCCCAGTGTGTCTCGCGCTCTCTCGATCACTTGGAGAGATGCGCGACTCCTCGAAGCAAGGCCCTCGACTACCCGAAGGTCAACACCCGCGTCGCAGAGAGGGTTGAGGGCGTTCGCCTGATCGATCCGACGCCTGTAGCGTGCACCGAGAAGAAGTGTCCTGCCGTCATCGGCGACGTGCTCGTCTACCGAAACGGCGCCCACCTCACCGCCACTTACGTTCGTACCCTTACCCCCTGGCTCGACAAACAGCTGCCCGAGCCACACCGTTGACAAGAGGGGAATAGACGATATCCTTAGGGTATTTCGGGACCAAGTCCGATCTCCGGCCCGAGGCGTTTCGTGGGAGGTGCCTACAACGAGCGCACGCCCGCTTCTGTTCGCCGGCACGCAGAAGCCGAGCGACACCTGTAACCGGTGGGTCGGAGTGGGCGGTCGCCCTACCGCTCGGGCAAACGTACCTTCAAAGGAGTCGATCTGCTTAAGTATCGGACACTACACCGCAGGACGCCTTCCGGAAGGACGGATACTTTGGGAAGCGCCTGATGAAGCCCCCGAAGCGTGCAACGCGAAAAACGGAGTGGTTCGCAACGGCGGCCGCGGCTACCGCGCTGATCTGGGCCGTCCTCGGACTGCTGTGGGCGCAGATCATCTTGCTCCCGTACCCCCTCCTACCGCCGCCATCCTTCGCAGAGCTACTCGGCAGAATCCCGGCTACCACCCGTCCGGATCGGTTCATCGTCATGCTCTTCAAGGAGACGAGCCTCCTGCTCACCGTCTACGCCTTGCTCGGCCTGCTCATGTGCGCCCTGGCAGGCCGCGCCGGGGCGCGCAAGAGTTCGCTCCTCGCCACCTTATTGTGCGTGACGATCGCCGTGGCCTCGCTCGTCCCGGTTGCGCAGGCTACCAAGACCGCTTCCGCCGAGGGCGTGCCGCTCTCTCTCACGGGTTATTTCGCCGACCTCTCTCCGGTACCGGAGCGCTTCGCGGACCGCTCTCCAGAAACCGTGCCGTACGCCCGATCGGGAGGAGAGGTCCTCAAAGTCGACATCTGGGAACCGTACGGCGACACCAAGGATCCTAGCCGACGCTCTGCACCGAACTCCGCCACCACAGAAAGGCGACCGGCGGTGATAGTGGTGCACGGCGGCGGCTGGCGTTCGGGAGAGCGCAGCGATTTCCCAAGCTGGGACGCCTGGCTGGCCGACGAGGGCTACGTCGTCTTCGACATCGACTACCGTCTCTCTCCGCCGCCCAGCTGGCACGATGCTCCCTCCGACGTGGCCTGCGCGGTCGGATGGGTTAAGGAGAACGCCACCCGCTACCGCGTGGACCCCGAACGGGTAGTCCTCATGGGCCGCTCGGCGGGTGGACACCTCGCCCTGCTCACGGCCTACGAGGAGGGACGCGCCGCCACCGCGCCCGGCTGCGTCGCCCGCGACCTCAGGGACACCGGTGTGGCCGCGGTGGTGGCCTTCTACCCGCCGACCGACCTCGTCGCGTCTCTCGTCTATGGGCTACCTGGGCGGCATGGATCGTTTCCTCGGAGGCTCACCGGGCACCGTACCTGGACGCTACCGCCACCTCTCGCCCGTCTCCCACGTCGATCCCGGCGACCCGCCGACATTCCTGGCCTACGGCGGCGCCGACCGGATAGTTCCGCCGGGGCAGTCGGAGCTGTTTGCAGAGCGGCTGCGGGAGGTCGGCGTGACCCATCGCCTGGTGGAGTTGCCCTGGGCCCACCACACCTTCGACTTTCTCTGGGGCGGATGGGGCTCGCAGATAACCCGCTACTCCCTCGAAGTATTCTTGGAGAGCAACCTCAAGACTCCGAGCGGAGGAAGCGAAGATTCCCGGTTTGTTCGAGCACCAGTTTAAAGGGTAGAGACACAAAAGAGGCCACTCGAAAAAACGCGAACGTCTTTGAACTCCGTCAAGGTGACGTTCGCAAAATTAGCCTTCCTAGAGCTTCGGAGATGGAGGAGAGAGATTCGCACACCAGTCGGGGCCAAAGAGGAAGGATTAGGATCTCCGAGCCCCCGCGAGGGATCGACACACCACTGAGCATGCCGCTGAAGAATGCCCGGTTCCTCTGCCGATCCCGCCCCAGATCTCCATGGCTGCTCAAAGCCGCCTTGAATGCCCTTGTAGCCGATGAACGAGTTCTTGAAGGCCAGAGGCCCTAACGCATAAGTCAACGGCTCAAACCGGCTCCTATACACATCGAGGTCTGCATGGCCAGGCTTCTAAACAGACCGGGGGGCCTTAACTCCTGACACCCCTCCCCGGTCGCGTTCTCAGAACATCGATGGATCCCAGGGGTCGGCATAGGAAGATGAGAAAATCTTCTACGGAACGACTTAAAGTCGACTTACTCTTGGCCTGGATCTCGGGTTCGGCGCTTATCTACGCTTCTTTCGTGAAGGGTTCGCATGAGAGCGGCGCGACTTAACCTGATTAAGAGCTTTGTTCGTCGGTGCAAACGATCCTGGGAGCAATCGTTTCTTTCTGCCGCGCCTAAGGGAGGGAGTTGCGGCGGAATGAATCTATGGAGGTTAGCTCTTCCTGAACGCGAGAGGTTTGGTCTCGTCTACGCCCGAGAGCCCGTGAGGCATCGCCGCGGCGATACCTTCCATACTACCCGCGCGCTCCCGCCGCTTCCTCTCCAGCACCTCGGCCAGCGGCTTGCTACGGAGGTCCCGCCCCATCCTCGTGCGTAAGCTCGCCGATGGCGAAGTATGCCTCCTGCTGGCGGGCACACGGTCCGCAGAAGGCTACACCCAAGATCTCCACCTCTGCTCGACGGAGACAAGGACTCTCCGTGTTACTGCGTACCTGGCAAGGTCCCGGCTTCGTCATCACCTCCGGCAAGAGAACCCTTTTACAGCCTCTAGACCGCCTCCTTGAGGGCGTTGCCCGCGCTGAAGGAGGGGACCTTCTGGGCCACGATCTTCATCTTCTGGCCGGTCTGGGGATTCCTGCCCTCCCTGGCCTTACGCTCCCTGACGGAGAACTTCCCGAAGCCCGTGATCTGGACCTCCTCGCCAGCCTTGAGCGCTTCGGTCACTACCTCCTCGAAGGCCTCGAAGTGCTTCTGTGCCTCGTTCTTGGGCACCCCAGCTTCCTGTGCGATCCTCTCGATGAGTTCCTTCTTCTTCATGGTCGCCCCTCTCTTTGGTCGTCCTCGGCCTCATGACGGTCCTGCTTGGGTTGCTTGGTTCCCGTTATAAGGGATTCGTAACCCCTTGCCACCCCCTTGCTCCCAGCGGATTTGGCGGAACGGATGTTGTGGGGGTTTTGTGTATGGCATACACCACATTTGGCACGACCCTCGGGAAGGCGAATGGGTATATTAATCCATCGCCCCTAAACACTGTTGCTCGCGATACTTGATGCTAATCGGCCCAGAACTTTCCGCCGCTTCAAAGGGAGGTGTTAGCGGCGGAAAGGAACAATTCAGATCACCGTTAGGACGACGACGGTTATGGTAGGCAGCCTTATCGTCAGCTCGAGCGCGGAAGTCCCTTATCTGGCTGGGCGCCGAAGCGCAGCTCGCACGTGTTGTACTGCTTGGAAGCGATATGGTGTTGTCGTGATTCTTACAGAGTGGTCCTTCTTATTTCGCGACCCATCCTCGAGCCATCAAGGTACGAACCATACCCACCCAGTAACCAGAGCTCCGGGACAATCTCCGCGACAAGCTCTCCGTCGTCGAACATCCTAACCGTCGAACTCTCTGAGACCGCCACCGACACGGCGTCCGTTCGGCTCGATACAGAGGCTGCAGCAACGTGGCGGCTGCCCAGCCCCAGGGGCAACTCTAAGTGGTTCGAGGCCGCGTCGATGTAGCGAGCCGCCGAGAGGACCACACCCTCGTCCGATAACACGAACGCCCCGTCGAGCTGGGCAAGCTCTTTGAGCGTCTCGCGCAGGTTCGGGTCTTCTATGCGCTTGCTCTCGTGGGGGTGGCCGTACAACGGATCGAGGATCATGGGCCTAGAGTGCTTGAGGACTGTCTCTGAGTCGCCCACTACAAAGAGGGTGCCGATCTTGTGCCCCTCCCTCCCCTCGCGAGCGATCTCCACCGCGAGGTTTACCACTCTTCTGAGCGTCCTGTTGTTCACCCCGCGCCTCTCGGAGCAAACCTCGTCTAGCAAGTGCGCCAGTGGGCCGGTTCTTTCGGCCACACCCCCTTCGCCGAGTGACGCGCCGGAGTTGATGGCTGCGTCTGCGACGGCCACCAGCAGCTCATCGAGGTCCATAGGACCTGTGTACCTGACGCCGTTTATGAAGAGAGTCGGCGTTCCCCTCACCCCGGCGCGATCCCCGCCGAGGCGATCCTCCTCGATGCGCCAGGCGTGGTTGTCGTTCGTCAGATCCTCCTCGAACCGCTCCAAGTCGAGTCCGAGTTCGGCTGCGTAGCGCATCAGGTCTTCTTCGCCGAGTTCATCTTGACGATCGTAGAGGAGGTCGTGCATCTCCCAGAATCGGCCCTGAGAGGCAGCCGCCTCCGCAGCCTGAGCGGCACGGCGGGCAAGAGGATGCACCGAGTCGAGCGGGAAATGCCTGAAGACGAAGCGCACCTGCTCACCTACCCTCTCCTGCAACTCCTTGAGCACGGGGTGGGCATCTGCGCAATAGGGACATTCGTAGTCGCCATACTTCACAAGCGTCACCGGCGCATCCTTCGGCCCGCGCAAATGGTCTCTAGCTCCGACCGGCTCCAAACCTCCGCCTTCCCAACGTCTCTTCATGCTATTTCTCCTTTGGCCCAATTCTATCCGTCGAGCGCCATCCTCGTTTAGCACAGAGCGCAACCTAAGCTCGGGAGTATTTGTAGATTGGCAACGATACGGTGAGGAAGGCCGATAAGTACGACCTAACGGGCGATGCGGGCGGTACTTTTGTGACGCTTATTGAGAACATCGCTCTCTTCTGTCGCGGCCTGCTTACCGACCGATGCCCTTTCAAAGCCGCCTTGAACGCGCTTGTAGCCGAGGAGAGGATTCTCGAGGACCTTGGGCCTAACAGGTTCTACGAGCCTTCAAAGCGGCTTCTACGCACACCTCGATCAGGCCGACCGAGCCTCTCCTACAGGCCCGGGGTCGCAACTCGTGTCCACCGCCCCCAGCGTAAAATGGGAGCACCAACTCACGCACTATAGATAGGTCGACCTTCTCCTCCAAGCGCCCCTAGACGTTGTCCCTCGGGACCAGGGCCTCCAGGGAGAGGTCGGCGGATAGTGGTCGGAAGTCGCGCTCTATGAAGCCCATCATGTTGCTTTGAACTCCTCGTCCAGAGGGGGAGCAGCCGCTGGCAAGGATGTTTAACTGAGTCCGGTGGTGATATATCCGGTATGGATAGTATAATGCTTGCGATCGTCGACGGCGAGGAGGAGGCACCATGGGCGGTGAGAAGGATCTGCGGGAGTTCTTGCCCCTCACGCCGGCCGTGCTAGAAGATCTTGCTTGCCTTGGCCGAGGAGGACCTGCACGGCTACGCCATAATGAGGGAGGTAGAGCGGCGTACCGACGGGGAGACGCGCTTGGGACCGGGCACGCTCTACCGCTCGGTGGGGCAGCTGCTTCAGAGGGGCTGGATCCGGGAATCGGACGAGCGGCCCGACCCGGAGCTCGACGACGAGCGCCGCCGCTACTACCGGCTGACCGACCTGGGACGCAGGGCGGCTCTCGCCGAGGTCGAGCGCCTGGAAGGGCTGGTGCGCACGGCCCGTCGGAAGGGACTTGCGCCCGCCCCGCGACCGCGGACGGCCCAGGGGGAGGCGTAGTGGCCCCTCCACAGGGACCTCACGGGCCAGCAGTCTCCGTCTCCGAGCGCCTTTACCGGGCGCTGCTTGCAGCGTACCCCAAGGAGTTTCGGCAGGCCCACGGCCGCGAGATGGCCCAAGTGTTCCGGTGCATGTGCCGCGAAGAGATCGTAAGGGACGGGAGAGGGGGGCTCGCAGGGTAAGCAGGCAGCGTGGAGCCGCGTGGTGTGCCTCGCGCGTTACACTAGAACCGTCCATAAGCATCACTCCTTATGGGCCGTGCCCCGGGCGGTTGCCAGCCGCGCCGGGGCTTTCTATTACCTCGTCACAAGAATTGTGCCGGATAATAGTGAAATAACTGCCTTAATATGTTATATTGATGTAGTATTGATTGATAGTTGTAGCATAGTTAGCCCACGAGTCGACAAAGGAGGCACAGGAGGGTGAGCAAGAAGCGAGGCAACGGCGAGGGATCGATAACGAAGCGCAAGGACGGCCGCTGGATGGCCCGGTACACGGTGCACACCGCGAAGGGACCGAAGCGCAGGACGTCTACGGCAAGACGCGCAAGGAGGCGGCGGACAAGCTCGCCAAGGCGCTCTCCGACCGCGTCGAGGGGATCGTCTACGACGACGAGAACATGACGGTGGGCGAGTACCTGGACGTGTGGCTCAAGAGTTCGGTGCGCGGCTCCGTCAGGCAGAGCACCTACGACCGGGACGCCAGCCTCGTGAACAACCACCTACGGCCCGCACTCGGCGGGATCAAGCTCAAGAAGCTCTCCGCCGCACACGTGCAGGGCTTCTATCGTGACCGGCTCGACCACGGCCTCAGCCCCTCGACGGTCCACAAGATGCACGCCATCTTGCACAAGGCGCTGTCCCAGGCCGTGAAGTGGCACATGGTTCCGCGCAATGTCACGGAAGCGGTCAGCCCCCCGAGGCCTGCTCCTAACGAGATGCGCCCGCTCTCCTCCGAAGAGACGCGCAGACTTCTTCGGGCGGCGTGTGGGGACAGGCTCGAGGCCTTGTACGTCCTCGCCGTCACCACCGGAATGAGGCAGGGAGAGCTGCTGGCATTGAGATGGCAGGACGTGGACATGGAGAACGCCACCGTAAGCGTTCGTCGCACGCTCACGCGCAACGGCGGGCGAGTCGTCATCGGGGAGCCCAAGACGAAGAAGAGCCGCCGGTCCATCCCCTGACGCCGCAGGCCGTCGAAGCGCTCGAAGCACACCTGGAACGCCAGCTGCGGGAGATAGGGATCCTGGGCGACCGCTACGAGGACCAGGGGCTGCTCTTCACAACCGGCACGGGCAGCCCGATCAACCCTTCCAATCTGCGCCAAAGGAGCTTCGCACACACTGCTGAAGAAAGCGAGGCTGCCGCATATTCGCTTTCACGACCTCAGACACACCTGCGCGACGCTACTGTTGGCCCAAGGGACGCACCCCAAGTACGTCCAGGAGCTACTGGGACACGCCACCATAGCGATAACCCTGGACACTTACTCACATGTCATCCCGGGCATGGGTGACCAAACTGCCCGCGCCATGCAGGATGCGCTCTCTCCTGTGGACGACACACTGACCTAGAACTCGCCGCGTTGGTGTCAGGTTGGTGTCAGGAACGGCCGGAATCTCCTCCGGCCGGCCGCTTTAGTTCCTAGTTTGGCCCATAAATACGGGCTTTCCTCGGGTGGGCCTGCCTGGACTCGAACCAGGGACCTCTTCCTTATCAGAGAAGCGCTCTAACCGGCTGAGCTACAGGCCCTAAGTGATCGGCGCAACAGATCTTCGCCGCCGGAATAATGTACAACACGGG
Source organism: uncultured Rubrobacteraceae bacterium (assembly GCA_963811295.1). Classification (GTDB taxonomy): domain Bacteria; phylum Actinomycetota; class Rubrobacteria; order Rubrobacterales; family Rubrobacteraceae; genus Rubrobacter_D. The sequence continues at coordinate 85,740 of CAWEQZ010000053.1, read as the reverse complement.
CAGGCTACTGACAACCTGATTGAACACAGAAGAAGCTGGCAGTAAAATCGACCAGTATAAGAGAACCCCGCGACCTCGCGGAGTGAGAGGAGCACATAGCCAGTGAGCGCCAACGGCTTTACCAAGATGTCTATCTACGGCATGAACATGGACCTCTTTTCCTCCAGCCCGATAGTTATCCTCAAGGTCGAAGACGAGAACCGCTATTTGCCGATCTGGATCGGCCAGGCGGAGGCCCGCTCTATCTTGTTCAAGCTTCAGAACCAGGAGTTCGTCAGGCCCCTGACACACGACCTCGCCTTGAGCCTGGTCAACGAACTCGGCGGATCGATGGAGAGGATCACGGTGACCGAACTGAGGGACTCGACCTTCTTCGCCACCATAAGGCTCGAGATAGAGGGCAAGACGGTGGAGGTCGACTCCAGGCCGTCCGACGCCATAGCCCTCGCCATCCGGTCGGGGGCCGAGATCTTCGCCTCAGACGAAGTGATAGAGGAGGCCGGCGTCGTCTTCGAGGAGGCGATAGAAGACACCCCCGAGGACGAGGTCGTGGATAAATTCAAGGACTGGATGAACCAGGTCTCCCCCGAAGATTTCAAGTAGGACGGTTCGTTTTGAGGCGGTTCTCAAACCCGCCCCTCCGCCCTCATACGGGTACCTCCTCTTCGTTCTTCCTCGGCTCGTTCTGCGGCGCGGCTTACAGCTATGGTCGCGAAGATGACGACGATGGTTATGGGGGTGGCGTAGAGGAGGCATCTCCTTCCGGGTGCCCATCGAGCTCCCTTCTTCCCGACGCTCCGTCGGAGTCTCCATCTTTACGGTACTCGGGGTACGCGCGCAGGAACGCCTCTACTGAGTCGACGTCCCACCCGACGATGACTTCCATCGCATCACCAGCGAAGCGCGTTCGGATACGGGCCTCCCTCCTGACGCTACGCCGGACGTACTCCCAGGACGTCTCCCCGGATCTGCGCTCCAGCCTCTCCGTATAGACGAACCGGCCCGTGCTCCGGTCCCTTACCATCAACAGGTCCAACCTCAGCCCTCCGGGGGATCCAACGTCACCAGACGCTCCAACAGCCCAGCCTCTTCCCACGGCCACCGGCCTTCCTCCTCCGGAACCCCGAACGGCGGCGCACTCGCCCACATATTACCCGTTCCGGCCGCCGCGTAACTTCCGCAGACGAGCACATGCCCATTCTCGGCCCAAGCGAAACCCCTTCGATGCACCAGGCGCCCTTCCTGCTCCTCGATCCCACCGGTCCTCCAGGCGGCGCGGATCTCCAGCCCTCCCGCCGTGTCGCCCAGCACCCGCCTCAGCATCCACAGGGTTCTTGCGGCGCGGGCGTCCGCGAAGTTGGCCGCGGCGTAGAGCGCCGCGATGAGGTCCTCGACCTCACCGCTAGCCGCAGGAGCCGCCGGGAGTTCGGGCGTAGCGCCAAAATCCCCCGACTGCGTCCGGCTCAGAATACGCTCCTTGTGGGCAGCGAGCGCGAGCCGGCCGAGGTCTCCTGCATCGATCCTGACGACGATGGCGAGGGCTCCCTCCCCCAATCCCAGGCTCTCCGCGCCTTCAGTGTCGTGAATCCCCGTGGTCAACCTGAGATCCGGTTCCACCCCACCCGCCCATTCGCGCGGAGCGGCGGCTAGAGCCCGGCGGCCTAAGGCGTCGGCGTCACCAGGGCGCACATCCAGAAGCGGCAGGTCCTCTTCTTCGATCAGGTCGTCCTCCGCCGCGGCGCGAGCCCCCGACTCGCAGAGCCTGCCCGCCCGTGACTCGTTCAGGGAAGGGAGGCGTGCGCCGGCCTCGGGTAGTTCCCGCAAGACCCCTTGCATCAGCTCCTGTGGCGGTACGCCGAGGTTCTCTGACCTGGTGCCGGCGACGAGGAGCAGGCCGCGGAGGGGGGCGGAGAGCAGATCGGGGGCTGCGTGCGTGGTCGAGGCAGCGGCCCATCCGAAACCTCTGTGCGAGGCTGCAGCGTAGACAGGGCTCTCCACGCCGGGGAGTGTGGCGGCGGGCAGGGAGCGTTCGAAGGCCGAGTCGCCCGGGGCGTAGAGGACGATCTCGGCTTCCTCACCCTCGCCGCGCCACTCGTACTCTGCGACGTGCTCGGCCAAAGGACGTCCTACTCCACAGAGATCAGGGTGTCCCCTGACCTTACGGTCTGCCCGGCCACTACGCGGACCTCGGAGACGGTGCCGGTCTTCTGGGAGCGGACCTCGCTCTCCATCTTCATCGCCTCGAGGACGCATACGGCCTCGTCTGCGGCGACCTCCTGCCCCTCCTCCACGAGCACCTTGACGATGGTGCCCTGCATCGGCGCCCTGATCGCACCCTCGTTCGTCGAAGCCCGACGCGTCTCGGCCCGCCTGCGCCGCGGAGGCCCACCGGTCGCTTCCTCATCCCCGAACACCCTCACCTTGAAAAGCTTACCGTTTACCTCGACCTCGACCTCACGGGCGCGCTTATCAGGGGCCGTTCCAGTTTCGCCGGTGGTAGCAGGCTGTATCTTCAGGCTCTGCATCCGTTCTGCTATAAAGCCAGTCGTGTATTCGCCGGAGACGAAGTCGTCGTCGTCCAGGATCGCACGGTAGAAGGGCAACGTCGTGGCGATGCCCTCCACCCTGAACTCTGCAAGCGCCCGCCCCAGGCGCGCCAGGGCTTCCTCTCTGTCGGCGCCGCTGACGATGAGCTTGGCGAACAGCGGATCATAGGACTCCGCCACGACGCCAGGACCGCGCAGCGAGGAGTCTACCCTTATCCCTGGACCGCCCGGCTCCACATATGCCGTAACGACACCAGGACTCGGGGCGAAGTCCTTCGATGCGTCCTCGGCGTTCAGGCGCACCTCGATAGAGTGGCCGCGCCAGGAGATATCTCGCTGCGAGTAGGGGAGTTCCTCGCCTGCGGCTATGCGGATGCCAGTCTTCACGATGTCTATCCCCGTGACTTCTTCGGTCACCGGATGCTCTACCTGGACGCGCGTGTTCATCTCCAGGAAGTAGAACTCGTCCGTGCCTTCGCCCCTTTCGAGGAGGAACTCGACGGTGCCAACGTTGTCGTAGGCGACGGCCTCGGCGGCGGCGAGGGCGGCCTCTCCCATCGCCTCGCGCATCTTCGGGTCTGTGGCTGGAGAAGGGCACTCTTCGATCAGCTTCTGGTGTCGGCGTTGGATCGAACAATCCCTCTCACCGAGGTGGACAGCGTTACCGTGCCTGTCCCGCACGACCTGTATCTCCACGTGGCGCGGAGCGGAAAGGTACTTCTCGACGTAGACCGAACCGTCCCCGAAGTAAGCCTCGCCCTCCCTGCTCGCCCGTTCGAAGGCGCTCGCGGCCTCGGAGGCGTCTCTGGCCACGGCGAAGCCCTTGCCGCCGCCGCCCGCCGAGGCTTTCACGGCCACGGGGAACCCGTGCTCCTCGCCGAAGAGGCTGACCTGCTTTGCGGAGGCGATGGAGTCTCGCGTGCCAGGCACCATCGGGACACCGGCCTTCGCCATGATCCTTCGGCTCTCCACCTTGCTCCCCATCGCCTCTATGGCACCCGGATGAGGACCGATCCAGGCCAGCCCGGCACCTTCGACCGCGCGCGCGAAAGGGGCGCTCTCGGCCAGGAAGCCGTACCCGGGATGTACAGCCTCGGCCCCGCTCTTTCGTGCGACCTCGATCATCTTCTGCACGTTCAGGTAGCTCTCCGCTGCTGGTGCCGGGCCGACGTGGTAGGCCTCGTCCGCGATCCTGGCGTGCAGGGCTTCCCTGTCGGGGTCCGAGTAGACGGCGACGCTAGTTACACCCATCTCGCGCAACGCGCGAATGATGCGGACGGAGATCTCACCCCGGTTGGCGATCAGCACCTTCTCTAACACCGGAGCTAGCCCTCCCACCTGGAGTAGGCCCACAGGGAGCCATCCGGCTCAATACCGGGCCCCGGTGCGTGCCCGAGAAGGCCGGCCAGCCGCCACCGGCTGCGCTTCAAGGAAGCGCTGTCTTGTTGCCCTCCTTCAGAGAGCGTCTCCAGCGCGGCCGTGATTGCCGCTGCCTCTACCTCAGTTGGAGAAGGTTCGATCTTCAAAGTGGGATGTTTCCGTGCTTGCGGGGCGGCCTGTCGGGGCGCTTGGTACGGATCATCTGGAGGGCCTGGATCAGGTAAGGTCGCGTCTCCCGCGGGTCTATGACGTCGTCTATAAAGCCCATCTCCGCTGCGACCATAGGGTTGTTGAACTGCTCTTCGTAGTCCTCGATGAGCCGCCGGCGTTCGGTCTCCGGGTCATCGGCCTCATTTACCTGGCGCCGGTAGATGATCCCGACCGCCGCACTCGCTCCCATCACCGCGATCTCGCCCGTGGGCCACGAGACGTTGACGTCGGCCCCGATGTGCTTGGAGCACATGACGTCGTAGGCCCCACCGTAAGCTTTCCTGGTAATGACCGTCATCTTGGGCACCGTGGCTTCCGAAAATGCATATAGCAGCTTCGCCCCGTGACGGATAATTCCGCCCCACTCCTGGTCTGTGCCCGGCAGAAAACCTGGCACGTCAACGAACGTCAGAAGCGGGATGTTGAAAGCGTCACAGAAGCGTACGAACCGCGCTCCCTTGACGCTCGCGTTGATATCGAGCGTCCCCGCGAGCACGGAAGGTTGGTTCCCTACGACGCCGACGGACCGCCCATCGAGCCTGGCAAAGCCGACGACCAGGTTCTGGGCCCAGCCTTCCTGAACCTCGAAGAACTCTCCGTCGTCGATCACGCCTTCTATCGCGCCGCGGATGTCGTAGGGGCGCTGGGGGTAGTCGGGGATCAGACGCGCCAGGCCCTCGTCCATCCGCTCCGGGTCGTCGGTCGGCCTGAAGTAAGGGGCGCTCTCCAGGTTATTCTCGGGCAGGAACGAGAGCAGGTAGCGCACGTCATCGAAGCAGGTCTCCTCGTCTGGGGCCGAGAAGTGGGCGACGCCTGACCTGGTATTGTGGGTGGCCGCGCCGCCGAGGTCCTCGAAGGAAACGTCCTCACCGGTGACGCTCTTTATGACGTCGGGGCCCGTTATGAACATGTGGCTCGTCTCCTCGACCATGAATACGAAGTCCGTGATCGCTGGCGAGTACACAGCGCCGCCTGCGCAGGGTCCCACGATGACGGAGATCTGGGGCACCACTCCCGAGGCGAGCACGTTGCGGTGGAAGATGTCCGCATAGCCGGCCAGGGAGACGACGCCCTCCTGGATTCGCGCCCCGCCCGAGTCGTTGATCCCGATAATGGGACAGCCCGTGGAGATGGCGAGGTCCATTACCTTGCAGATCTTCTGCGCGTAGACTTCGCCCAGCGACCCCCCGAACACGGTGAAGTCTTGGGAAAATACGCAGACCTTGCGTCCGGAGACCTCACCGTAGCCCGTAATGACCCCATCCCCGAGGGGCCTGTTCTCCTCCAGGCCGAAGTTGTAAGAGCGGTGCACCCTGTAGCGGTCCAGCTCGACGAACGTGCCGGGGTCGAGCAAGAGCTCGACGCGCTCGCGGGCCGTCAACTTGCCGCGTTCGCGCTGCCTCTCGACGGCCTGCTCGGGGGCAGGGTGGGCCGCCGCCTCACGCAGATGCCCTAGCCCCTCTATCTTCCCTGCTGTGGTATTTTCCCCGAGCCGTTCGTTCTGCATGGGCAGGCATTCTAGCACGCAGGGAAATGGGGATTTCTCGGGGTGGGCGCTCGCAGAGACTCACCCGAGGCGTCATCATTAGCCATCACGCCGGGAACCTTTTCGCGCCCGGCGTTGTAGATGGAAGTAGAGAGCGACGTCGAGGAGGAGGGCCGTCACCTCGGATGACGCGAAGCTCGCCGGGCGGGCGAAGGGTGGAGACACTGCGGCTTATGAGAGGCTGGTGCGCGGCTACCAGGAGGTGGCCTTCCGTACCGCCTACCTCATCACGGGCGACGCCTCGGAGGCCGAGGAAGCGACTCAGGAGGCCTTCGTGAAGGCTTACCGCGCCCTGGGACGCTTCAGGTCGGGCGCCCGTTTCAGGCCCTGGCTGCTCGCGATAGTCGCCAACGAGGCCAGAAACCAGCGCAAGGCGGCCGCGCGACGCGCCGGTCTGTTCCTGCGGGCGGCCAGGGAGGGCACGCCGGAGAATAGCCCTTCCTCCCCCGAGGCGGCGGTCCTGGCCGCGGAGCGGCGAGAAGAGTTGCTCGAGGCCCTGGGCGGCCTGCGCGAGGAAGCGCGGTGGGCTATCGGCTGCCGCTACTTCCTGGACCTCTCCGAAGAGGAGACGGCCGCGATCCTGGGTTGCGCGCGAGGAACCGTCAAGTCGCGGCTCTCGCGGGCACTCAAGAGCCTGCGCACCGAGATTGCGAAGGAGGGAGATGCAGGAAAGAGAACTCGAGAGTGAGCTCAGGGAGCTTGGGGCCCTCATCGATTATCCTCCGACGCCGGACGTCGCGCACGCCGCCCGCAGAGTGCTCGACGAAACAGAGAATGACCGGTCCCGAAGGTTCCGGTTGGCCTTCCCGACGCTGCGCTGGGCGGCGGTAGCGGCTGCGTTTGTGCTCGTCGTCGCCGTCCCAACCCTCTCTCCGGGCTTGCGTGCCACGATCGGCGACTGGTTTGTGGCGGAGGGCATCCATAGCGCCGGTGAACCCGCTGTCGATGCTGGCTCATCCGAGAGACAGTCGGAGGCAGGCGCACCCGCCGCCGGCGTCTCCAAGAGTGGCACATCCCAGGCGCCGGCTCCACGGTTCTCGGGGGAGCGGATCAGCCTGCGTGAGGCGCGGGCCAGAATGGATGGCGCGCTACTCCTGCCCCGCATGCCGAAGCTAGGGACGCCTGATGAAATCTACACGGCCGGAACCTCCCGGAAGGAAGCTGTCGTGCTGGTCTACAGGGAAGGTTTGCCGCACGTCGGAGACACAGGAATCAGCCTCGTTCTGACCGAGACGCCAGGCGACCTCGAACCGGCATATCTCGGAGGAAAGACCACTGGCAGGTCGCAGCTAGAGAAGGTGAGCGTAGCCGGAGTCCCTGGATACTGGGGATCTGCCAGACACCGCCTCCCCGGCCATGTCCTGCTCTGGCAGCAAGGAGGTGTAGCACTGCGCCTCGAAGCGGATGTGCGAAAGGAGCAGGCGATCCACTTCGCCGAATCAGTGCGCTGATTGCGGGATGGGGAAGGTTAACCTTCCCCATCCCGCGCTGGTCGGCATTTCAGCACGGCGGCTGCGCCGCCTTGTCAGCATGTCAGCTTGTGAGCTTTGTCGGAGGCGCCTTGCGTCGGTGGTGCTCTCTCTGCGTAAGGCACTGCATCGTTTACTACAGAGCATGGCTGTGTGTGGAAGCCTCGCTGGCAGGTACTTGCTGAAATGCTGGCCAGCCGTCCGGCGAAGCCGGGCGGCGGGCTGACTTGCTGACTATCGGGGAACCTATCGGGGGCTGGCAGTGTACAGAGAGTAGGTTGGGCCGTTAAACGGGCCCTTCGGAGCAGGAAGGTGCTCCGCGGGAAGCACACGTCCGAGAGGTGGAGGGAATGGAAGCTTTACGTTCCGTAATGGTGGCGAAGTCTCTGGGGGCGAGCGTGCTCCTTGTTCTGGCCCTCGCAGCGTGCAGTGGCAACGAGACGAAATCGAACGATGGCGTAGTGTCTGTAGGGCGGGAGACGGCGGGTGTGGACTCACCGACCAAGTCTGGAGAGAATCACACGCAGTCCTCCGTGGGTGCGGCCGGCATAACCGAAGATCCTGCCGCGCTCGGGGACTTCGGCCGCAAGGTCGTCAAGACTGCCAATCTCGGTCTCCGGTCGGAGGAGGTCCGCCAGAGCGCCGCGCGGGCGCAGCAGGTCGCCGCGACCGCCGGTGGCACCGTACTCAGCTCGCAGGTTTACAGGAACGACGGCTCCGTTACGGCGGATCTCGTACTCTCGGTCCCCTACGAGGAGTTCGAGAGGGTGCTCGATGAGTTGAGAGGCCTGGGCGAGAAGGTCACTACCGACTCTATCAGCGGGCAGGATGTGACTGAGGAATACGTGGATCTCGAGTCCCGCGAGCGCAACCTCAGGGCCACCGAAGAGAGCCTGCTGAGGCTCTACGACAGGGCTGAGAACGTCGAGGAGGCGCTCTCGATCCAGCGCGAGTTGACGACCGTTCGGGGAGAGATCGAGCTCGTGCAGGGCAGGATAAAGTACCTGGACCAGCGCAGCGCCCACTCCCAGATCACCCTGAACATCCAACCCGTCACGAGCCCGCCGCCACCCAAACCCACCTGGGACCCCGGAGAGGTCGTGGAGCAGGCATGGGATGCCTCACTCGCTGTCCTCCAGGTTATAGCGACCGCTATCATCTCGGCAGTCGTCTTCGGCTGGTGGCTCGTACCTGTGCTCGTCGGAGGATTACTGTGGTGGAGGAGGCGGAACAGGGGCTCTAGACCCGCTGCAACAGAATCCTGATACCTGAAGCCGCGGTGTGCAGAAGGATTGGCCCTTCCGTACACCGCGTCGAGAACCTCAGCGGTAGTAGAATAATCTCCTGAGGAACCTCTGGCTCGGGAAAGGAGACAGGGCTTGCGAGTATTCGAGATGCTTTCGGAGTACCGCTACGAACAGCTCGTATTCTGCCACGACAAGGCGACGGGGCTACGGGCTATCGTCGCCATACACGACACCACGCTCGGCCCGGCCCTGGGCGGATGCAGGATGTACCCCTACGCCAGCGAGGACGAAGCCATAGTGGACGTACTACGCCTGGCGAGAGGGATGACCTACAAGGCCGCCGCGAGCGGCCTCAACCTTGGGGGCGGGAAATCAGTCATTATCGGGGACCCCCACACGGACAAGTCCGAGGCGCTCTTCCGCTCGTTCGGGCGCTACATCGAGACCCTTGGCGGACGCTACATCGTGGCCGAGGACGTTGGCACTTCGACGGAGGACGCCAACTTTATCAGGGTGGAGACCTCGCACGTCGTCGGGGTCGATGTCACCCGCGGCGGCTCCGGCGACCCCTCGCCACTCACTGCCCTCGGAGTCTTGCAAGGTATGCGGGCCTGCGTCGAGGAGATCTACGGTACGACCTCCCTGGAGGGCCGGGTCGTCGCTGTGCAGGGTCTGGGGCACGTCGGCTACTACCTGTGCCGTCTTCTGCACGAGGCGGGTGCTAACCTGATCGTGACCGACGTGCACGAAGCGGCCTTAGAACGCGTGGTCAAGGAGTTCGGCGCCAAGGCGGTCGAGCCGGATGAGATCCTGACCATCCCTTGCGACATCTTCGCCCCTTGCGCCCTCGGCGCCGTCCTCGACGATCTGACCATACCCAAGTTGCGCTGCCGCATCGTCGCGGGGAGCGCCAACAACGTGCTCGGCGAGTCGGGCCACGGCGAGGGTCTCTCCGAACGCGGCATACTCTACGCCCCCGACTACGTCATAAATGCCGGCGGCCTGATCAACGTGGCCGACGAGCTGGAGGGCTACAATGAACGCCGCGCGACCGCGCGCGTCATGCGGATAGAGGACCGGATCCGCCGCATCATCGCCATCTCCAAACGCGACGGCGTCCCTACCAACGTCGCCGCAGATACCCTGGCGCTGGAGAGGATAGCCGCCATAAGCTCGATGGAGCGTCTCCATACAGGACACCCATACGGGCAGTTGAGCCGCAGGCGGGAGACGATCTAGGATCACCAGGGCGGTGGAGGGTGCGGGCAGGCGCCGTACGCACCGTTTCGAGTGGAGCAGGTAGGATGGGAGGGCACTCCAGCCTACAGTTTCGCCACCCGTTCCGGAAGTATCAGCGCCAGATCCTGGACCAGGTAGAGACCTCGAAGCCCGCCGAACGCAAGCATCACATAGTGGCGCCACCTGGCTCGGGAAAGACCATCGTTGGGCTGGAGCTGATCCGGCGCTTCGGCAAACCAGCCGTCGTCTTCGCCCCCACGGCGACCATCCAGCAGCAATGGTGCGAGGAGGTCGGGCTGTTCACCGAGGCTCCGACGAGCGACCTCGTCAGTAGGGAGCCAGAGAGGATCGCCCCGATCAACATCTACACCTACCAGTTGATCTCGGCCCCCGCCGAGTCCCGCGAACTATTGCGCGAGACGGCCCTGAAGATGTGGCTGGAGGAACTCCTGAAACAGGAAGGTGACAGTGACCTCCGTCCGAAAGTATTAGCTCTTGCTGAGGTGTGTTGCTTTGTGGGTGTATGCGAGGTCCTTCGAGGAAAAGCTGAAAGCCGTCGAAGACGGCGTGCTGAAGTGCTGACAAGCGAAAGCCTTAAAGGCCTGAACGTGCTGAAATGCTCTACACCAGCCATGCCGCAGTTATCCAGGCGATGACCAGTGTGAGAGCGAGCCAGTCGGAGAGGCTTGCGCGCATCTGGCGGAGCTTGGTGCGGTATCTGCCGCCGCGGTAGCTGCGGGTGTTCATGGCGATGGTTAGGGTATCGGCACGGGCGAAGCCGCTTATGAAGATAGGGATGAGCAAGCGTCCGAGGCGGCGCGCACGGGTCAGTGCGCCGCCCTCGTCGAAAGGGACGCCGCGGGCCGTCTGGGCGCGGGCGAGCCGTTCCATCTCCTCGATAAAGATGGGGACGAACTTTATGGCGATTACAAAGACCAGCACCAGCTCGTTGACCGGTACCCTCAGCCGCTGTAGCGGGCTGAAGATTAGCTCCAACCCGTTCGTCAGGTCAACGAGTGAGGTTGTGAGCATCAGCATGGTCGTGACGTAGTAAAGGAGGATGACGCGAAGCGCGAGGATACCCGCTGTGTAGAGGCCCTCGGTGGAGACCGAGAGCACGCCCCACCGCCACAGGTAGCTCGATTCGGGCACGTCTCTCGCGTAAAAGAGCACCTGGAAGGCGAGGATAAAGACCAGGAACGCAAGGAAGACCCGCGAGCCGCGAAGTACGTACCCGATCGGTATCCTGGAGACTACCCCAATGACGACGAGCAGTGGCAGCAAGACGGCGAAGCCAAGGAAGTCGTCTATGAGGAACGAGGCGACGATAAACACGGACGTCGCGGCGATCTTGACGCGGGCGTCCATGCGATGGATAAAGGAACCCGTCTCGACGAATTGCCCGAAGATGACGTTACGCTGCAGTTCGAGCATTACGTGGTCTCCAACCTCGTTAGCAACTCGGACACGAGCTCGTCCTCGGTCAGCAGATCGGTCGGGAAGTCGGGGAAGAGTTTCTGCATCTCGCGGGCGCCGACGACCGGCTCGGGCAGGGTTATGTCCAGCTCGGCGAGCCGATCAGCTCTGCGTAGGACCTCGCGCACGGGTCCGTCCATGACGACAGTGCCCCGGTCCAAAACGATAAAGCGGTCGCACAGCAGGCTGGCGTCGGTGAGGCTCGCGGAGCAGACGATCAGGGTCAGGTCGCGTTCGGCCTGCAGCTTGATGAGGAGTTCCAAGAGCTCCTTGCGGCCCCGCGGATCTAGCCCCGCCATCGGCTCGTCGAGGACCAGGACGGGCGTATGCATGGCGAGTACCCCGGCTATGGCGACCCGCCTGCGCTGGCCGCCGGAGAGCGCGTGGATGTAACGCAGGCGGTAATCCGGGTAGGGAAGTCCCAGGGTATTCAGGCTCTCCTCGACGCGCCCGCGGGTCTCACCGGCGGAAAGGCCTGCTGCGGTCGGTCCGAAGGCGACGTCGGCGCCGACCACGTCTTCTATGATCTGTGAGTCCGGCTGCTGGAACACTATCCCGATCTCCCGCCGCAGCCTGCCCTTGTCGTAGCCGGGAGCGGCCACGTCCTCGCCCCTGTAGAAGACCTGTCCAGGCGTCAGGCGCAGCAGGTGTGCGAAGGAGTCGACGACGGTGGACTTGCCCGATTGGGTGGCACCGACTATCCCGACGCGCTCGCCGCCTTCGATCCTGAAGGATACGTCCCTTACCGCCTCGCTCGCCCTCGGGGTGCCTTCTAGGTAGGTGTAATCAAAGCCCTTCAATTCCAGGATAGGGGATGTTCCGTCTGGCTGCATCAGCCTGAGGGCGAGGGATCTACGGCGGTGAGGGCGGCGCGCAGGTCGGACGTGTTCAGGATATCTTCTCCGATCGGGATACCGCGGGCGCGCAGACGGTGGGCGAGGCTCGCGGCGAGGGGTACGTCGAGTCCGACCTCCCGCAACTGCTCGACGTCGCGGAAGACCTCGGCCGGGGTTCCGTCGAGGATTACACGTCCTGCGTCCATGACAACGACCCTCTCGAAGAGGACGGCCTCGTACATGGAGTGGGTGACGTGCACGACGCCCATATTCTCGCGGAGGCTCAGGTCTCTTACGGTAGAGATCAGACGCATCGCGACAGGCACTGGCAGAAGCGAGGTCGGTTCGTCCAGGATCAAGAACAGAGGACGCATCGCCAGGGCGCCGGCTATGGCTACCCTCTGCTTCTGCCCCGGTGAGAGGTCCTCGATCAGGCGACCGCCGATCTCCTCGAGGCCGAGCATACGCACGGATGAGTGCACTCTCTCCTCGATCTCCTCCCGCTCCAGCCCCAGGTTCTCCGGGCCGAAAGCCACGTCGTCTATCACGCGGTTCATTATCAGCTGGTCGTCGGGGTCCTGGAAGACGACGGATACTTTGCGCCGCACATCCCAACGGTGCTCCCTGTCAACGGGTATGCCGTCTATACGGATCTCACCCTCCGTCGGATACAGAACCGCCGTCAGCAACTTGACGAGCGTGCTCTTCCCGGAGCCGTTCTGGCCGATGATCGCGACGAGTTGCCCAGGCTCTAGCTTCAGGCTCACGCTGTGTAGCGCCGGCACAGCGTCTTCCTTACCGGTCCGGTAAGTATAAGAGACGCCCCCGATCTCGATCATCGCGCCCTTCCCCGCAGCTAGTACCGGCGCTCTTCGTCGGATCCGGTCTCCGCCGCCGTCGTCCGCCCGCTACGGATCAGCAGCACGCCCCTCACCAGGATGACCGTAACGACCGCAGCGAGCACCGCCTCGGCGATGACCTGCGGGATGCTGGCCACGACCAGGGCGGGGGTCAGATAGCTCTGCTGTCCCAGGGGCAGGATCAGCCCCAGCCCCAGGACCCCCACGGAGTTGGTCAAAGAGCCGAGCAAGCCCGCGCCCACCGAGGCCAGGTCTACACTCCAGCGACGCAGGCTCACAAAGACGGCCCACGCCACCACGCCGATCAGCAACCGTGGCAAGATGGCGACGATGGGATCCTTGAAGATCGGCACGTCGGCATATAGGAAAGAGAAGATGCCGAAGATGGCGCCCGTTAGCAGACCGACCACGGGTCCTTCTATGGCGCCCCCGAGGATGGCCGGGATGTGCATTATGGTAGCGTTGCCTATAAACGGTATGGGCACGGGTATGAAGCCCAGACGCGTGGCCCCCAGGAATAACGCGACACCGCCTATGACGCCGGCTATGACGATCTCTCGTGTACTGAGATCCAGTACGGAGCCACCTCTGTTTCCGCCGGAGTTAGCCGCCATGCTCTTCTCCTTCTGCCGTTTACTACGGACCAGCAATACTATATACGGACCCCAGTATCTGCGTGCAGCTTTGTCATGCGTAGTCCGGTAGACCGCCTCTGGTTGGAGATGCCGAGACCCTCCGCAATGGATTCCCGCGTACGCTGGAATGACGGGGGCAAGGGAGTACGACTTGCGCTCGCGCAAGAGATTATGCCCAGCGGAAGTGAACATACGTAAACGGTATCAATCCCTAGAGTGGTGGGGTGAATCGCCCGTCCGCGGCGGTCCAACCGCCGTCGACCAACATGAAGGAGCCCGTGACGTAGGAGCTGGCTTCCGAGGCGAGGTAGAGGACCATCCCGACCATCTCGTGCGGCATGGCCCAGCGGCCCAGGATGCTCTTGGCCGCGTAGGAGTCGTACCAGTCGGGGGAGTCTTTGATCTGGGCCGTCAAAGGCGTCTCGACTATGCCAGGGGCTACGGCGTTGACCCTGACACCGCGGGACCCTACTTCGGAAGCAAGGGCTCGCAGCATCTGCACTGTCCCTGCCTTCGTCGCTGCGTAGATCCCCTGTCCCGGTTCGACGACCTGTCCCCTGATGCTCGAGAAGGCGATGATGCTGCCCGAGCCGCGCTCGGCCATGCCGCGTCCGAAGTCCCGGATCAGGCGAAAAGTCCCCTTCAAGTTCAACTCGACGATCTGGTCGAACTCTGAATCCGTTATCTCGAGTACAGGCTTCCTGACGTTGACAGACGGCGTACTCACCAGTACGTCGGGAACTCCCACGGACTCGACGGCCTCCCTTACACTGTCTGGGTCCGTCATATCAAGCTCTATAGCTTCGGCCTCTCCTCCCTCCGAATTAATCTCGCTGGCAGTGTCTTCCGCGGCCTCTCTGTCCACGTCGGCGCACACGACGCGCGCGCTGAAGGCCGCGAGTCCTTGTGCGCTGGCCTCGCCGATACCGCTGCCGGCACCGACGACGAGGGCTGTCTTGCCTGAAAGATCGAACATAGAGCGGTAATCAAACATAGGCTTCCTCTCCGTAGGCGTAGTACATCGCGGTTGCGGCGTAGAGTTTGCACGTGGTGAAGAGTTCCTCCTCGTCGACCCACTCGTCTGCCTGGTGTGGGATCTCCCGATCCCCGGCCCCCGTCGTGACGATGGGGATGCCGGCCCACGCATGCAGGAAGGTGCCGTCGGTAGCGCCTGGGACCCCGTTGTAAAACGGCTCCTGGCCGGTCAGATGCTCGTATGCCCTCTCCATCGCCCCGACCAGCTGCTCGTCTTTCGGGGTCTCGGTCGGCGGGCGCTCTTCGATCACCTCCAGCGTCGCGTCGAAGTCGGGGTCTTCCGAAGCAAGCCTCGCGATGATATCTTCCAGTCGCTCTATGAGATCTCTGTGGGATTGATCCGGCACCGTACGGATATCCAGGGCGACGTAGGCGCTCGCCGGGATGACGTTGACTTGGGGCTCACCGGAGCCTGGGCCCATGAGGATTGTCGGCGTGAGGCTCGGATAGCCGAGGAACGGATCCTCGCCGTGGCGTTCGATCTCCTCGCCCTCCAGTTCCTCGACCGCGACGACGAACCTCGCGGCCCGGGTAACCGGGTTGACGCCGCTCTGAGGCATAGCCCCGTGCGCCATCGTTCCGCGCAGGGTAACTTCCACCCTGAGCGCGCCTTTCTGCTTTATGCAGAGCTGGTTCTCCTCGGGCTCGCAGATAACGGCGGCGTCTACGCCATCAGCGTGCCCTCGTTCGATGAAAGCCTTGATCCCGGTCATCATCCCCTCCTCGTCCACGGGATGACAGAGTATCAGGCTACCAGGGAAAGGGACACCGGAGTCCTTTACAGCACGCACGGCCCCCACGGCCGCCGCCAGGTTCCCTTTGGTGTCGCATGCCCCGCGGCCGTAGATACGGCCCCTATCTCTCTCGGCGCCGAACGGCGGGTGGTCCCAGTCCTCCGCACTCCCTTCCGTCACCACGTCCGTATGCGCCTCGAAGAGCAGGGTCTTCCCCGTACGGTCTCCCTCCCACACGGCCCACACGTTCGGACGACCAGGCATGACTTCCTCGACGCTGACCTCGAAACCCGTGCGCTCCAGATAATTCGCGACGAACCTGGCGACCCGCGCCTCGTTGCCATCCGCCTCTTCAGGACGGTAGACGCTAGGGATGCGGACGAGTTCCTGCGCCAGATGCACGAGTTCCTCGTGGTCGATCCTATTCAGTACATCTTCGAGCAAACGTTGGAACTCGATGTTCACGTCCGTTTCGGTGCCTGCACCGTCAACTCAAACCCACCGAGAGCGGCCTATCACCCCGCTCAAGCCGTCACCCCGAGACGAGCCGAAGATGTGCTCGGCTCAGGAAAGGGTGACTTTCCTCGCTTCACAGTCCAAGTTTAACCGCGTTCTGTCCTCCAGGAGCAACCGCCGGGCGATCTCCCCAATGTTGCGCGGGCCTCTGTGTTGACTTATGGTTCAAGCGATACTCTTTGAACCACGCTCCAAGAATGAGGAGGGGAACGGGTGATAAGCTCCGTCTTTACCGGCCGGCACTCCCCCTGTGGGGAGACCTGAGGCATGCGAGTCTCCCAAGCGATCGGACGTGTGCTGGTCGATGGTGGTATCGAAGCGTTCTTCGGGCTCGCCGGAAGCGGCAACTTTGCCGTCATGAACGCGCTAAAGGCGGAGGGGGCGGCGTTCTACTCTTCCCGCCACGAGTGCGGCGCGGTCATGATGGCGGACGGCTACGCCCGCGCCTCTAGAAAGGTCGGCGTCGCGAGCGTCCATCAAGGCCCTGGCTTTACGAACACGCTCACGGGGCTGGCGGAGGCCGCAAAAGCCCGCACGCCGCTTGTCGTGCTGGCCGCGGACATTCCGACTGGGACGCTCTGGTCGAACTTCAAAGTAGATCAAGCCGCCCTGGCGGCGACGGTCGGCGCGATCCCCGAGCGCGTGCGCGGGCCTGAGACCGCCGTCGCCGACACCGCCAGGGCGCTCAGGCGCGCGCAGACCGAGCGCCGCCCCGTCGTCCTGAGCATCCCGATCGACGTAGTCGAAGAGCATTGCCCCGGCGGCCCACCGGCCGTCCCGTACTGGCCACCGCTGGAGCCGCCGGGTCCGGCGGAGGGTTCTGTCGCCGCGGTCGCGGACCTGCTCGCTCTCTCACAGCGACCTGCAATCGTCGCGGGGCAGGGCGCCGCACTTGCAGACGCTCGCGAGGCGCTGGAGGCCCTGGGAGATAGGGTTGGAGCCGTGCTCGCGACGAGCGCGATGGGGCACGGGATCTTTACCGGCAACCCTTACTCCGTCGGGATAGCCGGCGGTTTCTCCTCCTCGCTCGCCTTAGAGTTGCTGGGAAGGGCAGACATCGTGCTCGCATTCGGCGCGTCACTGAACCACTGGACCGTGCGCCACGGCAGCCTGTTCCCGTCCGATGCGCGCGTGGTTCAGGTCGATCTGGAGGAGGAGGCGATAGGCCGGCTCTATCGTGCCGACGTCGGCGTCGTCGGGGACGCGGCAGGAGCTGCCCGCGCCATCGTCGATGAGCTCGAACGGCGAGGCGTGGGCGGCCAGGGATTCAGGAGTGACGGGCTAGAGCGCGAGATCTCTGCGGGCCGCCCCCGCGACGAGCCTTACGAGGATCTCGGTACCGCCGAATACATAGACCCGCGCACCTTGACCATCGCACTGGATGACCTGTTACCGGGAGAACGCACGGTTTGTACCGACTCGGGACATTTTCTCGGCTATCCGGCGATGTACCTCGACGTGCCCGACCGGCAAGGCTTCGTGTTCCCGAACGCCTTCCAGTCGGTGGGGTTGGGGCTCGCAAGCGGTATCGGGGCCGCGGTCGCGCGACCGGAGAGGCTCTCTGTCGCCGCTGTAGGCGACGGCGGCGCACTCATGGCCCTGGGGGAGATGGAGACGGCCGCCCGCTACCGCCTGCCAATGCTCGTCGTCATCTACAACGACGCGGCCTACGGCGCGGAGGTGCACCACTTCGGCCCTATGGGACGCCCGGTAGACGTGGCGCGCTTTCCAGACACCGACTTCGCCGCGCTCGCGCGGGCGGCCGGGGCCGAGGGCATTATCGTCAGAAACAAAGGAGACCTGTCGCCGATTCAGGACTGGTTGGAGAGGCGAGATCGCCCACTCGTAATCGACGCCAAGGTCAACCCGGAGGTACGGGCCGAGTGGCTCGCAGAGGCGTTCCGCGCCCATTGAAAGGAGGCAGCAGATGATGCCGCAAGAGACGGTCGCGTCACTCGTCGAGGCGCTCGGCAGTGGTGCCGTCGAGGTCGTGGACCTGACCCAGCCGTTGAACGAGCGCACCCCGGTTATCCAGCTGCCCGAGCAGTTCGCGCAGACTCCTGCGGTGAAGCGGCACGAGATCAGCCGCTACGATGAGCGGGGCCCCGCGTGGGCCTGGTACTGGCTCGAGATCGGCGAGCACACAGGCACGCACTTCGACGCGCCCATACACTGGATCAGCGGCCGCGACGGCAGAGACGTCTCGCAGGTGCCGCCCCGGCACCTCATCGCCCCTGCGGTCGTGATCGACCGTTCCGCCGAGAGCGCCGAGAACCCCGACTACCTGCTCACCGTCGATGAGGTGCACGCGTTCGAAGATGAGCACGGACCGCTGCCCGAAGGCGGCTGGCTGCTGCTCCGCACGGGGTGGGACGCGCGCGCACAGGACGCCGAAACGTTCCTTGGCGCGCAAGACGGCAACCCGCACTCGCCCGGTTTCGACGTCGAGTGCGCCCGTTGGATCGCCGAGGAGAGCCCTCTCGTCGGCGTCGGGGTGGAGACCGTCGGCATCGACGCGGGCGGCGCGGCCGAGTTCGATCCTCCTTTCCCGGCCCACTTCTATCTCATGGGCGCGGGAAAGTACGGCGTTACGCAGCTCGCAAACCTTGGCGCCCTGCCGCAAACCGGAGCACTGTTCTTCGTAGCCCCGCTGAAGCTGACCGGCGGTACAGGAAGCCCCGTGCGGGCGCTCGCACTCGTGCCGCGGGGGTAGTCCCTCGAAGGGGCACCTAACTAATGCCACTCCCAGGCTCGTAAGCCTCCAGCCGTCGCTTGACGGCGTTCAGGAACTTGAGAGCGGCGCCACCGTCGAGGATGCGGTGGTCGAAGGAGACCTCCAGGTTCATCATGTTGCGAATGGCGATAGCGTCGTCTATCACGACGGGACGCTTGACGATGGCTTCCGCAGAGAGTATCGCCGCCTGCGGATGATTGATGATTGGCGTGGAGACAACGCTTCCCAAAGAGCCCGGGTTGTTGACGGTGAAGGTGCCGCCCGAGACGTCTTCGGTGCCGAGTTTTCTGACGCGGGCGCGCCGCACCAGGTCGTCTATCTTGCGGGCGAGCCCGAGGATGTTCAACTCGTCGGCATCGGTGATAACGGGCACGATCAAGGCGTCTTCGAGGTCCACGGCCACGCCGACGTTTATGCGCTTTCTCAAGATTATGCGGTCCCCGTCCCAGACCGAGTTGAGGACGGGATTCTCTTTGAGGCTCTCGACGGTTGCCTTTACTATGAATGGCAGGTAGGTTAGCTTCACGCCTTCGCGCTCGGCGAATGCCTCTTTCTCCCGTTCGCGCAGGGCGGCGAGCCCGCTGACGTCCACCTCGACCATGGTCCAGGCGTGCGGGGCCTCGCGCTTGCTCGCTGACATGCGGTTGGCTATGGCCCGCCTGATACCGGTCAGGTCCTCGACGCTGTCGCCCTCGTAGACAGGCACGCGTTCGATCTCCGGCTCGGGCTGCGCTAAGGCTTCCCGCTCTTCCTGTAGTCCCGGCGGCGCGTACTCTTCGCGCTCCTCCTGTTCCTCGATGTAACCTTCGATGTCTTTTCTGGTTACGCGTCCGCCCGTGCCCGTGCCCGGGATCTCCGCTATCTCCACGCCGTGCTCCTCGGCGAGACGCCGGACGACCGGCGAGGAGCGGGTGAGCCGCAGGGTCTCGGCGTCTTCGACCTCGCCGCGCCCGTCGCCATCGCTGTCTGCGGGAACCGTGACTCGCTGCCTCCCGGTACCCTGCGAGACGGGCTGGGCTTCGGTGCCCGAGGCCGGGAACTCTTCCGTGGGAGCGCCGGCAGCGACGTTCTCCTGTGGCGGGGCGTCTGCGGCGGGGGCATCGCTCTCGTCGGCGACGAGCGCGATCTCGGTCCCCACGTCGACCGTCGAGCCTTCAGAGACGAGAAACTTCTCTATGGTGCCCGCCACGGGCGAAGGCAACTCGGCGTTGACCTTGTCAGTGTCTACCTCGGCGAGGGGTTCGTCGATCTCCACCTCGTCGCCTTCGGCCTTCAGCCAGCGGGTTATGGTGCCTTCCGTCACGCTCTCGCCGAGTTGCGGCATCGTCACCGGTTTGGCCACGGGGTCCTCCTGTTTGTTATGGTTTGATCGCCCTGGTGGCGACGAAGGTCGGCATGAAGGCGGCGATCGGATCGTCGCGATGGCGGTCTTCGTAAAAACCGGAGATCAAAAAGCCCGCTCTGATCTGACCCCCGATCTGCTCCTCCAGCGTGTGGCTGAACTCGAGCGGCTCTCCCCTCTCCATCTGCCGTCCCAACTCTTGTTCGTCCTTGCTCGTCGCATCAGCGTAGGGCAACTTGTATCTGACCCTGACCTCGCCCGTGCTATCGGCGAGCTCGAGGTCGAAGACGTAGACCACGGGGTTGAGGAAACCTGCGAGCAGGGCGCCACCCTTGCGCAACACGCGGAAAGCCTCGTTCCAGACGGGCCCGACCTCGGGCACGAACAGGTTGGAGACAGGGTGGAAGACGAGGTCGAAGCTCTCGTCGGTGAAGGCCGAGAGGTCCCGCATGTCGCCCTGCACGGTCTTTATGTCGAGCGACTCGCGCTCGGCGACGAACGCGTCTTGCGCGAGTTGCTTTGGCGAGTTGTCGAGCACGGTAACGTTGGCCCCGGCGGCGGCGAAGGTCGGGGCCTGCTGGCCCCCGCCGGAGGCGAGGCATAGGATATCGGCGCCCACCATCTCGGGAAACCACTCCCACGGGACCGGCTTCGTGTCCGTTAGCAAGACCTCCCACCGCCCGCGACGGGCGGCCCCGATGACCTCGGGGCCGACTGGGACGGTCCACTGGTTGCCGTCCTCGACCTGCTTGTCCCAGGCTTCCCGGTTGTACCCCCGCACGTCCATCTAGTAGCGTGCCAGCTCGAGCATGGCTTCTTCTATCTTCTCCGCCGAAGGCACGAAGTAGTCCATCATCGGCTTCGCGAAAGCCGCCGCAGGCACGTCGGGCGCCCCGAGGCGCATCACGGGCCCATCCAGCCACTCGAACGCCTCGCGCGCTACGATGGCCGCGATCTCTCCAGAGACCGAGCCCGTCAGGTTGGCCTCGGAGATAACCAGTACTTTGCCCGTCTTCTTCGCCGAGTCCAGGATCTTCTCCTTGTCCAGCGGATACAGGGTTCTTGGTTCTACGACCTCGGTCTCTATACCGTGCTCTTCGGATAGTTTCTCGGCCACCTCCAGGGCCATGTAGAGCATGAGGCCGTAGGCGACGACCGTGATATCCGCGCCTTCGCGGTGGACGCGGGCCTCGCCGATGGGGACCTCATGATCTCCGTCGGGAACCTCCTCCTTTATGAGGCGGTACGTACGTTTGTGTTCGAGGAAGAGGACGGGGTTGGGATCTCGGATGGCGCTCTTGATCATGGCCTTGGCGTCACCCGGGAACGTGGGGGCGACTACCTTGAGGCCCGGCGTGTTGCAGAACCAGGCCTCGACGCTCTGGGAGTGATAGAGGGCGCCGCCCGGCACGACGCCGTATGGCGCCCTGATGGTGATGGGGCAATTCCAGTCGCCGTTCGAGCGGTAGTGGAACTTGGCCGCTTCGTTGACGATCTGGTCGAACGCCGGCGGGATGAAGTCTGCGAACTGTATCTCGGCCACGGGGCGCATCCCGTTGACCGACAGGCCTATGGCCGAACCCACGATCAGGCTCTCGGCCAGCGGTGTGTCCATCACCCTCGCAGCACCGAACTCTTCCTGCAACCCCTGCGTAACCCTGAAAACACCGCCGGCCCTGCCTACGTCCTCGCCGAGCACCATTACCGACTCATCCGAGCGCATCTCCTCGGCGAGCCCCTCGTGGATGGCCTGGAGCAGATTCTTCGTCGCCATAGGCACCCCTAAGCCTCAGCGTAGACGCCGGAGAGTACGTCTTCGGGATCGGCGAACGGGGCGTCCTCGGCGTATTTGCTCGCCTCTGCGACCTCAGCCTTTATGCGCTCCGAGAGCTCATCCCTCTCCGACTCTTCCAGGACGCCGTTCTCCATCAGGTACTTCTCGAAACGAACGATGGGGTCTTTCTGGCGCCACTCCTCTATCTCCCCGCGCTCGCGGTATCTACGGTCGTCGTCGTCTGAGGAGTGGGCTGTCATGCGGTAGGTCTTCGCTTCGATGAGCGTCGGACCCTCGCCCGCGCGGGCTCGACCGAAAGCCTCTCTGGTTACCTCGTAGACGGCAAGCACGTCGTTACCGTCCACCTCGTGGCCGGGGAAGCCGTAGCCCTCGGCCCGCTTCGCTATCGAGCCTGCGACCTGGAACTCAGAGTGTACGGAGATGGCGTAGACGTTGTTCTCAACGAGGAAGACCAGGGGCAGGTCATGGATTCCGGCGAAGTTCATCGCCTCGTGCCAGTCGCCGCCGCTGGTCGACGCCTCGCCGCCGCACACCAGCACGACGCCATCCTCGCCGCGTATCTTGTACGCGAGGGCCGTGCCAGCGGCCTGCGGGTACTGGATCCCGACCGGGGCAGAGGATGTCACGATGTTCAGTCTCCGGCTGCTGTAATGGCCTGGCATCTGGCGTCCGCCGCTATTCGGGTCTTCCTTCTTGCCCAGGAGGCTTAGGAACTGGTCGCGGGGCGTCTGACCGAGGAGCAGGGTCATCCCCGAGTCGCGGTAGTAGGGATACAGGAAATCGTTGCCGGGGCGCAGATTGTACGCGGCGCCTACCTGTGCGGCCTCCTGGCCCTGGCAGGAGATAACGAACGCAGCTTTGCCCTGGCGATTTAGGATCCAGGACCGCTCATCGACCCGCCGTGCGAGAAGCATGTAATAGTGCATCCTGCGTAGATCGTCCTCGTCCAGCCCCAGCGCATCGTGGCCGGCACTGGTCTCTCGGATAGCCATAGACCTCCTCCTCTACTCAAAGGTCCCCACGCGAGGAGCCGAAACTACTCCTCCGCCCCCGAATTCTAGCAGACCGCAGAAGCCCACCAGCCCGTCCGATCACCTTGTTTGCCTATGCCCGTGGGCTACGCAAGCACGCTGGCGTCGTAGTGGAGAACACCGACGTTGTAGTGTTTGCGAACTGGTGTTTCGGTCAGGAGTTCGGAGAACTTCTTGATCTGCTGCTGGTAGAAACCGTTCGCCTCTCCTTCCTCCCTGTCCTCCTCGGTCTCCCAGAGCGAGATAGAGATCCCTACCCCCGTCTCGTCATCCGTCAGCAAGAGGGCTCCTTTGAACCCCCGCTGTCGCCTTGCGACCGGCAGTACGGAGTCCCTGTAGATGCGAACTACCTCCCCCGCCTCCGTGGGAAGAATCCGAAGATCCACCACCCTCGCTTCCATAACGCGACTCCTTCCGGAAAACCCCAACAATCTGACACCTGAGTATCAAATGGATTATATATCAGCATTTCAGCACGCTCCGGCCTGCGGCCTACGCTTGTCAGCACGCCGCCTCGCTCCGCTCGGCGGCTTATCAGCTAGTCAGCAAGTCGTCTCGTAACCTCGCCACAAGCGTAGAACTCGACGGCCGCGGACAGCGATTCCTCATGCGCGGTGACGCGAGGCCCAAACGGGAGAAGCTGACATGCTAAGAGCGAGGGCCGAGAGGCCCGAAGCGTGCTGACAAGGCGCCAACGGCGCCGGGCTGAGAAGCTCTAAATCACCGGCGTCTCGCGATAGTCGCCGAAGACCTCCTGCATGGCAGCGCTGATCTCTCCGACCGTTGCGTACGCACGCACGGCCTCGAGGATCGAATACATCGTATTCTCGTCACTCCGGCACGCCTGCTTGAGCTCCTCGAGGCACCGTTCGACCCTGTCGTTGTCTCGGTTCTCCTTGAGGGATTTCAGGCGTTCGACCTGACCTTGCGAGACCTCGGGGTCGATGCGGTGGAGTTCCATGTCCTGCTCGTCCTGGGGTTCGTAGATGTTGACGTTGACCATGTAGCGCTTGCTCTCTTCGAGCTCGCGCTGATAGCGGGCTGAGGCATCAGAGATCTCACGCATCGGGAAGCCCTGCTCTATGGCCTGGATCATGCCCCCCATCTCGTCTATCTGCCTGAAGTAGTCGTAGGCCTGCCGCTCGAGCTCGTCGGTCAACGCCTCGACGAAGTACGAGCCGCCAAGTGGGTCTATGGTGTTCGCCACTCCGGTCTCCAGGGCGGCTATCTGCTGGGTCCGGACG
Source organism: uncultured Rubrobacteraceae bacterium (assembly GCA_963811295.1). Taxonomy (GTDB): domain Bacteria; phylum Actinomycetota; class Rubrobacteria; order Rubrobacterales; family Rubrobacteraceae; genus Rubrobacter_D. Next base: position 61,865 of record CAWEQZ010000053.1, on the reverse strand, counting down.
GCTATGCGCACCGCCTCCTCTGTCGGGAGGGCGAGGGCCTCGTCCAGGGAGTTCGTGTGCAGGCTCTGCGTCCCACCCAGGATGGCGGCGAGCGCCTCGAAGGCGGTGCGGGCGACGTTGTTGTGAGGCTCCTGGGCCGTCAGGGAGACGCCCGCGGTCTGGGTGTGGAAGCGCATCCGTAGAGAGCGCTCGTCTTTCGCGCCGTACTTCTCCTTGAGTACGGTGGCCCAGATTCGGCGGGCGGCTCGGAACTTGCAGATCTCCTCGAAGAAGTCTATGTGGGAGTTGAAGAAGAACGAGAAGCGTGGGGCGAAGTCGTCCACGTCGAGGCCCGCTTCTATACCGGCCTCGATGTAGGCGAAGCCGTCGGCCAGGGTGAAGGCGAGTTCCTGGGCCGCCGTGCTCCCCGCTTCACGGATGTGGTAGCCGCTTATGGAGACGGAGTTCCACTTCGGCATATGTTCTGTGGCGTAGACGAGCATGTCCTTGAAGACGCGCATCGAAGGCCCTGGGGGGAAGAGCCACTCTTTCTGGGCGATGTACTCCTTGAGGATATCGTTCTGGTTCGTACCCTCCAGTTCCTCCGGCGCGACGCCCTGCTTCTCGGCGGCCACGACGTACATGGCCAGCAGGACCATTGCGGGGGCGTTGATGGTCATAGAGGTCGAGACCTCGTCCATGGGGATGCCCTCGAAGAGACGTTCCATGTCCTCCAGGGAGTCCACGGCGACGCCCTCCGTGCCGACCTCGCCTAGAGAGAGCGGCGAGTCCGAGTCGAGGCCCATGAGCGTCGGCATGTCGAAGGCGACAGAGAGGCCGTTCTGGCCGTGATCCAGGAGGTACCGGAAGCGCTCGTTGGTCTCCGCGGCCGTACCGTATCCGGCGAACTGTCGCACCGTCCAGAGCCTTCCGCGATACATGTTCGGGTACACACCTCGGGTGTACGGATACTCGCCCGGATAGCCGAGTTTCTCTTCGTAGTCGCCCTCGATGTCATCGGGCGTATAAAGAGGCTTGACCGGCACGCCCGACATTGTGGAGAACTCGGCGTCGCGCTCCGGGCCCTTCGTGTACGCTTCCTCCCAGCGGTCCTTCGCGCCCTTCCTGGTATCCAAGGCGTGCTCCTCCTGCGTCTCTAATCCCTGCGCCAAGACTGTAGCATAAGCAGGTGCTCAACCTACGACGGGCCGCGACTCCTCGACGCTGCCAGGGGCTTTGGCCTGTTCCCTGAGGATGGCGCGGGAGATGACGAGGCGTTGAATCTCGCTGGTGCCTTCGTAGATCTCCGTCACCCTAGCGTCTCTGTAGTAACGCTCTACAGGATGGTCCTTCATGTATCCCCTGCCGCCGAGGACCTGGACGGCTTCGTACGCTACCTCGTTCGCTATCTGTGAGGTGTAGAGCTTGGCGCGGGCTCCAGCTTCTCCGTGCGGCATATCCTGGTCTTTCATCCAGGCCGCCTCGTATACGAGGAGTCGGGCAGCCCTGATCTTCGTCTGCATGTCGGCCAGCTTGAAGGCTATCGCCTGATGCTCGGAGATCGGCTTCCCGAACGTGGCGCGCCCTGCGGCGTATCGCGTGGCGTAGCGGTAGGCCGCCTCGGCGATGCCCGTGGCCTGCGCGGCTATCCCGATCCTGCCCGTATCCAGCGTCCCGAGCGCGACGCGAAGCCCTCTGCCCTCTTCTCCGAGCAGGTCCTCTTCAGGGACGTAGACGTTATCGAAGAGGACGTCGTCCGTGGTTGCGGAGATAACGCCCATCTTCTCGGCGTGTTTGCCGAAGGAGATTCCTTCGGCCTCCATGGGAACGACGAAAGCCGTAATGCCTTCTCTGGCTCCGCCCTCCGTACGGGCGAAGAGGATCATGGTCCCTGCGACGCGTCCGTTCGTGACCCACTGCTTGTGCCCCGAAATGCGGTAGCCGCCCTCGACCTTCTTGGCCCGCGCCTGGATCGCCGAGGCGTCGGAGCCAGTCTCCGGTTCCGTAAGGGCGAAGCATCCTATGCTCTCTCCGCGCGCCAGGGGCGGCACCCACCGCGCCTTCTGCACTTCGGTGCCGAACATCACGATGGGCAGTGTGCCCGCGCTGGTGTGGACCGCGAGCGTTACGCCCACCCCGGCGTCAGCGCGGCTGATCTCCTCGATCAGGAGACAATAAGACATGAAGTCCATCCCGGCCCCGCCGTACACTTTCGGTACACACAGGCCCATGAACCCGGCGTCGGCCATCTTCTCCAGCGTCTTGAAAGGGACCACGTCGTCCCGGTCCAACTCCATCGCGCGAGGCGCTACTTCCTCATCGGCGAACCTTGCTGCGCGATTCTTGGTATCTTGCTGGTCCGTACAGAGATCGAAGTTCACGAGATCCTCCTACTCCCCGATGATCGTCTTGTACCTCGTACTGGTCATTCGGGTAACCAATCCTACCTCAGTCCGATAGGACCTTAGCACGTATGGGCCGCTTCGCGGGGCGACCGTGCCCCGCCAGATCCGGGGAGACCCTCTTCACGCGCCTGACCGGGAAACGGCGCGGGATTATAATGGACCTTCCGGGTAGAAGGGAACCGCCGAGGGAGGCGTGCCGATGCTGGTTAAAGACGAACTTCTGGACAAGGTCGTAGCCCGAATCAGGGAGCAGATGCCGGAGGATCAGGCACCGCAGGTCGAGGAGTTCGCTCGTCAATACTACGGATGGGTCGACGAGGCTGACCTGGAGGACCGCTCCCCGATAGACGCTTATGGGGCCGCACTCTCCCACTGGAGCTTCGCGGGGCGGCGCGAAGTAGGGGAGTGGAAGATCAGGGTCTACAACCCCCATTTCGAGGAACACGGCTGGCAGTCGACCCATACCGTTGTAGAGATGGTGAACAACGATATGCCCTTCCTGGTCGACTCGACGAGGATGGCGGTAAACCGCCAGGGCTACGCCATACACATGATCCTCCACCCCGTCATGAAAGTGCGCCGCGACGAGGAAGGTCGGCTACTCGAAGTCCTCCCCCCCGACTCAGACGAGGAAGACGCTATCTCCGAGTCCGTGATCCACGTCGAGGTAGACCGCCAGACGGAGCCGTTCGTGCTCGAAGACTTGAAGCAAGCCATCCAGAAGACCCTTGCAGACGTGAAGGCGGCCGTGGAGGACTGGCCCGAGATGCGCGGGAGGGTCGGGGAGATAGCCTCCGGGCTCGGGGAGAACCCGCCCGACTTCGAGCCTGAGGATCTGGCCGAGACCCGAGCGTTCCTGGAGTGGATCGACGACGACAACTTCACGTTCCTCGGCTACCGCGAGTACGACCTGACCACGCAGAACGGCGAAGAGGCCCTCTGCGCCGTGCAGGGGTCGGGGCTCGGCATCCTGAGGCAGAAGGAGTCGGGACCAGTCTCCCGCAGCTTCGCCGAGCTCCCGCCCGGGGTGAGGCGGCTCGCCCGCACGCCCAAGCTGCTGAATCTGACGAAGGCGAACTCGCGGGCGACGGTGCACAGACCCTCCTACCTGGACTACATCGGCATCAAGAAGTTCGACGAGTCTGGCGAGGTCACGGGAGAGCAGCGGGTCCTCGGGCTTTACACCTTCACCGCCTACAGCACGAGCGCATTCGACATCCCGCTCGTCAGGCGCAAGGTGCGTTACGTTCTGGAGAGGGCAGGCTTCCCCCAGGGGAGCCACAACGAGAAGGACCTGATCGAGATCCTGGAAACCTACCCGCCCGACGAGCTGTTCCAGATCTCCAAAGAGGAGCTCTTCGAGATAGCGATGGGCATACTCCACCTGCAGGAGCGACAGCGCGTCAGGTTCTTCGTCAGGCGTGACACCTACGGACGCTTTTTCTCCTGCCTCGTCTTCGTGCCCCGTGACCGCTACAACACCGTGATCCGGGAACGCATGCAAGACATACTCCTCAAGGCCTTCGATGGGGCGAACGTGGAGTTCAACGTCAGGCTCTCGGAGTCCGTGCTCGCACGCATCCACTTCATAATCTACACGAAGCCGGGAGACACCCCGGAATACGATGAGGAGCAGATCGAAGCCCACATCGTCGAGACGACCCGCTCCTGGACGGACAACCTCTACGACGCCATGATCGAACAGTGCGGGGAGGAGCAGGGCATAGAGCTGTTCCGCAAGTACCGCGACGCCTTCTCCCCCGGCTACCGCGCAGGCTTTCTGCCCCGCACGGCCGTCTCGGACGTCCAGCGGATGGAGACCTTGAAGTCCGAGGACGACCTGGGGATGAGCCTCTACCACCCCATCGAAGAGCCTGAGAACTTCCTCGGGTTCAAGCTATTCAGGCTCGGCGAGCAGGTCTCGCTCTCTGAGATCCTGCCGCTTCTGGAGGACATGGGCGTCGAGGTGGTCGACGAGCGTCCGCACGAGGTAAAGCCGGCGGGCTCGCCTCCGGTCTGGATCTACGACTTCGGCCTCGTCCACGAGGACGGCGATGAGCTGCAGACCGGGGAGGTCAAAGAGATCTTCCAGAACGCCTTCGTCCGGGCGTGGCGCGGGACCGTCGAGAATGATGGCTTCAACCGCCTCGTGTTGCGCGCCCGTCTTCCGTGGCGTGAGATCTCGGTCCTCAGGGCCTACTGCAAGTACTTACGCCAGGCCGGCTCGACGTTCTCCCAGAACTACATGGAAGACGCCCTCGTCGACAACCACCACATAACCAGGCTCATCGTGGATCTCTTCGAGGCACGTCTCGATCCGTCGCGCCAGAACAAAGCTGAGGCGGAGAGCAGGCGGTTGAAGGGAGAGATCGAGGAAGCCCTCGAGGAGGTCGTGAGCCTGGACGAGGACCGCATCCTGCGTTCGTTCCTCGACATCACCCTGGCTACCCTGCGGACGAACTACTACCAGAGCACGCCGGATGGGGATCCCAAAGCGCACCTCTCTTTCAAGCTCGACCCCGAGAGGATCCCGGGCCTGCCGCTGCCATTGCCCCGCTTCGAGATCTTCGTCTACTCCCCGCGCACCGAGGGGGTACACCTGCGCGGCGGAGAGGTCGCCCGCGGCGGGATCCGCTGGTCGGACAGGCGCGAGGATTTCAGGACCGAGATCCTCGGCCTCATGAAGGCCCAGACGGTGAAGAACGCCGTGATAGTCCCCGTCGGGGCGAAGGGTGGTTTCGTGGTGAAGCGCCCGCCCGCACAAGGAGGCCGCGAGGCCCTGCAGCAGGAGGTCATAGCCTGTTACAAGACCCTGATCCGGGGCATGCTGGATATTACGGACAATATCTCGGGCGACGAGATCGTCCCTCCGCCCGACGTTACGCGCTATGACGATGACGACCCCTACCTCGTCGTCGCGGCGGACAAGGGCACGGCGACCTTCTCGGACATCGCCAACGGCCTCTCGGCCGAGTACGGCTTCTGGCTCGGCGACGCCTTCGCCTCGGGTGGCTCCGTCGGCTACGACCACAAGGAGATGGGCATAACGGCGAGGGGAGCCTGGGAGTCGGTGAGCCGCCACTTCCGGGAGCTCGGCAAGAACATCCAAATGGAGGACTTCACCGTCGTCGGTATCGGGGACATGTCGGGCGACGTGTTCGGCAACGGTATGCTCCTGAGCCGCCACATAAAGCTCGTCGGCGCCTTCAACCACATGCACATCTTCCTCGATCCCGATCCCGATCCCGAGAAGAGCTTCGAGGAGCGCGAGCGCCTCTTCGGACTACCCCGCTCTTCGTGGACGGACTACGACGAGAACCTCATCTCCGAAGGCGGCGGCATCTTCCCCCGCGCGGCCAAGTCTATACCGCTCTCCTCGCAGGTGCGCGAGATGCTCGACATCGAGGCCGAGTCCATGACGCCGGCCGAACTCATAAACGCGATGCTCAAGGCCCAGGTCGACCTGCTGTGGAACGGAGGCATAGGGACCTACGTCAAGGCCAGTTTCGAGAGCAACGCCGAGGTAGGCGACAGGGCGAACGACGTCCTCAGGGTAGACGGGAACGAGCTCGGATGCAGGGTGGTCGGGGAGGGTGGGAACCTCGGGTTCACGCAGATGGGACGCATAGAGTACGCGCTCTCGGGCGGTAGGATCTACATGGACGCCATCGACAACTCCGCTGGTGTCGACTGCTCCGACCACGAGGTGAACATCAAGATCCTGCTCGACGCCATCGTCGAGGCCGGCGACATGACCGAAAAGCAGCGCAACGAGCTGCTCGCCAGCATGACCGATGAGGTCGGGGACCTCGTTCTGCGCGACAACTACCAGCAGACCCAGGCGATAAACCAGGCTCTCGCCCTCGCGCACCCCATGGTCGACGTGCACGCCCGCTACATCCATTCCCTGGAGCACGAGGGCAGGCTCGACCGCAGCCTCGAGTTCTTGCCCGACGACGAGGAACTCGGCGAGCGGCGCTCCGATAACAAGGGGCTTACTGCTCCCGAGCTCGCCATACTGTTGTCCTACAGCAAGATCACTACTTACCAGGACCTCCTGAACTCGGACGCCCCAGAGGACACCTATCTCTCGCGAGAGCTGGAGAGGTACTTCCCGACACCGTTGAGAGAGCAGTTCTCGGAACAGATCCACGAGCACAGGCTGCACCGGCAGATCACGGCCACCCACGTCACGAACAGCCTGGTGAACCGCAACGGTCCTTCCTTCGTATTCAGGCTGGGTGAGGAGACGGGAGCCGCGGCACCGGATATCGCGCGAGCGTACATGGCGGCGCGGGAGATCTTCGACATGCGCACCCTGTGGGACGGCATAGAAGCCCTGGACAACATGGTCGAGGCGAGTGTACAGACCAGGATAATGCTCGACGCCCGCACGCTCGTCGAGCGCGCCACGCGCTGGCTGCTCCGCTACCGCCGTCCGCCGCTAGATATAGGGGCGACGATCTCGCACTTCTCCGAAGGGGCCACGGAGCTCTCCGAACGCATCCCCGAGATCCTGCTCGACGGCGACCGCGAAGCGGTAGAGAACGCCGCCCAGCGCCTGATAGACGCGAACGTGCCGCCGGATCTGGCAAAGCGGGCCGCCATTTTAGGACCGATGTTCTCCGCGCTGGATATTACCGACGTGGCCAACTCGACGGGAGAGTCTCTGGATACGACAGCGGCCGTCTACTTCGTCCTGGGCGATAGGCTGAGGCTCCACTGGTTACGCCGCCACATCGAGGCGCTCCCCCGCGACAACCGCTGGCGCACGCTCGCGCGCTCGGCCCTGCGCGACGACATCTACAACCAGCAGGCTGCCCTCGCCGCGGAGGTACTGACCGACACCCCGGACGACAAACCCGTCGACGAACGCATAGAAGAATGGATCGAAGATAACAAAGGACCCGCCGAACGCACCCTGCAGGTCCTCGCCGACATAAACTCTAGCGGTACCTTCGATCTCTCCACCCTCTCGGTCGCGCTGCGGGAGATCCGGAACCTCATAACGACACCGGAATCCCCCCCAGAGGAGGCAAAAGCCACCGCCCGAACCTAGCCCCCGCCTCCCAACGACTCCCGGTGCGCTTTGGCGCGCTCGACGTACTCGTTCGCGCCGCGGGCTATGTCTCCGGCCTGCTCCTCGCTCACGTCGCCGACGCGTTTGGCGGGAACACCGACAATGAGGCTGTGGGGCGGGAACTCGCGGCCCTCGGGGACGACGGCGCCCTCACCGATCTTTGCGCCGTTGAGGATGGTACACCCCATTCCCACGAGACAGTGGTCCTCGATCTCGCACCCATGCACGACCGCATTGTGGCCCAGGACGCATCCCTCGCCGACGACCGCGGGGTCGGCGTGGAGGATGCAGCCGTCCTGCACGTTGGTCCTGGCTCCGACACGGATGGGCTCCGTGTCGCCGCGCAACACGGCCCCGTACCAGACGCTCGATTCTTCACCCAGGTGGACGTCCCCGATAACACTGGCTCCCGGCGCGATCCGAGGGAGGCGTCGCCGTGCGGAAACACATTGCTCCTTTCGTTCAGATCCAACGCGGCACCTTTCCCTTGTACTGCACGTACTCGTTACCGAACTTACTTTCGAGGTAGCGTTCCTCGCGCTCGATGACGCCCCGGCGCATCAGGCGCTGGACTAGGGGGAACAGCAAGATGGGCGCGAGCGCGTTGGTGAGGGCGGCGATGCCCAAGTAGATCAGGACCATGCTCAGATACAGAGGATTGCGGGTGAACCGGAAAGGACCCCCGGTAACGACGCTAGTCGCCGGCTTGTACGGATTGGTGTTGGTCTCGGCCCGGCGCATCTCGCGATCTCCGAGGAGCCCTATCGCCAGCCCGCCCATGACCAGAGGAGCGCCTAGCGTCCGCGCGATTCTACGCGGCAGGAAGGGTATGTGGTAGCGGCGGTTCGCAATCAGGCCGGCGGCGAGGGCGCCAGCGTAGATCAGGGGCGGAGGTGCGATCACACCCGGATTGTCCGGGTTGTTTTTTTCGCCTTCGCTCATCTCTGCACGGCTCCTTTCGGTAGGAGCGGTTCGCCTTAGGGAGATTCGCGAACCGCCCTACATGTGTCGCTCATACCTCTACGAGCACGGCGTCGCCCTGGCCGCCGCCGGAACAGATGGCCGCGAGACCTTTTCCTCCTCCCCTGCGCCGCAGCTCGTAGAGGAGCGTGGTCAGGATGCGCGCGCCTGAGGCGCCTACGGGATGGCCGAGCGCCAGGGCGCCGCCGTTGACGTTGACGATGTCGGGGTCCACGCCGAGTATGCGTGTGGAGTGGATCGCAACTCCGGCGAAGGCCTCGTTTATCTCGACGAGATCCAGGTCATCTGCGCTCCATCCGGCCTTTTCGAGCGCGAGCTTGCCCGCGTTCCCTGGAACTGTGAGCAGATTGGGCGGTTCCTCGGCTACCTTGGCGTGCGCCACAATGGAACCGAGAGGTTCGAAGCCGCGCTGTTCGGCGAAACCCTCGCCCGCGAGCACGAGGGCGCCGGCGCCGTCTGTGACGCCAGGTGCATTGCCCGCGGTCACGATGCCGCCTTCGTCCAGGGGCGCAAGAGACGCCAGCTTTTCCAGGGTAGTGTCGCGCCGGATCGGCTCGTCGACTTCAACATAGTCTGTCTGTCCCATTTTGCCAGGGACTTTGACGCCGACGATCTCTTCGGATAGCCGCCCTTCATCGGTCGCCGCGGCGGCGCGCTCGTGGCTTCTGAGCGCCCATTCGTCTTGCTCTTCGCGGGAGATTTCGAACTTTCTCGCTCCTTCGGTGCCGAAACGGATCATATTCACGTGCTCGAAGGCGTCGAGCAGGCCGTCGTGCATCATGGCATCGAGCGCCGGCATGTCGCCCATGCGCGCCCCCCAGCGGGCTTTTGGCAACAGGTAAGGGGCGTTCGACATGCTTTCCATGCCGCCGGCCAGGATCACGTCGTAGTCTTCGGCCCGGATCAGGGTCTCGGCGAGCGTCGCGCTTCTCAGCCCAGAGGCGCATACCTGATTCAAGGTCTCTGTCGTCAGGGAGAAAGGGAGACCTGCGTGGAAGTTGGCCTGGCGGGATGGGATCTGCCCTACCCCGGCCTGCACCACGATACCGAAGATGGAGTGCTGCAGGTCTTCGACTTCGATGCCGGAGCGGTCCATAGCGTCCCTGATCGCCGCACCACCGAGCTCCGTAGCGCTCAGAGAGGACAATGCGCCGCCGAACTTGCCGAAGGGTGTGCGTGCCGCCCCGAGGATAACCGTGCGTTCCAATGCTACTCCTCTGTCTGGAAGACCAACGACCATAGTCTAAGCCTTCTAGGGACGAAACGCGCGCTTCGTAGCACGGGCGTCCCCGCCGCAAGGTTGCGACTGAGATGACTCTTCTCCTCCCGTCATTCCCGCGAACGCGGGAATCCACTGCGGCGGTCGCTGCGTACGTTAAACCAGAAGCGATCTACTAGATTACGCACCACATGCTATCTTTTCGGAGGAGAACAGCGTATGGAGGAGAATCCATGAAGGTAAAGAGATTGGATCACATAGCACTCTATATGGGCGATCGGGATTCTGCCGCCGGGTTCCTGACCACGCACCTCGGGTTCCACGTCGTGGACCACACGGAACGTTACACCCTGGTGGGGGCCGGTGGCAGGCTCGGCAAGCTCACCCTATTCGACGCCCCGCATGGTACGGCGCCTTCCCCGGGGGAGATCGAACGCATAACCATACGCGTGGCCGACCCGGACGGTGCCGCAGCGAGACTCCCGCAAGAAGCGGGGACCAAACCGCACGACGGAGGATACTCTTTCACGGGCCCTGAAGGGCTTCCGCTCGCCCTGGTTCCTGGCGAAGGAGCGTTCGCGGACTACGACCTCGATGGCTTGGTCCTGCGATCGGGATCCCCCGAGGAGTCCGCGCGCACCTTCGTCGAGATGGGCTTCGCCCCAGGAGACGACGCCACCTCTGTGAAAGCGGGCGAGTACACCATGGGCCTCACCGACTCAGCCTCTGATGCAAACGGAGGAGGCATGCTCTTCCACGTCGGTTGCCTCGTAGATTCGGCGGAGGACCACCGCAAGGAGGCCGAGGAGCGGGGGCTGGAGGTGCAGGACTTCGTAGATGGCCCGAACACCCTCGCCGTCTTCGTCCGCGGGCCAGAGGGCGTGAGCGTAGAGTACGTGGAGCACAAGTCTACGTTCTCCCTGACCTAGGGTAGCACCGGTGCGCGTCGTCATCGCCGGCGGCGGGCTAGCCGGTCTGACAGCCGCCCTGAGAGCGACGGAACTCGGGGCGCAGATAACCTTGCTGGAGAAGGGTGAAAGCCTCGGCGGATCCTTCGTGTACTCTAGCGGCTATATCTGGTCGTATGTGGACCTGCCGACATACCGCAGGGAGGCGCCCGGCGGAGACATCGCCCTGCAGAGGCTCATACTCGAGCGCCTCGAGTCCGACCTGGCCTGGCTGGAGCATAGAGGAGGCGCGCTCCTCGCGCGCGAGACAGGCAATCCCCTAACGTTCGGCGCCCGCTTGGACCCTGAACGGACGGTCTCGGCACTCGTTGATCGCATAGGGGCCTCAAGAGGCGAGATAATCGCAGGCACCGCGTTGGAGGCGCTGCTGGAGGACACGGCGGGACGCGTAACCGGTGTGCTGGACCGGTCCAAGAGGGAGTATGAAGGCGACGCCGTGATCCTTGCCTCTGGCGGCTTCGCCGGCGACCCCGAGCTGGTAGGGCGCCACATAATCGGGGGACCCGGAAGGATGCGGGTGCGGGCGCATCCGAGGAGTACGGGCGACGGTTTTCGGGCAGCGCTGCGGAAGGGCGCTCTCGCGAGCGCCGGACTCGATGAGTTCTACGGCCGTAACCTGCCCGCTCCCCCGGCAGATTTTCCTCCCGAACGGTTCGTGGAGGTCTCCCAACTCTACGGCCGCTACGCCGTGGCCGTCAACGCCGGCGGCGAACGCTACGCCGACGAGGGCGCGGATTGGTCTGAGACGGCCCTGACACAGGCCACGGCACACCAGCCAGGACTCTACGCCTGGTATGTCCTCGACGCCAGTGGGCTCGAAGGCCGCGTGCGCGAGCGGACCGCGAGAGAGATGGTCGAGACAGCGAGGATCACGGGCGGAACCGTCATCGAGGCTGCGAGCCTCACGGAGCTTGCGGATGGGCTCGCTGAATGTGGGGCGCCCCGCGAAACCTTCCTCCGCACCCTGGAAGAGTACAACGCCGCCGTCGCCGCGGGTGGTGGTCTCTCCCCCCCGAGGAGTGGACAGGCCTGGCCCTTGCGCGTTCCTCCCTTTGTGGCCGTAAAGGTTGCGCCATCCATAACGCACACGGTCGGCGGGCTCGCCGTTGACCCAGGCTGTAGGGTACTGCGCGGAACGGACGAAAGTCCCATCCCGGGCCTCTACGCCGCGGGGGTCGAGGTCGGCGGGGTCTCCGCCGGCGGGTACACGAGCGGCCTGGCCTCGGCACTCGTCTTCGGCAGCACCGCCGCGGAGTCAGCGGTTGCAGATGATTGGAAGCATGATGAATGATTCGCAGTAGGTCATTACCCTTGCGAATCGCTTTAGTACAATGCGGTTCCGTAAAGCGACCTTTGGGGAAAGGTGAGGGACCTTGGCGAATATAGGGGACTACGAGAAGACTTACGCAGACTTCGACTGGAAGACGCCGGAGAGGTTCAACTTCGGGCGTGATGTGGTCGACCGGTGGGCCGCGCAGGACAGGCCGGCCATGGTCTGGCTCGGAACGAGCGGCGAGGAACGCCGCCTCGACTTCGCCCAGTTTTCCGTTCTCTCGAACAGGTTCGCCAACGCGGCGAGAGCGTTGGGCGTGGGACGCGGCGACAGGGTGATGGTCCTACTCGGCAAGATACCTGAGTGGCACGTAATCCTGACGGGCCTCTTGAAGCTGGGGGCTATTGCCATCCCCTGCGCCCCGCAGCTCAGGGCCGGCGACCTGAAGTTCAGGGCTGAGCACTCCGGCTCTGTGGCCATGATCTCGAGCCCCGAAGGCATCGAAGAAGTCGAGAAGATGCGCGCAGACGTTCCAGGTCTGGAACACTTCATCTCTCTGGGCGAAGAGCGCGACGGTTGGGAGTCCTACGAGGCGTTGATGGAAGGGGCCTCTGAGGACTTCACGGCCGAGGACACAGCGGCTGATGAGGGCGCTTTTATCCTCTACACCTCGGGGACGACGAAGAATCCCAAAGGCGCCCTGCACACCCACGGCTACACGCATGCCGCGTGGATGCAGGCCAGGTACTGGCTCGACCTCAGGGAGGGCGACAGGCTGTGGTGCACCTCGGGGACGGGCTGGGCCAAGAGCATCTGGAACATCTTCCTCGGACCGTGGAGCCAGGGGACGGAGATCTTCTTCCACGAGGGCGGTTTCGACCCTGCCGAACGCCTGGAGCTGATAGAACTCTACGACATCTCTGTCCTATGCCAGGCCCCGACCGAGTACCGGCTCCTCGCCAAGACTCCGGAACTGGAACGCGCGAACCTCGCCTCCATTCGCCACTCCGTCTCCGCCGGAGAACCGCTCAACCCGCCCGTCATCGAGCGCTGGAAAGAGCTTCACGGCCTGACAATCTATGACGGTTACGGGCAGACCGAGAACACACTGCTCGTCGGCAACTATCCCGGCCTCGACTTACGACCGGGCTCGATGGGCAAACCGTCCCCTGGCTGCGACGTGAAGATCGTCGACCCCGAAGGTAACGAGTGCCGGCCTGACGAGCCTGGCGACATCGCCCTCTTGGGACGCATACCCGCGCTGTTGAAAGAGTATTGGGAGCAGCCAGACGCGACCGAGTCGGTCTTTCGTGACGGCGACTACCTGACCGGCGACAGGGCTTACAGGGACGCGGATGGCTACCTCTGGTTCGTGGGCCGTTCGGACGACGTGATCCTCTCCGCCGGTTACCGTATCGGGCCCTTCGAGGTGGAGAGCATCCTTATCGAGCATCCCGCGGTCGTCGAGAGCGCCGTCGTACCTCTGCCCGATGAAGACAGGGGAAGCATAGTCAAGGCGTTTGTAGTCGTTGGCGAGGACTACCAGCCGTCGGATGATCTGGCGGAGGAGATACAGGACTACTGCAAGGCGAACACGGCCCCGTACAAGTATCCGCGCAGTATAGAGTTCATCGACGAACTACCCAAGACCACGAGCGGTAAGATCCGTCGCGTCGAGCTACGAGTGCAATGAAGGTATCAGGTTTCGGGTATCAGATTTCAGGGAAAGGTTTCTCGAGACACTGCCTACCATGCAGACCTGAAGCCTGAAACCTGATACCCGTGATTGACCTGCGTGCGCTCGCTGGCGAGGACTTCTGCTACCTGACGACGACGGGGAGGATAACAGGCCACCCGCACGAGATCGAGATCTGGTTCGCCCTCGCGCCGGAAACGCGCACTCTCTACATGCTCTCGGGAGGAGGCGACCGTTCGGACTGGGTGAAGAACCTCCGTCGAAACCCGAAGGTCACGGTGCGTATTGCGGACAGACGTTTCGCCGGGCTGGCCAGCGAGACCAAAGACGCGGAAGAGGACGAGCTGGCGCGCCGGTTGCTGGTCGAGAAGTACGAGAGCAGTCCGGGCCGCCTGGAGAACTGGCGCCGCAGGTCGCTGCCTGTGGTGGTGGAACTCACGCAGTAGGGGCTATCTGAGAGAACCGAGGTGAGGATACGCTCGTGCAGTCCAGAGCAGCCAATCCGGAAGACGCGGAGGCCATAGTCCGCATCTACAACGAGGGCATAGAGGAGCGCATCGCGACGTTCGAGACCAGACTGCGTACGGCACCGGAGATAATGGCCTGGTTCGATGGGACTCATCCTATCGTGGTGGTGGAGGAAGAAGGGCGGGTGATTTCCTTCGCCAACACCACGGCCTACAGCCCTCGCGCATGCTACTCCGGCGTGGCCGAGTTCTCCGTATACACAGCCAGCGAGGCAAGGAGCCGTGGAGCAGGCACGCTGGCGATGAAGGCCCTCATCCAAGCGGCGGAGGAGGCCGGCTTCTGGAAACTCCTCGCGCGTGTCTTCGTGGAGAACGAGCTTAGTCGGAAGCTACTGCTCTCTTTAGGTTTCCGGGAGGTGGGAGTCCACGTGAAACACGCCAGGCTCGACGGAGTGTGGCGCGACGTCGTAGTCGTCGAGCGGCTGATCGAGGCCAACTCGTAGGGGCGCTAGACATCCTCGAAGATACGCTCTGAGGCCGATATGGGGTCGAGCTCCCTGTTGTAGACCTTCTCCACGAGCTCCGTGTCCTCGCGGGCAAGGCGCTCGTGCATCTCTTTCTCCAGGCGGTTTGTGGCCCACGAGATGACGAAGTCTCTAAGGGCGGCCCGCCGCCTATTGCCGAGCCTGCCGTCCTGTTCGAGGAACTGACGGTGCTTCGCTATGGTGTCTTTGAGTTCCTGGACGCCTTCGCCCGTATCGCCGCGGGTCATCACGATGGGCGGAAACCACGGGTCGGGGTCGAGCTCGTGTCCGATCTCCAGTATGGAACGCACCTCTGAGGCGGCGTTCTTCGCCTGAGGGTTGTCCGCCTTGTTGATGCAGAAGACGTCCGCGATCTCCATGACCCCGGCCTTGAGCGCCTGCACCGAATCCCCCGTTCCCGGCTGCAGGCAAAGCACCACCGTGTCCGCAGCCGAGGCGACCTCGACTTCACCCTGCCCTACCCCGACGGTCTCGTAGAGGATCACGTCGTAGCCACAAGCCTCCATCGCAATGGCGGCGAGTCTCGAGCCGCCGGCGAGCCCGCCAAGGTGCCCGCGGCTACCCATCGAGCGGATGAACACTCCGGAGTCGAGGAAGTGATCCGTTAACCTTATGCGGTCACCAAGGATGGCACCCTTCGAAAAGGGACTCGAAGGGTCGACAGAGACCACCCCGACCCGCCTGTCTTCCTGCCTGTAGAGCTCTATGAGCTTCGCGATGACGCTGCTCTTTCCGACGCCGGGCGGCCCGGTGAAGCCTACGGTCAGAGCATCGCCGGTCTCGGGGTAGATATCTGCTATTATCCCGGCCGTCTCCTGGTCTTCGCGCTCTATCTTCGAGATCACCCGCGCCAGCGCTCGCCGGTCCCCCGAGAGCAATCGTTCCACGAGACTATTGTTATTCATCGATCTCCGACTCTATCAATACCGATCCTTATCCGAGTTCGATCTTCCACCCATACTTTAACGCCTGGTGTGGGTTACAGGACAGTGATTCGAACAGATGGTGTCCAAACCCGTCACAATAGACAAGAGTCAGCTACGAGAGAGGATAGGTACGCTCTCAAGCGATAAGATTCGGGAGGTCCTCCGGGGCATCAACCTGTTGTTGGAGCCGAGAGGGTGAGCCGGGGAGCGACACTGTGGACTACCCGTCAGAAAAGGCTGGTGGTGCTGGTCTTTAGGCCCACTCCGTCTGGAGGTCCGGCGAGTCGGCCAGCGTCTGGAAGACGACGCAGTACTGCTCCGTTTTCTGGCGCAGGTCCTCCAACTGTTCTTCGGTAGCCTCGGGCGCCACGATGTCGAAGGTGGTGCGGATGGTCTCGAAGCCAACAGGGACGTCCTCGGAGACTCCGAGCGTGCCTGCGAGGTCCATCTCCCCTGTTACGGTTACCTCGATGCTTTCCGCCTCTATCCCCATAGCCTCCGCGACCATCTGGCAGGTTACCTGGGCACAGGCCGCTAACGCTCCCAGCAGAAGGTCTCCGGAGCAGGCCGCCTCGCCCGTTCCCCCGACCCCGGCGTGGGCTTCGGCTTCGTAGATCGCCCGTCCTACATCCACGGAGCACGAGATCGGGGTGTCCTGCTGACTCGCTTTGGCTTCGAGCGTTATACGGGAAGATCCCGGCTCATTACGGTACTTTTTCTTGAGTGGCCTCTGCACCGACCGAAGATCCATGTTCATCCTCCTGCGGTAGTTGCCCTTCCACAGTGTATTGTAGCCGCCTGACAGCGAAAGATTGCGTACATGCGCAGCACATGTGTTACTCTCTATCGCATGTCAAAGATGATACAGATAAGAAACGTCCCCGACGCCTTGCACCGCACGCTGAAGGTAAGGGCGGCGCAGGCTGGCATGACGCTCTCGGACTACCTGCTTTCGGAGATAGAGCGGGTGGCCGAGAAGCCGACCCTCGCCGAGATGATGGAGCGGCTACGCAGCCGGGAACCGGTCGAGCTTGACGAGCCGCCGGACGTCACGATACGCCGGTTCAGGGATGCTGACGATCCTCGCGAAGTCGACTAGCGGACTTTGATAGTCCTCGACGCCTCGGCGGTGGTAGCCATACTCGTGGGGTCGGGGCTGGGAGCCGAGCGCATCCGGGAGAAGATAGAGGCTCCTGACGAGAGCCTCCACGTCCCTCATGTCATGGAACTGGAGGTACTGCGTGCGCTACGCAGGCAGGCTTTGCTCGGCACTCTCTCCCGGGAAAGGAGCACTGAGGCAATTACCGACTTGGGGAACATATCGTTCGCGCGCTACCCGCACACGCCTTTGATAGGGAGGATCTGGGAGCTGAAGGAGAATCTGACAGCCTACGACGCGGCCTATGTCGCCCTCGCCGAAGCCTTGGACGCACCGCTGATCACGATGGATGCCGGACTTGCGCAGGCCTCTGGCATCCGCGCCGCGGTCGAGGTCTACGGGTAGACGAAGGGGCTCCCAAATGAAAGCCCCTGACTGTGTGCCTAGCCTTCCAGCAGCAGCGACTCGGGGTCTTCGACCAGTTCTTTGATGCGGACCAGGAAGCTGACTGCCT
Source organism: uncultured Rubrobacteraceae bacterium (assembly GCA_963811295.1). Lineage (GTDB taxonomy): Bacteria > Actinomycetota > Rubrobacteria > Rubrobacterales > Rubrobacteraceae > Rubrobacter_D. The sequence goes on along the minus strand of CAWEQZ010000053.1, from coordinate 44,713 downwards.
CGGCGCCGTCTATGACGCGGTGGTCGTAGGAGAGCGCGAGGTACATCATGGGACGGACTACGACCTCGCCTTCTATGGCGACGGGGCGCTCCTGGATCTTGTGCATCCCCAGTATCGCCACCTGGGGCATGGTAAGGATGGGCGTAGAGACCAGCGAGCCGAAGATGCCACCGTTGGTTATGGTGAACGTACCGCCGCGCAGGTCTTCAAGGGTCAGCTTGCCCTCGCGGGCCTTGGTGGCCAGGTCTGCTATGCCCTGTTCGATCTGGGCGAAGCTCTTGTGGTCCGCGTCGCGGATGACGGGTACGACGAGTCCCTCGTCTGTGGAGACGGCTACGCCGATATCGTAGTACTTCTTTAGGAGGAGCTCGCTCCCCTGCAGCTCGGCGTTGACCTTGGGGAAGGCCTTCAGCGCCCCGATGGCGGCCTTGGCAAAGAAGCTCATGAAGCCGAGTCGCGCACCCGTCCGCTCCTGGAAGGACTCCTTGCGGCGCTTCCTCAGCTCCATGACCGCGCTCATGTCGACCTCGTTGAAGGTCGTGAGCATCGCCGCCGTCTGCTGCGACTCGACCAGCCTCTGGGCGATGGTCTGGCGCCTGCGGGAGACGCGCACCCGCTCCTCCAACGCCGCCCTGCCATCCACCGAAGCGGCAGGCGCCGGCTGCGCTTCGCCGTCCCGCTCGGGTTCCTCGGTCCGCTCGGGGGCAGCGGGCCGGGATTGTTCCCGGATCAGACGCTCCACATCGTCGCGGGTGATGCGTCCGCCGGAACCGCTGCCGGTGACCTCGGCAATGTCGACTTCATACTCCTGGGCCAGCTTTCTAACCGAAGGGGAGGCGCGGCCGGCGCCGTCCTCGACTTCCCTGTGTCCATCCTGCTCTTCGGCCTCGGCCTGCGGCCGCTCCTCCTGTTCTTCTTCGGCCTGTGGCTGCACTTCTTGTTCTTCCTCGGCTTGTTGCTCGGGAGCGGCGCCGCCGATGGTGCCTATGACCTCGCCGACGTTGACGGTCTCGCCCTCGTCTTTGGAGATAGATTCAAGGACGCCGTCCTGCTCGGCCTCGACCTCGAAGTTGATCTTATCCGTTTCGAGCTCGACGAGCGGATCGCCCGACTTTACGGCCTCACCCTCTTGCTTGAGCCAGCGCCCGACCGTAGCGTCGGCGACCGACTCCCCAAGCTCGGGAACGTGTATCTCAGCAGCCACTGCTCACTCTTCCTCTCATTCGCTCGGGGCGGAGGCGCGGACCTGCGTCTCCTCCACGGCCTGCACTTCATCGAAGTCCTGCCCGACGTTCTCGAAGGCCGACCTTACGATGTCGGCGTGCTCCTGCTTGTGGAACTTGGCCGAACCCTGGGCGGGACTTGGGCGCGGGGGCTTTCCGACGTAGAGTACGGGAAGCTCGCCGCGTGAGATCTCACGCAGCAGCGGCCCGACGAACGTCCAGGCGCCCATGTTCTTCGGCTCCTCCTGGACCCACAAGACCTCGCGCAGGTTAGGGTAACCGTCGATCACAGCTTTTAGCCTATCCTCGGGGAAGGGATAAAGGAGCTCTATGCGGACTATGGCCGTGTCCACCGCCTCCTCGCGGTACTCGCTGCCTGCCAGCTCCGTGTAGATCTTGCCCGAGCACAGGATGAGCCGCTCGACGGATTCGGCCCTCTCGCGCGCACCTTCGTCGTCGAGCACGGGCTGGAAGGAGCCTTCCGAGAGGTCCTCCAAGCCGGAGGCGGCCATAGGGTTCCTGAGGAGGCTCTTGGGCGTCATGATGATGAGGGGACGCTTGTTGTCCTTGAGCGCGGCCTGGGCGCGAAGCAGGTGGAAGTACTGGGCCGCGGTGGTGAGGTTCGCTATGCGTACGTTCTCGTGCGCGGCGAGCTGGAGGTAACGCTCCAGGCGTGCGCTGGAGTGCTCGGGGCCCTGGCCCTCGTAGCCGTGCGGCAGGAGCAGCACGAGTCCCGAGGTCTGGCCCCACTTCGCCTGGCCGCTCACGATGAACTGGTCGATCATGGGCTGCCCGACGTTGGCGAAGTCCCCGTACTGCGCCTCCCAGAGGACGAGTGCGTCCTCGGAGTTGACCGAGTAGCCGTACTCGAAGCCGAGCACGGCGATCTCGGAGAGCGGGCTGTTGTAGATCGAGAACGAAGCGCCTGACCCGGGAAGGTTCTGGAGCGGGACGTAGCGCTCGTCGGTCTCGGCGTTGTAGAGCACGGCGTGGCGCTGGGAGAAGGTACCGCGCTCTGTATCCTGCCCGGTGAGGCGGACGGGGGTGCCGTCTTCGAGCAGCGAGGCGAAGGCCAGGGCTTCCGCGTGCGCCCAGTCTATGGTGTCGAGATCTCCGCGGTTTTTCTGGAAGAGGCGCTCGAGCTTGGAGTTCGGCGTGAAGCCTTCGGGGACCTCGAGTAGGGCCTCGTTCAGTTCAGAGAGCCTCTCGGCCGCGACGGCGGTCTCGGGGATTCCGACGAGCGGTGTGTACAGCTCGTCCGTGGCGAAGTCTTCTTCCTTGAGTTCGTCGGTGGCCTTCTTTTGGACCTCGGCCATGGCGGACAGGATCTCCTCGAACATAGCCTCTGCCTCGCCCTCATCAAGGACGCCGCGACGTTCGAGCTCTCCGGCAAAGATCTCACGCACCGTGGGATGATCGCGGATGGTCTCGTACATCAGCGGCTGCGTATAGGCAGGCTCGTCGCCCTCGTTGTGCCCAAATCGACGGTAGCCGACGAGGTCGATCATGAAGTCCTTGTTGAACTTCTCGCGGTAGGCGTAGGCCATCCTCGCCACCGCCATGCATGCCTCGGGATCGTCGGCGTTGACGTGGACCACGGGGATCTCGAACCCCTTGGCCAGGTCGCTCGCGTAGGTCGTCGAGCGGGCGTCCTGACGCACCGTGGTGAAACCGAGCTGGTTGTTGGTGATGATGTGGATGGTGCCGCCGGTCCTGTAGCCTGGCAGCCGGCTCAGGTTCAGCGTCTCCGCCGAGACCCCCTCGCCGGGGAACGCCGCATCCCCGTGCAGCAGGATGGGCAGAGACGCGTCGACATCCTGCTGCGGCGGGCCCGCCTCGTCTTGCTCTTCCTGGGAGGCGCGGGCCATCCCCTCGACCACGGGGTTTACATGCTCGAGGTGGCTAGGGTTCGGGGCGAGGTGGATAAAGACCTCCTCGTCGGCCTCCTCCTGTTTGAGCTGAAAACCCCTGATGCCGAGGTGGTACTTGACGTCCCCTACCCAGGCTTCGCCGGGGCTGCTCGCGGCCGAGGACTGCTCGCCCTTCTCGGGCTGCTGAAACTCGCCGAAGATCTTGGAGTAAGGCTTGTCCATCACGTGCGCCAGGACGTTGAGCCTCCCCCTGTGGGCCATGCCAAGGGTGACCACGGGCGTGGCGACGTCGGCGGCGGAACGGATGATCCTGTTAAGCATCGGAACGACCATGTCGTTCCCCTCGACAGAGAACCGCTTCTGGCCGAGGAACGTTTTGTGGAGGAACTTCTCGAAGGCGTCTACCCTCGTGAGTCTCTCCAGAAGCCGCTTCGCACTCTCTCCATCCATCCTCTTTTCGAACCGGCCGGACTCGACAGACTCGCGCAGCCAGAACCTCTCCTCGGGGTCGTGGACGTGCCCGAAATCGTACCCCGTGGTGTCGCAGTAGATCCTGCGCAGCTCCTCGGCAGCCTCCGCGGCGTTGGATGTACGCTCGGCGATGGGTCCGCCGATGATGAGCGAAGGCAGGGTCTCCAGATCCTTGTTCGTTATCCTGTAGAACGTCGGATCGAGCGTCGGGTCCCCCGGCGGCTCGCTCCCGAGAGGATCGAGCTTCGCAGCCCGATGCCCGAAGTCCCTTATGTGCCTCACGTGCTTGGAGGCCCCGACGGCCTTCTCCACGTCGACCTCAGGGGCGACCTGCTGCCCGTTAGCGCCGGGCGTCCCCACGTGCGGCGGGCTCCAGGACTCGAAAAACTCCCGCATCTGTCCGTCGACGGAATCGGGGTCCTCCCTGTAGTTCTCGTAGAGTTCCAACACGTAGCCGAGGTTCGGCCCGAAAAACTGGTGCTCTGTCTCTCTCTCCAACCGGATCACACCCTCACGTGACAATACCCTCTTTGGCCCGAGCGCCGCGCGAGAAGGCCCGATACCTTTCGCGGGCACCCCCCACAAACGCTCCTGCAAAGCGATCAAACATCTCGATCTTTCCTATGATACCCCACATCCCCGGTGCCGTACCTACCCGCATAAGCTGGTCAGCACTTCAGCACGCTACGCCCTTCGGGCTTCGCTTCTCAGCACGCCGCCCGGCTGCGCCAGGTGGCTCTCAACATGTCAGCCACTGTAGTTTTGGCCGAACTGGCTGAAATGCTGACTGGCTGACAAGCAGTCGAAGACGGCGTGCTGAAGTGCTTCTATACTAGCGTAGACGCAACTCGAAGGGAGGAACCGCATGGAAGACAGGATAGATTACTTCGAGCGGATGCTCGCCGACAACCCAGACAATCCAACAGGGTTGCTTGCCCTGGCCAACGAGTACGAGAAGGCCGGGCGTGACGAAGACGAAGCGGCGGTGCTGGAACGTTACCTGGCCGTCCAAGTCGACGATGAGGGAAACGCTTACGCGCGTCTCGGCAGCGTGCTCTCCAATCTAGGACGCAAGGATGAGGCGCGTGCCGCCTACGAGAAGGGGATCGCCCAGTCCGAGAAGCACGGCCACAGCGGGATGGCAGACGATCTCAGGCTCGCACTGATACAGCTCAACGAGTAGATCTCCGGGCGAGAGAAATTTCTTGCGCCGTAACAAAATCGGTACACGGACGTTACCACCCCTTAACGTATCTGCCCCGATAATGCGGGCAGGCTCCCCGGCGAAGTAGAGGATCCCCCTCCGCTTGCACAACACGTCGGGGAGCGATCTTTTGTCGGGCCATGCGCCGATCCTGAGTAGACTTCCGCGAGACGCACGGATATGCTCCTGGCGTGCAATAACCCAACAGGTGAATCTCAAGGGAGGAGACGATGGACTTAGGGACACGTCCGGCGGCGGATGAAGTCAAGGTTATGCTCGGGCTCGAGCCCCATCCCACGTGCGGCTTCGTCGCCGAGACATACCGCAGCCCGCTGAGGATTCCTGCCGGGGCATTGCCCGAAGCCTACGAGGGCGACCGTCCCTACGGCTCGGCCCTCTACTTTCTCGTCGCCCCCGACGCCCAGATCGTCATGCACAGGATACGCTCCGACCAGCTTTACCACCATTACCTGGGTGATCCACTAGAAGTATTGATGCTCTATCCCGACGGCACGGGCGCCGTGACCACTGTGGGTTCGGACCTGGCGGCGGGCGAGCGTCCGCAATTGTTCGTCCCGGGTGACACCTTCCACACTTCACGCCTGGGGCCGGGCGCCGACTACGCACTTCTGGCCAGCACCGAGTGGCCCGGGGTGGAGCCCCCTGACGTAGAGCACGGGGACATCGAGGCGCTGGTAGAGTCCTATTCCGACATGGCCGAACACATACGCGCCTTCACGAGCGGAGCACGATGACCCCACATGGCGCGTTGGGGAGGTAGAGTGATGTCGATGGGGTACGATGCTGTTGTTGTCGGCGCCGGGCATAATGGGTTGACCTGCGCCTGCTACCTTGCGAAGGCGGGGCTGAAGGTGCTCGTCCTAGAGCGCTACCACGACGTAGGAGGCATGACGCTCACCGAGGAGTTGACGCTCCCCGGGTTCAGGTCGGATGTCCACGCGAGCGGCTACCAACTGGCCAACCTCTCCCCCGTTCCCGGTGAGCTGGAGCTGGACAAGCACGGCCTGGAGCTCATCGAGCCAGACTTAGTCTACGCCCACGCCTTCCCCGACGGCAGGGTCCTGGCCGTGAGCAGGGACCTGGAGAAGACCGTCGAGAACATCGGTCGGTACTCGAAAAAGGATGCCGAGACCTGGCGCGAGCTGGTCGAGCGCTACAGGGCGGACAAAGACAAGATCGTCGCCTCGCTCTTTTCGGCGCCCCCGGCGTTCTCAGCCGAGGCGGCCGCAATGGAGCAGAGCCCCGCCCGTATGGACGACTACCGCTTCGGCCTGCAGAGCATGCGCTCGTGGTGCGACCAGACGTTCGAGTCCGAGGAGGTCAAGTGCCTGTTCGGCGCCTTCGCCCTCTTCATGGCACACGCCCCCGACGACGCAGGGGGCGCAGAGCTCGCCTGGCTGTTCGGCACCGTGCTTCAGGACGCGGGGAACAATCTGGTTAAAGGCGGTATGCACCACGTGTCGCTGGCCCTCGCCGACCAGCTCCGTTCCCTTGGGGGTGAGATCAGGACCAGCGCCGGGGTGGAGAAGATCCTCGTTGGCTCCGGCAGGGCCACGGGGGTCCGGCTGGAGAGCGGCGAGGAGATACCCGTCGGGCGCCTCGTGGCCTCCGGTGTCGACCCAGGACAGCTCGCCCTCAGGTTCCTGGGCGAGGAGGTCGTCGGTCCAGAGATTGCAGGCAAGATGGAACGGTATGAGTGGGGAGATCCGGCGTTCGTGATCTACGCTGCCCTGGACGGCCCCGTCGAATACAAAGCAGGACCAGATGCCGGCGCCGCCTGCCACGTGCACCTGACTCCCCCTTCGCTAACTTCCGTGGCCAGGGCTTCGGTCGAGTGCCGCGGGGGTGAGCTACCTGCCACACCCCTCATGGTAGCCTGGAACGACTCGGTGATAGACCCGAGCAGGGCTCCCGAGGGCAAGCACCTGAAGAAGTTCGTCGTGTTGGGCGTGCCCTACGAGATCAGGGGCGACGCCACCGGGCATGTCGGGGAGAGGGCCTGGGACGAGGCGAAGGAAGCCTACGCCGACTACCTGATCGACCGGATCACCGCCGACTACATACCGGACCTGAAGGAGAAGCTGCTGAAGAGGGAGGCCCATTCGCCGCTCGACCTGGAGCGGAAGCTGAGCAGCGCGGTGCATGGGACCATTTGCCACGGCGCGATGCTGCCCTACCAGACAGGCTCGATGCGCCCCGTACCCGAGATGGGAGACTACCGTTCCCCAGTAGAGAACGTCTACCTGTGCGGCTCGGGGAGCCACCCTGGACCGGGCGTCTCGATGGCCCCGGGGAGGAACGCGGCCGAGACGATCTTCTCCGATCTCGGCCTCGACTTCGGGGCTGTGGTCGCCACCAGGGCAACCAGATCGTAGTATAAGCCACCATGAAGCACCCGAGACGTTTCGAGACCCGCGCCGTGCACTCCGGAGAGCACAGGGCCGGCGCGGAGGAAGGCCGGGATGGGATCTTCTACCCGATCTCGACGCCGATCTACGCTTCGACCACCTTCTCGCACCCGAACATAGAGACCACGGACCGCGTGCTCGGCGGAGAGGAACAGGGCTACAGCTACGCCCGCTACGACAACCCCACAGTACGCGCCTTCGAGGAGGCGCTCGTATCGTTGGAGGCACCTGAGGCAGAAGGGGGTGTAAGGGCTTTCGCCTTCGCCTCTGGGATGGCTGCCACCCATGCCGCGCTCGCGGCTGCGGAGCTGACGGGCGGGGGCACGGTCCTTGCGGCCGACCAGCTCTACGGCTCGACGGCGACTCTGCTCATCCAGGTCTTCGGCGCGAGCGGCGTCGAGACCCGCTTCGTCGACACGTATGATCTGGGAGCGGTGGAGAAGAAAGTCGGAGAACTGAAGCCCCGCGCTGTTGTCGTCGAGTCCATCTCCAACCCGCTCCTGCGCGTCGCCGACATACCGGAGATCTCGAAGATAACCCGCGTCGCAGGGGCAGCCCTGATCGTGGACAATACGTTCGGCACTCCGTATCTCCAGCGGCCCCTGGAGCTCGGCGCGGACATAGTCGTCCACAGCGCGACCAAGTACCTCTCGGGGCACGGGGACCTCACGGCCGGCGCGGTGGTCGCCGGTCCGCCTTACGCAGCAGCGGTAGAACAACTACGCAAGCTCATCGGTGGCGTGCTCGGTCCTTTCGAGGCCTGGCTAGCACACCGCGGCCTCAAGACGCTGCCCCTGCGGATGGGCCGCCAGTGCGAGAACGCGCGCCAGGTCGCAGCCAGCCTCGCCGCCCATCCGAAGGTGGCGAAGGTCAACCATCCTTCCCTCGGGGCGCATCCTGACCATGAGACCACGGGGCGTGTGCTCGAGGACACAGGCGGTCTCGTCTCCTTCGAGCTTGCGGCCGAGGGACGTGAGGCGGCTTTCGCCTTCCTCAACGCGTTGGAGCTCTGCGTCAAAGCTCCTTCTCTAGGGGACATCTACACCCTCGCCATCCATCCCGCCACCTCCTCGCACCGCGAGCTCTCGCCGTCGCGGCGTCAGAGGCTCGGGGTCGGGGAGAACCTCGTGCGGCTCTCGGTGGGTATCGAGCACGCTGGGGATGTGATCTCCGACCTCGAACAGGCCCTCGAGAGAATCTAGAGAGCAGGACGCATCGTGAGCTGATGGCTTGCCGGTGGCACCACGGGAATTGATGCGCGCCATGAGTTCGGTGTTGGCATCCCTCTCCAACGTGGTGCAGCAGAGTTTCTCGGTCAGGTTCTCGGAGTCGCGCTTAGATTGGTTTCCTGCTCTTCGAATCTTGTTTTTCGCCCGCAGAATGGTCCTCAGCGGCGTTTTCCTTGCTCGACGCTGCACCCTGCGTCGTAACTTGGCGTGCCACGGGTGAACGGCGATCCGCCCAACGCCGCAGGAGGCGTTCTGAGTAAGTGCTCGACCCAGGATCAAAGTGCGAACGCGCCCGCATTAGGTAAGGGGTGCTAACTCGACGCAGGAAGGAAACCAGGCCCTCTTCGACTATCGTCGGCAGCGCGCTGCGATAGTAGTCGAAGATGTGAGCATCTCCCAGCCTCACGCCCGCGTGCACCGCGCCGAGCGCAACCATGGAAGAAATCTCCAGTACCGAGCGATCCTCTTGCCGTGCGGCCAACCGTAGGTCGGAGAAGATCATCTCTAGACCGTCGGCGTCAGGCAAATCCGCTACCTGATGCTGTAGTTCTTGCCACGAGGTGCGCACGCTGGGGATATTCAACGGAGGCACGTCAACGGTGTCGGCCAGTACACCGGATGTGCCCTCCAGTGTGGTCAACAGCTCCTCGAATGATGCCACGTCCGCGTCCGGTGCGAGAACGCCCGCGTCCCGTAACTCCGTGACCAGCGTCCGCAGGTATATCTTCGTACCCCCGACCAGGTCGGATGCCCCTGCCAGGAGCCAGACCGGTGACCAACCGACAGCCAGAAAGCTACTGAGTTCGATCACATTACCCGCCGTCTTGCGTACCAGCAGCTCTCGCACAGGCATCTCTTCGGTAGGGTAGACGCCCTCCACGCCGCCTACTAACTCGATCGTGATGCGCAGCAACCGTCCGACTATCGCCTGGTAGAGCCTGGATCGGCGAACTGCGAGCGGTAGTAGCACCTCACCCGTCTCGTATACAAACCCGCCAGTCAACGCGGCTCCTGCCCGCGCGGTTCGTTCGGGCAGGGAGGCCAGATACCCTTGTGAAAGGTAACGTTTGTATCCCGTACTATCGTCAGTCATGTACATCACCGCCGGCCTCCTGGCGCATCGTCGGGTGCACTATCTTCCACGGTTCAGGCACTCGCGTCGACCAACCTTCCTAGACTCCCGCTGCGCCACCGTTTCATGACACGGATGTATCTTACACCCATGAACTTGAGACCGGGCAATGGTGTCCAAACGCGATCCAATGTGACGATTTGTGCAGATTGCCGAATACAAACTGCGGAGAATCCCTCCACGAGGTTGGATGAATAAGTCCCCGGCCGAAGCGCCAGGATCCTCCTGGTGGCATCATGCCTATGTTGGAAAGGACCGGAACCCGCCGGGTTCGGTGGGAGGAAGGAGAACACACATATGCCCCGCTACGTGATTCTAGTGAACTGGACCGACCAAGGCATAAAGAACGTCAAGCAGACCGCCGAGCGCACCGACCACGGCGGCGAGATCGCTGAGAAGCACGGGTTGAAGCTGGAGCAGGCTTACTGGACGGTAGGAGCCTACGACATGGTCACCGTCTTCGAGGCACCGGACGACGAAGCCCTGAGCGCCCACCTCCTGGAGATAGGCTCTTTGGGCAACGTGCGAACCACCACGCTAAGGGCCTACGACGAAGAAGAGATGTCGGGGATACTCCGGAGGCTAGGCTGAGCCGATCTGCTAGCAACACCAGTCGGCCGTCGCGGTCATAGAGGATGCGGCTGTCCAGGTAGCGGTCTTCCACGCACTCCGGTGAATAGGGGAAAGAGGAAGGGCCGAGGCTGCCAGAGTCCCCGGTCCTAGAGTCCTTGGGAATAGTTACCAGCTGCCACCCTTTGACCCCAGGGACGGGTCCCTCACAGGCGTCTCGTACACGCTTTCTACCTCGCACTTCTCCTGGGCGTATTGTCGGCAAACTTTCCGGGCTTGGTGTTTGGCGCTGTCCTTCCTGTGACCCCAGCCCGAGCCCCAGGCCAGGTCACTATGAGGCTGTTCAACGGTACGCTCGAAGGCGATCGCTATCCAGCCGTTGCGCACCCAGACGGCGCCCTGGCAGTCCCCAGCGTATTTGCGCCAGTGCGATGCGAACTGACGACACTCCTCAATCGCGGCGCTCTTGGCTTGCTTCGGCGTAGCGCCGTAACCGTCAACGCCCCTTACTAACGACGGGACGGCGGCTATCGCTCCGTAGCGCTTACTCTCTCCCTGCGCGCTTACGGTGCTCATCGTAAGCGCGATGAGAAACGTCGCTATCACGGCGGAGGCTATCAGTACGTACAGGCGTCTCATGGTTCTCCCTCGCTTCAAGGGTATCCCTTATAGAGACACCATCGTAGCATCAACTCCGAACTACAATGAAGAGGGACCGGCGGTGTTGGCAAGCGACCTGTGATAGGTTACTGTCTTCTGGTCCCCCTTGGCAACCCTATAACCTACGTGTCACACCGATAAGATCACCTCCTCTCGCTTTCAGATCTTGCTGTTAGTCACTCGAGTGATAGGTACCCCGCTACGGCGGTGCGCGAGGTGAGCGTCGGGGAGGATCGAGAGCCGCCTTACGAGAAACCCCCTCCCAAATGGCACGTCGGGTTGCACACGAATCGAACCCCATAGTCGCACGGGATCAGCCAGACGCAATGCACGATTCGGGGCATTTCAACGGACCACACGGCATCGTCGCAGCGGGGTAGCCGTATTTCGGCAGGTGCTATCAGCAGGTAGCCCAATCCGGCAACGGTGGCGGAGTTAGGGTGGAGACCCGAGCGCGTCGCGGCCTGGAGCCAACTCACTGGAAAGAGATGCCGCAACCTGAGAGAGTATGTTCAGGGTAAAGGACGACATGGAGGTTCGGGTCATGCCGAAGACGCATTACTTTCCAGAAGATCGGGTCCACTACGTCTGGGACAACGAGCAGGAGCCGGTGCTCGCGGTTGAGCCGGGCGACACGGTCGTCTACCACACCCGCGAGGTCTCGGACGGACAGATAGGGCCAGACTCCACCGTAGACGCCCTCTCCGATCTCGACTGGGATAGCCTCTACCCGCTCGCCGGCCCCGTCGCGATGACGGACGCCGAGCCGGGCGACATACTGGCGGTCGAGGTACTGGATATGCATACCGCAGGCTGGGGCTGGACCGCCGTCTTGCCGGGCTTCGGGCTGTTGCCCGAGGACTTCCCCGACGCCTACCTCAAGATCTTCGACCTCACCAACGGCGATTACACGCTGTTCAAGGACGACATCGCCATCCCCATAGAACCTTTCTTCGGGACGATGGGTGTTAGCCCGACCGGTCCCGAGAAGCCAGTGATCATGCCGCCTGGACCGTTCGGCGGCAACATGGATACCCGTCACATCACCAAGGGTTCCGTGCTGTACCTGCCCGTGCAGCACGCGGGCGCGCTCTTCTCCTGCGGCGACGCCCATGCGGCCCAGGGCGACGGCGAGGTCTGCGTCACCGGCATCGAGAGCCCCATGTACGCCGCCTTGCGCTTCGACTTGATCAAGGGCAGGAGCATACCGGCACCCCAGTTCCAGACCCCGGGACCATTAACGCCGTTGGTCGACGAGGCAGGTTGGTACGCGACGATGGGCGTGAACGAAGATCTGATGCAGGCAGCGAAAGACTCTCTCAGGGCGATGGTCGAGCACATAAGCGAGACGTACGGGCTCGAGCCCGTCGAGGCTTACGTGCTGGCGAGCCTGGTGGTCGACTTGAAGATCTCCGAGATCGTAGATCAGCCGAACTGGATCGTCTCCTCGTATTTGCCTCTAGCCATCTTCGAGTAATAGTCCAAGATCCACTTCCCTCGTAACGACAGCCGTAACAATTGGGAGTGGTTACGTCCTGACAGGCATCCGAAGGAAGCGTAGGAGGTTCGGTAACGCCCTATCCTGCGGGGTACCTGGACGCGGTCCCCTTCAAGCGACCCGGTATCGGTGCGTAGGGCCTGTACGAAGGTCCAGGCCGAAAACCGTTCCTGCGCACGATGCATCAGTTCCCTTCCCGCACTATAAAGTCGTGTGAGGCAAGCTCATAGTAGGAGGGAACTGATGGACCACGAACCGCTGACTCAGGTAGAGCGTGAGGTTGCGAGCTGGCCGGGGGTCAGTACCGGCGACACCGGAAGGGGAGGACTTCAGCTCAGTTACGGCAAGGTAGAGCTGGGGCATCTACACGGCTCGAGCTTCGCTGACCTGCCCTTTCCCAAGAGAATACGTGACGAACTGATAGCGGATGGAAGGGCTTCGGTGCATCCGCCGCTGCCCGACTCGGGTTGGGTACGCCGGAGGATGGATGGCCCCGGCGACGCGGAAGCCGTGATCGAGCTCTTCCGCATGAACTACGAACGCGCACAGGCCCGTGCCGAACGGCGTGCGGCGTCAGAGTCCACCGGGAGATGATCCCCCAGGATAGAACCCAAGAAGAACGCAGCGACCATCGCCGAGAAAGGACTGAGCAATGGCTTACGAACTTCCCAGCCTTCCCTATGACTACGACGCCCTGGAACCTGTCATAGACGAGGAGACCATGCACGTCCATCACGAGAAGCACCACAACACCTACGTGACCAATCTCAACAGTGCCCTGGAGAAACATCCCGAGGCTGACCCCGGAAACGTCGAAGAGTTGCTCACAAACATAGAGTCTGTCCCTGATGACAAGACGCCGGTAATAGGGTTGGACGTGTGGGAGCACGCCTACTACCTGAAGTACCAGAACAGGCGTCCCGAGTACATCGAGAACTGGTGGAACGCGGTCGCCTGGGTGAAGTGGCGCGCCGTTTCGAGGCCGCCGGGTCGTAGTCACGACTTCGCCGGAGCAGCGTGATGATCGCCGGGAACGAAGCTATTCGGGAAAACGGGCCTGCCTCCACCCGGTTCTTCCTGGGGGTGGTCGCCTCGGCGGTGTTCGTCTCGGTCCTGACGGGTTCGATGGTGAACGTGATTCTGCCGCTCATGAGGGCGGAGTTCGGCGTCTCGGCGGCACAGGTAGGGTGGGTCTTTACGGGCTTCGCGCTCGCCTACGCCGTCAGCGTGCCTCTCTACGGTAGGATCTCGGACTTCTTCGGGGTCAGGCGCGTGTTCTCTGTGGGGCTCGTCGGGTTCGCCACGGGCGGCCTCATCTGCGCTCTGGCCCCGAACCTGCCGGTGCTGGTACTCGGGCGCATCGTGCAGGCAGCCGGGGGAGCCGCGGTGCCCGCGCTTGCGACCGTCGCCGTGGCGAAAGTGCTGCCGCCGGGCAAACGGGGCGGCGCTATGGGCCTGGTCGCCTCCAGCGTGGGCATAGGGGCTGCGGTCGGTCCCATCATCGGGGGAGTGTTCGGCCAACTGCTCGGCTGGCGCGCCCTCTTCGCCGGCTCGCTGGTCTTGATGCTGCTCCTGATCCCGTTCGCCCGCCGCGTGCTGCCGAACGGAGGCTCGACAGACGAGCGTCAGTTCGACCTCGTAGGCGGCGTCCTGCTCGGTTTGGGAGCCGGGCTCTTCCTGTTCGGCATAACGCAGGGGCAGGGTGCAGGCTTCGCCTCGTTCTCGTCCTGGGGCAGCTTCCTCGGAGCGTCGCTCGCCATGGCCGGATTTGTCCGGCGCATAAACGGAGCGCCGCACCCCTTCGTCTCGCCTGAGCTATTCGAGAACCGACCGTACGTGGCCGCTGTGCTCGTGGGGTTCCTCGCCATGCTCGCAAACCTTTCGGCACTGGTTTTCGTACCGCTGCTACTCGTCGAGGTTAACGGCCTCTCTCTAGCAGCCGCAGGACTGGTCTTGACACCAGGAGCTGTCGCTCAGGCCATCCTCTCTCCCGTGGCAGGACGGCTCTCTGACCGCGTCGGCGTAAGGCTTCCCGTCCTGGTGGGGCTCGGGATCATGGCTCTCTCGGTCCTGTTCATTTCGACCTTCGCCGGAGCATCGCCCGAGCTGATCGCCGCGGGGATCCTCGGCGTGGGCACCGGCTTCGCCTTCATCCAGTCCCCGGCCAACAACGCCGCCGCAAACTCCCTCCCGGAAGAGGAAGTCGGGGGCGGAATGGGCATCTTCGCGGGGGCCTTCTTCCTCGGTAGCGGGACGGGACCTGCGCTCATCGGGGCGTTCCTGGCGGCCCGAGAAGAGTCTGGATCAGCGGCGATAAACCCCCTGTACACCCTCGACGCCGCTCCCTTCTCTGACGCTTTCCTGGCGATAGTGCCGGCCCTGATCCTCGCCCTGATTGCCGCCTCAGGGCTGCGGGGCCGTACGAAGTCCAAATAGGTGCGAACTCGCAATGGATAGATGGACCGTAAACCATCGAAATACACGGCTCATCGTCTAGCCTGGCGATGGAGTCGGCAGACGTAGAGAACAAGGAGATCCACTCATGGAAACCATCATACCCAGGCTGCACGCCTCTGTGCCCGAGCCCTTGGGGTTCGGACCCTCGCTGGAGATCCGCGCTTTCCTGCTCCAGCGCGAACCGGGCAACCTGCTCATCTACAGGGCAGCCACCCTCGAGCAGGACGTAGAGGCCGTTGCCGACCTCGGCGGCGTCTCGCGCCAGTACTTGAACCACCATCACGAGGCCTCGCCTGCCTGTGACTGGGTTGCACAAACCTTCGACGCGCCGCTTCACGTCCACGAGGCGGATGCGCGGGCGGTATCCGAAGTCTGCCATGTGGATGAGACCTTCTCCGAGCGTCACAAGCTCGATGAGGACTTCGAGATCATTCCCATTCCGGGACATACGAGCGGGGCAACGGCTTTCCTGTGGAACACGGGACAGCATCGCGCTCTGTTCACCGGCGATACGGTCTTCTTCATCCGGGGCAGATGGAGGGCGGCGGTACTCGATGGGGTCAGCGACAGGGAGCGGTACATCGAGAGCCTGGAGTTGATACGTACCCTTGATTTCGACTTCGTCGTGCCAGGGATCGCACCCGCGGGAGAACCTTACTACGAGCTCGTCGAGAAATCGGAAGCCGAACGGCGCATAGACGAGATCCTCGAGCGGCTACGACGCGGCGAGAGCGGCTGAGCATAGGCGGAGTCCTTCGACATCTACTTAATTCAAGTACACCGTCGTCTTACGCACGCCTTATGGAACAGTACCTTTTTCAGGCCGCTCTTGTCAGGCGCCGAGCTGCCGTGAGAGCTCTTCGGGATCCGTTGTCGGTGCCTGGCAGGCGTAGTGGACGCAGACGTAGGCCGTGGCTTTGCCTTCGCGGGCGGGGCGTTGGGCGAGGAGGGGGATCAGGCCTCCGGCCTCGTCGTCATCGGGGCTGCGGCCCGCGACGACCTTGTTGGGTAGATAGCCAGAGTAGACCGTCTCCAACAGGACTCTCGTGTCCGATGCTTCCAGATCCCCGATTATGGCTACCTCGCGGGTCTCCGAGGTGGACAGGTCGAGGGCGCAGAGGAGACGCCCGAACCCGCTAGGGACCTTCTCCATGCCGCCGGCGAGCTCTTCCAGGACGTCCTCGGCGCGCTGGCGGTAGTCGCCCCTGTCGAGGAAGAGGGCGAGCTTGAGTAGGACCTCGGTGGCGACGGAGGTTCCTGAGGGCGCGGCGTTGTCGTAGACGTCGCGCGGGCGGGTGACGAGTTCCTCGTGGTCGGCCGGGGTGTCGTAGAAGACACGCTTCCCTTCGTCCCAAAATAGCTCGGAGACAGTGTCGAGGAGGGCGTCGGCCTCGATGAGCCAGCGCGTCTCGAAGGTGGCCTCGTAGAGGGCGACGAGCCCGTCAGCGACCATCGCGTAGTCCTCCAGGTAGCCGTTGAACCTCGCCCGACCATCCTTGTAAGTGCGGTGGATACGGCCGTCTTCTTTGAGCTTATCCATGATAAAGGTCGCGTTCTTCAGGGCGGCTACGTGGTAGTCCTCGCGGCCTGTAACGCGGGCGGCGAGAGCGAAGGAGCGGAGCATGAGGCCGTTCCAGGCGGCCAGGATCTTCTCGTCGCGTCCCGGCCTGACACGCTCCTCACGCACAGCGAATAGCTTCGCCCGGATCGCGGCTATACGGGCCCACAGCTCCTCCGTGGAGAGCCCGAACTCATCGGCGACGGCCTCGGGGGGACGGGCGACGTGCAAGATATTCTTGCCCTCGAAGTTGCCCCGCTCGGTGACGTCCCAGTAGCGCGCCGCGAGGCTCGCTTCGTCAGGCTCGAGTGCGGCCGCGAGCTCTTCGGGCGTCCAGACGTAGAATTTGCCCTCTTCGCCCTCGGAGTCGGCGTCTTCGGCGGAGTAGAAACCCCCTTCCTCGCTCGTCATGTCGCGCAAGACGTAGTCGAGCGTCTCCTCGGCGATGCGGCGGTAGAAAGCGTCTCCTGTAGCCTGGTACGTCTCGAGGTAGAGCCTGGAGAGGAGGGCGTTATCGTAGAGCATCTTCTCGAAGTGCGGGACGAGCCAGTAAGCATCCACCGAGTAGCGGGAGAAGCCCCCGCCGAGTTGGTCGTAGATGCCACCGTTCGCCATCTGCCGGCACGTGAGCTCCACGCCGTCGAGCGCGGACCTCTCTCCTGTGCGGTGGAAGTGGCGGAGCAGGACCTCCAGGTTCATCGCCTGGGGGAACTTGGGGGCGCCGCCGAAGCCCCCAAAGCGTCTGTCGAGCTGGGAGAGGAGGGCGCCGGCCGCGCGGTCGAGCAGCTCGGTTCCCGCAGACTCGGCTTCGGGCATGACGGCCGCCGTCGAGGCCTTGAGATAGTCGCGTACGGCCTGTGCGCTTTGCAGAACCTCTTCACGCCGGTTCTCGTAGGCGTCGACGACGCTGAGGAGGATTTGCTGGAAGGAGGGCATGCCACGCGAAGGGATGGGCGGGAAGTACGTGCCGCCATAGAATGGGGCCCCTTCGGGGGTGAGGAAGACGGTCATCGGCCAGCCGCCGTGCCGGGTGAGGGCCTGGACGGCGGCCATGTATATGGAGTCGATGTCGGGTCTTTCCTCGCGGTCTACCTTTACGTTCACGAAGTGCTCGTTCATCATGCGCGCGGTTTCATCGTCCTCGAAGGACTCGCGCTCCATGACGTGGCACCAGTGGCACGCGCTGTAGCCGACCGAGAGAAGGACGGGTTTGTCTTCCTCACGCGCCCTCTTCAATGCCTCCTCGCCCCAGGGGTACCAGTCCACGGGGTTGTCCTTGTGCTGGAGCAGATACGGGCTCGTCTCACTCGCCAGCCTGTTAGCCACAGCCTCTCACCTCCCGAAACGGGGCCTAGCCGCTTACTCTAACGTATCACGGATCGGAGGTTCGGAATCCTGCGCCTCTCCTCGGATCCGTAGCCCCGGCCGCCTCTGGCGTCCGCGCCAGATGTAGAACGAGGGCTCGGACACCACGCGACTTCGCGTTGTTTATCCTGTGTAGGCCAATGTTTAGCCCGTCAAGATGCGGGTAGACAGAATACGGAAAGGGAAACGTGAGTAAGGAGGCCGTGGCCATGTGCTACTCCTACGGGGATCGCCAGATGGAAGAAGCCCGCAGAAAGCAGTGGGAGAAAGAAGAACGCAAGCGCCGCGAACAGCAGAAGAAGGAGCGCCAGGCGAAGAAGGATCGCGAGTTGGTAAAGGCCTAGAGAAAGGGGCCTCCAAAACTCCATGATCACGGGCCCCGGACCGCGGTCCGGGGCCTCTGTCGTAAGGTCTTAGGGAAGGAGTTCGGAGATGGACGTTCGGAAGCTCGAAGAGACAGCCGGCGAATTAGTAGCTCCGGGTAAAGGCATACTCGCCGCAGACGAGAGCTTCGGCACCATAGGCAAGCGGTTCGAGGCCGTCGGCATAGAGTCGAGCGAGGAGAGCCGTCGGGCTTACAGGGAGATGCTCTTCACCACGGAGGGCATCGGGGAGTTCCTCTCCGGTGTGATCCTTTTCGACGAGACCATCCGCCAAAAGACCTCGGACGGCATCCCGATGCCCCAGGCGCTCGAGAACGCTGGCGTCATCCCTGGTATCAAGGTGGACAAGAGCACCGTAGATTTGCCCCTCTCGGAAGGCGAAAAGTTCACCCAGGGCCTCGACGGCCTCGGCGACAGGCTCGCCGAATACACCGAGTTCGGGGCGCGCTTCACCAAGTGGCGGGCCGTCATAACCATAGGGGATGGCATCCCCACCGAGAGCTGCATAGAGGCCAACGCCGAGGCACTCGCCCTCTACGCGGCGTTCGCCCAGGAGCACGACCTCGTCCCCATAGTCGAGCCTGAGGTCCTGATAGACGGGGATCACTCCATCGAACAGTGCTACGACGCCACGGAGTGGATGCTGAATCGAACCTTCGGCGAGATCTACGAGCACGGCGTCGAACTCTCGGGGATGCTCCTGAAACCCAACATGGTCATCTCAGGCAAGCACGCGCCAGAACAGTCCAGCGTAGACGAGGTAGCAGAAGCGACGGTCGAGTGCCTGCTCAGGACGGTCCCGGCGGCAGTGCCTGGCATAGTCTTCCTCTCCGGGGGCCAGTCCGACCTGCAAGCGACGGCCCACCTCAACGCTATGAACTCCCTGTACGGGGGTCTGCCCTGGGAGCTCTCGTTCTCCTACGCGCGGGCGCTGCAGGGACAGCCGATGGAGATCTGGAGCGGAGACGAAAGTAAGGTCCAGGCGGCCCAGAAGGCCTTCCACCACAGGGCGAAGATGAACGCCGCCGCACGCTCCGGCGATTACTCGGAGGAGATGGAAGAACAAGCAGCGTAAAAGCTGGTCAGCACGCTCAGGCTTCGCCTTCGCTTGTCAGCACGGCGGCTCCGCCGCCTTTCAGCATTTCAGCCGGGTGTGGGCCCTACCCGACGTTCGGGAGCACATCCCTCTGAGGTTCTACTGCGCGACGGGGCGAGGTGCCTCGGGCGGTCAAAGCTGAAATGCTGAAGTGCTGACAAGCGACAGCCATAGGCTGGAGCGTGCTGAAATGCGAGATCAGCTGAAAGCTGATCGCTTCAGATTCGTTCGGCGCGTACGATCAAGCGCTTCTCGAAAGTCGGGATCGGCGTGCACGTCTGTAACGTCAAGAGGTCCCTCCCACGAACCCTCCCCGTTACCCATCTCTCCTCGGCTCCTACTACGAAGCTCTCTATCACCCTGTAGTCGTATCTGCCACCTCGAGGGTCCCTCAATGTTACCCTCTCCCCTCCTCCCAGCTCGTTTAGACGGTAGAAGACGAGGTGGCTTCCTGTGCCCGGCCATCCCAGCCTGTGTCCCGCCAGATACACGTTCCTCTCCGGGGTGCCAGACCAGGGATAGGAAGTGCCCGGCAGGTGGATCACCCCCTGATCCAGGGCTTCGGTGGAGTCTGAGGAGATGACGGGGACGTTCCTTAGATCCAGGGCATTTATGGTGAGGCTCATGATGGCCCCCGGTGGCAAATTGTAGTGCCTAGGTTGGTTGGCAGCCCTTAGTTGCCGATCGGTTGGCAGAGGGTAGTCATAGTCGTCCACGGGGAGGGTCTGGCGACTTTCGTCCGGGGATGACCCGTATGCAGACCCGCTCTTTGCTGGTGGGCCTGGTCTGGGATCTGACGGTCTATGTGACTCCGGTAGGCGGGCTGGTAGGGGTGTTGCCCGGTACCTGGGCGGCGGTATGTCCTTCTCTACCCACGGGTCGACGCCGGGGTCTGAGCGGGCGAGTGGCTCGGTGGCGGACTTCACCTCCGGTTTCGCGGTTGCAGGCTCTATCGGCCGGTCGAGGTAGGCGGCGAAGGCCACCACGATAGCGAAGCCCACAGCGAGGATCATCGCGCCCGCCCCGACCTTGAGGAGCGGGTCCTCCGCGAACCTGCGGGTTAGACCCTTACGTCGCACAGCAGAGTCGCGCTACCTGCCGTGCCTGAGGGTGGCCCCAGCCGGCAGGAGTCCGGTCGCTACCAAGACGAGACGTAGGACCGCGCCAGGCTCTCCACTGTTGTTTGTCGGTGCGCCGCAGGTGTTGCCGAGCCCCCTGTTACCCATGGTACTCACCCCATCCATTGTGCCCTGAGATCAACCGGCGAGGCTGTGCTCGGGAACCTTCAGAGCGTTGCGATGCACACCGCATCATATACTGCCTGGGTTTTCCGTTCTACATCCTCGAGCGCAAATCTCAGCGACGGAGCGAAGGATCCGACCGCACGGGCCGTTCCTGAGCAGACTCAGGCGTCAGCCAAAAACGTCCCGCTCAGGACCTCCCGTAGGCGGGTTCACGACCCAATCTTACGCCCGGTGTTACAAAAGCTGAAATGCTGACAAGCGAAGGCGTCAGCCTGAACGTGCTGACTTGCTGACTAGCTGGAGCGACCGAAGGGAGCGACTAATGAAGCGGTCCAAGAGCGCGGACCCGGCCCACGATGTTCTGGGTTACGAACGGCAGCAGTTGGATACCATCTTCCGTCCCGAGACGGTGGCTGTGATCGGGGCGACCGAGCGTCCTGGTAGCGTGGGGCGCACGATCATGTGGAATCTCGTGAGCAGCCCGTTCGGCGGGACGGTCTTCCCCGTGAACTCGCACAGGCCCAACGTACTCGGCATAAAGGCATACCCTTCGGTCTCCGAGGTGCCGGCCAGGGTGGATCTCGCGGTCATCGTCTCCCCCGCACCTGCGGTGCCGGAGATTATCCGCGAGTGCGTGGAGGCGGAGGTCGGGGGCGCCGTGATCATCTCGGCCGGTTTCAGGGAGACGGGGTCCGAGGGTGCAGAGCTCGAGCGCCAGGTCCTCGAGGAGGCCAGGCGGGGCAGGATGAGGATCGTCGGTCCCAACTGCCTCGGCGTCATGAAGCCACCAACGGGCCTAAACGCCACCTTCGCCGGCGCCATCGCTCGTCCCGGGAACGTGGCCCTCCTAAGCCAGAGTGGGGCTTTGCTCACGGCCATACTGGACCACAGCCTAATGGAGAACATCGGCTTCTCGGCGCTCGTCAGCGCAGGCTCCATGATGGACGTAGGTTGGGGAGATCTGATCTACTACCTCGGCGACGATCCCCAAACGAAGAGCATCGTCATCTACATGGAGTCGGTCGGCGACGCCCGCTCGTTCCTCTCGGCGGCCCGCGAGGTCGCCATGACAAAGCCGATTATAGTGATCAAAGCCGGACGCACCGAGGCCGCGGGTAAGGCTGCGGCCTCCCACACTGGCTCCCTGACCGGCTCGGATGAGGTGCTCGACGCAGCCTTCTCGCGCAGCGGCGTGCTGCGCGTGGACGAGATCTCCGAGCTGTTCGGGATGGCCGAGGTGTTGGGCAAACAACCGCGCCCCAAGGGACCGCGCTTGACGATCCTGACGAACGCCGGCGGTCCCGCGGTGCTCGCGACGGACGCCCTTATCGGTAACGGTGGCGAGCTCACGGAGATATCCGAGGAGACGATGGGAACTCTAAACGAGTTCCTCCCTGCCCCCTGGAGCCATGGCAACCCTGTAGACGTGCTCGGCGACGCCGACCCTGAACGCTACGCGAAGACGCTCGAGACCGCGGCTGGCGACCCTGAAAGCGACGGGCTGCTCGTCATCCTCACGCCGCAGGACATGACCGACCCGACGGCAACGGCGGAACGGCTCGCGCCCTACGCGAACAGCACGAGGAAGCCCGTGCTCGCGAGTTGGATGGGTGGACCGGCCGTCGCGGCGGGGGAGTCGATCCTGAACGGCGCGGGCATCCCTACCTTCGACTACCCCGATACGGCAGCCCGAGCTTTCACGAACATGTGGAAGTACACGTACAACCTGCGCAGCATCTACGAAACGCCCGAGCCTGCCGAAGAGGAAAGCGCGGACCGCGGGCGGGTAGAAGAGATCATAGCTCGCGTCCGCGACTCTGGCCGCACCATCCTTACCGAGTTCGAGGCGAAGCAGGTCCTCGCCGCCTACGGTATCCCGACGGTGCAGACGGAGGTGGCGCGCAGCCCTGGTGAGGCCGTGGAACTGGCAAACCGCCTCGGCTACCCCACGGTCCTCAAGCTCGACTCCGAGACCATAACCCACAAGACCGACGTGGGCGGCGTGCGCCTGAACCTGCGGAACGCCGACGAGGTCAGGCTGGCCTACGAGGAGATAGAGTCCTCCATAAGGGAGAACTACCGGCCCGAGGACTTCGGCGGCGCCGCCGTCCAGAGAATGGTCAGCCTCGACGGCTACGAGCTGATCATCGGCAGCAGCCTGGATCCGCAGTTCGGTCCGGTCCTGCTCTTCGGGTCCGGCGGCTCGCTGGTCGAGGTGTACAGGGACCGGGCTCTCGCCCTTCCGCCGCTGACCACCACGCTCGCCAGGCGGATGATGGAAAGGACCCGTATCTTCGAGGCGCTGGGTGGCGTCAGGGGCAGGGCGCCGGTCGACGTCGGCTCCCTGGAGAGGCTGCTCGTTCGCACGAGCCAGCTCGTCGTCGAGCAGCCCTGGATCAAAGAACTCGACATCAACCCGCTTCTGGCCTCGCCGGAGCGCCTGATAGCCCTCGACGCCCGTATCGTTCTGCACGACCCCGAGACGAAGGACGAAGACCTCCCACGAACCGCGATCCGTCCTTACCCGAAACAGTACGTCTCCCACGAACAGTTGCGCGACGGCACACCAGTGACGATACGCCCGATCCGGCCGGAAGACGAACCCCTGATGGTGCGCTTCCACGAGACCCTCTCGGAACAGAGCGTCTACATGCGCTACTTCCACATGATGAACCTCGACCAGCGTACGGCCCACGAGCGCCTGACGCGCATCTGCTTTATAGACTACGACCGCGAGATGGCGTTGGTCGCCGAGCAAACCGACCCAGAGACCGGGGAACGAGAGATCATGGGCGTATCCCGCCTGAGTCGCCGCAGCGCCGTCTCCAACGAAGCGGAGTTCTCGGTCCTCGTCAGCGACCGCTTCCAGCGCCGGGGCATCGGTACCCTGCTCGTGAGCCAGCTCCTCGAAGTCGGCCGCGCCGAAGGTCTCAGGCGAATCACGGCGGAGATCCTCTTCGACAACCGTCCTATGCAGCGCATCTCGAAGGAGCTCGGCTTCCACCTCCGCCGCGACATCGAAGAGATGGTCGTGAAAGCGGATCTCGACCTCTACAGCGTCGTTCGATAAGGCTTCAAGCCTTATCGAACGACGCGCATTTCAGCATTTCAGCACGTCGCCTGTTCCAGGCGACTCGTCAGCATTTCAGCTAGCGCACGCGAAAACTCTGGCTGACGAGGCGGCGGAGCCGCCGGGCTGACAAGCGAAGGCGCTAGCCCGAGCGTGCTGAAATGCTGAAAGCGCGGGTAGGGAAGGGCTTGGCCCTTCCCTACCCGCCGTATCGCAAATGATTCCCATTAACCAGTAACAATAATCGTTCTTGATTTATAGCTGACGGAGATTAGAATACTGGGGTGGGTCGCATGTTGTGTACTGAGGAGGAGAATATTTGGCGGCCTGGCTAGAACGACTGGGGCTTGGGGGCCGGGAGATGACGGCCTCGGGGCACAGCAAGAACTTCGTGTTGCGGGTGGTCCAACCGTGCCTTGTGGGTTTGATGGATGGATCTGTTTCTACGCTGGCGCCGTTGTTTGCTACGGCTTTTGCGACGAGGGACCCGAGGATCACGTTTCTGGTAGGGCTTGCGGCCGCGGTGGGGGCTGGCATCAGCATGGGCTTCTCGGAGGGGCTCTCTGACGATGGGTCGCTCACCGGGCGCGGGAGCCCGATCTTGCGGGGTACGATCACGGGCCTGGCCACGTTCTTAGGCGGCATCCTGCACACCCTGCCCTTCCTCATACCGCACGTAAACCTGGCGCTCTACGTGGCGTTTGGGGTCGTTGGTTTCGAGCTGCTCGCCATCTCCTTTATACGCTACCGCTACTTCGACATGAGCTTTCTGATGTCAGCGCTGCAGGTCGTTCTAGGCGGTGCGCTCGTCTTCGCCTCGGGCATCCTGATCGGTAGCGCGTAATACGGTTCGAGGAATCAGAATTACTCGAACCGCGCAGATCAGCACGCTGCCTGTGGCAGCTTGTCAGCACATCAGCTTACTGTTCCTTGCAGATCGCTGAAGCCGAGAGCTCAACACTCACCGTAAACTCCGCGGCCAAGGTGGGAGCTAGCACGGCAGATCCGACCCCCGTTCCGGCCACCCGAGCCAGTTCAGGACTTCTACAGCCACCTCGCGAACCGCGCGGTCCTGAGTCACTTCGATTATGGCAAAGAGGTCAGGAAGCTCAACGAGGTGATACAGGTCGACGACATGGTGCGCGGGTGCCCGATGAAGGTGCCTTCCTTTTTGCAGACGTTGAACAAGTACCTGGAACTATTCGGTATCGACCAGCATGCCTCGTAGAAACATAGCAATCGACGAGTTCTCCGTCCGGCAGCACCACACTCGCTGACAGGAGGTTCTCGCTCAGCCACCCATACTCGAAAAGACCCTACGCCCAGGCCGTCCTGGGTGAGCCAGCCCCCGACGGTCGTTCGAGAGGGGCGCTCGTAGGGTAGACGGCGAGGCCCCATCCTCGTGCGCGCAGGAGGTCGTCCAATTGCAGCCAGGACGCTCCAGCTCGGCCTCCACCCAAGGCTCCTCGCGCTCCGGTAGCCGCAGGCCGCGCATCAGGTCGAAGTGGACCAGTATGCTCCCGCCCTGTGGTGTGGAGGCCGTCCCGGCACCCAGCGCCACCAGCGGTACGGAGTAACGTCCGGCCGCCTTCACGAGGATCTCGACCTCTTCGGCGCTCATCGGTGACACAGAAGCTAGAGCCTCTCCAGTGTCCGGTGCTCCTGGCGGACGCGGTGATCTTCCACGCTTCAACCGGTCTCCGAAGACCTCATCGATGTCTCTCAGGGCTCGTTCGTGGGGGGATTTCATCGCCTCCATCTTACTTTTCGGTTACATCCGGACCTTACTACCGCGCGGGGAGCAATTCCTGAGCAATCTTGACGGTTTGTCCCATTCATGTTGATCAATACTTACCGGATAAAGATCTGAAAAGCCACCATGGCGATGACGGAGACCGTGACCACCACAGCCACGAGGTCACCCGAAGCCTCCTCGAGGGCGTCGGGCACCAGCTCGGAGAAGACCATCCAGATCATCGCCCCCGCTGCGAAACCCAGCCCGTAAGGCAGCAGCGGCCGGAAGACCTCGACGAAGAAGAATGCCGGCACCGCCATCAAGGGCTGCGGCAGACTGGAGAAGATGCTCCACAGCGCAGCGCGAACCCACCCCACGCCGCGCGGCACGAGGACCAGGCTGATGGCGAGCCCTTCGGGTATATTGTGGACGGCCAGGGCCAGGCTTATAAACAGGCCAAGGGCCTGGTCTCCGCCGAATGACACCCCTATTCCCACCCCTTCGGTGAATGAGTGTAGCGTCATGACGCCCGACGATGAGCAGCGCCTTTCGGGCGTCGAGGCCACTCATACTCGCGAAGACCGCCGGGTGCTCCTCGTGCCGGAGGAATCGGCGCGCGACCACGATGAACACCAACCAGAGTAGGGCGCCCACCAGCGCACGCAGGGGACCGTGATTCATGCCTTCGTAGATCAGGCCGAAGCTCGCCGCGAGCATAAGTCCCGCCGCGATGGCGTTGGAGGCTCCGAGCCACCGGCGTGTGGGATGCTTCGCGAAGGCGAAGGGCACGGCGCCGAAGCCGGTGGCCACCGCCGTGAGCAGCGCGAAGAGAAAGACCGAAGTTGCGCCCGCCGGTTCCATGCCCTATACACCCTGAGGGGCCGCCAGCAAAACCGCACCCTCAGATCTCAGCCCGTGTATAGACCAGAATCGGACCCCCGGCCGCCCTGAGCATCTCGGTTCGAGACGCTACCCAACCTCAGGCGCCTCGTCAGGCCACGGCTCCCCACGGCGATGAGGGCCCTGGTCGCGTCCCTTCCTCGGGCATCTTCTCCCATCCGTGCGGCTACTTCGATGTCCAACAAGACGCCGCTGGTTTCCTAAAACTCCCTGTGCGACCGCTGGGTGAACTCCAGCCCCTCTTGAACGAGGAGTCCTGCGCAGTGCGAGTAGATCTCAAGATCCACACGCGCCCGTTGTTTCGGCCCATACCCCGTCTCTCCGAGACGCCGGACGACCTCCGCCATTCTTGATCCCTTCCATCTCCGCTGCCTGCGCCACTATTCCCGCCTCCGTAGGACCATCACGCCGGACGTGAGTGCCCATTGAGGTAATGAAGCCCGATCCAGAAGTACTCTCCTTGCCTAGCTTGGGGTCTTGATCTCACTACTCCTGAAGCGGCGGATATGGTTCAGGCCATGTAGCGGCTGAGGTGCTCGGACGGATCCGACACGAAGCCGCGACGATCTCCAGATGGCCTCAGGTCGATAACTCAATCGTCAAGTACTCTATCATGTCCCTCTACCGCTGCTCGGGCATCCAGAAGTGCCCGCCCGTCTGCAGTAACTCGATGTCCGTGGTGGCAGACAGGTCTACGAGGCCCGCGCTACCCTTAGCCGGATCGAAAGCCAGAAGAGACACCTCGCCCCCCCGGGATACCGTTCCCTGGATCGCCACTCCTGCCAGCTTGCGCTCGAGCTCCGCGAGCGTCGGGGCTAGGCGCGCGCCTTGGATGAACGCACGTCCGGGAATCGGGGTCGGCCCCAAAGGGCTCGCCGGGAAGAACCTCCGCTCCCAGATGCGGTGGGCCCCCTCACGAGTAACGACGTATCCTCGATGGGATTCGCTCGCCCTCTGCATAGCAGGCTCGACCCAGGATGCCCTCTCCTCCGGGTATGCGCCGAAAAGCATGTACCCTTCCTCGAGGCTCCCGGCGCGAGCCATGGCAGCGTTCAGGAAGCCCAGGTGCCACAGCGGCGTTCCGCCTCGGTAGAGGTCCAGAACGGCATTCCCAAGATCCTCCGCGTCTCGGAAGACCGCTCCCACGGGTACGTCCCCGTCTGCCGCTCGGGTAGCAAGCCGAGCCCGCACAAAGAACCCCATGCTGCCCCTGGATCCCACGAAGTGCCTCAGGGCCTCACCCTCGATGAAGTCTTGTTCGCCTCCAGCCAGCACGACCTCTACCGAGAGGACGTTCTGAAGCAGCCAACCGTACTCGTAAGAGCCTACCCCCACTCCGTTCTCAGCCAGCCAGCCGCCGACGGTCGACCTAGGTGCGCTCGTGGGGTAGACCCTCGGTCCCATACCCTTCCCGCGCAGACGGTTTCCGAGTACCATCCAGGTGGCTCCCGGCTCGACCTCCACCCACTCCTCTTCCGGATTCTCCGGGAATTGTATGTGGCGCATCGCGTCGAAACGCACCACAAGAGCCCGCGGCACCTTGCCCAAATAGAGGGCGGTGCCCGCACCCCGGGCCATCAGCGGTATGCCGTGGCGGGCGGCGAGTTTCATCAGCGACCGGACCTCCGCAGCGCTCTCTGGAAACACGGAAGCGAAGGGCCGCTCGGCGTGCGGTTCCGTTTCGTCAGCCGCGTGCGGTACGAAGCGGCTTCCGAAGGTTTCTTCAATGGTTTTGAGGGCTTCCTCGGGGATGTCGCTCATAAGACACCTATCCTTGGGCACCAGTTCACCTTGTTAATGCTTCAGATAGCTGACACGCCTTGTCCACGGTTGACCTCAGAGCCGAGCGCTGCGGAGTTCCTTCCCGGAGATACACAAGGCACCCGGCCACTGCGACACCCGGTCAAGCTATTCGCAAAGCTTCTAAGATTCTCAACCCCCTTCTTTGTTCGACCCTCGACGCCTTCCTTGATCGCCAACATGCACTTCCGCACCATTATATGTCGCTTACTCCTGGAGCAGACAGTAGACGATCATCGGCCTACGCCAAGCATCGCAGGCGCCACTTTAGCGTCTGGCCCACTCTTTAGGTTGCGGTCCTAGCCTAAGACCGTGGTAGACGCTTGTCTTGACACATTGTGATCAAGAAAGGAGTCAATATTCACCACAAGCTCCGCAGCTGGTGTTCGAAAGTCCGCGTACGCGGATCGGACATCTACGACAGGGCGAAGACGGCTAGGTCGAGCCAGTGGGGAGTCTAACGTGCAAAGGATGTTGGTCGAGACCTCATCGTTCCTTGTGGGGAGCAGCTACCGTCGCTGTGCCTGGGCAACGACCCAGACCACCAACGCAACGATCAGAGATACTACGAGCCCCCAGAAAAGCAGCGAGAACAACCCTCCTATCAGCCCGCCACCCATCATCCTGCCGCTCATCATGGATCCCATCCCGCCGCCCCTGCCCAAGATCGACACGAGCAGCAGGGCAATGATCGCTCCGCCGAGTGCTCCGAGGAGGATCTTGAAGCCGTCGTTCATGACCTAGCACATCTCTTTCCTACTCTTCGGCTTTGAGTGTAGCGTCCCGGAGCGACGCCGCCTTGAGCAACATAGTCCATTCTCCTGATCAACATTGCTCGTCTGAACTCGCGAACACCTGCGGACCTGATACTCACTCCTCAAATCGAGAACGCCCGCGAAGGGATCAAGGGGTCTGTGGAAGGCGCTACACCCCCCACGGCGGGCGGCGGGTCTACTCAACTCTATGAAAAAAGAGTTCTGGAAAGGGTGCAAGACATGTATGATACAAATTGACCAGGTTAGTGGTTAGGTTGTGTCAGGGCGGCTGCCTACTCGAGCATTAGGGTGAGGACGTAACACAGAGGGACGGCTGCCTATGTGCCCGCTCCAACTTGCGGGAAGGAGCCGCTAATGGGTAAGACCGACAGCGCACCCACCGAGCGCTCAATAAGCAGCGCGCCTCGAGAAGGGCACCGCCTGGTCCTTGGACAGATCAGGCCGAGCGGAACGCTGGTACGAGATGTCTTGCTCGCCCTCGGCATCGTGGGGCCGCTGTTCTATGTCGCCACTGACATCCTCCTAGCTACGCGATGGGAGGGCTACAGCTACACAGATCAAACCGTCAGCGAGCTGTTCGCTATCGGTGCTCCGACGAGACCACTCGCTGTTCCGCTTATGCTCACGTACGGCGTGCTTGCGATCGCATTCGGGTTGGGCGTCTGGGTATCGGCTGGTGAAAAGCGCGCCCTGCGCCTCGTGGCGGTCGGGCTGATCGGAAAGGAAGTCCTTGGCTCCGTGGCGACGCTATTTGCCCCAATCCACCTGCGTGAGGCCCTGGCAGCCGGGGCGGGATCGCTTACCGATGCCTGGCACGGGATCCTCACGTTTGGGGGTGCTCTGTGCTACCTGCTCGCCATGGGGTTTGGAGCTACGGCATTCGGAAAGCGGTTCCGCCTCTATTCGATCGCGACGATGCTGATACTCGTCGTGTTTGGCGTAATGACAGGTTTGGACCAGCCACAGCTTGAGGCAAATCTGCCCACGCCGTGGATGGGGCTTTGGGAGCGCATCGACATCTTCGCCACCATGCTGTGGATCGCGGTGCTGGCCATCGCCCTCTTACGCGCCCAAGTAAAACGGCTCCAAGATAACCTCGATGGGAGAAGTGATTCTGGATGAGTTGGGTAAAATCGCCCGACAGAGGTGGAGACTCGTTGCGGAGCGTGCGATAGCAGATTGTCAGGCACCAGAGAGAGCCATCCACAAGGATGCTTTGGCGACCATGATGAGGGTCTTGGTCCCCTACGGGACCACCGAGGGGCAGATCTTGCGTGAGTTCGTCGCGAGTAAGGGCTACTCCTGTCTCAAGCCACCCGTCTCTGAAGCGGTGGCTGTCGCGAGAGGTGCCCGCCTTGAGCCAAGGCGACCGCTCCAACGACCATCCACAGCGCGGCGGCATATGCGAAGCCACTGATCCAGTTGACTTTTACTGCCAGCGGGGGTATGAGGATAAACGTGAAGGCTGCGAAACTCGCGTGCATGAGCATCGCCAAGAGCAGGCTCCCATTAGTACGCTCGTAGACCCACACCATGAGCACCCTGAAGGCTGGCAATTGCCCTACAACAGTACCCAAGAGCCACGTGGACAGCCAGAGGGCCAGGGAGAGCTCTCCGGAGGTAACGCCGCTTGCCCAGTAGTTTATAAAGAGGTGCCACGCTCCCCACAGCATCCCCACGAAGAGCCCCGTACTAAGGACACCGTAACGTAGCTTCATCCTGGGTATGGCGAACCCTGTCCACCCTAG
Organism: uncultured Rubrobacteraceae bacterium; assembly: GCA_963811295.1. GTDB lineage: Bacteria > Actinomycetota > Rubrobacteria > Rubrobacterales > Rubrobacteraceae > Rubrobacter_D. The sequence goes on along the minus strand of CAWEQZ010000053.1, from coordinate 14,294 downwards.
CTCCTCGAAGATGCCTGCCCCCAGCCCCACCGCGATACCCATCAGTACAAGGGAAGCCTTGTCGCTAGCGGTGAATATGCGGGGGAGGAACTCAGGGGAGATTAGCGAGAGCCCAAGGAGCACCGCCATCATCGAGAGCGGGGCGGTAAGGAGCGCTACGGCGTACCATCGAGCGCCAACCCGCCACCTGAGCAACCGCGATGCAAACTCGCGAAGGCCAGCCTTCCCATAGAGGAGGCCGGTCAACAGTATGCCTGCCACACTGGGACCGAGAAGCATCGCCGGGAGTGCGAACGGGACTGCCTTCTGAAACTGTCCCGGAGTGGCCGAGAATCCACTAGGACCGACCCCGATCACAATGAGGATACCGCCCCATGAGATAGCGAATGTCAATGCGATGTAGGTGAGCACCGGGTGCCGCTTGATGAAAGCCTTGATGGTTGTCATGAGATCTCACCTCCTTCCTGTGGCCAGGGACTCCTTCAGTATCAGTGTGCTACAAGGAGGATGATCTGCCAGACGCATATTGAGCATACTGCTGGTCAACCCTGATCAGTTCTCAGGCCAGGCGGCTATGGGGCTTATTCTGCTTGACAGAGGGGCTCAGAGGGAGTTCGGCGGGCTGTTGCGGTGGGCTTGGCCCTGGTCAATCGGCGACGGCGGGCTCTTGGGCCGAATCCCGGCCTCTGGCGAATACCTGATCTCCGGAGTCTTCCTCGCTGGGGCCGCAGCACTGATGTTCATCCTCGCGAACGCTGGCAGTGCTGGGGTAGTAGGTTCCGTTTGGCTGGTGGAGGGTTCTGGCTATGGGGGAGCTATCCTCTCGCTTCTCCTCATGATGGGCTTCTTCGGAGCCGCCAAACGACTGTCGGTGGCCCTTGACCTCGTCATTCTGTGGGCCGCCATAATCGATCGTTTGCCGGCTCCACCCAGCGGCTAATGGAGGATCGTTCAAACGTAGATGGGAGATACCGTACCCCTGGGGTAGAAAGCAAACTAACGGAACGACCGGAGAAAGTGGTCGACGATCTTGTCTTCTACTTCGGCGAGAGAGACCTCGCGCCTCAATTCCCGGCTCAGGCTCGTGATGCCGAACTCCTTTATACCGCAGGGTGTAATGCGGTCGAACCAGGTAAGGTCTGTCTTCACGTTCAGGGCGAAGCCGTGGGAGGTAATCCAACCGGACGAGAACTTCACGCCGATGGCGGCGATCTTGTTCTCCCCAACCCATACACCCGTGTATTCCGGATGGTGCCAGCCTTCGAGCCCGTAGTCTGCGAGTACCCGGATGAGGACGCCTTCGAGATCGCGGAGGTAGGCGTGTGCGTCGCGGACTTTGAGGCGCAGGATCGGGTACCCAACGATCTGACCGGGACCGTGGAAGGTCGCATCTCCTCCCCTATCGCTCCAGAAAACCTCGGCCCCCAGAGCTTTGAGGTACTCTTCTCCGGCACCCAGGTTCCCCGCGTCGTTGGCGGCCCTTCCCACCGTGTAGACCGGCGGGTGCTCGCACAGGATGAAGGTGTCGGGGATCCCGTCGTTCTTCCTGAGCCGCACGAGATCCTTCTGAAGATCCCAAGCCTCCGCGTAAGGCGTCAATCCAGGCAGCCGCCGCACATCGACGATCGTTGTGGCCGGGGACCGCTTCTCCAGGGTCACGCCCGGGCTCTAGACGCTCGCGACGCCTGCCGCGGGGCTCCGCCTGGCATCGGCAGTCTGTTCGTGCGCGTGGTAGGAGCTACGGACCAGCGGCCCGCTCTCGACGTGCTTGAAGCCCAGTGAGAAACCGTACTTGCGCAGGCTCGCGAACTCTTTGGGCGTGTAGTAGCGGCTCATCGGCAGGTGGTTCTCGGAGGGCCTGAGATACTGGCCGATGGTCAGGATATCCACCTCGTGATCCCGCAGGTCGCGCATCGTCTGGTGAATCTCCTCTTCGACCTCGCCCAATCCGACCATAAATCCGCTCTTGGTCAGGCCGTCGGGGTTCAGCTCCTTGGCGTAGCGCAGCACCTCCAGGGAGCGTCCGTACTTGGCCTGCGGACGGACCGCATAGTAGAGGCGGGGGACGGTTTCGATGTTGTGGTTGAAGGTGTCGGGACGGGCGTCTATGACGGTCTTGATCGCGTCCCGATCACCCTTGAAGTCGGGGGTCAGGACCTCGACGGCGCAGCCGGGGACCTCTTCCCTGATCGCGTGTATCGTCCCGGCGAAGATGGAGGCGCCGCCGTCTGAGAGCTCGTCACGGTTCACGCTCGTGATCACGGCGTGCTCCAAACCCATCTTCTTTGCGGCGTCGGCGACACGATAGGGCTCGTCGAGATCTAGCTCGCTGGGCTTGCCCGTGAGCACGGCGCAGAAGCCACACGAACGGGTACAGACGTTGCCTAGGATCATGAACGTCGCCGTGCGGTTGTTCCAACATTCCCCGATGTTAGGGCAGCGGGCCTCCTCGCAGACGGTGTGGAGGTTCAGGCCGCGCATTGTCTCCTTGATGTCGCGGTAGACTTCGCCGTCTGGGATGCGCGCCTTTAGCCATTCGGGACGACCGTGCGCGCCGGGAACTCCCCTCGCCTGCTGCCGGAAAGGGAGGTACTCCGTCGGCGTCCCGTCGGGCGGCGGGGGTACTGGCCTGTCTTCCCAGCGGTGGCGGACCTCAAAGGTCTTCGTGCCATCGTCCAATACCTTCAAGTTGATCTGTCTGCGGGCCACGGCGCTCCTATCTTTTTCGCATTCTGCGCCTATGGTATCGCACGGAGGCTGACCCGTGCCGTGTCACCTATCTCATAGCGGAATGGGAAGGCCTCGAGGCCTTCCCATTCCGGGCATCAGGCTACAGGATTCAGGTAGTGCACGGGGCGACGTTGGCGTCACGTTGCTACGCAGCCCAAAACCCCACCTGACGGCTGATACCTGAAACCTAGAAGTGAATCGGATGTCCTTCCGAGGCCATCGCGGCTTCTCCTACGACTTCCGAGAGGCTCGGGTGGGGATGCATGGTCATCCCGATCTCCTCCGGCGTGCCCTCGACGAGCTTGGCGAAGACGCCTTCGGTGATGAGATCCGTGACCTTCGGCCCTATGGCGTGCATCCCGAGGATCAGGTCCGTCTCGTCGTCGGCGACGATCTTGAAGAACCCGTTGGACTCCCCTTCGATAAGCGCCTTGCCGATGGCCCTGAACGGAAATTTCGTCTCCCTGACCTCGTAACCCTCCTCCTCGGCCTGCGCCTTGGTGAGCCCGAAAGAGGCCACCTCTGGCCTACAGAAAGTGACGCGCGGGACGAGGTTCCTGTCCTTGGGCATCGGGTCCTCGCCGGCCATGTGCTCGACGGCGATGATGCCCTCGTGTCCGGCCTCGTGGGCGAGCCAGAAACCCCCGACTACGTCCCCCGCCGCATAGACACCGTCCTCGGCCGTGCGTCCGTACCCGTCCACCTGGATGATGCCGCGCTCATCGACCTCGACGCCAGTCACGTCGAGGTTGAGGTCCTCGATAACGGTCTTCCGCCCGACGGCAACGAGCAACGCCTCGGCCTCCAGGGTGTCGCCACCAGCTTCGCTGGCCTCGCCGGTAGGCGGATCTTCGCCGCCGTAGCCGCCTCCCTCGCCTTCGGTCTCCTCCTGCTCCCCAGATTCTGCGCCTGCCACGGTGATCTTGATGCCGCTGTCGGTCTTCTCCAGGCTCTCGAGATCGGCCTTGGTGCTCGTGAGAACCGTTATGCCGCGGTTCTCGAACTCCTTCCTGAGCGCTTCGGAGATCTCCGGGTCCTCCAGCGGCACGAGGCGGTCCAGGATCTCGACGATGGTCACTTCAGCGCCGAAGTCGTTGTACATGCTCGCGAACTCCACGCCGACGGCGCCAGAGCCGAGGATGACCACGGACTCCGCGTAGTCCTCGTCGTTGGTGACGATGTCGTCTGAGGAGATGATCTTCTCGCCGTCGAACTCCAGACCGGGCAGGGTGTTGACGGCGGAGCCGGTGGAGATCAGGACGTTCCCCGCCTCGAGTTCCTCCTCGCCGTCTTCGGTCTCTACCTTTATCTTCTTGGGTTCGACGAAGCTGCCAACTCCGTTGTAGACGGTGATCTTGTTCTTCTTCATCAGGCCCTGCACGCCGCGCCTGAGCTGGTTGACGACCTGTTCGCGGCGCTTGGCGGCCTGCGGGTAGTCGAACTCTACCTCGCCGACCTTGACCCCGAAGTCTTCGCCGTTTCTGGCGTCGTGCAAGAGATGGGCCGTCTGGAGCAATGCTTTCGTCGGGATGCATCCCAAGTTCAGGCACGTGCCTCCGAGATGTCCGCCCTCCCGCTTCTCGATGAGGGCCACCTCCATTCCCAGCTGGCTGGCCCGGATCGCTGGTATGTATCCACCGTTCCCGCCACCGATCACTACGAGGTCGAATTGATCAGCCACCCTTGGCTCCTTTCACGTTACTTACCACAACGATTCTAACCTTGCCCTTCCTCCGGGGCCATCCTCCCGCTGGCAGGCGGGACAGAAGTGCGACGGCCTCCCGCTTACCTTTTCCCGAACTACCTCTCCTTCACACCCTGGACACGGCTGTCCATGTTTCTCGAAGACCCGCAGGTAGTTCTGATGCTCGCCCGGTCGGTCCAATACATCTTTGTAGAGCCGCACCGTGGTCCCCCGATGCTCGATGCCGGCCGCCAGGTTGGATCGTATCGCCGCATACAGCGCCTCCCATTCGTCCTCCGAGAGCGTGTTCGCTTTGCGCCTCGGATGCAGCCTCGCATCGTACAGGATCTCATCGGCGTAGATGTTCCCAATGCCCGAGACGACTTTCTGATCCAGGAGTAGGGGCTTTATCTGGGCCCTCCGCGAACCGATGGTCCGTTGCAAATATCCCGCATCGAACTCTTCCTCTATGGGCTCTGGTCCCAGCGTGGAGAGCCGCTCCTCGAGCTCGTCCGCGTCGAGCAGGCGCGCCCGCGTGAAGCCCGTCTCGTCGCGCAGGAAGAGCCTCCTGTCGTCGAGATCGAGGACGAGCATGAGCGCGGTCTCAGGCTCCTCGACCGGCGGCACGAGCAGGAGCTGGCCCCCGATCTTGAGCTGAAACACCAGCGAGTCTCCGGTGCCAAGCTCCACGATTAGGTGCTTGGCTCGGCGCCGCGCCCCTGTGATGCTGGCGCCTTCGAGCCGGCTTACGAACTCTTCCGCCGAAGGCTGCTCCACGAGTGAAGCGTCGAGGACTCGTGCCCGCTCTATCTCTGAGCCGACGACCAGCTCGCGCAGATCCTCCTTTATGGTCTCGACCTCAGGCAGCTCCGGCATACGCGTATTTATACCCGCTCGGCGCTACCGTATTCTTGGTGCCTCATGCCAGCTTGCGCGCGACGAAGGCGGCGTGACCCTCCGACAGCGGGTGAGCACCGTACGATTGCATCGTCTGGACTCGAAAGCCCGCCCGTTCGAGTTCTGCGGACAGGTCCGACGGGTCGTAGAGGTGCACGCGATGCACCTCTTCGTCCCGCCTGTAGAGCGCTCCTACCTTGCGAAAACTCACGATCCGCCGCTCCATGGTACCCTGCTCGGAGTCCTCTTCAAGCTCGGAGAGAACTGCCCAATCCTCTCCAACGCTGAAACCCTTCGTTCTGGCGCCAGGCGGTACCTGGCCCGGACCCAGCACGTCGAAGACTAAGACACCGCCGGGGACGAGCGCGTCGTGAACGCGCCGGAACAGGCGACCCAAACCTCGCTCCTCGTTCTCCGCGTCGAAGAGGTAGTTGAGAACCTCGCTCATCGCCGTGACGGCCTGACAACGTGGGATCTCCACCTCGAACAGAGATCCCACCCTGAACTCGGCCTCGGGCACCTTCTTGCGCGAAAGCTCGATCATGGCCTCGGAGATGTCGATCCCGACAACGCGGTAGCCCGCGTCTACGAGCTCGCGGGCCCACAAACCACTACCGCACCCCAGGTCGACAACAAGACCGTCGCCTATCCCGCTACGGTCCAGGATCTCCAGTATGCCCGGCGCCGACCTGAGGGCGAACTCGGCATGGCCGACGTCATGTATGTACGCGATGTCCTCCCCGTACCACCGCGTCGTGTCACGGCCTCCCAAGGTTATCTCAGTCACCTGTAAGCCGGACGGAGGGGACGTCGAACAGAGGGACGGGCTCTCTATAGACGGCCCTGTAGAGACCGTCTAGCATCACAGAGCGGGCGTCGAGCGAGCGCATGGCGCCCTCGCGAACTATCCGTTGGCCTTCCTCGTCCCCTGCGTAGGGCGCGATGGCGTCCATCATGATGCGTGCGTGGGTCACGTCCATCGTAACGTGACTCGTGAAGATCTCGAGCGCCTCATCGGGCAAGCCGGCTGACTTCCTGAGGCCATCAGAGAGCTTGGCGTAGATCGGGGGCACAGGCCACTCGCTGGCCGGCCCCAGAGCACCGAGCCCCAGCCTGAAATCTGGATGGCCCGAGAGCGCGTAGTGGGTGGTGATGTACATCTCTATCTCCGGCAGCGTCGGAGGCTCCTCCCATTCCTCCTCACCGATGCCAAGCGCCTCCAGAAAACGCCTGTACAGCGCCGGATGCGTCTCTGCAGGGTCGAGGTGACCGTACTCATCGAAGAGAACCTCGGCCAGCGCGAGCTGGAGCTTCTCGTCATCGCGGCACCTAGAGATAAGGGCGGCCAGGTACAGCCGGCTCACCCTCACGTGCCTGTAGTACTGGATCGCAAAAGTCCTTATCCCCTCCGCATCAGCATCCCCCTCCCCGAACCGCTCCAAGAAAGGGTGCGTTAGCGCAGGATGCCCGATGACCTCACGCTTTAGTTGATTGAGAAACTCTTGCGGGTTCTTACTGCTCGCTTGGTATCGCATGTTTCACAGTTTAGCGCAAGGTGCAAGCTAGTCAGCATGTCAGCACGCTCAGGCTTTTAGCCTCCGCTTGTCAGCCCGGCGGCTGCGACGCCTTGTCAGCCAGGGCTTTCAGGCACACGCGAAAGCTGAATTGCTGAAATGCTAATTTTCCAGGTAATTCGTGCTTGTCTCACTAGTCTCAGTGAGGTATAATTGCGACATGACAGATACGAGGAACAACTTCAGGCAGGATTGGCTCAGTGTCCCGCGGCGGCGGGAGGAGGAGCGTTTGGACCCGCACGTGTACAAGCGCGGCATCAACGGGCTGACGGTCGAGGAGGCGTTACGTCGGGCGTTCCCGAGGGTGATAGACATTCTGAGGAGGAGTGGCGAGGACTATTCGGAGTTCGAGCTACAGTTGGTAAGGCAGACTGTTCGGGCTTGTCTGATCTCCCAGGTCTCCCGCGCGAACCTGTACCGCATCGCTGGCATCCTGGTCGCCGACAGGCGCGACGAGGGGGCGCACATCGATACTTCGCTCGCGCTCGCCTATGTTGCGGCGCTCAGGGAAGCGTTCCTTACGGAGCTCTCTGTCGGCGAGCGCGTACAGACGCCGCTAGGTTCCGGCGAGGTCCGCTACGTTTCGGGTGATGGCGCAAACGCCGCGGTCAAGCTGGACAACGACTACGAGATCTGGCTGCCGGCTGAGAGGGTGTCGCGACCCAACCCGCTGGTTCGACGCGCTTCCTAGGGGGCGTGTAATTATCAGGTGCTTTCCGGGTAGACTAGGAGGGTCGTAGAGGCTACAGGGGGCGCGCCATGCAGACGTCAAAAGCGCGGGTAATCTGCAACCCGGCCTCAGGTGGCGGCGCCTACGAGCCTGATGAGATCCGCGACGAGCTCGATGCGTTGGATCTCGACTGGATCGAGACCAAAGGTTCCCAGGACGCCATAGATGCGGCGCGGGATTGGCAAGAAGGCCTGCTCATCGTCGCCGGGGGAGACGGCACGATCAACGACGTGGTGAACGGGCTTGGCAGGGCCGGCTTCCCCGAAAGTGTCACCCTGGGCATCCTGCCCGCTGGGACCGGCAACGACTTAGCCGCAACGCTTGCCGTCCCGGATGATCCGGAGCTCGCAGAAGACGTCATCCGGCAGAAGCGGGAGCGGCGCCTGGACGTGGCGAGGGTTCGTTCGGAAGGCGTTGGCGAGCGTTTCTTCATCAACGTGGCGACGGGGGGCATTGGGGCTGAGATCTCCAGCGCCAACGACGAAAAGTTGAAGAAGCGTTGGGGCAAACTCTCCTACCTGCGGGCTTCGCTGGAGGTCGCAAGGAACTTCGAGGTGCGCGAGCTCTCCCTCTACATCGACGGTGAGAGGCATCGGGTGAAAGCGGTCAATATCGCCGTTGGTAACTGCCGCTACACCGGGGGAGGATGGCCGGCCACCCCGAAGGCCAACCCGGAAGACGGTCTGCTCGACGTGGTCGTCATAGAGACTCTCGGGGCGGCGGAGCTGTTCGACCTCGCTCCGGCCGTCCTGGCGGAGTCCAGCTACCTGGACAAGGAGGGCGTGCACTTCGTGCGGGCGAAGGAGATCCGGATAGAGACCCAGCCTCCCGGCCTGGAGTTCACCGCCGACGGCGAAGTCGTCGGCAACGAGCCGGCCCAGTTCTCCGTGCTTCCCCAAACACTCAAGGTCATAGTCGGACCCGACTACGTCCCCGAGCCGGCGGGATAGAATAGGGCCATGATCAGGGTACTACTCTTCGGCGCGGCGGCTGACAGGGCAGGGACCCGCGAGACCGAGTTACCGGTAGAAGATGAGGTAACCCTCGCGGAGCTCTGGCCTCTGCTCGCCGGGCGGCATCCCGACCTCGCCCCGATGCGCGATACGCTGGCCTTCGCCGTAAACGGTGAGTATGCACGTGGGGACGCGGGCGTCTCACCCGGCGATGAGGTGGCAGTACTGCCGCCCGTCTCGGGCGGTTGAATGTTCGCCATTGTCGAGGAGCCGCTGGACGTCGGGGCTTTGGTCCGGGATGCCCAGAGGCCCGACTGCGGCGCCGTAGCCACGTTCGTAGGCACGACGAGGATCGACGAGTCAGAAGGCGCAGCGGTCGAGTACCTGGAATATGAGGCGTACCGGCCGATGGCCGACAGGAAGCTGGAGGAGATCGGGGCGGAGATAGAAAGACGCTGGGACGTCAGGCACGTCTCGATAGTGCATCGTCTGGGCAGGGTAGACCCCGGCGAGGCCAGCGTCGCCATAGTCGTCGCCGCACCGCGCCGCGGGCCGGCGTTCGAGGCGAGCCGCTACGCCATCGAGCGGATAAAGGAGGTCGTGCCCATCTGGAAGCGCGAGGTCTGGTCGGACGGGTACGTGTGGGTGGGGAGCCAGGTCGGAACCAGGGGTCAGGTTTCAGGACTTTTCGGGGGATAGATTCGGGCTAGCGCGTTCCCTGGCGGATGCTAGGTTAGCAGCACGTAGATTACGAACGCTCCGGCGAATGTCAGACTACCGGCGACTATTATGAGGTAGGCCGCCGCCGAAGGGACGAACTCGCCGGTCGAGATCCTGCGCCGGTTCTTGAGGAACTGGGTGGTACCGAGGACGAGCGTTAGCGCCCCGAGCAAGGCGAGCGCCAGTCCGAAGAGCTCCGAGGCGCTTGTGGAGCCAACCTTCATGGAGGCATCTACGAGCGCGCCAGCCCGCTCGACGACGAGCCCTATCGAGATCAGGCTGACCCCCGTTCTCACCCACGAGAGCAGCGTCCGCTCGTTCGCGAGGTGCTCTCTGATCTCGGTCTCGCCCTGGTCCTGTGGGTTGTGGCGCTCGCTCTGCGGTTGCAAGATCTACTGACCTCCTTCTCGCCCACACCGAAGATTACATCTTGGAGCGCCCGAGGGATTCCTCGCCGCCCGGATTTCCGCTCGGGAGGGCCGGTTCCTTGCATCCGGGGTAGCGTTTGTTCCAAAGAAGATGGAGAATACGTCATAGGTCTTCGGGGATAGTGTGAGTAAAGGGGATAGGTTGTTGGATCGACGGGCCGGGCTCGAGCAGGAATTCTTCCTGGTCGAGAATTCCGGACATCCATCGGAGCGGGCCGACGAGTTCCTGGCGCGCTGCCGCGAGGAGTCCGGCCGTCGTATGTGCTTCGCTCCCGAGTTCGTGTTGGGCCTGGTGGAGGTAAACACGCCTCCGGTCCACACCCTCTATGAACTCGAGCGCGAGTACGTGCAGAACCTGCGGATAGCTCTACGCACGGCGAGATCTCTGGGTCTCAGGCTCTACCCGCTCGGCGCCTATCCATTGCCTCTGGAACCCGCCGTACGCGACGGGCTGGACTACAGAGTCCAGGTGAACACGGTCGGCCCGGAGAGGTTCGAGGACGCCGGGAGATGCGCGGGTACGCACCTGCATCTGGAGTTGCAAGCAGGGACGATCGACGTCGGGGCGGGCATCTCCGCCACCGCGTCAGCCGCCGCCAGGGAGGAGGTTTCGAACATCTACAACCTTGCGACGGCCTTGGATCCCGCCCTGGTGGCCCTCACCCGCTCGTGCCCGTTTTTCGAGGGACGGAAGTCGGGGCTGGCCGTCCGCACCGTTCATTACAGGGGCAGTGCCATCTTCGGGTGGGAAGGAGTGTATAAGGACCTGCCCCAGGTGGGCGCCTTGCTACCATACGCCGAAGACTCCGAACACCTGATCCGCCAGCAGTTCGACCGCTACGAGGCCTGGCTCAGCGCTATGGACCGGGCCGGCGTACAAAGACGCTACTTCGCCGAGGCGGGCGGAGACCTGCTCAGACCGGCCTGGAACCCCGTGCGTCTCAACCGCCAGGGAACGCTGGAGTTGCGCGGCATGGACAGCAACTACCCCGAGGTGACCCTGGCGACGGCGGCCATTATCCTCCGCTCCGCGGACCGCGTCAGGCGGGATAGCCTCAAAGTTTTACCAGACGAAAGGATGCTGGCTTTCGAGGTCACGGGAGACGTGCTCAGGGTGCCGGGCTTTGGTCGGCTCTGTGGGAAGCTGCTACACGCGGCGGTAACCACAGGAGCGGGCGACGAGACCGTAGCCGCCTACCTGGACTCGATCCTGGAGTTCGCCGGGATGGAAGACGAAAGACTCCTCGCCGTCCTCTTGCACCACCGCCGCATCACCGGTAGCTACCCAACCACCGAGGCTGGTATCCTCGAAGCCTACGACGGACATCTCTCCAAAGACGAAGGTTTGCGTCTGGTGCTCGAAGCCTGCGACGAGTTGGAGACCCAGGTCTCGCAACTCAGTCGATCTCATCGCCAGGAGGAAGAGCCGGCAGACGTCTCGTAGCTCTCCCTGGTCTCCCCGCGGGTATACTCGCCGCATGGGCAAGGATCGTACAGTTATCGGTATGGACTTCGGGGTCAGGGTTGCGTCGGTGGTGGAGCGGGAGGGAGCCCTGCTCCTGGTGCGCCACCAGAAACCGGATAGGGAACCGTACTGGGTGCTCCCTGGAGGCAGACTCGAGCCGGGCGAGACGATACCTGAGTGCGCTGGCCGCGAACTCGCCGAAGAGACGGGTCTCACGGCCGGCTTCTCCGGCGTCCTCTACGTGAGCGAGTTCCTGAGGGAGAGACGCCACACGATCGATGTCGTCGCCCGCATGGAGGTGGAAGGCGACGGGGAGGCGACCCTCGGGAGTGACCCCGAGGACGCTCCCGGTACCGAGCCGACCCTCAGAGAGGTACGCTGGGTGAGCATCGATGAGCTGCGGGAGATCGAGCTTCTGCCGGCCTCCGTAAAGGAAGCCCTCTTGAGGGACGCAGGAGGCGGATGGACCCCGGCCGACGTCTACCTCGGAAGTGCTGATGCCTGACGCTCAGGGCACGTTGCTCTCGGTCGTCTTGTTCGACGCGGTCATCGCGGGGGTCGTGGTCGGGGTGTTCTGGCTGGCTGTCTTGCTGCTGCGTCGCCTGGGCAAAAAGATAGGCTACTCTCTGGCGCCCCTAGGGTTCTCGCGGCCCAGGGGAGGATTCCTGGCGGGAATCGGCGCCGGGATGGCCGTTGGCATCGGTGCCTTACTCCTGAGCATGATCGTGAACCCGATCAGCGTCCTCGTTCTCGAACGGCTCGGCTATTCTACGGAATCGACGGTCCAGCAACCGTTTATGGAAGGGCTCGTTGGCTGGGTACGTGAGAGCCCTGGCGTGGCCATACCGGCGATAGTCCTGATCGTCGTACTCATCGGTCCGGCCGTGGAGGAACTGGTCTTCAGGGGCGCCATCTTCAACGGCCTCTACCGGCTGGGAGCCCTTATCTCCACCAGGTCTCTTGGGAAGGAGCATTCCGAAAGGTCTTCCAGCAAGACGATCTTTATCGCTTCCTCACTCGTATCTTCCGTGCTGTTCGCCCTGCTGCACCTGGAACCTGTCCTCCTGCCCGTCCTCTTCATTCTGGCGATAACCCTGTGCGCTCTCTTCCAGCGAACGGGTAGCCTTTTCCCCCCATTCGTCGCGCACGCGACGTTCAACTCCGTCGCCGCCGTGCTGATCATCCTGAGAGGCCTGAACGTCCTGAACATACCCATCTAACGACCGCGCGGCTGTTCTCCTGCGTACCTGGCCCTGGGACGTATGAGGGAGCCGCTCCGGTATTGCTCTATGGCGTGGCCGATCCAACCTACGGTCCTGCCGAGAGCGAAGAGCGCGACGGCCCCGCCGGGTGGCAACCCCAGCGTCCTCGCCACCGTCGCCAGCGCGAAATCTACGGTGGGACGCTCGTCCATCAAACGCAGCATCTCACCGGCAACACTATCGGAGAGCGCAACGGCGATACTCTCGGGATAGGCCCTGGCCGTCAAGCGAAGCAGACCGGCACCGCGGGGATCACCTTCAGGATAGAGCGAGTGCCCGAAGCCAGGGATACGCTCCCCCCGCCTGAGACGGCCGGAGATAACCGCCCGTGCATCCCCCGCACCCTCCACCTCCCGCAAAAAAGCCTCGACGAGTTCGATCTCCCCCCCGTGCTTGACGCCTCCTAGCGCCGCAAGCCCGGCTACGACGACGGCATAGGGCGTGGACTCGGACGAGGCGACACACCTGGCAGCGAAGGTCGAGACGGGTAACTCATGATCCATGCAAAAGACGAGCGCGGAGCCGAGAAGCGATTCGGCCCCTGGATCGTCCGTACTCCAGCCACGCTGAAGCGTCCCCGCCAGTCCCGGAGCAGACTCTCCCGCGGCCACGTCCGTCATCAGGCGGAGTATCCTGGCACCGGTGCGCGCGACGGCACCAGGACGTAGGTCGTATGCGGCCGGGTCCTCGGCGGCCGCCACTGGGAGCAGGACCTGGAAGACCTCGACGGGCGTTAGTCCGGTCACGCTGTCCACAACCTTCCAGATGCGCCGGGAGGGTCCAGGCATCTCGGGTGGGAAGAGCGCCGGGGCCATAGCCTCGTCGGCCGTCCAGATCAAGGCCGCAACCTCCTCGATCGTGCTCTCCTCGGCGAGATCCAGGACGTCACGCCCCCTGTAGTAAAGTCCGCCACCGTCGATCATGGTGATCGCAGACTCGAGCACAGGCGTGCCCCAGTGCAATGCTCCCTCCACTACCCCGTCAGGATCCCGCCTGCGCTCCTTGCGCTCCTTGAGCCTCCTTACGTCCTCAGTCCTGTAACGCCTGGCGCGCCCCTTCCCCTCGACAGCCTCGGAACGTACCATCCCCCTGCTCACGTACGCGTACAAAGTCGCAAGACTGACCCCCAACTCCTCAGCCGCCCGCCCGGCACTCAGATACCGCTCCTTCCCCATCCGACAACCTCCTCGCCCAGGTGTACGACCACACGATCGCAATCCTACTACATATTGATTTGGTAATCAATGTTGATACATATCTTATGGAGAGTTACGATTGATAACTACGACGGCGACTCGGGGATCCGGGTCAGGCATGAAAGGACTGACATGGGCGAGAGTTCTGGGACGGGTTTCGTTGCTGGGTTGGAGGATATGGTGGCGGCCGAGACCCGCCTGAGTGGTGTCGACGGTGAGGCTGGAGAGTTGATCATTGCGGGTTTTCCGGTCGAGGAGCTGGCCGGTCGGGCTTCCTTCGAGGAGACCGTGTACCTGCTCTGGCACGACGTTTTGCCTGATTCCGGGCGACTCGCGGATTTTCGGGAGGAGCTCGCGGGGCGGCGAGAGCTGCCGCCGGCTACTTTGGATCTGCTGCGGTCCGTGGCCGCAGAGAAGGTGCCGGCGATGGATGCGCTGCGCATGGCGGCAGGGACCGTGAGCCCTGGCACGGACGAAGAGGAAGCACTGGCACTGGTGGCGCGTTTACCCACCATTGTGGCGGCATACTCGCGCATGCTCGAGGGCGAGGAGCCTGTGGTGCCTGAACCCAAGCTGGGCCATGCGGCCAACTATCTGTACATGCTCACGGGTGAAGAGCCTGGCGCAGAGTTCGTGCGGGCCCTAGAGACGTATC
>CAWEQZ010000052.1:0-49855 GCA_963811295.1 uncultured Rubrobacteraceae bacterium | reverse complement strand
CGGCCTGTCGATAGCGTTTCGGGAGGGGAGCGTGAAGGAGGGGTCTGGGGTGGGAGGGCTGTTGGGAGGCGAGGTGCGGGGCCTGTGCTGGAGCTTGGGGAGGAGGAAAGTGCGCGCATTGAGGATATACTCAGGCGGGCGGCGCGGGCCGGGTACCTGGAGGTCGAAGGGTTGAGGTTCGAGAGCCGACCGGGGGAGATCTCCCTCAGGGCCAGAGTCTATGAGCCGGAGGAACAGTATGAGTAGCACGACAAGGACGGCGCCCATACCGCTCTCCAGAAAGCCTCGAGGGTCGGTCGATCCTGGAGCCAAGACCGCCTGCATCAGGACCTTTGGGTGCCAGATGAACGTGCACGACTCGGATCGCATTAGGCGCATGATCCAGGACGCAGGCTATGCGGAGGTCCAGCGCTACGAGGATGCGGACCTGGTAATTCTGAACACCTGCTACGTCCGCGAGAACGCCGTGGACCGCGTCAAAGGGCATCTCGGGGAGCTAAACCGCCTCCGCCGCGAGGGGCGGGTAAAGCGGGTGGCCCTCACGGGCTGCATCGGCGCGGCCGAGGAATCGGCGGCGCTGAGGCAGACCTACAATATAGACCTCGTGTTGGGCACCCATAATACCTACGAGCTGGCGGAGTTCGTGGGACTACCGACGATGCGGGAGACGTACACGCCCGAACTGCCTGGCACGGAGGGTGGGCACAGCGCCTTCGTCACGATTATGACCGGGTGCAATTACCAGTGCAGTTACTGCATAGTCCCGACTGTGAGGGGGCGCATGGTCTGCCGCCCGATGGGGAGTGTGATCGGGGAGGTAGAGAACCTCGTAGCCGGCGGCACCGGCTACGTTACGCTTCTGGGCCAGACGGTAGACGCGTGGAGGCATGAGGGAAAGAGGTTCTGCGACCTTTTGGAGGCCGTCTCGGAGAGCGCGCCGCGGGTATGGTTCACGACGAGCCATCCTTCCAACATGGAGGACCGCACACTAAGGGCCATCGGGGAGCGGGATAGCATCGTGAAGCGGCTCCATCTGCCCGTGCAATCCGGGTCGGACAGAATGCTCAAGGTCATGCACCGCGGCTACAAAGCCGAGAGGTACAGGCGTAAGATCGAGGTCTTCAGGGAGGCGGCGCCCGATGGTACGCTCAGCACGGATATTATCGTGGGCCATCCCGGCGAGACCGAGGAAGACCACGAACAGACGCTAAGGCTCGTCGAGGACTGCGCATTCGACTCGGCATACATCTTCAAGTTCTCCCCGAGGCGGGGTACCGAGGCCGCTGATCTACCCTGGAGTGTTCCCGATGCCGTCGTCCAGCGGCGCTTCCTCGAGGTGCTGAGGCAGGTCGAACAGAATGCCTTTAGTAGGAACCAGCGCAAAGTCGGAGCCGAAGAGGAGATCTACATCCGTCACGGCAGCACGGAGGATGGCAAGGCTATCGGGGAGACGTGGAGCGGTCACGCTGTTCACGTCCATACGGATGCCGCGCCAGGAGACTACGTGAAGGCCAGGATAGAGTCCGCGGGACCCCACGTTCTGTACGCGGGCGAACCCGGCGCTCCGATCTGAGGGACCACGGCCAAGAATAGCAAGAAGACCGCGCTGGTAGTCTGCGGGCCCACGGCCGGCGGCAAGAGCGAACTCTCCGACACCCTTGCCGAGGGGCTTACCGGAGCAGGAGGTCGGTACGTACCCACACTGGCCGTAGATTCCATGCAGGTCTACAGGGAGTTGCCCGTGATAACAAACCAGGCCCGCAGGCGGCCGGCGGAGCTGGTCGGCATCGTCTCCGTGACCGAGGACTGGACCGTAGCCAGACACAGGGCGCTTGCCGAGGAGATCATCGCCAAGGAGGCCAACTTCGTCCTCGACGCGGGAACGGGAATGTACCTGAATGCGATCCTGCTGGATATCCCCCTCGCCCCGAAGGTCCCGGCAGAGTTGCGCCGTCGGGCCGAGGAGGCGGCCGAAGGAGAACCCAACCCTCGCAGGGCCGCGCGAGCCAGAGAGCTGGAGCTGGCCGGGGCCCCGGGCCGGGGTTCTATCTGGGGAGGAGACCTTCGCTACGACACCGCCATCGTCTACCTGCGTCCCGAGAGGTCCGCCCTCGACGCCGCCATAGACGAGAGGTCGAGGAGAATTGCCCTCGACGGCCTGAAGGAGGCCAAAAGACTGAGTGAGATGGCCGCGGCCGGAACGCGTATAAGCCCGCAGGTAATGGACTCTGTAGGAGTGCGCGAGCTCTGCCACCACCTCGCGGGGACGATCTCACTGCCGCAGGCGCAGGACCATGTAGCAACCAGGACAAGACGGCTCGCCCGGCGCCAGATGCGATGGTTCGACAAGCTGGCCCGTACACTCGAAGGTCGCGCCAGCCTGACCGTCGTGCAGAGCACGGACCACCAAATAGATTTGCATACTATGCATGATATACTCGGCGTATGAGTGAGGAGAGAGCGGTACTCGCGGGAGCAGGGGAGAGGCGCCACATG
Source organism: uncultured Rubrobacteraceae bacterium (assembly GCA_963811295.1). Taxonomy (GTDB): domain Bacteria; phylum Actinomycetota; class Rubrobacteria; order Rubrobacterales; family Rubrobacteraceae; genus Rubrobacter_D. The sequence continues at coordinate 47,359 of CAWEQZ010000052.1, read as the reverse complement.
GCGGAGTTGGGGCGGTTGGCGAGTACCCTTGGCATCGAGGTCGCCGGTGTACTCGAGCAGGGCCGCAGGGACGGCACTGGTTACCTTGGGCGTGGCAAGCGCGAAGAGTTGCGGGAGCTAGTAGAGGAGGTGGGGGCGCGTTTCGTTATCGCGGACGACGAGTTGAGTGCGTCCCAGGCCAGGGTACTCGAGAAGGCTTGTGGCGTCTCCGTCGTGGACAGGACGGAGTTGATCATCCGGATCTTCGAGGCGCATGCTAGGGATGCGGCGAGCCGCCTTGAGGTCGAGCTCGCCGACCTGGAGTATCGTTTGCCCAGGGTCAAGGGAAAGAACCCTGAGCTGAGTCGCCTGGGGGGCGGAGGGGTAACCACGAGGGGCCCTGGCGAGCAACAGCTGGAGTACGACAGGCGCGTAATCCGCGAGCGCATAGCGACCATAAACCGCAAGCTCCAGGAGGAAAAGGCGGGTAGGGCCGTCCGGGGTGCGCGCCTTAAGGAGGAAGGACCACCGACCGTTGCGCTGGTGGGCTACACGAACGCGGGCAAGACTACGATTTTGAACGCCCTCAGCGGGGAGAGGAGGTCGACCAAGGACAGGCTCTTCGAGACGCTCGAGACGACCACCCGTCTCGTAGAGGGGAGCAGGAAAAACGGGCCGGATGGAATGTGGCCCGATTTCGTGGTCACCGATACCGTGGGGTTCATAAGGAAGCTGCCCACCCAACTCGTGCACTCCTTCGCCTCGACGCTCGAAGTGGCGCGTGAGTGTGATGTCACGGTGGTTTGCGCGGACGCCTCCAGTGAGGAGCTGGAGGAGGAGATCCAGACGGTGACGCGCGCTCTCTTTGGGGCGATCGAGGATGACGGGGTTGGCACGGGGCCGATGGTGATGTGCCTCAACAAGATGGACCTTGTTTCGGATGCGCGCGCCGCCGAGTTGAGGAGGGATCACCCGCACGCGGTCGCCATAAGCGCGACCTGGGACTGCGGGACGCTCCTCGAGGAGATCTACCGCTCCATAGGGTCGGGGAGGGAGAGGATGCGCGTATTTATCCCCCATGCCGAATACGCGGCCGCGAGTCGTCTTTATGGCCTGGCGGAGATCCACGCCCAGGAGAACACCGAGTCTGGCCTGTGGATGGATGTCAGCCTGCCTCGCTCGGCCTCGAGCAGGTACGCCTCCTACAGGGTGTGAAGATACTCAGGCTCTACCCTCCCCCTGCGCGGGAGGTCTTTGCCGTCTACGAAGACCTGGTCCTGCCGCCCGCGGGGCATCGCGAGGGCTCAAGACCGTACGTGATCATCAACACGGTCAGCTCAGTGGATGGCAGGTCGACCATGGAGGGGAAAGCCGCTGGAATAGGAAGCAGGACCGATCGCCGGACGATGCGGACCCTCCGTTCGAAGGTCGACGCCGTGATCATTGGGGCCGGTACGCTGCGTGCCGAGAAGCTCTCGCTCGGCCTCGACGGCCCAGATGGTGTGCCACAACCGCTCGCGATCATCGTCACCGACTCGGGCGAAGTACCGCTGGACGAACACCTTATCGTCGAGGAGGGCCAGGAAGTCTTGATCCTGCTCTCCGATGCGGCTCCCGCGAGGGTTGTCGAACGGCTGCGCGCCCTGGCGCCGGTGATGAAGGCGCCCGCCGACTCCCATGGTGCCGTCGACCTGGAGAGGGCTTTGCCGGCCGCCCGAGCCCAGCGTGGCGTCGAGTCCCTATTGGTCGAGGGCGGGCCCGGTCTCAACCACGCCCTGATCTCGCGCAACCTCGTTGACGAACTCTTCCTTACCGTGGCGCCCGAACTGCTCGGCGGAACTGTGGAGCAGAGCCTTACCTTGCTCAGAGGTCCTGCGCTCCCGGCCCGCGACCGTCCGACCCTCGACCTCGTTTCTATCCACCTGGCCGATGGTGAGCTCTTCTTGCGATATTCGATTACCCGATAACCGTCACGCACTTCTTAGACCTCGTGCCCATCATGCCGGACACGACTGCGGCGGGCTATACTGCTGGCAGGCGATAGCCACGTAAACAGCTGGGGAGATCGGAGCAACGCCGCGAGGGGTTGAGTCGTGTGGCAAAGAAAGGGCGATCGGCGCTGCGGTCCTTGGCTGCGCGTGAAGAGGAACGCTCCTGGAGGACCCGATAATGCCCGCCGTCCTTCCGGCGTGTGAATTAGGAGTTGTCCGGTCCACCAAGCCCTCCGCGCTGTGCCGGCCAAACTCGCGGCCGTGGGTGATAGCGGCCGCTTCCCTGGGCTCGGGGATGGCATTCCTCGACAGCACGGTAATGAACGTTGCCCTGCCCGCGGTGCAGGCCGAGCTCGGGGCGAGCGCGCGGGAGGTGCAGTGGAGCTACGGAGCATTCGCCCTGGTGCTCTCGGCGCTCATACTCGTCGGAGGTACCCTGGGCGACCGCTTCGGAAGGCGGCGTCTGTTCGTCATCGGCGCGGCGATCTTCGGTGCGGCCTCGCTGTGGTGCGCCCTGGTCCCCGATACCGGACAACTCGTCGTGGCCAGGGCGGTGCAGGGCTTAGGAGGGGCGCTTTTGATTCCTGCTTCGCTGGCGATCGTCGGGGCGTCGTTCGAAGGGAAGCAGAAGGCTAAGGCCATCGGCGCCTGGGGGGCGCTCAGCGGCCTGGCGATGGCGGTAGGGCCGGTCCTGGGCGGATGGCTGGTCGACTACATCTCCTGGCGGGCCGCGTTCTTGCTGGCCCCCGCGATGGCCGTCGTGGCGATCCCCATCGCGCTGTCGCACGTGCCGGAGAGCCACGACCCTGAGGCCCGCAGGCTCGACCTCGCAGGCGCGATCCTCGCTACGGGCGGGCTCGCGGGTCTGGTCTACGCCCTTATCGAGTCCTCGGCCTTGGGCCTTGGCGATCCCGCAGGGTGCTCGCCGCCCTCGTGCTGGGATTGATCGCCCTTTCGGCGTTCGTCTTCGTCGAGCGGCGTGCCAGGATCCGATGGTACCACCTTCACTGTTCCACTCCAGGAGCTTCACCGGTGCCAACCTGGTGACGCTCCTTTTCTACATGGCCCTGACCGGCTCTCTATTTTTCCTGCCTTTCCTCATGATGCAGGTCCATGGATACTCGGCCTTCGTCGCAGGCAGCGTGTTCTTGCCCTTTGTAGCGATGGCACTCCTGATCGGCCGCCTCTCCGGGCGCATCTGTGCCCGCTTCGGGGCGAAGGTGCCGCTCATAGTAGCTTCCCTCGCCGTCGCTGCGGGTCTGCTGCTTTTTGCCCTCCTGGTGCGGACCATGGCTCTTACTGGACCTCGTTCTTCCCCGCGATGGTCGTTCAGGGCTTCGGGATGGCACTGGCGATAACCCCGATGACTACGGTGGCGCTCGGCTCGGTCGAGGGTGAGCACTCAGGGATGGCCTCCGGGGTGAATAATGCCGTAGCCAGGGTGGCGGGGCTTATGGCAGTCGCCGTTCTTGGCGTGTTGATCTACGGGGCGTTCTCCGCGAGTCTCGACGCGCGCATGGAAAGGATGGATATACCCGGCGACATCCAGGAGCGCGATGGAGGCGGCGAAGGCGGATCTCGGAGCGGCACAGGCGCCAGAGAGCGTGGACGCGAGGACAGAAGCGCGGATCGAACGCGCCATAGAGGAGTCCTTTGTCGCGGGATTCAGGGCCGTGATGCTGGCCTCCGCCGGGCTCGCGCTCGCCAGCGCACTGGTTGCGGCGCTTCTGGTCGGAGATACGAGGGTCCCCTCCACGGATTGGAAATCATGTTCGCCGGGTGGACCCCAGCTCGCCTGTACTACAGACTGTGTCCCGGCCGGATTGGGCAGTAGCGCCTCATGTCTCCAGATGGCATCATGCGGCGGGTGAGTACTTCCGCAATCGAGGTGTGGGAAAGGGAAACCTGCACGATACCGACGGGGCGGATCCTGGCAGACTACGCGATACTCCTCCCGAGTCAACCACCAAACACGAGAAAGGGAGGGACAGCATGACCGAACAGGAATCGACATCGTCCCGTCGAGTACGGTAGCGACCCTGACGGGGCGCGTCCCCTGCCCTACAGCGACTATCCGAAAGCCGTAGATGTCGCCGCAGCACGGGCTACAGCCCCTGCCTGAGTCCCTGCCGCTCGTGGATTTCGCGCGGGCCGAGCCCTACCGCAGCAGCCGGTACTCCACGGTCCTCGCGCCGGAACTGACGAAGGACCAACTCTTGCAGATGGCGTGGGTGATAGGCGCGGGATTCGCCCGCTGGGAACCCCAAGCCCGCCACCTCCGGCCGCCCAAGCATCCGCCCGCCGGGCTCATGGAGGCGCGCCACACCGATCCGTTTGGTACCGACCCGTTCGGTTCGTGGGACACGGAGACGCAGATGTATTGGATAGTGCGTCTTACCGCCCTGACCGACCCCACCAGCCCCCAGGGCGCAATCGAGGTCGACGAGGAGACACTGGCGCAATCCCTGGCCATCCTGGATGGGGAGGGACGCGTCATCGGTGCCGCATTCAACCAGACGATGGGGCCCTTCGACGTAGAACCCCCGTTTCGGGAGGGCGATCCGTTCCTCGACACCGTAATATCGGTCTGGGCGCCGGTTTACGGCGCATTGGGTGCCCAGGACGCGGCGGCGCTAACGGCCCTCTCCGAACGGTACCCGGAGTTTAAGGAGGCGTACGAGAAGGGCAAGGTCAGCCACCACATCCTGATCTCCCGCTCCGACGATCTTCCGAAGGAGGACACCTTCGAGCTCGTGGCCGCGGGCGCGGAGCGCTGCCGGTCGCTCGGCTATGAATATCTGATCACCGAGGCTACCAACCAGTGGACAGGGGCGGCCTTCGAGGCGCTGGGCGGGGTGCGGGTACATTTCCGCCCGTTCAAGGTTGAGCCCGCCGTACCCAAGAGCGACGGGCCGCTTGAAGACGTCACTACCAGCCCGAACGGGTTCCTCGCCGAGAAGGACAGCGGGGGCATGTTCTACGTGATCCGTCTCTCCTGAGTCAGGTGACTCATGTAGCATCATTGCCTCTCCCGTGGCAAGATTAGTCGGGATAGTAGGAGAGGAGAGTTCATGGAGACCAGAGCGCACCCCCAAGGCCTGCAAGACGTCCTGGAGTTTCCGTTGGTCGAAGCGCTTTTCGGAAGGCGGGCCCGCCGGTTCTCTTTGGGGGCTTCGATCCCCGACGGGCCGCTGGCGTTCACTTCCAGGCACGAGCCTCTACCGCTCTCCGAGCTGGAGCAGATGCTGGTGTTGACGGCGGCGGCGGGCAACACCGGCTGGCACTACATGATCATGCGCCACGCCGGGTACGCTCCCCACCTCTCGAACTACTCCGGTGCCGCAGGCGGCCGCACGTTCCCCTCGGCGGCAGGGTTTCACACCAGCGAGCTGTTCTTCACCGACGATGAGGGCGTCTACCTCTTCGAGACCCGCGACGCCCCCGCGCTGGTCGAGCGGACGACCGACGGTCCTTTAGACCTCGACGCGATACTGGACGCCCACCGCAGCCGGATACGCAAGCTATCCGACACCAGGCTGTACATCCCCGCCGAGGAACCCTACATGGAGGGGCATAATACCTGGTGCGCGAACCGTCCCGGGAGCACGTTGCTCATCCCGGTGGGGGACATAGCCCAGCACATGATCGCCATCCTGTGCTTCATGGTCCAGAACGGATACGGGATGTATGACGACGTGAATGGGGAGCAGATCCCGGGCCTCGAGCGCTTCTCTCACCTCGTTGACCTGGAGGAGCCCCTGCCACTTACTTTCATGGAGACCTACTCGATCACCGAGTGTACCGCCGAACTATCGACCTCCTGCTACGCCGGTATGCTGATGCTGCAGGCGATGGGCCTTGGAGGTTGGATGTTCGACGGCCTCGACCGCTTTACCGTCCTCGGGGCCAGCGGCGACCCCGAGGTGCCTGGACTGGGCTTTCGCTACGACACCGACGAGCGCTGGCCGCTGCCGAACCCCACGGGCTTCCAGGTATATTCGCGGGCTACTGCCCGCCCCACTACCCCGACATGCGGGCCGCCGTCGAAGCGTTTGCCGAGCGGAAATTCGGTCCGGGAGGACCGTTCCACCCTGACACGCCGGGTCCCTGGAAGGAGAGCACCAGAGTACGAAGTAGCGCACAGGTCCACACCGAGGAGTTCAAGGAGTGTGTGGCGATCATGGCGCAGTACATCTACGACCGCTTCGGGAAGTTCCCCGGCACGGTCCCGAGCATCTTCGTCCTGACCTACCTGCAGGCCCACCACCTGGAGCTGGAGTTCTACGACCACCACTTCGGTCCTGGGGCGTACCTGCGAACCCACGCCGACCACATGACCCGCTGGCATGGAGAAGGCGAGCCTTCACCGTAGAGCCTTTCTCTAAAGGGATGAACTTTTCCGAGAGAGCGCCCTCAGCTATACGAAGACTGCTCTAGAGGGCGGCGAAGGAGCGCAGCGTCTCTTTGAGGCCCGTGTGGATGGGCGGTTTGCGCTGCCAGTCGAAGGTGCGTCCAGCCAGGGCAGGGTCTACGCAGCTTCGGAGCTGCTCGCCCGGCTTGGACGGTCCGTGCCGGGGTGGAAGGTCTTTGGCGGAGATCTCGAGTAGCAGCTCGTAGAGGCCCTTCACGCTGGTCTCTAGGCCCGTGCCGATGTTGTAGGCCCCGGAGGGTACTTCGTTTTCTAGGGCCAGTACGTTCGCGCGTGCGACGTCTTCGACGTAGACGTAGTCGCGGGTCTGTTGACCGGTGCCGTTTATCGTCGAGGTCTTACCACTGGCCAGATTGCCGCAGAAGATTGCCACGACCCCCGCTTCTCCGTGTGGGTCCTGGCCTGGGCCCGTAGACATTGGCGTAGCGGAGTGCGACGTAGGGCAGGCCGAACTGGAGATGGTAGTAGTGCAGGTAGCGCTCGCCCGCGAGTTTGGAGACCCCGTAAGGGGAGACCGGATACTGCGGGTGGTCCTCGGGGGCGGGATATTCTGCTGCTCGCCGTACACGGCTCCGCCCGTGGAGGCGAAGACGACCTTCCTCACGCCGTGTTCGGTACACTTCTGTAGGAGGCGGACCGTTCCGAGGACGTTGACGTCGGCGTCGAAATCCGGCTCCTTTACCGAGCGTCTCACGTCCATCTGGGCGGCCTGGTGGCAGAGCGCCTCGGGCCCGAAGTCTGTGAAGATCTCGGCGCACCCCGAGCGGATGTCGGCCTCGTAGAAGAGTGCTCCTTTGGGGACGTTCCCGCGAGCGCCCGTCGAGAGATCGTCCAAGACGGCGACTTCGTGTCCGCTCTGGAGGAGGTGCTCCGCCACGTACGAGCCGATAAACCCGGCTCCCCCGGTCAAGAGGATCCGCACCTCAGGAGCCTTCACCGCGGGTCGTGGGCGACGCCTCGGATCTAGCCTCCGCCTGAGACGCGAACCATTCCAGGGTCTTGGCGAGGCCCTCGCGGGCCCCCGTCTGCGGTTCCCAACCCAGCACTTCCCGGGCGCGGGTTATGTCGGGGCAACGTCGTTTGGGATCGTCCTCGGGTAGGGGCTGGTGGGAGATCTCGCTCCCGGAGCCGGAGAGCTCTACGATCATCTCGGCCACCTCGCGCACGGAGTACTCCAGTGGGTTGCCGATGTTGACGGGGCGGGTCTCCCCGCTCTTCATCAGGCGGATAACACCTTCGATCAGGTCGTCGACGTACTGCACGCTCCTGGTCTGGGTGCCTTCTCCGTAGACGGTCAGGGGTTCGCCAAGGAGGGCCTGCCGTACGAAATTGGGCACCATCCTGCCGTCGTCTGCTCTCATCCTGGGGCCATGCGAATTGAAGATGCGCACGATTCTCGTGTCCACGCGGTGGTGGCGGTGGTAGGCCATCGTCAGGGCCTCGGCGTAACGTTTGGCCTCGTCGTAGGCGCTCCTCGGGCCCGTGGTGCTCACGTTGCCCCTGTATTCCTCGTGCTGCGGGTGCACGAGCGGGTCGCCGTAGACCTCCGAGGTGGAGGCGAGCATGAAGCGGGCCCCCCTGGATCGGGCCAGCCCGAGGGAGTTGTGGGTGCCCTGGGCGCCGGTCTTGAGTATCTCGATGGGGATGCGCCCGAAGTCGGCAGGGCTCGCTGCGGAGGCGAAATGGAAGACCTCCTCGAGCTCTCCGGCAACGTCTATATGGGCGCTTACGTCGTGCTCTACGTACTCGAAGTCCGCCTCGTTGGCCAGGAAAGGGGCCACGTTTGCAAGCCTGCCGGTAATCAGGTTGTCCATGCAGACGACCTTGTAACCCTCTGCGAGGAGCCTCTCGCAGAGATGACTCCCGATGAATCCGGCCCCTCCTGTAACCAGGGCCCTCGGCCTTCTGGTAGCGTACCTAGACGCCGTCATGGCCACCTTCGAACTTGTCCAGGCAGGTCAGCCTGTGTCCGATACGCCCCCAACCCGACGTGGCCCTTCCCTACGACACCCGCATCGAAGTGCTCCATGCGACCCGTTTGTCCCTAAACGCCCGAGGAAGTAAGCCTACGGTTCATAACGCAGATGTTACAGGAAGGGTGAATACGCGGCCAGCCTCGACGCCGGGGCCCTACTCTTTCGGCCTGGTGCGTCTTGCCACGGCCTTCGCGCCCGGTATGCGAAGAACGCCATTCGCTAGCGCATCAACCAGCTTGTAGCGGCCGGCGCTACGATAGTCGCTGAGTTTCGAGATGACCAGCAACCTTTCCTCTTTGAGCCTGGAGTTGCGCTCTTCCAGCTGGGACGTCCGCTTCACGAGCTGAAAGATGCGCTTCTCGAGTTGAGCGATGCGACTCTGAAGCCCCTTGTTCTCGGTTTTGAGGCCGGCGTTGCGCTCTTCCAACCGGGATTTTCGCCTTTCGAGCTGGGAGATGCGTTTCTGGAGTTCTGTGTTGCGGCCGGCCAGCGATCGATTTTCGCCGTTGGAGTCCTGAAGTTGCCCGCTCAGTGCGTCCGCCTCGTCCCTGTAGGTGCTTACGATGCCGATCAACTCTTGCTCCCGACCGGCCAGCCACAGCGGGTCCAACCGTTCGCTAAACAGATGGGCGAGCTCTGTCAGGCACCTCTGTACCTCCGCAGATTCCTCATCGGGATAGACGATCCCAAGCTTACTCGTCGCCATACCCGAACTGAGGTCACCGAAGAGCCGAAAGTGGTACTTTCCCGGCGCCCTCTCCATACAGTCTGCGATTGCTGCCTGTACGAAAGGTCCCTCGTCACCCCTGCAGTGGTCCAGGATGGCAAAGGCGCGCGGGTTGGCATCGAAGATAGCCTGAAGATCTGAGTCCACCGCATCCCTGGTGCGCACCCCGCCCACGTACGCCAGCAGCGGTTCGTTTTCGGGGAGTTCATGCGCCAGCTTGGGAGAGACGCTGCTTACATCGCCCCTCCGAAGCTGTATCTTGACGCTTTCATCGGCGAACTCCGCGAGGGCCGCCCGCGCGATGTCTATACTCGACGTCTCGCCGGTGTCCTCGCTCGCGGACGGGTCTACGCCAAGCACCCTCGAGACGCTGGGTTGGCCCGCAAAGTGGAAGGTGGCTATCCCCAAGGACGTGCCTACCTCGAGCACGCTCAGCTCGTGCGGATAACACCGCAAAAAGAGCGCCAGTACCAGGGCATCGACGTCTTTGATCGACCTCGCTTCCAGGAGATCTTTCGGTAGCGCGGGGAAGAGCCTGCTTATGGTTTTCCTGTATTCTTCGAGCCGCCGCGTGTGTTCGACGATCTGTGAGGTCCACTCGCCGCTGGCCTTGGTCATGATGCCTCCCGGTAGAGCCCGCCGTCAGTCAATGTAGCCTACCGCAGGGTGGTAGATGCGTCCTACTTTGACGGCATCCCACTCTCTTGTGCCGGTCTGGGCGAACATACGCCGCAGCAAGGTAACCACCTCGGGCGCAGCAGAGCGTGGGGGAGGCCCCTTGTCCTCCGCCGTCTCTGCATACATGGATCCAGGAGTCAGATGATAATAGCCCATGACGACAGGAACGAACACGACCTCCTCTTCCTCGGCGATAAGATGTAGCATTATCTCCCAGTCTTCGTAACCGTAGAGCCTCTGGTCGGTGACGAAACCCCCGGCTCTTAGCACTTTCGTCGAGTCTAGCAGGGCAAAGGCATCTATGTAGTTGCCGGCCGTGAGGCGCATGCTTGCGACGTTCTCCGACCTTACGCCGGTCATCTTCCCTTGTCGCTTGTCTATCAAGAGTCCGTGCACCAATGCGGCGCCTGTCTGCCTGCCGCTCTGCAAGAACAGTGGCAAGTTGTCCGCAACGAGCTCATTGTCGGCGTCCAACATGCAGACGTGCCGGTAGCGCGACATCCGCATCGCCAGGTTCCGCAGCCTTGGGAGACCGAGGTTGCGCTCCAAGAACACCGTTTTCAGCGGCGCGTCCTCGTAGAGGACCCGGACGGTTCGCAAGAACTTCTGCGAACCGTCGCGGGAGGCATCGTCGATGACGAGGAGCTCTCCAGAGTAACCAGCCTCCTCGAGGCGTTCGATCGCGTGCAGGGCGCTGCGAATCGATCTGGGAAGATAGGGTCTGTGGTTCCAGTTCGGGATAAAGATGGTTACGCCGTTCTCTGCCTTGCTCTCCCTGTAGAGCAGGCCCAAATCCGGGTCGGCGAGAACGGTGGACTCTATTCGATTCGTGCTCTGCAGTATCTTGGCCTCAGACAAGACGTAGAGCCCCAGACAAATGTTCCCCCAACCGTCCTCTGGAGACGTAGAAGTCCCTGGCACGACGATACATGCCACTGTACCCTATGTCCCGCACCTCCGTGTCAAAGGCCGGAACGGAAGCGTAGACGCCCGGAATATCCAACCCTGCTACGCTGAGAGCCGGGTCTATCTTGCACGGCACCGTCCCCGCCAACAGCGGGACGATAAACCGGAAACTCTCATAATACAAGCCGTCGCGTCCGGTACCCCACACATAGAATCTGGCCTTCGAGAGAACTGCGGAGAGCTGCGAGCCACCGAGCATCGGCTCTGGCGGGGTCGAGTTCTTCGAGTTCTTCGAGTTCTTCGAGTTCTTCGGGCGGCCCTGCAAGAGGCAGAAGCCCCCTGGGTCGATCTGATGTTCGATCAGCGCGCCCAGGAGATCCCTGTTCTTGTCGCTCCTTGGTCCCACGAGCACCCACGGGATCGTACGCTCTGTGTGGTTTGCCGGCTCTTGTGCCAACGGTTCTTCATCTCGGGTAAGGCCGTTGAACACGAAGTGGTAAGGTACGTCTGAGACGTCGAAATGGCTGGCTTTCTGGGAAGCAAAGCCTAGGTCAAAGAGGGCGTCAAAGTGGATTCCTCTCCTCAGGCGCCTCAGATATCCGGTGCTATGTACCGGACCGACGGACGCCAGGATGCGCTTCGGTGCGCTGGCTACCTTCGAGAGGAAGGCCCCATCGTTGCCGCTAGTCTCGATGCACTGCCCCGGACTCACTACAACCAGGGTGGTGTTACTCAAATCTTCTGGGGCCATGGCGCTTATCTCGGGCGAGGAGTACACCGCGACACGGCGTGAGGCGTCTCTAAAGCCCTTGGACAGGCGCGAAGCCAAGTCCTGGTCGCCCGTTGTGGGTGGGCGTACGATTGCGATTGTTTCGGTCTGCATGCCGCGTCTACGATATCAGGCCTCATCGCTCAATTCTATAAGATGCTCCAGAGATAACCTTTTCACGGGCGGCAGTCGACCGTGAGAGACGAAGCCCATGACGGCGCGAATCCGTACAATACAATGGTCCCAGAGCGAGTCAGGGAGTGGTGTAGTGAACGAAAACACCGGTGCAGCGACGGACATAGGTGGCGCCCGACCCTACACTCGCAGTCGCCCTGAGGGAGGCAAGGTTAGTATAGTGATCCCCTGTTACAACCAGGCGCGGTTCCTCGGGGAGGCCATACGGAGTGTACTGTTCCAGGGCTACACCGACCTGGAGATCGTGGTCGTCGATGACGGCTCCAGTGATGGCACAGAGGAGGTTGCATCGTGCTACGCCAAAGGGGATCCAAGGGTCAGGCTCGTAAGGCAGGAGAACCTGGGCCTGGCGGCTGCCAGGAACCGGGGCCTGGCTGAGGTAAGGGGGGAGTATGTGGTGTTTTTGGACTCTGATGACCGTCTGGTCTCGGGAGCTCTGGAGGTAGGGGTAAGGGAGCTAGAGGCGCATCCCACGTGCGCCTTCGTCTCGGGACACTGCCGGAAGATCGCCGCTGATGGTTCCATCGTGATCGGGTGGGAGCAGTTCCGGGTAAGGGATGACCTCTATCTCGAGTTGTTGCGCAGTTGCCCGGTCTACGTACCGGCCGTGATGTATCGGCGTTCCGTATTCGACGCTGTGGGTGACTTCGATACCTCTTACAAGGCCGCCGAAGACTACGACCTCTACTATCGTATCCTGGAGCGTTTCCCGGTCTACTGTCACGATACGCTCATCGCCGAGATACGGCGCCACGGCGGGAACATGACCCGCGATCGCGCCTTGATGTTGAAGTACAACATGGCCGCACTGCGCTCACAGCGCAAACGCGTCAAGGGGGACGCCCGCTACAAGGAAGCCTACAAGGCCGGGGAGAGACTCTGGCGAGACTGGCACGGCGCTCCTGTGGTCAACCAGGTAAGGGCGCACCTCCAAGAGGGCCGGTGGCGGCAAGGGCTCGTAGGAATGCTCGTGTTGTTACGCTACTACCCCAAGGGAATCCTCCTCGTGGCCAATCGGGGTGTGGAGCGTGAGAGGGTCGCCAGGCGCCTGCGCCACCAACATCGGGAGCTCGAGACGCACAGATGCAAGCTGCAGCAACTCAAGAAGCCGAGCGAAAGAGCGGCGCAAAACGGCGACGAGAAAGAGCGCCGGATCGCCATCAAAGTGGAGCGCCGAAAGATCCGGCACCACAAGCAGCGCATAAGGCGCCTTTCATCGCGCATGGAAAACCTCAACCAGCGCAATCCTCATACGGACGCCCTCCGTAAAGGCTGGGAATCACTGAAGATGCGGTTGAGATGAAACACTCATAATACTCCTCCAAGGCTGAACGACAAGGCAACCAACGACCGGTCCGGAGTTGGACGCCCCCCGTTGCACCACCACGGGAGAGACCGGCGCGCTGTAGCCCGCCAGCAGCGTACAGCTAGTCGCAGCAGCTTCGGGGATACGGGTGATGGGTCACCGCTTCGACCCTGCTACCACCAACTTCCGAGAATTCCCGTTATGCGAAGTTCGAGGTATCTAACGGGTTTGTGTCTGGTAGAGTAAGGGTCGGTAGGAATCAATGAGCATAAGGGGGAAAGCCTGTGGCGGTATGACTCGTCGGAGCGAGTACGAGGCATCTCGCAGGCGTCTCGGCATACGCGAAGAGAGGGTGTGGTTCCAGACCCTGCCCCAGGGTGATATGGCCGTCGTATACTGGGAAGGCGACGATCCGCGCGCGGCGTTGCAAGAGTTCGCCTCCTCGACCGATCCCTTCGACGAGTGGCTCATAGAGCGAGGCCGGGAGGTCTACCACTTGAACCGAGCCGCCTCGATGAGGAGGTCTTCGACGCAAAGGTCGGCTAGGGGGCAGCTGGGGCAAGGTGGTCCTTACCTCCTCTCTCTTGAGGGCTGCTAGAAGCTGGCAGAATGTTGCCTATCGTGTGTGCTGTATTATGTGGTTTTCCTGAAAGAGGGCCTACTGCTGGATTGAGGTTGGGCGGAGCATGATGCGGGTAGAGCGCCTCCGGGGCATCGGGGGGGTAAACAGGGAGCAGTGGCGCATGCTGGAGCCACCCGAGTTCCCTTTTTTCGATTACGAGTTCTTGCGCGCGCTCGAGCGCTCGGGCAGCATCGGCCGCCGCAGCGGATGGATGCCGCTATATTTGGTGTGCAAAGAAGGGGCGCGTGTCCTCGGCGCCCTTTGTCTGTATTTGAAGACGGACTCATACGGGGAGTACATTTTCGACTGGGAGTGGGCGCGGGCGTACCAGAAATACGGGCTCTCTTACTACCCCAAGCTGGTGGCCGCCGTGCCGTTCACACCCGCGACGGGGCCCAAGCTTCTGGTGGGTCCTGATGTAGATGTCACGGCCCGTAGCAAGGTGGCGAAGGCTTTGCTCGAGGCGGCGGAGGACCTGGAAACAGAGTACCGGGTGAGCTCCTCGCACGCGCTCTTTTTGCCCGAATATGAGCTCGACGAGTTCACGAGAGGAGGCTTCACGGTGAGACACTCGCTCCAGTTTCACTGGCGTAACCAGGGCTACGAGACGTTTTCGGACTACCTGGAGGCGCTCTCGGGGAAGCGGCGGCGTCAGATCTTGCGCGAGCGACGCCAACTCGAGGATGGGGATCTGGAAATCTCTCACCTCACGGGAGACGAACTCCTCCCCGAACACGCCGAATCGATGTACGAGTTCTATCTCGCTACGTTGGACGGCAAGTGGGGCGTCCCTTACCTCAACAGGGCCTTCTTCGACGAAGTCTTCAGAACCATGAAAGACCGGACTCTGCTAGTCCTCGCACGCGACAGAGCGGGCGCCCCGTCGCAGGCGCGCTCTTCTTCCTCAAGGACAGCTCGCTCTTCGGCCGCTACTGGGGCGCTTCGCAGCAAAGGCGCAACCTGCATTTCGAACTGTGCTACTACCAGGCTATCGACTTCGCCATCAGGCGGGGCTTCGAACTCCTGGAGGCCGGCGCCCAGGGCGAGCACAAGCTGGCGCGAGGCTTCCTGCCTTCTCTCACCTACAGCGCCCACAAGATGAGGGATCCGGCTTTCGGACACGCTATCGGAGAGTACATAGAGTCCGAGAAGCTGATGCTCGAAGGGGTCATGAAGGAGTACGCCTCCCACGATCCTTACAGACGCTGAGCAGTCCTTCTATAGCGGCAAGGTATTATATTGATACGCGCGGGTGGCGAGCTCTTCTGCGCGGCGGATGTATCGCAAAGTCGTCTTCGGGTCTGAGTGGCCGAGGAATTGTTGGATGACGAGCAGCGGCGCCTCGTTTATGGCCATGTTGGTGCCTACGGTGTGGCGGATAGAGTGGGGTGAGATGGGTTTGGTTATACCTGCCGCGCGCACGTACTTCTTCACGATGTTCTGGACCGAGCGGGTGGTGAGTGGTTTGTCTTTGCCGACCCTGGAGGTGAACAGGGGTTTGCGGGAGTCGAGGTAAGAGGTGAAGCTCTTTTCAGTGAGCAAGACGAAGCGTTGTAACAGGCGCCAGAGTTCCGGTGAGATCTGGACGTTGCGGACTTTCTCACCCTTGCCGAGGACGCGAAGCAGGACCTGATCCGCCGCCGCTTCGCGCAAGTCCCCGATCCTGAGTCCGACGACCTCGGCCTCCCTGAGCCCGCAACCCGCCATCACGGCGAGCATGACGTAGTCGCGGTAGTTGGAGGCCCTGGCAGCACTCAACATGCGCGAGAGCTCGTCCTCGGTCAGCACGTTGTAGGCCGGGTCCTGGCGTACGCGAGGGCTCTTGGCGAAAAAGCGTAGAGACTCGGGATTGACCGTCGTGGCGCCCGCCATGTACGTGAAGATCAAAAACCGCCTCAGCACCGCAAGCTTCTTGGCCGCCGTCGCCGCCGCATACGTCCCTATCAGATGCTCCCTATACAGCGAGATGTCCTCCGCCGTCAACTCCCCAAGCCCCTTCCCCATCTCGTCCGCAAGAAACGCGATGAACAGAATTAGTTCAGTATTATAGGTTTTTATAGTCTGAGGGCTGGTGAGGGTACGAAGGTAGAGAGCGACGAGGCGTTCGGGGGCGGGGAAGAGGGTTTGGGGGGCTAGGGTTGTCTCGTCGAGTGGTTCGGGGAGGTTAGTCTTGTGGGTCATCGTAGGTGATGAGGGAGACGACGGGGTAGGGCTTGAGCTTTTCGCGGCCGCCCAGGTAGGCGAGCTCTATGAGGAAAGCCACGCCGGCGACCGTACCGCCGGCGTTTTCGACGAGCTGGCACATGGCGCGGGCCGTGCCTCCCGTTGCGAGGAGGTCATCGGCCACGAGGATGCGGGTACCTTCGGGGATGGAGTCGGCGTGGGCTTCCAGGGCGTCGGTACCGTATTCGAGGTCGTAGGTGGCGGAGATGATCTCTCTGGGGAGCTTTTTCGGTTTGCGGGCCAGGATGAGGCCTTTTTTGGCGCGGTAGGCCAGGGCGGTGCCGAACACGAAGCCGCGGGCTTCGGCCGAGAGTATGCGGTCGTAGGCAATACCTTCGGTGGTTTCGGCGAGGGCGTCCACGGCCGTATGCAGGGCGTAGCCGTCTTCTATGAGGGGGGTTATGTCCTTGAAGGAGATGCCCTGCCGCGGGAAATCGGGGACGGTGTGGATGTGTTTCAGTAGAACTCTTGCGGCGTCTTGAGTCCCGCCGCTCACGGGGAGAATGTGTCCAGCACGTTCGCCATCATCAGTTCCTTGATGCGCGAGTCGACGGCGGCGAGGTGGCGGGCCTTGTTCATAGCCTCGCCCACGCGGCCGTCATCTCCGCTGCGCAGATCCGGGTTTAGGACCTGCTTGAAGAGGGCGGCCTCGCGGTCGACGGCGGCCATGATGCCGCGCAGGTGGCGGGGTTGGATGGAGTACTTCGCCATCTCCAGGGCCATGCGCGCGATCTCGGCGTCGCGCTGCGTGAGCTCGCCGCTGCGTCCGATCACACCCACGCTGATAAGCTCTTCGACAAAGCGCATCTCCGTCTCTAAGGTATCCGCCAGCTCCTCGCGCGTATACGTCCTCTCTTCGAGGACCCTAGAGAGGTCCCCCGCCGAGTCACCCGGGCTGAACCCGCCGCCGCCTTCGATGCGCTTCTTTATGACCTTGAGCGGGAGATACTCCTTGTCTTGCAGCGTAAGGATGTACCTGAGGAGCTCGATATCCTGGGACGAGAAGAGCCTGTAGCCGCCGCGCGTGCGGCTGAGGTTGATCAAACGCCTGCGTTCCAGGTAGCGGATCTTGCTGACCGAGAGGGCCGGGAACTCGGGCCTCAGACGCTCGACGACCTCGCCGATGGTGAAACTGTCCTTGGTGGCGCTGTACCTCTCCTCCTGCGGAGGCGCGTAACCTTCGGTGGTGTAGTCTCCGTTGATCTCCCTATCCATACCGTCGTTTTGCACGCTGTTGACTCCCATCCTCTCGACTACAGTGCCCCATGCTCTAGGAAAACACGAACCTGAAACGGTACTTGCCTACCTGTATCTCGTCTCCGTTGCGCAAATCGACGGCGTCGACCCTGACGCGGTTTACGTATGTCCCGTTCAGGCTCCCCACATCGCGTATCCTGTACCCGCCATCTCCGTGCACGATCTCCGCGTGTTTGCGTGAGACGGTGACGTCGTCGAGGAAGATGCTGCTCTCCTGTCCACGCCCGACACTGACAACGTCATCGCCGAGGTCGTGCATTCTGCGTCCGGCCGTGCCCTCTACCTGATCCATCTCTATCAATGCGGCCCCTTCGGAGCCGCCCGATGTGCCGGGCTCGAGGTCCTCGCCGAAACTCGGCGCGTAAGAGACGGTGCTCTCGCCGACATCGAGTTTGGTGCCGCATTCGGTACAGTACTTCATCCCCGCCGAGACCTCGGCCCCACAACCTGGACACGCTCTCAACTCGGCTCCTCGCCGAGCAACACCCGCGCCAGGCGCCAGGGAGGGAGCGCCACGGCGCCCCGCTCTACGAGTTCGGCACGGATCAGATCTATCCTCCCCCGCAGTATCGCGCGCCTGTAACCGAGATGACGTTCCTCCTCCGAGAGAGCCTCTAGCCTGTCTCTCAGATATTCCTCAGAGAGGGCCGTGACGTCCTCGGCGGTCTCCCAGTCGAATCCTCCGTGCAACCCCGAATCGTCCATAGCACGAGTATAACCTACCCTGAACCTGAAGTGCAATCTCAGCTTGAGAGCAGGTCCTGGTCGTCGATCAGGGACTTCACCAGGTCGACGTATTCTTCCATTAGCTGTTTCGGGCTCCCGTCGCCCTCCCCGGACTCGGCGTAGACGTAGAACATGGGGCTGTCGGGATCGGGGAGCATAAGCACCCAGCCGTCTTGGACGTTGAGCAGCACGCCCTCGGCGAGGATGGCATCGGGGTCGCCGCCGAACTTTTCGGCGAGGCCGCGCATCACACGCCCCTTTGCCGACCAAGGGCACTCGATCTGTACTCTTTCGACGCACGTCGAAAGAGTCCCCGAATTTCCGGCGCACTCCGGAAAGGGGCGTCTCGCGGAACGCTTCGAGGGCGCTGGCCAGCGTCATAAAGCAGTCCGGTGCCGGCAGGAAGGCGGGGAAGATGTAGCGTCCGTCGGCGAGTGAGGCGAGGTCGGCCCCGATGCCGGCGGCTTTTATGGCGACGTTGGAGAGGCCCGTGCGGCTCATCTCGACCGCGCCTCCACTCTCCTCCACGAGTCTTTCGTACCCGCGGCTGAGATTGATCGGGAGCACGGCGCTCTGCGGGCGCAACTGGTCTATGAGGCAGGCGAGCATGACGTCGGGTGGCACGCACTCCCCCTCGTCGTCGACGAACTGCACGTACTCGGCTTCGGGGCCGACGACGGCGCCGAAGGCGGCGTCCACCGTGGGCATGATACGGGCTACGCGCTCGATGCTCTCCTCCAGGTTCATCCTCCCTACCTCGCCGACCGCGTTGGCGTTGGCGAAACCCTCCATGACGACCGCGCTCACTCCGAGCCTGGAGAAAACCCGGCTCGCCACGAGGCCGGCGACGCCCCCGCAGAAATCCACGACGATGGTGGCGCCGGAGGTCTTCTCCCGGTCCACGGCGCGCTCCAGGCGCTCTACGAACTGCTCGACGACGCGGCCCGGGTAGATCAACTCCCCTATGTCGCCGCCGTAGGCTCTACGGTACTCCTCGCGCACGAAGGCCTTCTCCACGGACCTCTCATCGCCCTCCGTTATGGGGGTCGCGTCAGCGGAGAAAAAAAGGATCTCGACGTCATCGGGGTCGCTGCCGGCCCGGACGTGCGCCCCGGCCGAAGACTTGCCGGCGAGCACGTCGTGGCGGACTACCCCGGCGTGGGCGGCCCTGAGGTCCCTGATGTTGATCCCTGTGCCGAGCAGCGCCGCCGTCATCGCGCGTTTCGCGACCTGGGCCGAGAGGGAGGAGTCGCGCCCCAAAGTTACGACGGCCCCCGGGTCGAGCGTGGTGCCGAAGGATGAGGCCAGGCGGGTGACGAACTCGGGGGTGAGGTCCACGTTGAACTTGCCGCTTACGACGCCGCGACGGAACACGGTGCGAAGCCCCATGGTCTCGTAGATCAGGGACTGCGTGACGTTGGCCCCGGTCTCTATGGTCTTGTGCGGGTAGATCTTTACCTCGGGGGCTATGGTCGCCCCCTCGCCGACTATTACGTCGTCACCGAGCGCGCTGCGTTCCAGGATGCGCGCCCGCGCCTGGACGTAGGAGTTGCGACCGACGAGGGTGTCTACGAGCTCGGCGCCTTCACCTATGTAAGTTCCCTCGGCGATGACGCTACGCTCCACCGTGACGCCCGTCGAGACGACGACGTTGTCGGCGATGACCGAATAGGGGCCGATCCTCGCGCCCTCGTCGACGCGAACGTTCTCCCCGATCACGACGGGCCCTTCGAGCTCGTCGTCGTCGACCTGCGCCCTGCGCCCTACGTAGATGTTCTCCCTCAGGCGCGTGCCCGGAGGCCTCACACCCTCTACGCGGCCATCGAGCACGTCTCGCTGGGCGCTGGCAAACTGCTCCAGGGTGCCTATATCCTCCCAGTAATCCTCGGTGATGTAGCCGTAGAGCGGACGTCCGGCGTCGAGTAGTTTGGGGAACAGCTCCTTGGAGAAGTCGTACTCTCCCTCTTCTGGGTCGGGGATCTCGGCGATCGCCGAGGGCTCGAGCAGATAGATGCCTGTGTTTACGGTGTCGGAGAAGACCTGCCCCCAGGCGGGCTTCTCCAGAAAACGCGAGATGCGCCCGTCCTCCTCGGTTATGACGATGCCGAAATCCAGAGGGTTCTCGACGCTCTTGAGGACCATCGTGGCCTCGGAGCCCTTCTCCTCGTGGAACTCGACGAGCCGGCTCAGGTCGGCGTCGGTAAGGGCGTCGCCGCTAATGATGAGCAGGCGCTCCCCCTCGAGGCCGAGTTGCTGCTCGGCCATCTTCACGGAGCCCGCGGTCCCCGCTGGTGCGTCCTCGACGGAGTAGCGAATGTTTACATTCCAGTCCGAACCGTCGCCGAAGTAGTCCCTTATCTCATCCGGCAAGAACTGCAAGGTGACGGCGATATCCTTGAAGCCGTGGCGCTCGAGGAGCTTCACGATGTGCTCCATGCAAGGGACGTTGACGATGGGAATCATCGGCTTGGGCTGATCGCTGGTCAGCGGCCTCAGACGTGTTCCCTGCCCCCCTGCCATTATGACCGCCTTCACCGGACCTCCCCCATACCGCGTACGCTTACACGAACCTCGTCGCCACGTCGAACATATTCTCCCCTCTTTCTCTACAGACCCTTCCCGCGTATTGCGGCCTTGCTTTCCCGACAAGAGTTTATCAGCACGCTCCGGCCTACAAGGCCTCCGCTGGTCAGCACGTCGCCCGGCTTCGCCAGGCTTTGCCAGACGACTTGTCAGCATTTCAGCTTTCGCATGGGCAGATCCTGGCTGATATGCTGAAAGCGAGGGCCTTTTAGGCCCGAAGCGCCGTGCTGACTAGCGTTCGAAATGAGGGTAAACCCCATTTCGAACTACCGGCTGCTCTTGACCTTTATTCTGACGCTGACGCCCCAGAGTCCGTACCTCTCTCGGAGAGCGTTCTCGACGTAGCGCAAGTAGCTCTCGGGCAGGTCTTTGGGCCTGGTCGCGAAGAGCGTGAACCTCGGTGGCGCCGCGCCCGTCTGGGTGGCGTAGCGGATCTTGACGCCCTTCGGCGGCGCGGTGCGCCCTACCACGTCAGCCACGAACTCTGCTACCTCGTGCGTCGGCACCCGCAGCCTGTATGCCCGCCCTACTCCAGCAGCGAATGGCAAGACCTCGTCCACCCCTGCGCCGTTGAGTGCAGAGATGTGAACGGCGGGCGGCTTGAGGTCGGTGAGGCGGGCCGAGATGAGGCCTTCTATCTCACGCAGCCTCTGTGGGGGTACGAGGTCTCGCTTGTTGACCACGACCCCGCATGAAGAGCCGGCTTCTTCTATCTCGCGGGCGATCCTGAGGTCCCCTGCCACGATGGATTCTATGGCATCCACCAACAGCAGCGAGACGTCGGAGCGTCTTATCGCCTCTGAGGTCCGCAAGGATGAATAGTAAGGTACGCCGCGAGCCCTCCTGGCGCCCTTGCTTACGCCCGCCGTATCGAGCAGGAGATATCGTTCGGTCTCTCCCTCTACTTCGAGTGCAATTTCACCTGCGACGGCGTCGGTCGTCGTGCCTGCCTTCTCCGAGACGACGGCGCGGTCCGTCCCGAGCAGACGATTGAGGAGCGTACTCTTGCCGACGTTCGGCCTTCCGACGATGGCGAGCTTCGCCAGCTCTTCTTCGTCCTCCGGTTCCGACTCGGGGAGCAGGGAGACGACGACGTCGAGGAGGTCCCCGACACCGAGGCCATGCACAGCGGAGATCGCATACGGCTCGCCCTCACCGAGGGAGTAGAAGCGGTGACGCTCGGTATCGTCGGCGGGGTTATCCAGCTTGTTGACGGCGAGCACGGCCTTGCCCCGCGCTCGCCTGAGCTCGCGCGGCGATTACGGCATCGGCCTCGGTCGGCCCTAGCCTGGCGTCGGTGAGGTGCAGCACCACGTCTGCCTCCTCGACCGCCACCCTCGCCTGGAGCGTCACGAGGGCCTCGAGGCCTACCTTCGCACGCGGCTCCATCCCGCCGGTGTCCACCAGCGTAAATTCCCTGCCCGCCCACTCGGCCCGGTTGTACGCCCTATCGCGCGTGGTACCCGGTCTCTCCGAGACTACGGCACCGCGGCGGCGCATGATCCTGTTTACCAGCGAGCTCTTCCCCACGTTGGGGGCCCCGACGACGGCGACTACTGGGAGGCGTCTCACAGCGACTCCCGCCCGTGTCGTTGGGGCAGGGCGTAGATGGTGTGCATGACCTCATCCGCCGCCGCGCGGTAGGCCGCCCCGCCCCGCATAGCCGGGTCCAGGTGTAACGGTTCGCCCACGAAAATTTCGAGCCGCCGGCCGCGCAGGCGGGAGAGAGGTCCCGGTAGTTTGCCTACGTGAACGGGCAGTACACGAGCGCCGCTGCGGAGCGCGAGTACGACTACCCCGCTCTTGGCCCCCCTGAAGGCTCCGGCGCTCCTGTGGGTTCCCTCGGGGAAGATCCCCAACGCCCAACCTTCGGCCAGGAAGGCCAGGGCGGCGCGGATCGCGCTCCTTCCTCCTCCCTCGCGGTCCACAGGGAATGACCCGATAAACTCGAAGAACTTCCTGAAAGGGAAGACGAAGAGCTGCTTTTTGGCCATCCATTGCAACCGACGGGGGACGGCCACGCAGACCAGGACGGGGTCGGCATACTGGCTGTGGTTGGAGGCCACTATCAAGGGTCCGTCGGAAGGCACCTTCTCCTTCCCGTGCACCCTATACCCGAACAAGAGACGGCAGAGCAAGGTCATCGCCCGCCGGAACAGACGGTACCTCCTCGTCATCTCGCCCGGTTTACGCCTCCCCTGGAAGAGCATCGCTCTCTTCACGTTCTCTCGCGAAGGTCTGTGGCGAGGTCGAGGACCTGCGCTATGACTTCCTCGAGACTCAAGGAGGTGGTGTCCAATACCACTGCGTCAGCGGCCGGTTTGAGGGGTGAGATCTCCCGCTCGGAGTCCTGGCGGTCGCGCCTGGCTATGGCGTCCCTTATGCGATCTAGCTCCCCCTCCTTGCCCGTCTGAGAGGCCCGCCTGCGCGCCCGCTCTTCTGCGGCGGCGGATAGGTAAACCTTAAGTTCAGCGTCAGGAAGTACGACGGTACCGATATCTCTCCCCTCGACGACGGCCCCACCCCTGGCCCTCGCCTTCTCGGCGGCGGCCCTCTGTACGGGTAGCAAGACCTCTCTGAGGGGGGCATGGGCCGAGACCTTCGAAGCCGCTGCCGAGACTTCGGGGGAGCGGAGATCGCGCTCCCCGACGCGCGTTCCGTCGATGCTCGCACCTTCGGGATCCAGGGCTACCCTGCGGGCGAGCGCCGCAAGCCCCTCCGCGTCGGTAAGGTCAACGTCCTCGCGCAGGGCCAGGAGCGCCGCGGCCCTGTATGCCGCGCCCGTGCTGAGGTTCACGACACCGAGGCGCCCCGCAACGGCCCGCGCGACCGAACTCTTCCCGCTCCCCGCGGGTCCGTCAATGGCTACGAGAATGCCTCCCATGGACCCAGGAAGTATAGCCGAAAGCCCCGCCGCTTCACCGTAAAGATTCCAAGGCCCCAAAGTAGCCCGGAAACGTCTTGCTCACACACCCAGGGTCCCCGAGCCTGATGCCCGACGCAACCAGCCCCGTTATCGCAAATGCCATCGCCATCCTGTGGTCGCCGTACGTCTGTACAACACCAGGCCGTATCTTTCCAGGTATTATGCGTATGGATGAGAGGGTTGTTTGTGTGCGAATGCCGAGGCGGTTCAGTTCGGTTTCGACGGCGCGGAGGCGGTCGGTCTCCTGCAGGCGGGTATGGGCTACGTTCTTTATGGTGGTTGGGCCCTGGGCGAATGGAGCGATAGCGGAGAGTGTGATCATGGTGTCGGAGAAGGCGTTCATGTCGACTTCGACGCCCTGTAGCCGGTCGGGTCCTGTTACCTCGGTGGTGTGGGCGGCTATCTCGACCCTACAGCCCATGTCGCGCAGGACTTCGGCGAAGCGCAGGTCTCCTTGCGGGGAAGATGAGCCCAGCCCTGGAATCCTCACGCGCCCACCCGTTACGGCCGCCGCCGCCATAAAGTAGGACGCCCCCGAGGCGTCGGGCTCCACCTCGTAATCCTGCGCCGTGTAGTAGGCGGGGTCGACGGCGAAGCGGCCGTTTGCCCTGTCCACCTCCACGCCGAAGGCCCGCATCAGGGCCGCCGTGATGCCGACGTAGGGCCATTGTTTCCTGCCCTCGGGGTACAGCGTGACGGGAGCCTCAGCGTAGGGAGCCGCCATCAGCAGCCCACTGATGAACTGGCTGCTCCTACTGGCCGAGAAGCGCGCCTCCCCGCCGCGGATGCCGCCTCCCTTGATGGTGAGAGGGAACCTTCCGTCTTCCCCGGCGTAGTCCACAGAAGCGCCGAGCTGCCTCATCGCGTCTACGAGATCTGAGACCGGGCGCTCGCGCATCCTAGGTACCCCGTCCACGGTGTAGGGTCCCCTGCCGAGGGCGAGCACGGGCGGCAAGAAGCGGGCCACCGTGCCCGCGTTGCCGACGAAGAGATCTACGCCGGACGCTTCGATCTCACCGCTTTGGCCGCTTACGTAGACTTCCCCCTTCTCTTTATCGGCGCTGACGCCGATGCCGAGGCTAACGAGGGCATTCATGAGCCAGAAGGAGTCGTCCGAGAAGAGGGGATTGAAGATCCTGGAATGTCCCTCTGCGAGGGCGGCGATGATGAGGGCGCGGTTGGTGACGCTCTTCGAACCAGGGACTCGTATCGTCGCATCAGGCGGCTTCTTCAGCGGCGTTATTTCGAGTTGCGCGGGGAGAGTCGGACGTAGGTCTTCGACGGTGAAATCCACCCCGGGCACTCCCATCAGGTTCTTCACCGCAGGGCCTCGAGCTCAGTAGGAGTGAGGGCTCGGTAATCGCCCTCGGGGAGCTCTCCGAGGGTGACGGGACCAACGCTCGTCCTGTGCAGGGAGACCAAGGCCAGCCCCACGGCCATACAGGCCCTACGTATTATGCGGTTACGTCCCTCGCGGATGGTAAGGTCGAGCTTGGTCGTCTTTGTAAAGTGTTTGAGGTTGGTGATCCCGGGTGGGTGCATCTTGCCGTCTTCGAGGGTAGGGCCGGTGGACAGTGATGCGATGGCTTCCGTGGGCACGGGGTTTTCGAGGGTGAGGCGGTAGCGTTTTTCGATCTGGGACGAAGGGTGGGTGATGCGGTGGGCAAGGCCGCCGTCGTTTGTGAGGATGAGCAGGCCCGTTGTGGTTGCGTCGAGGCGGCCGACGGGGACCAGGCCGGGCACTTCGGGCATGAGGTGGGCGACGGTAGGGCGGCCACGATCGTCGTTCATGGTGGTCAGATATCCCGCCGGTTTGTTGAGGGCCAGGTAGACGTAGGCTTCTGGGAGACGGACGGGGTGGCCGTCGAGTTCGATCTCATCTGCGGACGTTACCCTCGCGCCGAGGGTCGCCGTCTCGCCGTTCACCGTCACGCGGCCGGCTAGTATAGGCGCCTCGGCCTTGCGGCGGGAGGGTGCCGCTCCGGCGCGGGCGAGGAACGCCTGCAGGCGCATCAGGGTTCCCCTGCTTCCGCCTCGGAATGAGACGTGCCAGACGAAGCCAGCCGTTCGCGCACGCGGGAGAGCTCTTCTTGCGTCACGAGCGAATCGACGGGCGGGAAGTCATCCGGGGAGGAGGCGCCCGTGGCAGAGAGAAACACGTCTGACACGCCGAGGAGTGCTGGCGAGCCCGGCGCTTCGCGGTCCGTGCCGACTTCTGCCAGGAGCCCGCGTTCGATCAGGCTGCGTACGACAGCGTCGGAGTTTACGCCACGCACGCGGGAGACGGCGCCGCGGGAGAGCGGTCCCAGGTAGAGCGCGCAGGCCAGGACCTCGTGGGCCGCGCCGGAGAGCGGCGCGGGACGGGCCTCCCTGCGAAAGCGCTCTACGGCAGCCGAGCAAGCCGGATTCGTAGAGAGCAGGTGTCCTCCGGCGACATCCCTAAGCACGATGCCCGAAGCCTCGGGGGCGTAGCGCTCCCGCAAGCAGGCGAGGGCGCTTTTCAGCTCGCCATCAGAGAGACCCGTCGCCGAGCGGAGGTCAGAGGTGCTGATCGGGCTCGCGCTCACCAGGAGTACGGCTTCGACCAGGTGCGCCGGGGAGGGGAGCTTGCGTTCCTGCTCGCTCACCCTGTCGGGTCCAGGATCAGAGGTCCGAGGGGTTCGGCCTGGATGAGCATGAGGCTTCCCTCCTGGGCGAGCGAGAGCGCGGCGGCGAACGCTACGGCTTTGTTCATGCGGTCCATGTCGCTCGTGAGGCTCTCGTAGGAGATGGGTCCTTTGGCCAGGGCCGTGCGGATGATCCCGGCCAGTTGCTGGAGGGTTACCGTGATGGGGCCGAGGTGCCTGACCGGCGGTTCGAGAACGCGGGAGAAGGCCCGGCGCGCCGCGAGCGAGAGGCGGCCGGGCTTTATATGGAGGCTCCCTGGTCTGGGAGGTATCGTGTGTCCTGAAGCGTAATGGCCCGCGTTGGAGGCGAAGCGGTCCTTCAGGTGTTCGGCCGCGCGCCGGATCTTCAGGTATTTCGTGAGCCGCTCGGCCAGCTCTTCCGGAGAGAGGGCCTCGTCCTCGACGCTCTCCGGGTCTGCGTCGATCGCCGGTGCGAGCGTGCGGCTCTTAAGCAAGACGAGGGCCGCGGCCGAGCCGGCGAAGTCCGTATCGCGCTCCAGGCCGTTCGCCGCGTCGGGCCGGCGGGCGAGGAGGTAGGAGGCGACCAGCTCGCGCAGTGGAACCTCGAAGATCTCCAATTCATCCTTCAGGATAAGGGCCAAAAGCCATTCGTAAGGCCCCGAGTACACGTCGAGCTCGACGGTAAAGTCCGAGAGCGAGCGCCCGAGGGGTTCGGGGGTCATCTTGCCTCCGAGTGGAGAGGCAAGACGGAGGAGAGCTGGTTGTACTCCACGCCCGTATCGCGGGCGAGGACGGGGTCGACGACCCGCCCTTCGGCGACGACCACGCCCCTTGCCAGTCCCTCGTCGGCGCCCAGAGCATCCGAGAGGCCGACCCCGGCAAGCCTGCGCAAGTAAGGCAGGAGCGCGTTGCTGAGGGCCCTCGTGGCCGTGACGGGCACCGATGCCGGCACGTTCTTCACGCAGTAATGCGTAACCCCGTACTCGACGAAGGTAGGGTCGGCGAGGGTGGTAGGACGAGAGGTCGCGACACATCCGCCGGAGTCCACGTCTACGTCGACTATGACACTTCGCTCCTTCATCTGGGAGACGGTCTCGCGGTTCACGAGGGCCGGTGTACGGGCGCCTACGACATGGACCGCTCCTATAAGGAGGTCCGAGCGCAGCACGGCGTCCCTGATCCCGAGGCTGCTCGCCGCCAGGGTCGTGGTGCTGGGTAGGCGGGCGTCTTCGATCTGCCTGAGGCGGTTGAGGTCTCTATCTATGATAACCACCTCGGCCCCGAGTCCACTTGCCACCCTCGCCGCACCGGCCCCGACGATCCCGGCACCCAGGATGACCACGCGTCCGGGCCTCACGCCCGTCGAGCCGCCGAGGAGTATTCCGCGGCCCCCGAAGGGTCGCTGCAGGTAGTGGGCGCCTATCTGCGGGGTGAGGCGGCCCGCGATCTCGCTCATCGGCGTGAGCACGGGCAGGCGGCCACGAGCGTCCCTGATGGTCTCCATGGCGAAGGCGATGCACCTGGAGTCGATGAGAGCCTGCATCAACTCCAGGTTGACCGGCAAGGAGAGGAAGGAGATGAGGATAAGATCCTCCCTCAGGTACTCGTACTCCTCTTCTACAGGCCCGTAGACCTTGACCACGATCTCGGAGTCGGCGTATATCCTCGCCGCGTCCCGCACGAGGCGGGCGCCCGCCTCCTCATACCTCTCGTCGGCGATGCTCGACGCCTCCCCAGCCCCAGCCTCGACGAAGACCCTGTGTCCCGCGCGGGTCAACTCGTACACGGCGTGCGGGGCCAGCGCGACCCTGGTCTCCCCCTGGGTCCTCTCGGTCGGAACCCCTATCCTCACGGGTAGCCCCCGAGGAGATCGGAGTCCACGGGAAAGACCGTGTGCGAACACTGCGTTCTCATGCTCTCCAAGGGTACCCTGGGTCTTGCCTGCGCTCCAGCCGCGCAGGGGCTCTCCAGGACGGGCGGGCCTCGATGAAGCTTTGTAGTTCCTGTTCGGCTCCGAGTATTCCGAGGCCTACCGCCCCTTCCGGCACCGGAGTCCAAGATGGGGCGAAGCTGACGCCGAAGCCGGCGTCCCAAAGGTCGAGTGCCAGGGCCTGCAAGGTGGTTGCCGGGGCCGAGGCAGGGGGTGTGACGCGGCTTGCCCTGGTCTCCAGGACGGCGTCGGAGAGCGCTGCCGAGATCGTCAGAGAGCGCAAAACGTTCTCCAGGGCCGAGCCGAGGTCCCGTTCGGAGAGGGCCAGTATCTCGCCCAGGACTTCACGCCTGCCCGTCTCGGGGTCATCCGTCTCGAAGACGGAACATCGCTGGGGCAGGGCGGGGAGCGTTGGCGCCTGCGGCAGGTCTTCTAGTGTGTTCCAGGAGAGCGTCGCCGAGAACTCTAGCAGGCCCGCCGTATGCGTAGCGACGGTGCCTGCGGGGTCGCCGGTGGGGAACACGGCGGTAGGCCGCCTTTCGGCGCTGAGGAGGCCCCGCGTCTGGCCGACCTCCCTCAGCGGGTTGCTCCTTGTTCCGGCCTCAGAGGCTCTGTATTCAGTCCGGCCGTTTGTTTCAGAGTCTCTCCGCAGGCGCCCACAAAGCCGTAGAACAGCGGGTGGGGCCTCAAGGGGCGGCTCTTGAACTCCGGATGGAACTGGCTTCCGATATAGAAGGGGTGGTCTCCTATCTCTGCTATCTCGACCAGAGTGCCGTCGGGTGAGGTGCCCGAGAAGACCATCCCCGCATCGGCGAGCGCGTCCCTGTAGGCGTTGTTCACCTCGTAGCGGTGGCGGTGGCGCTCGTGGACGAGGCCCGAGCCGTAGACCTCCTCGGCCAGCGTTCCAGGGACGATCTGGCAGGGCCAGTGTCCGAGGCGCATCGTACCGCCCATATCGACGCCGACCTGGTCGGGCATGATGTCTATAACCGGGTGCGGCGTATCCTGCTCGAACTCGGTGGAGTTCGCCATCTCCAGCCCGGCGACGTTTCGGGCGAACTCGATGACCTCTATCTGCATCCCGAGGCAGAGCCCGAGGTAAGGCGTCCCGCTCTCCCGCGCGTAGCGCGCCGCCTCGATCTTGCCTTCGGCGCCCCTGTGGCCGAAGCCCGGCAGCACTAGGACGCCGTCGACCCCCGAGAGCCTCTCCTCCGTGGAGGCCCTGGCGAGGAGCTGCTCGGAGTCGACCCAGTCGAGCTCCACCTTCAGGCCGTGGGCACCGCCGGCGTGGGCCAGGGCCTCCACGACGGAGAGGTAAGCGTCCTGGAGCTTTATGTACTTGCCGATTATCGCGACCCTTACCGTCTGAGTAGCCTCCAGCATGCGGGAGACGAGGTGCTCCCACTCCCCGAGGTCGGCGTGGGGCGCGCTCAGCCCGAGCTTATCCAGCACCAGGTCGTCGAGGCCCTCCGCGTGCAAATTCAAGGGGATCGCGTACAGGTTCGGGGCGTCCTCGGCCGCGATAACAGAGTCGAGCTCCGTGTCCGCGAACAGCGCGATCTTCTTCCTTATGTCATCGTTTATGGGCCTGTCCGCGCGGCAGATGAGCACGTCGGGGCTTATGCCGATCTCACGCAGACGCTGCGCGGAGTGCTGGGTCGGCTTGGTCTTCAACTCGCCGGCGGCCTCGATGTATGGTACGTAGGAGACGTGGACGTAGAGCACGTTCTTGCGCCCCACGTCGTTTCGGAATTGCCTTATGGCTTCCAGGAAGGGCAGGCTCTCGATGTCGCCTACGGTTCCCCCGATCTCGGTTATGACGATGTCCTTGTCCTGGCCGAGGCGCCCGATCCTGTTCTTGATCTCGTTCGTTATGTGCGGGATTACCTGCACGGTCGCCCCCAGGTAGTCGCCCCTCCGCTCGCGGGTAATGACCTCCCAGTAGACGCTACCCGTGGTTACGTTGGAGAGGCGGCCCAGGTTCTCGTCGAGAAAGCGCTCGTAGTGACCGAGGTCCAGGTCCGTCTCCGCCCCGTCCTCCGTTACGAAGACCTCGCCGTGCTGGTAAGGATTCATCGTCCCAGGGTCCACGTTGATGTAAGGATCGAACTTCTGGAGTACGACCCTGTAACCCCGGCTCTTGAGGAGCATGCCCAGCGCCGCCGCGCTGGTCCCCTTGCCTATGGACGACACCACGCCGCCCGTCACGAAGATATACTTGGTCTCGCTCATCCACACCCCCAAATACAAAGAACCAACGCAGCGCCCCTACCTTCACTACCAATCGGAAAAGGGGAAGAGAATCCGGTGGGGCGCGGGATCATCGCTTCCCGCAAACCTCTACTCCGGCACACCTGCATGGATCTCTATCATACGACTTCTGGCGCCAGAATGAAACAGGAGATCGCCCAACGGTATTCCCACGGTGACATCTGGCCAAGTCCAAAGTTGCTACCCTGCCTTCTCCCTCTTCGGTCACGACGCTACTCCTTAGCGCTACCGTCTCCGAAGCGTTACGAAGGCGAGATGTCCTTGCTGGAACGGTTACTGTATGATGTCGGTGGGGAGACTACCGATCGCGAAGACCCGAAGGCGATACATGATGCACCTTGGCTGGTGGTCCAGAACATGAGATGGAGTCCGCAATGGATATAAGAAACGAAAATCTTGACTCGTGCGGCCACAGCCGCTTCGAACGGAGATCTCCACAGGCTCTGTCAGCGAGAATGCATCATGAAGAGCGGACCTAGAGTCTCGGGTTCTGACGGTCGCGTCGTGCTAGTCGGCGATGACGGTCTCGGGGTGCGCGTGCTCCAGGAACTCTGCGAGCTTGGAATCAAGGTGACGGCGGTCTGTGCGAGGCCGGAAGCACCGTTTGCCCGTGCGGCGCGTGAGGCGCGGGTAGCTCTGATCATCGGCGACCCCGAGCTCGAGGAAACGCTTAAGGATGCGGGCGTAGAGCAGGCTACTGCGTGCGGCTTGCTAGGCGATTCCGACCTTACCAACCTGCACATAGCCCTGGAGTTGCAAGAGCTGGCTCCGCGGGCAAGGGTCGTCCTGCGCATCTTCAACATCTCCCTCGCTGGCCCTATCCACGGTCTCTTGGGGGACGTGGCGGTGCTGTCGGCGACGGAACTCGCAGCGCCTGCCTTCGTCGAGGCTGCGCTGCGCGGCAGCGTAGGCTTCGAGCTCAGGGCGGGCGACAGGCAGGTCGCCGTGCGGGAGGTCGACCGCGGAGATCCAAACCTGTGGCTGGCGCTCGCCGAGGCCGAGTCGGAGGAGGGCGCGCCGAGAATCTTCCCCGTCGACGCCGCACGGGTGGTCGGCATCGTGGATCGCGGGCCCGCAGAGAGCCGGGGGCGGGACCAATCAGCAGCGGGTGGCCTCGACAGTCTCGCCGCCAGCCAGAACGAGGGGTTTCTTACCATGGCCACGCGCCTTTCGCGGACGTGGTGGGTACTTATCCAGGGAACGTTCGGTATCCTGGACCGGCGGCTCGCGATCGTCGGCGTGATGTTCGCGCTGCTAATAATTGGCAGCACGTTGATGTTCAATCGCTACCTGGGGCTCAGCCTGCTCGATGCGCTCTACTTCGTCGTGGTCACCGTCGCGACGGTCGGCTACGGTGACATCAACCTGCTCGGGGCATCGCCACCCCTCAAGGTGTTCGGCATAGGCATGATCATGTTCGGCGCGCTGACGCTCGCCTTGGCTTTCGGGCTCGTTACCGACGCCATCGTCGGGGCCAGGCTTCTCAGGGCCCTGGGCCAGTACCCCTTGCCAAAGCGCGACCACGTCGTCGTGTGTGGCGTCGGCACCACAGGCTCCACGATTATCGAGGCGCTGTCGGAGGCGGGTGTCCGCTGCGTGGCCGTCGAGCGCGACGAGGACGCCCTCGACGCAGCGTTCGTCAAGCGGTTGCGCCTCCCCGTCATAATCGGCGACATAGCGTCCGGGACCACGCTCGACGGCCTTCGCTTGGGGTCGGCGCGGGCGCTCCTGGCCGTTACCAAAGACGACATGGCCAATTTGCAGTGCGCGCTGCTAGCCCAGGCGCGGGCCCCCGATCTGCGGGTGGTGCTGCGCCTCTTCGACCCCGACCTAGCGGCAAGGGTGGAGCGCACTACGGGCATCTATCTCTCCCGCAGCGTCTCCGCGCTCGCAGCCCCAGCCTTTGTAGCCGCCATCTTCGGACGAAAGCCCGAGGCCGTGCTCCCCATCGGCACCGAGGTCCTGCAGATAGTCGATCTGAGGGTAGAGAAAGAGTCCGACGTGGGCACCCTGGAGGATCGCTGCCAGGCGCGCGTGCTGGCAGTCGGGGCGATACCATTCCCGGTACCGGAACTTACGGTCTCTGCCGGCGACGAGATGCGGGTGGTCGGCACCAACCGGGGGTTGATGGAACTTGCCCACCAGGTCGCCCCTTCGGCGTTGACGGCCTGGAGCGACGTAAACGAACACCGCGGAGAGTCCGCGCCGTAAGAATCTCTAGGTCTTCTCCTGGGGAACAGGCTCATCCTGCTGCGCAAGCCCGCCGACCTGGTTCGGGGTCTCGATGGACGGGGCTCCTCGAAGCACCCGGCGATACCATGTTCGGGAAGATCGCTGTGGAGGCAGGACTTGGCCGCTCGCGCCAACGAGAAGGTCGAACCCTCGAAATCCACGATCCTTAGTTGCTCGTCCCCGCCTATGTGCATCTCGAAGAAGTACTCCTCGGCGTAGTCCCCCATCTCGGTCACGTTCCGCCGCCAAGGCGGAGGGCTATTATGCTGCCTCCCCGGAACTCCGCCTCCACTATGCCCTTCGGTCGGCCGGAGGAACCGGCGTCCGTCGGCGTCTTGACCGTCCACGCGACCCCGTTGCGTGCGACCTGCTTCCTCGTCGGGTCGACGCGGATGTCTCGCGCCAGGTAATCTGCCACGAACCTGCCAACCTCGCTTGTGCCTTTGTGGATGCCACGGTTCGAGAACGGCGCAGACGATAAGATCTCCGCGTCTTCGGCGAAGAAGCCCATTACGGCGGCGGGGTCCCGGCTCTTCCAGGCGTCCTCGAAGCCCAGCGCCGTGAGGAACTCCTCCGCCCTCGCTTCGCCGTGGGATATCAAATCCCGGATAAAGTGCGGGTCGCGGTTCAGCTTGGAGGCAGTACCGAGGAAGCGCGAGAAGCGGGACCTTGAGAGTTCGATCACGCGCACCACGATCTGCTTGTACTTGCCGTCGCGGACGAGGTGGCCATCCTCGAGCATCTGGTCGATCCTCTCGATGAAATCGAGCTCCTGGTGCAGCGAGAGGTTACCCGAGAGCTCATTGCGCCGGTCCGCTATCTCGGTGACCGTCCTCGGCTCGGATTCGCGCTCCTTGGGGTTTATCTGGATCACCCAGATCTCGTCCGGCCGCTCGTCGGTCAGCTCCCTTACCGGGGGGTTCTGCGAGAAGAGCCCGTCCCAATAGGTCCCCCCGTCCTCGAGGCGCACGGAGCGGAAGAGTGTAGGGATTGCGGCCGAAGCGAGGATGGTCTCGGCGGAGATTTTGTCTCGTCTGCTGTTGAAGGTCCGAAACTCGCCGGTGAGCACGTCCACGGCCCCAACCAGGAGCACGGGATACGATCCTGCCGGCTGCGCGCTTACGTTTCGGAAGTCGACCCTCCGCTCCAGCAGCCTCCTGAACTCCTCGAGCCCCAGGACGGAGAAATAGTTGTCGTAGGGACTGATGGCCGGTATCCCGACGAAGTTCTGCAGGTTGCCCGCCCAGACGGTCCAGTAGTTGAGGATCTGCTCCAGGGGTGCTGTAGCGGAGTTGTCGCGCCAGAATGCATCGAGATCCTCCACCGCGCGGGCGGCGTCGGCCCTCAAAAGGTTGTGCCAGGCCAGTAGGGCGCACACCGCCCCGCCCGAGGTGCCGCTCAGGCCGACCACCTCGTACCCTGCCAGGTCCTCCGCGCGCAGAAGTCTCCCTAGCACCCCGGCCGTAAAAGCCGTGTGGCTGCCGCCGCCCTGGCACGCTATCGCCACGTGCCTCACGTCGTTGCATTCTCCCATAAGCGCCTCCGGATCAGCCAGAAGTAGAGCGGGATGACCAGGACGCTCGAGACCACAGCGAAGAGGACACTGTTCAGGACCGGCGCGGCCGGGCGCATTCCTACGGGCATCACCCGCAAGAAGGTACGCCGGCCCAACACAGTAGCCATTATCCCGGTGATGCCTCGTTCACGGTCATGCCGCCCAATCTGCGCCGGGTGCCCTCTGCCCGGAATTCTACGCCAGGGCGGATTTTGCTAGCTGCCTGGGGGTTCCGCAGGAGCCGAGATGCGGGCAAAGGGCACGGCGAAGCTTCGCCGTACCCTCCGTCCGTGGTATTCGAACTGTTTTACCCTAGCGGACCCTGCTGCTTGCGCCGAGCCCCCTGACCCTGAAGCCGAGAACGATGAACGCGATCCCGAAAACGATCGCGAAGGCGCCGATCAGCCAGGTAAGGGAGAGGAGTCCTGCCCCAGGCAAGAAGGCCAGGATGAGCCCGAAGAGAACCGAGAGAGCGCCACCGATTATCATCAACCACTCGTTATCGATCTCCCGCCTGAGCGAGATGGCCGCCAGAATCTCCATCACCCCGGTAACGATGGCCCACAACGCGATCACGTAGAGCAACACCAGCGCGCCGAGGCCGGGCCAGGCGAGCAGGATCAGACCCGCCACCACGCCGAGGACCCCCTCGATGAGCAGCAACCATCTGCGGGACGAGTCCATTATCCCGCCGACGATCGCGAAGATGCCATCGACCAGGGTGTATGCCCCGAAGAAGAGAATCAGCACGAATAGAGTCTTGCCCGGCCAGAAGAGCGCCGCCAGCCCGAAGAGGACGGCGACCACGCCCCTCAAGACCAGCGTCCACCAGACGCGGCCGGCTACAGCGGACAGCATCGGTTGCGGTTGGGCGACATCAGCCATGATCTACTTCCTTTCTTCCGAGACGTCTCGTGCTACACAAGCATCGTACGCCCGGGTGGAGCGTACTCGCATCACCCGGCGCCAGGTTCACCCGGGTGATCTTCTAATCCGGATTGCACCTGGTGTAGCTAAGCATCATGATGTAATGGCAGCCCGTGCGACGAAAGGAGAACTCAGTGTGCCGTTGGCTCGCCTACTCAGGCTCCCCGATCCTCCTGGAGGAGTTGCTCTACAAACCAGACCACTCCCTCATCGACCAGAGCCTCCACGCCCGCCTCGGCGTGGAGACCACCAACGGCGACGGCTTCGGCTGGTACGGCGCCCACTCGGAGAACCCTGCCGTCTTCCACTCCATCGAACCGGCCTGGAACGACCGCAACCTGCGCGAGGTCGCTGGCCACGTCGAGTCACCACTCTTCCTCGCCCACATCCGGGCCTCGACGGGCACGGCGGTCCAGCAGACCAACTGCCACCCGTTTCGGTACGGGAAGTGGATCTGGGTCCACAACGGCCTGGTGCGCGACTTCCACAGCCTCAAACGCGACCTGGCGCTGGCCGTAGACGAGTCGCTGTTCGCCTCCATCGAGGGATCGACAGATTCCGAGTTGCTGTTCTATCTGGCGCTCACGTTCGGCCTCGAAGAAGACCCTCCTACCGCCGTCGAGAGGATGGTCGGATATGTGGAGGAGGTAGGGCATCGTCATGGAACCGAACACCCGATCCAGATGACCATAGGGACGACCGACGGTAACAACGTCTGGGCGTTCAGATACTCCAGCGAGGGTGACTCCCGCACGCTCTACTACTCCAGCGACGTGAGAGCTCTACGGGAACTGTACCCGGACCGCACGCGGCTACGGGATATCTCGGACGAGTCTCGGGTCATAGTCTCCGAACCGCTCGGTGACCTCCCTGGGGTGTGGAACGAGGCTCCCGAATCTAGCTACGGCGTGGTACGAGAGGGTGAGGACGAACTACGCCCGTTCCGACCGCGCTGAAAGAAGCACGCCTCGTCTCTGCTAATCAGCCCGGCGCCTGGCGAAGCTGCGGATCGATCATGGGGTAGAAAAAGCGTAGAATGGATTGTAACATTATGTCCGAGATGAGCGATTCCGTGTCGCCTGACTCCTCTGCCCTAACGGTCGTCGGAACCAAGCTGCGCGTGCCTTCGCCGCGCTCCGAACAAGTGCTCCGCCACAGGCTATTGGGGATGCTCGAGGCGGGGCTCGACTGCAAGGTTAACCTCGTCAGCGCTCCGGCCGGCTACGGCAAGACGATCCTCCTGTCCCAATGGCTGAGTTCGGAAGAGACTAACGGCGCTTTCGCCTGGGTCTCCCTGGACGAGCAGGACAACGATCCGATCCGGCTGTGGAGGCATATCGTCGAAGCGTTGGGCCATGGTGTGCCGGGGGAAGGGTTTGGCGGCGCCCTTGCGGCTTTGAACGTCGCCGGCCCGAGGGTCGTCGACACCGTAGTTCCCAAGCTCGTGAACGAGCTTGGCGAGGTGCCGCAGAAGGTAGCCTTGGTGCTCGACGACTACCAGTTCGCGACCGACGATAGGTGCCGCGAGTCGATGGAGTTCTTTGTGGAGCACCTCCCTGAGAATATCCACCTTGTTCTCGCAACCCGCTCCGACCCGCCTCTGCATCTGGGACGGCTGAGGGCCAGGGGAGAATTGGCCGAGATCCGCACTGAAGAACTCGCCTTCACTGAGGAAGAGGCTGCTTTTGTGCTGAACGACAGGCTACATCTCGAGATCGGCGCTGAGGACCTCCGTGTGCTGCTCGATCGCACAGAGGGGTGGCCCGCAGGGATCTACCTGGCCGCGCTCTCCATGGAGGGCAAAGAGGACGTGCACGACTTCATCCGATCGTTCGGGGGCAGCAACCGTTACATCCTCGATCTCCTGGGAGAAGAGGTTCTGGCCGGCCTCCCGGTGGCGGAGCGGGAATTCATGCTCAAGACCTCGGTGCTGGCCGAGATGGCGGGCCCACTTTGTGATGAGGTGGTCGGCAGGGAGGGTTCCGGAGCGCTTCTGCACGAGCTGGCCCGCTCCAACCTGTTCGTCGTTGCCCTCGACGAGAATGGTGGGTGGTATCGTTACCATCACCTGTTCTCCGACCTGCTGCTCTACGAGCTGAAGAGTAGCCGTCCGGACCTCCTGCCGGTGTTGCACGCACGGGCCAGCGCGTGGTTCGAAGTGAAGGGTATTTACGAGCACGCCATACGCCATGCTATGGCGGCTTCGGATTACGAGAGGGCCGGTATGCTGATCGCGCAACACTGGTTTCAATACGCCGTCACCGGGCAACTTGCGAGCCTGGAACGCTGGCTGGAGGCGCTACCCGAGCAGCTGAGGGGCCGTGAGGCACCGCTGGTTCTCGTGAAGGCGTGGATGTGCGCCATCTACGGCCGGCGAGAGGAGAGCAAGCATCTTCTGCGGCTGGCCGAGAGCATACCCCACGAGGGTCGGCTTCCCGACGGTAGTGCCGCAGTCGAGTCCGAGACGACAATCATCAGGGCCCTCTTTGGATATGGTGGCGTCAAGAGCATGGTCGCGGCCGCTGCCCGCTCGGCGGAGCTGGAATCCGGACAAGACACCCCGTGGAGGCGCGCCCTGGTACAGATGGCCCTGGGGCAAGGTTCGTACTTGTCGGGAGACCTCTCGACGGCAAGGAAGTCGCTGGATGAAGCCATTGCGATGATTACAGCCGATCAACCCCTGTGGCGGATCGGTGCGTTGTACTTGCTTTCGGTGGTCGCCACGGACGAGGGAAGCCTGGATGAGGCCGAGTCGCTCGCGCGCGAAGCTCGCTCGCTGGTGGAGAGATTCATTCCCCACGGGAGCCGTGAGACCAGCGCGGTGAACATAGCGCTCGGCCGGGTGTTCGCCGAACTCGGGGAACTCGACGAGGCCCAGAGCGAGCTGGAAAGCGGCCTTTCGGCGCGCCGGTCGCAGGACGTGAACCCGTGGCCCACGCTCCTCGGGCTGCTGGCGCTCGCGCGGGTCAGGGCAGCGCGCGGTGATCGGAGCGGGGCTCGGGCGCTTCTCGACGAGGCGCGGGACGTTGTGGAGGCTTGCCCCGACGCCGGCATGTTCCCGGATCTGCTCGAGCGCCAGGAACACGAGCTGAGCAAGAGAAGGCGAACAGAGTCGGCGCTCACCGAGGTGCTTACCGAGCGAGAGCTCGCCGTGCTGCGTCTATTTGACGGCGACGACTCTTACCGGCAGATAGGCCAGTCCCTCTACGTCTCCGTGAACACCGTCAAGACTCACGTCAGATCTATCTTCCGCAAGCTCGGGGTATCCTCGCGCGATGAAGCGCTCGAACGAGCCCGCGAGCGGGCTCTGATCTAGCGCCTTCAGGCGCACCTTCCGGAAATCACCCGGGTGAGACACGTAAACGGGTGATGCCCGTACCTGATCGCAGAACCTATTATCTGGAAGCATCGCATGGAGGTCCACGGCAGACAGCGGACGCGCAGAAACAAGGCCTACCGAATCGTGGTGCGCGCTGAGCTCGGCGAGCGATTCGCCGCAGCCTTCGAAGGTATGGAGGTGAAGGTCGCGGAAGGACGGACGATCATTACGGGTGAAGTTATCGACCAGTCCCACCTGCACGGGATCCTCGACCGCATTAACGCCCTGGGACTAGTGCTCGTTAGCGTCCAGCCCGTGCCGGAAGAACCGCCAGAGGGGAGGCACGTCAAGCCAGTCGAGGAGGACCGGGTCGATTGATGAGCGCATCATCGTCGAGGGCAAACACGGAATGAAGTGAGATTGGTAGTGGGAACGCACTACCGCCACGGCTCAGGCAACGGTCGCGCGTGCCTGAATGGGATGGAGGCCGTGCGTCGCCTGAAGGACGTCGGAAACCAACAGCGTGGGGCCGGGCAGGACTCATGATGTCGTCGGCTCCGGTGACGTATCGAAGGGGGACTCGCCGCCGTTCGAGACGACGGAGCGGGGCTCGGCGCCCCGCTCCGGCTGCGTTCAGGTCTCCTGGCTCGTCCCTGCAGAGGAGTCTTCGTTAGCCAGCCGGCTGTGGCTCCTGCTGTATCCGAAGTAGATCACGAGCCCCAACGCCATCCAGACCAGGAACCTCACCCAGGTGCCGAGGGTCAGAAAACCCATGAGGAAGAGGCATGAGAGGGCGGCGAGGACAGGCACCACGGGGTAGCCGGGTACCTTGAACGCCCGCGGGAGATCCGGCCGCGTCCGCCGGAGAACTATGACCCCGATAGAGACCAGCACGAAGGCGGCGAGTGTCCCGATATTAACCAGCGCCCCGAGCGTTACCAGCGGGAGGAAGAACGCGAGGATCGCCGCGGCGACGCCGGTTATGATCGTGATCCTGTGCGGCGTGCGGAAGGTTCGATGGACCTGCGAGAACCAGGGCGGCAGCAGATGGTCCCTGCTCATCGCGAAGGCCACCCGGCTCTGGCCGAGCACCAGGATCATGACCACCACCGTGAGCCCTATCAGGATCGCCAGGGAGACGATGAGCTGCGCCGCCGGGAAGGGTGTCGCCTCCAGCGCCGTGGCCGCCGGGGCCGCGGTGGCCAGCGTGTCGTATGGCACGAGCCCCGTAAAGACGATGGAGGCCAGGATGTAGAGAACCGTGGAGATCCCCAGGGAAGCCAGGATGCCGATGGGAAGGTCTCTCTGGGGGTTGCGCGCCTCCTCGGAGGTCGTGGCCACGATATCGAAACCTATGTAGGCGAAGAAGACCAGCGCCGCGGCCGTGAAGATCCCCGTCACGCCGTATATGGTATCTATCCCCAAAAGGCTCGGCAGGAGGTACACCTGGAGCTCCTCCCCCCCGGCTTCGGCGGCGGGATGAAGGGCGTAAGGTTAGCCGCTGATATGAAGAATATCCCGTAGCCTATGATGAACAGCGTAACGAGGATCTTGATCGTTGTGATCACCGCGTTGAACTGCGAGCTCAATCTTATCCCTATGACCAGGATAGTGGTTACGAGCGCCACCACGATAAGCGCTAGCCAGTCGTGGGAGATATTTGACTCGGGGGAGGCGTAGAGGCTCGCCGGCACCGTTATACCAACTATCTCCAAGACGCTCACCAGGTACCCCGACCATCCCTTAGCCACAGTGGCAGCGCCGAGAGTAAACTCCAGGATGAGGTCCCATCCGATCAGCCAGGCGACAAACTCTCCGAGAGTCGCGTAGGAGAAGGTGTAGGCACTGCCGGCCACAGGTACGGTGGAGGCGAACTCCGCATAGCAGAGCGCAGCCAGGGCGCACACTATGCCGCCGACGACGTAGGAGAGCGCCACCGCAGGTCCGGCGTAGCCGGCGGCCGCCTCTCCAGTGAGGACGAAGAGCCCAGTACCGATGATCACCCCGATGCCAAACAGCGTCAGGTCCAGGGGTCCCAAGGCCTTGCGTAGCTGGAACTCCGGATCCTCGGTGTCCCTGATGGATTGCTCTACGGATTTCGTTCGCATTATCCCCATGTCCCTCCCCTTTCAGGTCCCGTGCACAATCCCTATACCCACGATACTGGACATTCTACAAGTTTATCCTTTCTTGTGCTGTACAGAGCAACTTGCACAGAGCCTCGTGCCGTTTGGTTGTATTATGTGTAAAAACTCCACGGGTATCCGCCACTGGTCAGGGGTCGTTTCGGGGTGTGGGGAGGGTTGGGCCGGTGATCAGCGGTCGGTCGTTTTCCGGGCGATTTCGGGGCTGTCGTCGGCGTTGGCCCCGGCGATGGTGCGGAAGGCTGCCCGCTGCTGTGGGGTGCCCAGGACGCCCACTGCATCGCCGGCCTGGAGCACCAGGTCGGCCCCTGGGTTTGGGATCACCTCGTCCCCTCTCACGACGGCAAGGATGGACGCCCCGGTCTCGCTCCTCACGCCGAGGTCCCCTATGGTGTGTCCGAGGAGGCCACGCCCGGTTGGCCCCACTTTCTCGTCTTTCTCGGGGACTTGTCCCTCGGACAGTCGTATCCATTCTACTTCGATGGCC
The DNA here is from genome assembly GCA_963811295.1 of uncultured Rubrobacteraceae bacterium. Classification (GTDB taxonomy): domain Bacteria; phylum Actinomycetota; class Rubrobacteria; order Rubrobacterales; family Rubrobacteraceae; genus Rubrobacter_D. Next base: position 6,574 of record CAWEQZ010000052.1, on the reverse strand, counting down.
TGTGAGGCCTGCCGCAGCCTCGCGAAGAGTGTGTCCCCGCCCTCCCTGGCGGCCTCCTCCCCGGAGATGGGGGCGTAGAGTTCGCGCCTTACGCCGTCGGCGAAGGTCTGGGCTTCTTCCGCTGCGACCCCGAAGCGGGCGAGGGCCTGGCGCGCCAGCTCCAGGCCGGCCTCCAACTCCGGCTGCACCGCCTCGTAGACGCCCAGGCGGCCGAGGTCTTCGAGTTGCCCGGCGCTCTCGGCCCGTACCAGGAGATCGGCTTCGGGGGCCAGGCCCCGCAGCCGTTCTACGGCCAGTCTTGCCGCAAGGGCGTCGGGGATGGTCAGCACGACGAGGCGCGCACTGCTGATCCCGGCGGCCTCCAGAACGGGTATGGCTACGGCGTCTCCGTACACGGTGGGGAAGCCCGCGGCCTTCGCCTGGTCGGCGCGGGTCGGATTGGCCTCCACGATGACGAATGGCTTCCCTAGCCTGTCTAGTAGCCTGGCGACGAAGGATCCAACCCGACCGTACCCGGCGACGACGGCGTGGTCCCGAAGCCCTCCTGCTGGCAGGTTGAAGGTCTGCAGGGGCTCTCTGGGAAACCTGCGCCGGTACCTACCGTAGAGGACCGGCGCGAGCCGTGCAACCAGAGGGGTGAGGGCCATCGTAACGGCCGCGGTGGCCAGAACGAGCGAGTAGGTCTCCTGGGAAATGGCGTCCGTACTGACCCCCTCCCTGGCGAGCAAGAACGAGAACTCCCCGACCTGAAAGAGCCCCAATCCCACCGCGAACGGTACTATATTGCCGTAGCCGAAGACCCTGGCCAAACCGCCGAAGATCAAGCCCTTCACGAGGAGGATCAGCACCACGACGAGCACGATGGTCCCTAGGTTCGCCCACAGATAGGAGGGGTCGATCAGGAGTCCCACGGAGACGAAGAAGATCATGGCAAACACGTCGCGCAAGGGCTCGACCTCGGCCAGGGCCTGATGGCTGTAGTCCGATTGGGAGAGGACCAACCCCGCTACGAATGCCCCGAAGGCGAAAGAGAGTCCTACGAGGTAGGTCGCGTACCCGACGCCGACGCCTATGGCGACCACGGAGACGAGGAAGAGCTCGCGCGAGCCCCAGGCCGCGAGGCGCGCTAGGAGCATAGGTAGTATTCGCGAGCCCAACAGGAGCATGGCTGCGATGAACGCCGCCGCTTTGAGGACCGCCAGGCTGAGTTCGGGAAGGCCCTCCCTTACGTTCTCCAGTACCGGCAGCACGGTCAGGAGCACTACGATGGCCAAATCCTGGACGATGAGCATCCCGATCATCACCCTCGCCGAGAGGGTGCCGAGAACCCCCTGCTCGCCCAGGGTCTTGAGGACTACAGCGGTGCTCGATAGCGAGAACAGAGCCCCCAGCCACACCGACTCGACCCATCCCAGATCCAACAGCAGGCGGCCGACCCCGTAGCCGAAGGCGATGGTGAGCGCCATCTGGACCGGGGTACCGAGCAAGGCGATGCGTCGCACGGGCGCGAGCTCTCCCAGGGTAAAGTGCAGGCCGATTGTGAACAGGAGGAGCGCCACCCCGATCTCGGCCAACAGCTCTATCTCGTGCACATCCCCGACCGATGGGCCAAAGGTGTTCGGACCAACGAGGACGCCGGCTGCGATGTAGCCGAGGATCAAGGGCAGCCCCAGCCATCGGGCCAGGACGCCCCCCAGGAGGGCGGCCACCAGGATGAGCGCTATGTCACCGGCGATCCCCAATATCTAACCCTCACTTTACCATCGTCGAAGTGCGCCACCGTCTGGCGACGATGGGTCTGCGACTCGATCGCTGGTGGCTCAGCAGGGTGTGGCAACGACGGCATCAAGTGTCCCGTCCGGTAGATCGAGACCTCGCGTATAGCCCGCCAGGGACTCGATGCGCTCGGCGAGGCCTTCCTCCCCGGCGAGACGCGTCGCCATCTCTACCAGGTAAGGGCTGAGATCGACGCCGGTGACCTCCTGCCGACGAGCGATCACTCATGCCGCAACCCCGGTGGCACAGCCTATGTCGAGCAACGTTGTGGCGGCGTCGATCCGCATGGCATCGAGGTCCTCCCGCAGCATCTGCTCGAAGAAGGGGTTCTTGCCCCGTATTTCGAGCCGGGTGACGTTGACCCGGAGCAGGCCATCATCGAGCTTGTCGGGCTGGCGCCTCTGCGGTGATGCTCCGAGCAAGGATATACCCGCCTAGACTACATGATGCGTCAAGTTCTCCCGCATCATCCTCACCCCCATCAGGTTGGAGCTTGCCATCGTAGACAGGGTGCCACGCCACCGAGCTCTGCGTATCCCCCAGATAAACCTTTCTTATGTCTTTTGTTACGAATACTGGATAGGAGCTGTTCGCTCCTCCTGTCCCGTCGTCAGGGTTTGATGTTCTGGTTCATGCGGAAGAAGTTGTCCGGGTCGTACTTGCTCTTCAGCTTGACCAGCCGATCGAAGTTCTCGCCGTAGACATCCCGGACCCGCCTGGCGTCCTCATCCTGGCCCAGGAAGTTCGGGAAGGCCTTGCCTGCGGTGTGCGGTTGCACAGCCTGGAAGAAGTCCCGCGCCCACCTGACGTGCACATCCGATTCCGCCGGGTCGGTCCAGCTCGCGAAGATGAGGAGGTTGTAGGAAGGGTCCCGGTGAGGGTAGGCGGTCTCGTGGACACCGACCCGGCTATAGGCTCCGTGGAAGTGCTGGAGGAAGGCTAGCGAGAACGGCGAGGCCATCGCAGAGGTATGCTTCACGATGGTGTCGAGGACATCGTCGCTCGGCTCGCGGAGCCAGCACGACTTCCAGTAGTTGTGGCGGCCGGGCGGGAGCGCCTCGTCGAACGTCGATTGGAACGCCGTGTAGGGCATCGGGTAGATCATGTCGGCTATCGGTGGTCCGAACTTCCTGATAGGGTCGATGACGCGCTCGCCCTCGGCGAGGTCTCCAAAGTAGCAGAGGACTATGCAGATCAGCCGGTTCCCGTCTTTGGTGAAGAAGCCGGTCTCCATCGTCAATTCGTCGGGCGCGTCGGCGGTGAAATTCCGGTAGAAGCGCAGCACCTCGGGAGCGCGATCCACCGGATGAACTACCACTCCCGCGAGCACCTCTCCGAGCGGGTGAAGCCGGTATTTATAGGAGGTAACGACGCCGAAGTTGCCCCCGCCGCCGCGCAGCGCCCAGAAGAGGTCTTCGTGCTCATCAGCGCTGGCCCGCAACAGACGGCCATCAGCGGTTACGACATCAGCCGAGAGCAGATTGTCGCAGGCGAGGCCGTGCTTGCTCTGTAGCCATCCGTAGCCGCCGCCCAGAGTGTAGCCAGCGATGCCGGTGCTGCCCACGAGGCCGCCGGTTGTCGCTAGGCCGAACGCCTGGGTCTCGCGGTCGAACTCGGACCAGATGACGCCAGGCTCGGCACGCGCCGTCATAGTGGAGGGATCCACCCGGATGCCCTTCATCAGCGAGAGGTCGATCACCAGGCCGGCGTCGCAGACCGCGTTGCCCGCGACATTGTGACCGCCACCGCGGATCGAGACGAGCAGCCCACGCTCGCGGGCGAAGTTCACGGCGGAGATCACGTCCGCCGGGCCCCCGCAGCGGACGATAAGCGCCGGTCGTCGGTCGATCATGGCGTTCCAGACGCGGCGTGCGTCGTCGTAGTCTTCGTCACCTGGCTGGATGAGTTCGCCGCGCAGGCTGGCTCTCAAATCCCCGAAATCCGATTCTCTCGGGGGCGTGATCTTGGTGTCCGACATGCCGTTTTCGCTCCTTTCCCACAACTCGTGGTCGTTCATACAGATTGCTTCGAGGATACGGAGCTGTCGCGCTGGCTACTTCGCCGGATATGGCTATTTTCGAAAGGTTGCGGCATAGCCATTTCTGGCTATGGATCTTTCCAGAGACTAGAGAATGCCGTGGCGGAAAGCGTGAGCCGCCGCGCTCGTGCGGGATGGAAGGTCCAGCTTGCGCAGGATGCTGTTGACGTGGCGGTGAACGGTATGTTCGCTTAGAAAGAGGCGGGCGGCGATCTCTGCGTTGCTCAAGCCCTGCGCCACCAGGCGCAACATTTCCACTTCCCGCTTCGACAGTCCGGGCGCCTCGCCGGTTCTCCCGCGGGTTGTGATCTCTCTCAATAGAGCTGTTGCGCGGTTGGCTTCTGGGACTGCTCCCAATCCCCGAAATGATTCCGAGGCGTTACGAGCCTGCAGCTCGGCGGCGTCCGGTCGATCCAGTGCCAACAAGCTTCGAGCGAGTTCGAGGCGCGCGCGGGCCGTCTCGAACGGCGCGCCGCTGCGCTCGAACAGGCTAATGGCATCCTCCAGGCACTGTTTCGCCCTCTCGTAGTCCGCTTTTGACGCCGAGATCAAACCCTCCGCGAAGCGGGCTGCGCCGCGCATCGGATCGGTGTCAATCTCAGTTGCCATCGTGCGAAGCTCCTCCATTGCCTCCTCCGCCCGAGCGTGCCGATTAGTCGCGAGCCGGGCGGGCACGAGCAGCTCCAGTCCGGCCACGCGCTCCATCCGGTCCTCATCCGCGATGGCCCTGAGGAAGCGCTCAGTCAAATCGAGGGCGTTCTCCGGATCGTCGAGGTCGAGCGCCATTCGGCCGCGGACTAGACATGCGGGGATGCTCCCCATTATCCTGAAGGGGTCTGACTCGGCTTGAAGCAGCAATACTTCCGCTTCCTCGAAGCGCCCTTGCCGGCAGCGGAGCTCCGCGAGATGCACGAGTCCTTCAGCGGCCTGGGCGGGACGAATCCGTTCGAGGGCACCGGTGGAGGCCTCCAACTCCACCTCTGCCTCTGCCCAGGCACCGCGCCACATTAGCGTACCGGCATAGTGGACGCGGCAAAAGGACAACATCCACTCATACGAGAAGTGCTCACAGAACTCTTTCAGCCGCACGCACCACTCTGCGGCGCGCGCGTAGTCGCGCACGCGCTCACACGCGTAGAGGAGACAGCAGCACACCGTGGCGGTCGCGTCGATGTCGCCTATCTCGCCGGCCATCGCCGCCGTCGTGGCTTCATCGAGGCAGCGCATGCCCTCGTCGATCATTCCCCGGCTCACCAGCGCGAAGCCCAGATAAGCGAGTCCCAGCATCTCGAGATCGAAATCACCAAGTGACTTCCCCAGCGCGACCACCTCGTCGGCAAGCCTGTACGCGGTGGCGGAGTCGTGGTCGATGTCCAGCGCCATGTGCGCCTCCCAGACCGCAAGCCAGCCGCGCTCTGGGCCGGGATCGAGACCTTCCAACAGGCGGTGGGCCCGCTGGATCCACCCGCGGGCTACAGCCCCCTCACCTTCGAAGAAGTGATCCGCCGAGAGCCCGACAGCGACCCGTGCCGCCCTCCGCCGGTCACCCGCATTGCTGTACAAATGGTAGGCAAGCCTGCAAGCATTGATTGTGGCCCGGACATCTTCAAGCCACCACGCTGCCATGCCCAGTCCCTCCAGAGCCTCTGGCGTCTCCTCACGTTCCAGGTTCGCTTCGAAACAGGCACGGGCATCCGCCCAAGCCCCTCGAGCCAGAGCTTCCAGGCCGGCCTCGATGGTTGCAGCGGATTGCGACTGGGAAGGACGGTCCGTCTCCATGGGCCTGATAACCTCCTCCGTGAGGACATTCTTCGGTAAGACCCTTGTTCTTCTATTTACAAGTACACTATAGCCCAAAGCAGGGGCTCTCGGAATGTCTCTTGAGGGCACATGTCCAGAGGGCTGAGAATGGGTTTGAAGTCGAATCGAGCGGACTCGAGCGTATATTTTGATGGTACAAGATGGTAATGACAGGGTAGGAAACGAGCGTGAATTATGAATGAGCGGGTTTCACTAGAGCCAGTCGACGCTGCCAACGTAACCGTCCTGGTGGATAACTTCATCGATGCCCTCCTGCCCAGCGGAGAGGTGGCGCAACGACCGCAGGTGGCATACGACATGTGGGAGCGAGAACGCAGCTGATCGCTGAGCATGGCCTCTCGCTGGTGCTGACCATCGAGCAAAGCGGCCACAGCGCCTCGCTCATCTACGACGCGGGGCTGAGCCGCGCCACTGGTCCACAACATGGACGTGCTCGAGGTTCGGCTCCCCGATCTGGGGCGATCGTGATGTCCCACGGGCACAGCGACCACCACGGCGGGTTAGAGGGCATGATCCGGCGCGTCGGAGCCCGGGGGATGCCGCTCATTGTCCACCCCGAGGCATGGCGAGACCGTAAGGTCGTCTTCCCGACCGGCAGCGAATTGCACCTGCCACCACCGACCGCCAGGACCTCGACCGGGAGGGGGTCGAGGTCACCGAGGAGCGCCAGCCGAGCCTCTTGATCGACGGCAAGGTGCTGGTGACCGGCCAGGTCGAGCGCGTTACCGACTTCGAAAAGGCTTCCCGCTGGAACTACGCCCGTTACGGAACGGCGGTTGGGAACCCGACCCCTGGATCTGGGACGACCAGGCGGTGGTCGTGAATCTCGAAGGCAAGGGCCTGGGTGAGAAAGCAGCTCGCTGTGGAGCTTGAGGAGCGGACCGGGAGGGTTCCCTGGACGATACCTTAAGCGGGGAGTGCCTCACCCGGCCTTCAGGC
>CAWEQZ010000051.1:0-93915 GCA_963811295.1 uncultured Rubrobacteraceae bacterium | reverse complement strand
CACGACGAGGGCCGGGAGCATCGTGATGAGGCGTCTGAGCCACAGTGGGATGCGCCGGTTAATAAAACCCTGGATCACCACCTGGCCGCTCAGCGTACCCACCGAGGAGCTTGAGAAGCCGCTTGCGAGGAGGGCCACGCCGAAGAGGATGGCCGAGGTGCTGCCGACCTGCTCGCCCAAAGCCTTGAAGGCGAGGTCGACGCCGCCCACCCCCGTGAGGCCCTCAGCGTTGAAGAGCGCGGCGGCCATGATGAGCATGCTTGCGTTGATCGCCCCGGCGATGGCCATGGCGATCACCACGTCCACCAGCTCGAAGCGGAAGATCTTTCCCCGTCTCCTCCTCCGTCCCGCCCACCACCCTGCGCTGCGTCAGCGCGGAGTGTAAATAGATGACGTGCGGCATGACCGTAGCGCCCAGGATGCCCGCCGCCAGCAGCACGCTGTCGGTGCCCGCGAACCCCGGCGTGAAGAGCCCGGCGAGAATGCGGTCGGCCTCGGGCTGGGCGTAGAACATCTGGAAGGCGAAGGCCACCACTATAACCCCGACCAGGGCGGCGATCACCGCTTCCAGGGGACGGAAGCCCCGCCGCTGCAACTCCAGGATGCCGAAGGCTCCGACGGCGGTCATGAGCCCTGCCGGGAACAGGGGATGCCGAAAAGGAGGTTGAGGGCCAGCGCGGCACCTATGAACTCCGCCAGGTCGGTGGCCATGGCGATCACCTCCGCCTGCACCCACAGCCCGAGCGTCACAGCTTTAGGGAAGCGCTCGCGGCACACCTCGGGGAGGTTCTTGCCCGTGGCGATCCCAAGCTTGGCCGACATAGACTGGATGAGCATCGCCATGAGGTTCGCCGTCAGGATCACCCACAGGAGCATGTACCCGTAGCGGCCCCTCCTGCGATATTGGTGGCGAAGTTGCCTGGGTCAACGTAGGCCACCGCCGCGATGAAGGCAGGCCCCAGGAATGGCCACAGCCGCGCCAGACCCTTGCGATGGCCTTTGAGAGACGCGTGCGTGGCTCCGCCGTGACGGTCTCCCCCGGCAGGACGGCCTCGACTATTCCGTTGCCGTTGCCGGCGGTCTTGGTGCTTTGTTCGCTCATGGCAGGTCTCTCCGATGTCAAAATTTAGCTAAGGCTAACTGTAAAACGTGTCCCCCCCAATAGTCAAGCCCTATCGTCCTTGATTTTGGAGTTTTTGTCAGCTAATATTGGCGGCAAGATGGATGGCGCCACGATACCCCGTTCTCCCTCGTCCTCGGTGGGCGACTACCTGAAGGCCATATGGGAGTGTGCCGATGAGGGGGCGGCCTCAACGAAGGACGTCGCCGAGAGGCTCTCGTTCTCTTATGCTTCGGTGACCAACATGTTCGCGCGCCTGCGGGACATGGGGCTAGTCGAGTACGAGCGCTACCATGGCGCCTCGCTCACCGAAGAAGGACTCTCCGAGGCACTGAGGCTGGTGCGTCGCCACCGCATGATCGAGACGTTTCTGTTGGATCAGCTGGGCTATTCGTGGGAGGAGGTGCACGAGGAGGCCGAGCAGCTGGAGCACGCCGTCTCGGACAGGTTCACGGAACGCCTCGCAGAGCTGCTCGGACACCCCGACTACGACCCCCACGGCGACCCCATCCCGGCGGCCGACGGCACCTTAGAGGCGGACGGGTCGTTCCCTCTCACAGCAACGGCAGTCGGCCAGCGGGTCCTCATAGCTCGGGTAGGCCAAGAGAACGCCCCACTTCTGACCTACCTGGGAGAGCGCGGGCTCGTCCCCGGACGGCTGCTCACCGTAGAAGAGGTGCGCAGCGTGGACGGCGTGATCACCGTCGTAGACGTGGACGGCGCTACCCACTCGCTCGGTGCTCCCCTGGCGAGTGCGCTGTTCGTCAGCAGCGCACCCGAGATCGGTTAACTCCCCAAGGACCTCGAATTAACACGTGTTAACGCGTACCCTTATACGTCAACCCTCATCGGAGTGTGGAGACGCTCCGGTGAGCTACGCTCTTACCGCCCTTACCTCAAGGAGCCCTCGCCTCGACACCAACGCGCCAACGCCCCGCGGTTACACTACTCGGTACGTCATGGCTAACGAGATCATCTCATACCTGGAAATGTGCAGGCGGGAGGGCACAAGCCTCCAACGCGGGATGAACTTCGGGCTGAGAGACGATCGCTCCGTGCTACTCATGTCCGTAAGGCCCAGCGCACCGTACCAGGACCAACTCAAGGATGATGGAACCACCCTCATATACGAGGGCCACGACGAGTCACGGAGCGATGCGGTTCCTCAGCCCAAAGCCGTCGATCAGCCCTACCGAACCGCTTACGGCACCCTTACCCAGAACGGTAGGTTCTTCCAGGCGGCTCAAGACCACCAGGACGGGCGGCGACCGCCCGAGCGGGTGCGCGTGTACGAGAAGCTGCGCAAAGGCATATGGTCCTACAACGGCGTCTTCCACCTCGTGGCCTCATGGCAAGAGGACGACGGCGGCAGGAAGGTGTTCAAGTTTAAGCTGGTCGCGGTCAAAGGAGAGGAGGACCTGAGTCATTCTCCCGCTCTCCATCCTGGACGGAGAAGGATCATCCCGACGTCCGTGAAGCTGGCGGTGTGGCAGCGAGACGGCGGGAAGTGCGTTGTCTGCGATGCTACAGACGAGTTGCACTTCGATCACGACTTGCCCTACTCGAAGGGAGGCACCTCAATCACCGAGGATAACGTGCAACTGATGTGCGCCCGCCATAACCTCAAGAAAGGTAACCAGATCGTCTAGAAGTCCCTAGAGTACCTGCCGGAGCCAGCCGACAGGTGTACCGCAAGGACGACTCAAGCCTTAACGCCACGCGTAAACACGCGTTAATTGCGGAGCAGCTCACCACTCTTCGGGCGCCGGATGAAGCACGTCACCGTAGGTTCCGATAGAGACGCGAGCCCATTGCGGGGCCTCGAGGCAACGAAACACAGCCCTGACGAAGTCATGGAAGATGCTCCAATACCTCGAATACCGTTCCGGTGTATTGATGTCATAGAGCTCTCCTCCACCGCCTTCACCCACCAGGAGTAGCCGGTCAGCCGCTTGAGGAGGCAAGCACTCTCCCAGTAGGGGTGCAGCGTCTTGGTCAGCGCCTCTTGTATCAGGGCCACGCTCTCAAACGCCTTGTTCGACAAACTGCGCCTGAACTCCTGAAACCACCTCTCCGCCGGGTCGAGTTCTGGGGAGTAGGCAGGGAGCCTGAGGAAGCTGATGTTCTCCGGATGCGCTATGCGCTCGGAGCGATGGCTCGGTGCGCCGTCGAGGACGACGAGAAGGTGATGATCGGGGTTTCTGTTTGAGAGCTCCTCCAAGAACACCTTGAGGCATCCGTCGTCCATGCCGGGCAGCTACATGCACAAACTCTCCCCGCTCGTGGGTTCGAGAGCCGCGTAGAGGTAGGTCCACTCCTAGGAGCGTTTCACGATCCACGGCGGACGGAACCCCATCGGGCAGTAGCGCCTCCTATGCCAGTTTTTGAGTTCGAAGCGCGCCTCGTCGAAAGCCAGGACCTTTAACGGCTTGCCCTCTTGGCAGTGGCGCTCTTTTACCTTCCGGATCTCGCCAGCGAAGTTTTTTGAAAGCCTCCTGCTCTTCGGGTCCGCTTCCTCGTAGCGGGGGCGACCGGTCTTTAGCTTGATCTTGTGTCGTCTTAGGAGTTGACCGACGCCATCGGGGTGGGCGTACTCGATGCCGTGACGCTCTCTAAGGAACTCATCGGCCTGCCCTATGGTGGCGATCTTACCCAGCTTCATGGTCTGCTTGAGGTCCTCCATAGCCTCGGGTGTCGCCAACTGCTGGCGACCACGCTCATGTACTCTGCTCTTCAGAAGCTCCTCTATGGCGCCCTTCCTGATAGGAGGCGAACCACCTCTGGCACTGACGCCAGGAGTAACCCAAAGCCCGGGCGGCTTCTGCCAGATTGGAACACTCCTCGCTCTTCAGGAGCCCGAGCATCCTTACGCGCTGGAAGAGGTGAGAATAGCGATGGTACTTCTCCAGTTCCTTGAGGTCGTCGAGGTCTTCTGTGATCACCTGTGGGTAAAGTATCTTTGCCATGCTCCCATTATGCCATCAACAAAGCGGAACTGTATGAGGACCCTCAAACCTTCACGCAGCGCGATCTCATTCTGGCGGAGATCGAAGGCGCAGAGGTCTCCCCAGTCTCCTGCGGCATGGCGGGTGATGTAGCCGAACGGGTCCTTCCCCATCTCCGAGAGGAGTTTCAAGGCCCCAGGAGTGGCTACTACCTTCCCGAGTGGGAGCGGCGCCGTCACAGCCCCCTCCTCGCCTTGAAGACGATCCTAGGAGCCTTTGGATCGATGTTCGGGTCGGTAACCTCAAGGCCTCCCCGCGAGACAAACTTCACTGGATCACCCTCGCTGCCTCGAGATCCTCTGGGCTAATCCGTCCCCACCTCCTACGGGCGAGCAGCGAGAACCACCGCGGGCCGTAGCGCCTCAAGGTCTCCCTGCCTCCCCTGGCTCCCCACCTGCGCCAGTCTCCCTCGTGGATCAGGCGGTGCTTCTCCCGCTCCAGCACGACGGTGCTACGGGTCCACCAGCGCCTCCAGATCATCCCTGGAGATCTCAACAGGCACGCGCCACCTCATAGCCTCCCACTCCCACTCCAGCCACGCCTGTACGCCCTCCCCGTTGAGGGTCGTTGTGCCGTTGGCCTTCTCGTGGAGGGAGATGAGGCAGCGGGGGGCGGCGTGGTGTGCCTCGCGGGTTACACTAGAATCGTCCATAAGCATCACTCCTTATTGGCCGTGCCCTGGGCGGTCGCAGCCGCGCCGGGGCTTTCAGTTACCTCGTCCAACGAATTGTGCCGGATAATAGTGAAATAACTGCCTTAATGTGTTATAATGATATAGTATTGATTGATAGTTGTAGCATAGTTAGCGCACGGACCGACAAAGAAGGCACAGAAGATTGAGTAAGAAGCGGGGCAACGGGGAGGGATCGATAACCAAGCGCAAAGACGGCCGGTGGTGGGGTCGCTACTACGTGCACACGCCCGAGGGCCGGCAACAGAAGGCCGTCTACGGCAAGACGCGGGCTGAGGTGGCCACGAAGTTGCGCAGGGCGATGTCAGATCTCGACGGCGGCATGTTATTCGACTCCGGCAAGATTACGGTCGGAGAATACCTCGACTGCTGGCTGGCAGATTGTGTCCGGCCGCTGGTGGGCCAGGGCAAGTTGGAGCACAGCACCTACAACCGCTACGCGGGGATCGTCCGCAACCACCTCAAACCGGTGTTAGGGTACAGGAAGCTTAAGGAGTTGAGCCGCACAGAGGTGCGTAGGCTTTACAGCCAGAAGGCGAAGGAGCTTTCGCCTCGGTCCGTGGATTACGTCCACGTGACATTGCAGAAGGCCCTAAACCAGGCTGTCCGGGACGACTTGGTGCCACGCAACGTAGCGTATGGAGAGAGGACACAAAGTAGCCGGGACAAGGAGGAGAGCAAAGCCCTCTCTCAAGATCAGGTTAAGACACTGCTACGAGCCTCCAAAGGCGAACGAAACGAGGCCCTATACGTAGTGGCGGTCCACACGGGGCTCCGGCAGGGCGAGCTTCTAGGTCTCAGGTGGTCGGATGTGGATCTCTGGGCAAACAGACTCTCCGTTGCGCGCTCCCTCAAGGTGACCGCTGACGGGCTCGCGCTCGGGCCGCCCAAGAACAAGGCCAGCCGAAGATCCGTACCCCTCAACAAGATGGCCGTAACCGCGCTGGAGGAACACCGCAGGCGCCAAAACGAGGAGAGACTCCGCGCCCCCGTGTGGCACGACCACGATCTCGTGTTCCCCAACCGCGTCGGTAACCCCATGGACCACAACAACCTCTACCACCGGGAATACAAAGCGCTTCTGAAGAAAGCCAGACTCCACGACCAGGGGTTCACCTTCCACAGCCTGCGCCACACCTTCGGCACGGCCCTGATCAAGGGCGGCGAGCACCCAAAGGTGGTGCAGTCTCTCCTCGGCCACGCGAGCATAGTGCAGACTATGGATACCTACTCGCACCTCCTAGAAGGCATAGGCAGCGATGCCGTGGGAGGGCTTGAGGAGGCCTTCGGGTAGCGGGTAAGAGTCAGTAGTAACGGCCCTCGGCATAGAGACCGAGGGCCGCGTTTTACCTGCAAATGAGAGGGTGACCGACGGGACTCGAACCCGCGACCTTCGGAGCCACAATCCGATGCTCTGCCAACTGAGCTACGGCCACCACGCGCAGGGAGGATTCTACCAGCGAAAGGGCGCGTAGCAAATGTAATGCGAGGGGCGTGTAGGCGTGTTCAGTCTCCCCAGCCGAGGAACTCGGTCTTCTTGTCGTTGCGCTTTCCTTCGTCGACTATGCGGAAGAGCCTGGAAGGGCTGGGGGTCTTGATGATCACCACGTTTCCGTGTACGTCGTAGACCTGGATGGAGACACAGAGGTAGTCTCCTGGTTCGTGCTCGTCGGCCACTTTGCGTGTAACCTCCACGGTGGCTTGCTGCTGGCCATTGCCGTTGCCACGCAACTCGACGGTCTCGTTCGGGTCGAGGCCCCTCGGACCAAGCTCCCCGGCGTATCGGAGGCGACGGAAGACGGCCCTGACATGGGCCACGCCGTCTTCGTCGTGAAGCACGATGGGGACACGTATGACATCGTCTATGGAGTAAGTCTCGGGCTCTATCCTGTCTTGCGGCATTTGAACCTCCTGTAAAGGTAACGCAAGAGAGTATGCCTCAATCTACGCCCCGGGAAACACTTCATCAGGTTTCAGGTATCAGGTTACAGGTTTCAGAATTGGTGTGGGTGTGTATCTATTTGGTGGGCCGACCGATCTGGAAGGTGATTTTGGAAGAGCATCGGCGTGGGGTCTGGCGTAACCCTTTGCTCTACTTGTTCATCTAACGGATGTAAAGCCGTGCAAGCCACATGTCGACGTTGCGGCCTAGCGAAAATCGACCGAAAGGGAGTAGACGATATGATGCAGAGACCTGCCGTGCACATCGAGTTTCGAGGGGAGGGGTGGGCTGTGGTGCGCGAAGGTAACAAGCAGGCGACGTCAACCCATCCTACCCAGGCGGAGGCTGCCGAGATTGGAAGGGACCTCGCCCGTCGCGACAAGAGCGAGTTCTTCCTTCACGCTCAGGACGGACAGATCAGGGAGCACCGCGATTACAGGGAAGGGCAATCCTCTGACGAAGAGGGGATCGTGGACACGGTGTCGGAGACAGTAGGAACACTGACCGACGTGGTCGGCGGGACGACAGGTGCCGCGCCGCGGGCCGCTGGCGGCGAGAGCCGGGAGGAAGATCAGAACGATAGTGTCGCTGACGCCGCTTCGGGCGGCGAGAGTTCCGTTCGAGAGGAGGTGCGCGAACTTGACCGGGGCCGGGCGCGCTGAGTCGTTAGTGACGCCGGAAGAACGGTATGCCCAGTACGGGATCTACGACCAGTACGGAGAGAGGATCGGCCCGGTGAGCGATCTGTTCGTCGATGAGAACGACGAGCCTGAGTATGTGGGGGTCGAGACGGGTTTGCCCGGAAACCGGTCGGTACTCATCCCTGCAGAGGTCATCACTGTCGACCACCGGCTGCGGCGCATGGTGGTCTCACACCCCCGGAACCTGGTGGAGACGGCGCCGAGCCTGGGCCACGAAGCCGAAGTCACGCCCGAGTTCGAGCGACGGGTGCGCGTTCACTACGGGCTGGGCGCTAAGGAGAGGGCTGGTTCCTCCGGTGCACCCTACACCGGCGCATCCGAGCCGACGGAAGCAAGGAGTGCTGACCCGGCGCCAGATACGATCGGCCATGAAGAAGACGACGTGAGGATAAGGCGCTCGGAGGAGGAGATCAGGGTCGAGACGCGGGAGCGCGAGGCCGGTGAGATGCGGGTACGCAAACGGGTGCTTACCGAGAGGGAGCGCCTCACCGTGCCGAAAAAGCGTGTCGAGGTAAGCGTGGAGCGTGTACCCGTCGAAGGAGCCGAGCCAGAAGCGGACGAAGCCGCCAGCGCGCCGCAGATCGGGGAAGAGGAGATCGTGGTTCCTGTGGTCGAGGAAGAGATCGTGGTCGAAAAACGGCCTGTGGTAAAGGAGGAGATCCGCATCCGCAAACGAGTCGTCGAGGAAGTCGAGGTCGTAGAGGAAGACGTCCGCAGGGAAGAGGTCGTGATAGACGACCAGACTGGTCGCGACACAGGCTCAAACACGGATCCGAACGAGCGTACAGAGCGCTTCGACAGGTAGGTCCGCGTGGCGAGGTAGACCGCGAGTCTATCCTGTCGACGAGATCGCCATCGCCATCCTTGCCCGGCCTCGAAATGCTCGGAGCGGCAGATAAAGTCTCGAGCGGGTGAAGATCGCCTACTTTACTTCACTGATGTGATGCGGCACACTCGCCGCCGGGCTGCCCGGAATGCCGCAACGACTCTCCGGCGAGACTGGCTTAAGCAGACTATGTGGGCGATGAACAACTCAGGCTGTACCGTAGCAGGGGACGCTTGCGTCGTCCACTTCGCCGAAGTCTTGAACCGCAACTTGCGCGCGGGGGACTGGATCGCACGGTGGGGAGGCGATGAGTTCGTGGTCGGCATGTGGAATACGCAAGTAGGGCAGCCGACGAAGCGGGTACTGGAGCGCATCGCCGAAGACCTGCGCGAGAACCCCGTAGTGCTGCCCAACGACGAAGAGACGCACCTCACCTTCAGCGCAGGGACTTGCCGGTGGAGACCAGACGACGACGCCCGTGGTCTGGTCTCGAGGGCGGACGTAGCGCTCTACAGGGCCAAGGGCGGGAATACCATCGTACACCTCGATTAGTGCGATATGCGAAAGTTCGACTTTCGCATATCGCGCAATTCAGCACGCTCAGGCCTTACGGCCTTCGCTTTTCAGCATTTCGGCTTGTCAGCTTCTTGTTGCTAAAAGGAGATTTCCTCGCTGGTTGTGCCATTCGCAGTGAGTCGATATCTTTGCGTACCGTATTGGCGCAGTGTTCTCTGGGACCATTCGGTTTGCGTCAGCTCTAAGAATCAAAGCCCCGATCTCTCGGGAGGCCCTCTAGGATGCTTCACTGTGTTCGACGAGCAGAAGGCAACAGTGAGGTTGGTTGCAGAGCCATAGGGTTTTCTTCACCACTATCGTAAGATGGAGACGGCATGATCGACGGCAAGGATATACTGGCGCTCGAGTGGCCTGCAGGGAAGGTGATCGGGCTCGGACTGGAGACCGCCAGCGCCCTGGAATCCCGCGGCCCCTCCAGGGAGGAAGTATTGGCAGAGTTGGAGGACGTCAGGCAGGACCCCGGCGCCGCGCTGGAGCGCGAGTCCGACGGTGCCGCGGCCGAGCTCGCCCGCGAGTGGGCGCGCATCGGGGCGGCCGAGGCCAGCGCCTCGGAGGAGGAGTTGCGCGCCGAGCCCCTCCCCTACCACGCGTGGGGCGAGGCAGGCGTCGACGATGCCGCGAGGCTCCAGATGGAGACGGCTCTCAGGCTACCGGTCGCGGCCGGTGGGGCATTGATGGCCGACGCCCACGTTGGCTACGGGCTGCCCATTGGCGGTGTGCTCGCCGTGCGAGAGGCGGTGATCCCCTGGGCCGTTGGCCTGGATATCGCGTGCAGACTTCGTCTGAGCGTCTTCGAGCTCTCCTCCCACGTACTCGGCCAGAAGAAGAACGAATTCAAGCGCGCCCTCGAAGATGAGACTTTCTTCGGCGCCGGGGTGCGCCACGATGGACACTCTTCTCACGAGGTACTCGACGACCCCGCCTGGGGAGCTACTCGTTTTCTGCGGGGCCTCAAGGACACGGCGCGCGTGCAGGAAAATGAAGCATGGTCTCGAAACGGACCGGGTCCTGCTCGTAGATCTCGGCCGTGCGAGCACGCTCGTGCAACTCGGGATACAGGTCTTTCCCGTCCTTTTCGAGATCGACGAACCACGAGTTGTGGTTGATGCCAGCCGCCCTCCAGCGCAACTCATCTAATGGTACCTCGAGATAGCCCGCGAGCTGCTCCGAGGTGCCCTGAATGCTGTGGCACAGCCCGACCACGTCCATGCCCGTACTCTTCATCGCAGCAAGGGTAAGTAGCGACATAGGGTTCGTGTAGTTTATGACCAGAGCCCCAGGACACTCCAGCTCCACGTCGCCGATGATGTCCAGCCAGGCTGGCCCGGTGCGGAGCGCCTTGAAGATGCCGCCGGGACCGATGGTGTCCCCGATGCATTGGTCAACGCCGTACTTCAACGGTATGTCGTAATCGTGGCGCACGTTCTCTAGCCCAGCAACCTCTATGGAGTTGACCAGGAAATCCGTCCCCGCCAGCACGTCCTTGCGTTCCGTCGAGCTTTCGACGCTCCAGTCCTTGCCGGTGGTCTCGATCAGCTTCTCGGCTATCCCGTGCGCCAACTCGAGGCGTTCTGCGTCGATGTCCACGAGCGCGAAGGTACCACCTCCGAGACCCTCTATGGCGAGTACGTCGGTGATGATCTGCCGCGCAAAGACCGCACTGCCGGCACCGATTATGGTCACCTTTGTCACGCCATTACCTCCTCGAAACCGCAGGATCATCAGTGGCTGATGAATCGCTGCCGGCATCTTGCTCAGGTACCACTTCTACTTCGATATCCTGTTCTCGCAAGGCGGCCACCATCGCTCTAGAGGTACTCGAGCTGGTGATTATGCGTCGCGCACGCTCTATCGGGGCGACGCGCATCATGGCTATCTTCCCGAACTTGGTGTGGTCGGCGAGCACGGTGATCTCCTGCGCCGAGGACATCATGTTGCGGTCGCTCTCGACCTCGGTCATGTCGTCGGCGGAGAAGCCGTAGTCCACGTGGATGGCCGGAGAGCTCATGAAGAGCTTGTCGGCGCGCAGGTTGTGCAGGGCGTCTTCCGTAAGGACGCCAAGCATGGAGAGTTCCGAGTTTCTCAGGACGCCGCCGGTGATGACCGTCTTGATGTGCTGGTAGGGGGCCAGAAGCGACACTATGTTGAGGGCGTTGGTGATCACCGTAAGGTCTCGAATGTGGTCCAGATGACGGATCATCTCCGCAGTCGTGGTGCCGCCGTTTATCAGGATTACGTCCCCGTCTTCGACGTGTCGGGCCGCCGCCCGCCCGATTAACTGTTTCTCTGAGATCTGCAATCCAGCGCGTTCCAACAACGGAAGCTCCGGTAACCCCTGCGATCTCCTCGGGTGCCGCGGCGCCGCCCCCCCATGACCCCGCTCCAGGAGCCCTTCCTTGCTTAACAGGATGAGATCTCGCCTCACCGTCGCCTCGCTGACGGCGAACGTCTTACTCAACTCGCGAACCGTCGCCCCATCATGCTGCTCGACAAGTGCCACCATTTTCTGCCGTCTCTCAACGTCCAGCATTTCACCGCCTCCTGCTCTTGTAGCTTCTGCACCAGACGACTCCCCACACCAACTTCGTGCCGAGACGCTTTGCCACCAATCTTGTTGTCACCAACAATCATACACGCAAACTACATCGATCAACAATGAACATAGGCTATATTTCCAGACTATGCAGCTATTTTGATGAGCTTGGCACTATTGAGTCCACCACCGCCTCATAGATCAGTAAGTAACTCTTGACGTAAATGATCATAATAACTAAGATACGAGCAAGGATTTTGCAGAAACAATCAACACCAGGGGTATGGAAATAACGGGTGGGCGACGTGTATGGACGTATCCTCCCTAATCTGGGAAGGAGGAGCGAATGACAGACGGGAGCGGGTGGGACTCGTTGGGACGGGGATTGAGCCGGAAGGAGTTTCTGAAGCTTGGCGGAGCCGGCTTGGCTGCGGGGACGGGGTTGTTCGGGGTTACGGGCTGTGGAGGCAACTCGTCGGGCGAGGTCACCTTACGTTACGGAATCTGGGATCAGACGCAGATGCCGGCGATGGAGGATATAGTCGAGGAGTTCTCCAAGGCGAACCCGGACATATCTGTGGAGATCGAGCTTACCCCCTATGACGAGTACCTTTCCAAGTTGCAGAACGCTGCCCAGGGCGGGACGCTACCTGATGTATTCTGGATGGAGCCCATCTGGTTCGAGTTGTTCGCCTCCAACGAAATACTGCACCCGATCACTGACCAGATAAAAGAAAGTGGACTACGCGCAGGTGTTCACGCAGTTGCCCTTCCTGGCCTTCTACGAGAACACGATCATCGTCACGGCGGTCAAGGTTGTAGGCGTCCTCATCACCTCCTCGCTGGCCGGCTACGCCTTCGCGAGGATAGACTTTCCGGGCCGAAAGGTTCTGTTTGCGCTCTACCTAGCAGTGCTGATGGTGCCTTACCAGATATTCCTGCTGCCACAGTTCCTGATCATGGCGAAGCTCGGCTGGGTCAACACCCTGCTCGCCCTGATAGTACCTGGCCTCTTCGACGCCTTCGGGACTTTCCTGCTGAGACAGTTCTTCATGGGGCTGCCACGCGAGCTGGAGGACGCCGCCAAGATAGACGGCTGTAATCATTTCCAGATCTACCGGCGCATCATGTTGCCCCTGGCGAAGCCAGGTCTGATCGCCCTGGCGATCTTCACTTTCCTGTGGTCCTGGAACGACTTCCTCTGGCCGCTGGTGGTTATCAACTCGCCGGAGAGGATGCCGCTTGGCGCCGGGCTGGCGTTTCTCCAGGGCCAGTATCTCACCGACTTCCCCCTTCTGATGGCCGGGGCGATGCTCTCGACTCTGCCTGTGATCGCCGTATTCGTGGTACTGCAGCGGCAGTTTGTCGAAGGCGTAGCGTCCACGGGAATCAAGGGATGACTAACATCGTAAGCAGTCTATTGCTGAACACCGTGGAGAGGCACAAGTCCGGCGAGGCCGTGGGCATCTACTCTGTTTGCTCGGCGCATCCGTTGGTTATAGAGGCCTCGGTTCTGCAGGCGCTCGACGACGATGGCTACCTCCTGGTAGAGGCTACGTCGAACCAGGTGGACCAGTTCGGCGGTTACACAGGGATGAAGCCTCAGGATTTTCGGAGGCTCGTTTTGGATCTGGCGAGACGACATGGATTGCCTGAAGACCGCGTCGTCCTGGGTGGCGACCACCTCGGTCCCAACCGCTGGCAAACACTTCCGGCCGAGGAAGCGTTGTCTTACGCAGGCGATCTTGTTGCGTCCTACGTCGCCGCGGGATTCACCAAAATACATCTCGACTGCAGCATGGCCTGCGCGGACGACGCGAGTCCGCTGGACGACAGCGTAGTTGCCAGACGGGCCGCGATACTCGCAGGCCGAGCCGAGCGGGAAGCGTCAGCCGGCTCTCGGGCGTCCGCCGACGACCTTGTCTACGTCGTGGGGACGGAGGTGCCCGAGCCTGGCGGAGCCCAGGAAGCCCTCGGGAAGCTCACTCCGACCTCCGCCGATGCGGCGCGTGCCACCCTGGCGGCCCATGAGGACGCATTCACGACAGAGGGTCTGGAAGGGGCGTGGGATCGGACTATAGCCCTGGTCGTGCAGCCTGGTGTGGAGTTCGACCTCGAGCGGGTGATCGACTACGACAGATCCGCGACCGGAGAGCTCCGACGGGTGCTCGACGATCGTGGGCGGCTGGTCTTCGAGGCCCACTCCACGGACTACCAGACGCGGGCGAACCTGAAGGCGCTCGTGGAGGATCACTGGGCCGTACTCAAGGTTGGCCCTGCGCTCACCTTCGCGATGCGGGAGGCCCTGTTCGCCCTCGCCGCGATCGAGGATGAACTGGTGGCGGAAGGAGAGCGGTCGGAGTTGCTCTCCGTCGTCGAGCACCGGATGCGAGAGGAGCCGAAATACTGGGAAGGCTACTACCCGGGCGGACCGGCGGCCAAGCGCCTCCTCCGCCGGTACAGCTTTAGCGACAGGATCCGCTACTACTGGTCCTATCCCGACATCGAGGATGCACAGAGGCGCTTGTTTTCCAACCTGGCTGCCCGCGAGATTCCACAGCCCCTGCTAAGCCAGTACCTGCCGCAGCAGTACGAACGGGTGCGTCACGGTGGGCTGAAGAGCGTCCCCGAGACTCTCGTCTTCGACCGCATTCGCGACACGCTCGAAGACTACGCCGTCGCCTGTAATCCGAAGCGAGAGGAGGCTTAGATATGAGCGGAGATCTGGAGCTCCTTGCTGATCAAAGCGCCAGGCAGGGCGGGGAGGCAACGGCACGTGAGATCACCCAGCAACCCGCCGTGTGGCGCGAGGCGAATCATCTGTTGGCGTCGCGTCGGGACGACATCGATGCGTTTCTTCGACCGCTGCTGGCAAGGTCAGATCTAGGGGTCGTCTTGACGGGGGCCGGCACATCGGCCTTTGCCGGGGAGATCCTGGCCCCCGCGCTCTCTCGACGAACAGGGCGTCGCGTGGATGCCATCGCGACGACGGATATCGTCTCCAACCCGGAAGAGTGTTTTGCCGATGACAGGCCGACCCTGTTGGTCTCCTTCGCGCGCTCGGGCAACAGCCCGGAGAGCGTGGCGGCGACCGAGTTCGCCGACCGTATTCTCTCGGAGTGCCACCATCTGGTGCTGACCTGCGACAGGAGCGGTCGACTCTATGAGAAGCACGCGAGTGCGCCCGACTCGTTCGTCCTTCTGATGCCGGAGGCCACGAACGACCAGGGTTTCGCCATGACGTCGAGCTTCACGTCGATGACGCTTGCGGCCTGGCTGGTCTTGGGTGCCGTAGCCGACCCTGACAGACTGGTCGGGCGTCTTGCGGCGGCCGCAGAACGGCTACTGGCCGCCCGCCAGGAGGACATCCGACGGTTGGCCTCCTCGGGTTACGAGCGGGTCGTCTACCTCGGCAGTGGTCCTCTCAAGGGACTCGCCCACGAATCTTCTCTCAAACTCCTGGAGTTGACCGCGGGCGAGATCGTGACGTACTTCGAGTCTCCATTGGGTTTCAGGCACGGACCCAAGTCCATCCTAGATGATGGGACGCTGGCCGTCTTCTACATCTCGGGGGATCCGTACACGCGCAAGTACGACCTGGACCTCCTCGCCGAACTGAAACGTTCGATGCGTCCCGAGAGCGTCATCGCTGTCGCCGCGACGGATGCGGGAGTAGACGATCCAGGCTCTTGGCTTCTGGAGGGTCTGGAGGGAGTGGAGGATGCGGCTCTCGCGCTGCCGTTCGTCGTGGTTGCCCAGCTCCTCGGCCTCTGCTTCTCGCTCGCGCTCGGCTACACACCGGACAATCCGTTCCCCAACCAGGAAGTGAATCGCGTGGTACAAGGCGTCTCCATCCATCCTCTACCGGAGAAGGGTCGATAATGTATCTCGGCGTCGATGGTGGAGGCACGAAGACCGCTCTTTGTCTCGCGGATGAAGGCGGGCACGTCGCGGCGCAGACGCAAGCCCCGTCCTGCTACTACTTCAAAGAAGGCATAGAGCTCGTTGGCCGGGTATTGAAGGAAGGGATCGAAGAAGTATGCGCACAGGCTTCGGTTGTGCCGGCGGACATCCGCTACGCGTTCTTCGGTCTTCCGACCTACGGTGAGGTGAGCGGCGACGTACCCACTCTCGATGCGATGCCGGGAGAGATCCTCGGTCACGGCCGCTATGCCTGCGACAACGACACGGTCTGCGGGTGGGCGGGTTCGCTGGGTGGTGTCGACGGCATAAACGTCGTGAGCGGGACCGGGTCCATTACCTACGGTGAGAGGCTTGGGCGGGGCACGCGGGTCGGGGGTTGGGGTGACCTATTCGGCGACGAGGGCTCTGCGTACTGGATCTCCATCAAGGGGCTGAACGCGTTTACGCGCATGAGCGACGGACGCTTGCCGGTCGGGCCCCTTCACGAAGCCTTGCGCACTCACCTGGAACTGGCTGCTGACCTGGATGTGGTAGATGTCGTCCTCAACCGTTGGCAGGGTAGGCGGAGCGATATAGCGACCCTCAGCCGGATCGTCGCCGATGCGGCGGAGACCGGGGACGAATGCGCAGCGCAGATCCTATCCGAGGCGGCAGACGAACTCGCAAGACTCGTCGATACCACAAGACGTATTTTGGATTTCGGCCCGGATGAGAAGGTTCCGGTATCCTACTCCGGAGGTGTATTCAGCGTACGGTCCATCGTCGACGGCTTCGGAGCGGCCCTCGAGGATCTTCATGACGGGTACGAGTTGAGGAAGCCCCTGTATTCGCCAGTTATCGGGGCGGCGATCTACGCGGCCAGGCTCGCCGGCGAACCGTTGGACTCCGAGGCGCTCAACCGACTAGAAGCCACAAGGCAAGAGTCAAGCACCTAAACGAAGGAGAATGAAATGACTTCACGAAGCTGGATACCATATGCGGCGCTACTGGTCGTCTTCTGGGGAGTATGGGGCGCTTTCTCTACGGGGACGAGAAGCGTGGCCGAAGGTCGATGCCGAAGAACAGGCCAGCCATCGCATCGAAAACTTAAGGCGCTTCCCCCGGAAGGAGCGAACAAACCAGACCGCTATAGCGGTAGGTTACCAGTATCCAATTAGGACCGTCTGGGCTTTCGGTCCATCGATTCACGCTCGGTCGCGTGGGGCATCCTGCGCGGCAGCGCGTACGATTTGTTGGTCTCGAACGGCGTCGCAATGTACGCCCCGTGCGAGTGGACGTAGGAATCGTCTATCAAACAAGGTCCTTCTGTGTTCGCGGCTACGGCCGAGCCTGGTTTTGACAACTAGCTTATAATTCCTGCCGAGAATAGAAGGGAGTAGTTTGATGGTAGAGCCGCGGCCGTCTTTACCATTGCGGCTTCGCATTCTGAATACGGTAGGTAAGAATCTTGGGGCTGCCCGCCTGCCTGTCGCCGCGTTAGACGAGGAGGCATTGGTTCAGGCGGCGGTGAAGGCGACCGGCCTGACCGAATTCGGAGATGACTATCATCGAGAGGGCTTATTGAGGTTGCTCGAGTCCGTAGAGAACGATGCCGCGCTGCATCTCTCCGGTCAGCTGACTTTCCGGGAGACTATCGTTGGCAGCCTTATCAATCGGCTACTTCTGACCGAAGCCTGCAAACGAACCCCCGAGATCTTCCAGAGGCCGCTGAAATCCCCGATTATCGTACTTGGCCTACCCCGTTCGGGAACGACTTTCCTGCACCGGCTGTTGGCGATGGATCCCGCACACCGGGCCGTGCCCTGGTGGGAACTGGCGCGGCCCCTTCCTAGTCCTGGCTCTAACGGAAAGTCAGATCGTCGCCGCCAGATCTTTCAGAAGAAGCTGCGTAGGCTTCAAAAGTTGACGCCCGACCTCGACAGCAAACACTACACCCGGGTAGACACCCCAGAAGAGTGCATCTGGCTGCTAGCAAGCACCTTCCTCAGCCCCCTCTTCTGGGCGCTCGCGCCGGTTTACGGGTACCTGGATTGGTACATGAGCCAGGACCGTCTGCAGGCCTACTACGAATACCGTCTACTCCTCCAGGTGCTACAGGCGGCGGATCCGACGCGACGCCTGGTGCTCAAGTCTTCCACCCACACTGGCGCCGTCGAAACCCTGTTACAGACGATCCCCGGTTCACTCCTGATCCAGACCCACCGCAACCCGGTGGAGACTTCTGCAAGCCTGGCCAGCCTCTTCTTTTCGCTACACAGCAGGACGACCGAGCGCCTCGACGTGCGCAGGATGACCGAGGCGATTCTAAGCTTCCACGAACATCAGATAGCGCGCAACCTGGAGGCCCGAGACGCCCACCCCGGCTCCCTGTTCGACGTGTACTACGATCAGCTCGTCGTCGATCCCATCGGCACCGTCAGAGACATCTACGACCACTACGGACTTGCCTGGTCGGAGGAGTTCGCGGAGCGCCTGAACTGCTACTTGCAGCAGAACCCAAGAGGCAAGCACGGGGCACATCTGTATGCTCCGGAGAACTTCGGACAGACAAGAGATACTATATCGAAGCGATTCGCCGCATACATCGAGAGATTCGAGCTTACCAGCCCAAATGGTAGCCACTAGAACTTGCGCCAGAGATAGGCTCCATTGAACCTGTTCGCGCGCTTGGGTCCGCTTGCCTATCGTTACCGATGGCCGATCCTATCGTTCTGGGCCGTGGTGTTGGTGACGGCGACACTTTTCGCGCCGAAGCTCGGCGGCCAGCTAAAGGGTGGGGGATTCGAGGGTTCGGGTAGGGATTCAGAGCTGGCCAAAGACCTCATGGTCGAGGAGTTCGGTCTCCCTCGGGCGACCCTCGTTATAGTCTTCGAGGGCGATAATCTCTCCGCAAAGGGCGAGGAATACCGGAGGGCCGAAGATGAGGCGCTCGAACCGCTCCGCAACATGGAGGATATTCGCTCCGTAACCACCTACGCTGATACCAAGGATGAGAGTTTCCTTTCAGAGGACGGCAGCAAGACTTACGCCCTGGTCGGGTTCGACGTCTCCGTGGCCGAAACGCAGAGCCTGGTGGACGAGGTGCGCCGGAAGGTACGCTCCGACGAACTGACGACCTACGTAACGGGACCTTCCGCAGTCTACCTGGACATAACGAACGCCAGCGCCGAAGATATCCGGCGGGCCGAGAAGTACGCGTTCCCGCTGGCGCTGGTTATCCTGGTGATCGCCTTCGGGACGCTGGTGGCGGCCGGGATCCCGGTCCTGATCGGGGGCGTTAGCGTCCTTGCGGCCCTGGCGGCGCTCTACTTTTTGGCCGGTGTCTACGACATGTCGGTCTACGTGCTGAGCATCGCCACCATGCTCGGGCTCGGGCTCGGTATCGACTACGCGCTCCTGGCCGTGAGCCGCTTCCGGGAAGAGCTGGAGAACTACCCGATTGCAGAGGCGGTCTCCAGAACGGTAGCGACGGCGGGAAGATCCATCTTCTTCTCGGGGCTGGCGGTCTTGATCGGGCTCTCGGGATTGCTCTTTTTCCCGTTTATGTTCATCCGCTCTATAGGGGTCGCCGGCGTCGTCGTGGTGTTCGTCTCGGTCTGCGCAGCGTTGACGCTGCTGCCGGCGGTCCTGGGCGTCCTCGGACACAAGGTGAACGCGCTCGCGGTGCGCAGGAACCGGGGTCCGGTGGGGGCCGGTTTCTGGGGCAGGAGCGCAGAGGCAGTTATGCGGCATCCGGTGCTCGTTATCCTGATCGTGGGAGCCGTACTCTCCGCCTTACTCTACCCCGTAACCCACATGAAGATCGGCATCCCCGAGGCGAGCGTCCTACCCGACGAGTACGAATCCCGCGCGGGGGACGACATCCTCAAGCAGGACTTCGACTACGCCAGCCTCTCGCCGATGCAGATCGTCGCCAGCGTGCCGGAGGGTCCGCTCAGCGCCGAGGGCATGGAAGACATCAAACGGCTCGGCGACAGTATACGAGAAACGGATGGCGTACAGAGTGTCGAGAGCATCTACACCATCGGTGAGACCGCCGCCCGCGAGTACGCGGCAAGTGTGGCCGAAGCCCGCAAAGAGGCAGAGGCCGAAGCGCGAGGAAGAACAGAAGCTCTGGTAGAAGAGCGGTACAACCAGCTCGTGCAGGAGCAGGTCCAACAAGGGGTGGAGGAGCAGACCTCACAGCTGGTGGACGAACAGGGAACCTTGCCGCCGGGGGCCGAAGGGGAGATCCGGTCCCGGGTAGAGTCGGAGGTCAGGAGTCGTCTGGAGGAGTCCGGAGCCAGAGAACAGATACGGTCCGAGGTAGAGTCGGAACTTCAACAGCAGGTAGATGAGCAGGTTCCGAACCTACCAGAAGGCATCTCCGCCGACGGAGAGATCACTGCCGAAGGCGTCGCCAATTACCTGAAACTACCCGAAGCCCGCCAGTCCGAGGAGCTCCAGGACGCAAAAGACGAACTCGTGGCCGGATATTACACACTGCTACGGAGCGTCACAGAGGCCAGCCCCTACGTCGGGGCCGCCCGCGAGACCGTTGGCGACGTGCGCTCGATCGAGCCACCGGAGGGCGTGAGGTTTTTCGTCGGCGGCCTCTCTGCCGGACAGAAGGACTTCATCTCCAGCGTCTACAGCAAGGCGCCCTACGCGGCGGCGTTCGTTCTTGGGGTAACCTACCTGGTACTGCTCTACACCTTCCGCTCCGTCTTTATCCCGTTGAAGGCGGTTGTGGTGAACATCCTGAGCCTCACTGCGAGCTTCGGCGCGCTGGTCTTCGTGTTCCAGGATGGCAACCTCTCGGAGGTGTTGAACTTTGCGCCGCTGGGCTTCGTGGACGCCACCCTCCCGATCCTGATCTTCTGTACGATCTTCGGGGTCTCGATGGACTACGAGGTCTTTTTGCTCTCCCGCATCAGGGAGGCCTACGAGAACGGCGACTCCAACACCGCCAGCGTCGCCAAGGGGCTGGCGTCTACCGCCGGTATCATTACGTCGGCGGCCGCCATCATTGTCATCGTAACCGGCGCGTTCGCTTTTAGCAGCGTGATCATTACCAAAGCGGTTGGCCTGGGTCTCGCCGTGGCCGTTTTCGTGGACGCGACGATCATCCGCGTCCTGCTTGTTCCCGCCACCATGCGCGTCCTGGGCGACTGGAACTGGTGGCCCGGCGGCCGCAAAAGGACCTTCGGCAACAACGCAGAGCGTTCCTCTTGAAAGCTCCGCCAAGGATCACAGCGGCTGGCGAAGGACATAACATTGGCGTGCCGGATTCGAACCTGCGATCTCGATTTGACGGTACGATCTATGAAAGGAGCGCCTGGGGACAGCAGTCGGCACGAACCCTTTCGTGGGACGTCGTAGCACATCGGGCGGTATGATTGGCACCCAGGCGCCGCAGTTCATCACATAGGAGACCTATGACATTTCGCCTTGCATCTTGCAGTTGTGGCCAGCTCCGGGCGGAGGTCCTCGAAGAGCCGATTGGTGTCTCCGTCTGCCATTGTTACGCTTGCCAACGCAGAACCGGCAGCGTCTTCGGCGCACAGGCAAGGCATGTATCCGCGCCAGCCGATCTCTTCTCCGACGGCAGAGACAGCGCTAATGAGAGTCCCTATTGTGGTTGCCCAGACAAGAATGACCACGAAGATCCTGATGGGCGGACGTGTCGATGACGTAAGGCAGGTTGTGTCGACCTTCTACGCGGTTTGGTGGAAAGGCCGAAGAAGTCTTTAGACGACCTCCAGGTTGATCTGCCCGACGCCGCCCTTGACGTCTAAGCTGAGGTTGGTATCCGCTTCGCCGTAGGCGTCGTTGACGTACGCGTTGTCCACCCTCTTAAGCCCCTTGGCATTGATCGCGCCGATGCCGCCTTCGGCTTTCGCCCTGACCCCGACCTCGCTGGGCAGCAGTATCGTTGCCTGTCCGACCCCGCCCTCTATGCTCGCGTCGAAGTCGCTGGTGTAGTCACCCGTGAGATCCACCGTGGTCTTGCCCGCACCCATCTGAAGATCAAGCCCCGTCAGAGTGAGGCTGTCCAGATCCAGATCACTCTCTCCTGCGCCCATCTGCACGACGAGATCGGTAGGGAGCTCGTCGTTCAGGCTGATGTCCCATTCGTTACGTGCGTCACCACTGAGGTCGGCGCCCCCGGCGCTCCCCTGCTTCACCATGAGCTCGCCCGTGCCGCCGCTTACGTCATAGCTCACTTTGGGCTTCCAGTCGGAGACGTTGTAGGAGAAATCTCCCTCCATCAGCTGGTCTGCGCCACCGGTGAGTTTCAACTCTCCAGCACCCATCTTGAGCTGAGCGCGGGCGGACTGGGCGTTCTCAGGATCGACCGATTTGGACTCGCGCTGCATCTTTCCGACCTGCGGCGTCCCGCCGGGCTGCATCCCACAAGCCCCAGCGAGGAGGACTGCCGCTGCGGCCATGATGACGATTGCGAGGACCACTACACCGTAACGTGTCATCTGCTATCTCCCCTTCGGTTGTCTGTCTTGGCAAAACGGAATACGGTCGGGTTAGGCGACCTCCAGAAGCAAAGTTCGCCAACAAGGACCAGAGTCTCTGTCGTCCCGTGAAGCGTCCGGACTTCTCGGTACATGCAGTTCCACCCTTCTGTAATGGGCTTGAAGAAAGGTGTCGAAGACCCCAGCCCTGCTCACTCCGGCGTCCTAAGTATCGAGGCGACAGGGCATCGGTGCATCCCCCAAATGGGCTATCTTTGCCGCAGCTTGGAATTGTTTGAGGGTAGCAACCTTCCAATACCGCCGTCAAGTACAAGTTCGTAGAACCCCGTGAAGCGGAACTCCAACTTACGAGAGAGTCGAGCTCTAGGCACTCCTTGAATAGTCCCTATGCCTTAGATGCGTGGAGCTTCTGATTCTGTGGCATCATGGCCTGACGCTGGCAACCGGAATGGGGAGTAGGTGAGACGAACCGTTTCTCTGCTGTTCGTGGCAATAGTCATGGTGCTAGTCATGCCGGGCGTGATCGCCCATAAGCCGTGGACCAGGACTATCGTGTCGGGAGCAGTAGGCCCCGGGGGCCGTTGTCGGTCATGGGGTCCACCTGACGTAACTCCTTCTCTCGAACCCCAGGATGCACCATGCAAGATCCCGGCGCCTTCCCGGTGTTCTTGGTAGGCTGAAGCGGGCACCAGGAGAGTTTTTCAACATACACTTGTTCTTCCACGCACTCCGGTGAAGAAGTCTATCTCTGCAGGCACTTGGCACCCCGGCGTTAACGACTAGTTTGTACAAAATACTCCCTCTATGGGGGTGCGTCGGCCCTTCCTGATGGTGTAGAGTTCTCTTGTCAGCTAACCGGAGCGGGCAAGGCCCTCTAAGTGCCTGCCCTACTAAAGGGGGTATAGCTCATGCTACGACGGGCGATGCTACTTGGGGGGATGCTGTTGGTGGGAGTGATCGTGCTCGGCGGGGTGGCGCTGGCCGCGGACATAAGGGGCACTTTTGGCCAGGACAACCTCATAGGCACCAATCAGCTGGATCGGATCTACGGACTCGGCGCCGCAGACACGATCTCGGGTCTGGCCGGCAACGACGACTGCTACGGCGGCAGTGGTGCCGACGAGATAAGTTGCGGAAGCGGTATGGACCGCATAGATGGCGGTTTCGGTTTCGACGACTTGTTCGGTGGTCCCAACAATGACACGATCAGCGCTGCGGACGGTTTCGAGGACAACGTCGACTGCGGCACTGGTAACAACGACACGGCCTACGTCGATAACCAGGACATCGTCAATAACAACTGCGAAAACATCTGGGAGGCTCAAGCACAATAAGCCAATAACTCCTAGCGCCGCCCAGGAGGAGGAAGAAGAGGAGAGAATCGGAGGCTCTGAGCTTGGGGTAGCTCCATGGAGCCTCCACGCGCATGTCTTCCAGCGTCCCCAGCATTTCGGCCTTCGCCTCTGGATAGCCCCACTCCTCGAGCTCGACGATCACGCAGGCGGTATTGAGTGCGTCGGCACGCCTGAGCAACGCCAGCAGCCTCTCCTTCTCTGGCCTCAGTTTCACGGCTTCCGTCATGTTTCCCTTTCCTCCCTTCGCCAATCGTCCAAACGTTTGGAATATCCGTCCTGGTGGCGCCCTCGCTGGCGGTAGCTGC
This sequence comes from uncultured Rubrobacteraceae bacterium, assembly GCA_963811295.1. Classification (GTDB taxonomy): domain Bacteria; phylum Actinomycetota; class Rubrobacteria; order Rubrobacterales; family Rubrobacteraceae; genus Rubrobacter_D. The sequence continues at coordinate 70,467 of CAWEQZ010000051.1, read as the reverse complement.
ATGGCTTATCGGGGTAGGGTCGGGCGCCGGCGACGTGCCAGTGCGGCGAAGTGGTCAAACCTCGGAGAAGTTCACTTTCCAAGAGGTTGGGTGAATGGGCCGTCGGCTCGCACACTACAAGATGGCAGAGCAGCCAACTGCTGCTATCATCTGAGGCCATGGGGTAAGCAAGGGCCAGGCGCCTGGCAAAGGACAGACGTCAGAAGATAGCCGCAGCACAGAGGCGGGCAACCGAAGGACCGCTGCCCGATTTCGTCGTGCTGGGCACGCAGAAGGGCGGGACGAGTTTCTTCTACAGGCTGTTAACGGAGCATCCTTTGGTTAGGGGAGCCGCGGCCAAGGAGCTCCACTTCTTCGACAACAAGTTCGCCGAGGGGGTGGGATGGTACAGGCAGTGCTTCTCGGAGGGCGAGCGCGTGGACGGGCAGAGAACCATCACCGGAGAAGCCTCCCCCTCCTACCTATTCAATCCACAAGTCCCCGAGAGGATGGCCCGGATCGTTCCTGACGCGCGGCTCATAGCCCTTCTGAGGAATCCCGTAGATAGAGCCTACTCTCACTACCAGATGGAGGTGAGGCGAGAGAAGGAAGCGCGGAGCTTCGAGCAAGCGACAGAGGAGGAGATGATCTCGGCCGAAGGCGAGGAGAACGCGGTAGCTGTGCGTTACGCGTACCTGACGCGCGGCCTCTACGCCGATCAACTGGAGCGCTTTTCTTTCTTCGCAAACCGAGACCGGCTCCTCGTAGTCAAGAGCGAGAACCTCTTTACTCGCCGCTTGGAGGTCCTGGAGCGCGTCATTACGTTCCTGGGGTTGCCGCCTTTCGAGTCTACGCTCGCCCCCCCGGCGGGAAACGCAACTTACGAGCCTATGGACCCGGGCACGAGGCGACGCCTAGAAGGGTTCTTCGCGCCCCACAACGAGCGTCTCTACGACCTTCTGAACACCGACTTCGGCTGGTAGCCCAAACCCTTTGGTTTGGTGTCTGAGGCAACCTTCGGAGAATAGCGGCAAGAAGGAGGGCCGGGGCTCTTAGCAGCCCCGGCCCTCGACACCCGGAGTGGAAGGACTCTTCGCGCCGGGCCACCGCGCGTCGGTGTCGTGCTCGATCCTGTTCGGCGCATCCTGCTTGCGGGGCTCCTGTGGGAGGATCACATCACCGTTGGTTTATCCTGTCGAGGACGGGCTTGACGTCCAAGACGGGGGTGCCGTCGATAGCTTCCAGGTTGCGGACCGTGATGGCGTTTTCTTCTACAGCCTCGATCGCGACCTGGTGCAACCCGATCGGGTTGGGTCGATCTGGCGAGCGCGTCGCGAACACGCCCGTATGAGGCCGGCTCGTGTCGCCGCGCGGGTGCACGGAGAGCACGTCGCGGCGCCCCAGGTGCAGCCAGGTCAGAACGAGCACCTCGTCGCCTCTTTGCAGATCCACGGCGGCCTCGCGAAACTCCGGCCGGAAGACGACCCGCGCCGGTGGCGCCCCTTCGTCGCCCTGTTTAGGGGCCGCGTCACGGTCGGTCAGCGGCGACCGTACCCAGCCGACCGGCCACAGTTCGTACGTCTGATGGCTCAATCCGTCCAGCCTCCGCCCCTAGCCCCCCGCCTCCTCCGACGCGTCCAGGAACCGCCCGATCATCGGCACCAGCCACCCGGCGCGGTCCAGGACCCCGCTCCCCGGCGGGATAAAGTGGGCGGTGCCGGGGAGCACGACCAGCGGCCTGCCCGTGCCGCGCGTCTCGTAGTACATCTTGAGGCCGTTCACCTCGGCGTAGTCGCCCTTGGTAGCTTTCATCCGTTCCCCTTTCTGCTCGCCGCCGCCGCGATGGAGCCCCCGCTCGTGGCCGCCACGGTGCCGCTGACGTCGCCCTCCTCCGTTCGCCTAGTACCAGCATACGATACCGGGCGGCACTTCCGTAGGTCCAGGTTCGTGCCGACCCAAAGTAGGACCGGGTCACGGACAGAAGACCTTCGTTCTGCCACTCCCATTCCCCTCATGGATCGCGGTGTTCGTGGCGGATAGTGCGACCCGTCGACCTCCTTGCGCCGCGCCCCATTGGCGCCCGCGGTCGAGAACGCCGTGAAGCGAAAGCCCAGCTTCCCGGAACGCGTCTGCGAACGACGGAGAAAGCCACGTGCTCGAGAACGGTCAAATATCTTCAACGTGTTGCACTGTTGCATCGCTTTCGGAGGGGTAACATCCCCTCAGCGCGCCATTTTGGGGAGGGCCTCCCGTCCATCTTGACTGTACGTCTGCACACTTTGTATGCTTGCAGTTTGTGAGGCTCGCCGGGGTGGCTACGGCCAAGTGCGAAGAGAATGAGGGAGTCTCATGAAAGAGGAGAGCTCCGACGAACGAAACGCGGCGCTGGCCGGCGAGGAACTCGCCGGGTTGCTCGACCACGCCCCGGCCGGGTGGTCGGCAGAGGCACTGACCCACAACGCCCACATCGCCGTGACGGCCGGCATCTGGCGAGTCCGCGTCGGGCCGGCCTCCTTCGTCCTCAAGGTGCTCTCGCCGGGCGGGACGGCGGCGTCCGGGGAGTGGAGCCCTTCGGGGGACCCGACCCACTGGAACTACTGGGAGCGCGAGGCGGTCGCCTACGAGAGCGGCGTCACGTCCACCTACTCGGGGGCGGGTATTCCGGGTCCCCGCCTCCTGGCCTCTCACCGCCGTCCGAGCGGAGATGTGGCCCTCTGGCTGGAAGGCGCCAGCGGCGGAGGCGACTCCGTGCCGGGGACCGGGTGGAGCGCGCATGATTACCGCCGTTTCGCCCGCGCGCTCGGCGTTGCCCAGGGGAGCGCGGCGGTCGCGGGGACCAGCCTGGACCATCCGTGCCTGACCCGCCGCTCCCGAATTCCTGCCGACAGCTCACGCATCGAAGGCGGCTCCGGCTCCTCAGGAAGAGGAGACTCGTCCCTCTAACGGATTCAGCCTTGCACCGGCCGGTAGGTGAGGTAGAGGACGCCTGTAGAGAAGGTCTTCGAGTCCACCAACTCCAACTTCGTCTGCTGTTCTCCCTCCTCGAATAGGCGCTTGCCGCTTCCCACTAATATCGGATGGATCATCAACTTCAGCTCGTCGAGCAAGCCATAGTGCAGGAGCGAGCGGACCAGCGCGCCGCTGCCGGAGATTACGATGTCCCCGCCCTCCCCCTGCTTGAGCTTTGCTACCTCATCGGCAACGTTCTCGCTGATGAGCGTGGAGTTCTGCCACCCAAGCGGCTCCTCAAGTGTCGTCGAGACCACGTACTTTGGGGTAGCGTTCATCTGAGCTGCTATCGGGTTCTCCTGGGGATCCTGTTCTGGCCAGAAGGCGGCCCACTCCTCGTAGTTCACCCTTCCCATCAGCATGGCGTCCGAGGCGGCAAAGCCCTCCCCTACCGCCTGGCCCATCTCCTCATTGAAGTAGGGGAAGTGCCACTGATCAGGGGACTCCATCACGCCGTCTAGCGACAGAAACTCCGCGGCGACCACTTTCCTCATCTAGATCTCCTCCTACTACGTATGTTGGCTCGACTGTCCATAGCATATCGTCCCGCTTCGCAAGTGGCGAGTTTCGAAGAAAGGAGCTTCGGAGCTCGACTCTTGCCATTCACGCCGCGTAGCAAACCGCGTCGGTCATGCGTTCCACAAAGGCCCGTGGGACTTTTACCGTGTCGGTCGCTGAAGGCGACCCAGAAGAAGTCTGCTGCTCCTGGGCCCACAACTCCTTGCACACCAAGGCCAGCGCATCGGCGAAAGTCGGATGACTCTTGTGATACCAGGTCGTCTGTAGCCGCAGGGAGCCCGCCGCCTGTCTGATCCGCTGATGCGCGAACAAGGTCACTAACGAGAACAGCCGCAACAGAGCTGGTGTGGTTCCTCGGATGGCTTACGTAGTGGAAAGGGATCCCTTGTAAAGAGCGAGGAGGCATCGATACACCCCTGATCTTCTCCCTTGAGAACCCACGATTCCTCTCCGACCCTAATTCACGATGCAGTAGAGCTCCTCAAGACCCCCTTAAACGCTGTTATAGCCGAGGAGAAGCCACTCGACGGCCCAGAGGACCTAATACATGGGACAGTGGCCCAAATCGGCTTGTCCGCACATCGAGGTCTGGACGGCCGGGGTCTACAGCGGATTGGGGTGACATTGACCAGTGCATGCCATGCTTATCCGAGCGGTTGAGCACACCATCCGACAAGGGTTATGCACCCATCATGCTGCGTGGGTCAACCACACTGAAAACCACTGCTAGTATGAAGATGGTTAGGATCTTCGCGTGGTGCCCGCCATGGTGAATGTTCGACGGCTCTCATTTGTAATACCGGATAGCGTGTCACCAACACGGCGAAGCGAGTGATGAGCAGACCCGCGCTTACCGGAAGGACTATTGCTGTCCGCTATAGAAGGAGGTTGGGATGAGAAGGATCTTTGTGTTGTTGTTTTCGATGGCGGTAGCTGTTCTCTTTGCCAGTGGGACTGTAGTGGCTTTGCCCTCCCAGAAGCCCGACGACACCCCCATGATCGACGGCCGCGTCAGGGCTATCGAGCAGGTAGGCTCCAACATCTGGGTGGGCGGCCGCTTCTCCCGCGTCCAGCAACGTAACGGATCGCTCTTGGGCAGCGTGAACAACGTGGCGGTCTTCGACTCCAACACGGAAGAGTACAGGAAGGGTGTGGCGCCCAGTCTCGGGGGCGCTGATTCCGAGATATTTGACATGACCCTCTACGGCCAGGACGTGCTGATCGCTGGCAACTTCCCTGGACCAACCTCCAACGAGGGGAACCTGGTCCTGGTCGACGGCGATACCGGAAAGGTGATCCGATGGTACGAGGACTCGCCGAAGCTGAAGTCGGTACTGGCTGCGCCCAAGCTCGGGAGGATCTACGGTGGGGGGAGGAGCCTCACAGCCTTCGAGTTTGCCACCGGCAAGAAGCTTTGGACCAAAGCGAAGACCGAGGTAGACGTCATGCGCACCCACGACAGCAAGCCGGCATACCGCGACCTGGAGCTCGATTCAGACGGCCAGACGATCTGGGCTGCCTGCATCTGCGACAAGGTGGACGCTGCCCCGGCCAAGGCGCTGGTCAAGCTCGACACCGAGGGCAACCACGACGCCTCCTGGCTCACCCATGCGGGAACGGGAGCGTTCGGACAATCGGTGGTGGATCACAATGGGAAGCTCTATCTGGCTGCCGGGGGCAGCGACTTTGTGGGCGAGTACGATAAGACTGCCAGGGGCGAGCGCGGCTGGGTGCGTGACACCTCGGGCTCGGTGCAGGCGGTGGAGGTTTATGAGGGGCAGCTGGTGGTCGGGGGGCACTTCTACTACGTAGGCGACGATAAGGCAGATAAGTGTGGGGAGGGACGTCCTGGTGAGCCTCGGCTGGACCCAAACGGAGAATGCCAGCGGAGGCAGGGCATAGCGGCCTACACCTTGAGTGGGCGCCTCGACCCGGATTGGCATCCAGTCTACTCGGGCAGCTACAGTCTGGTGTGGGCGCTGCACGTGGAAGGAACCAGGCTGCACACCGGAGGGGAGTTCAAGGAGTCAGCGGGGTCACCCAGAATTCCTACGCGCGCCTCTCGCCGGCTTCACTGTAGGAGGGGCTCTTCCATAGAAGGAAGCTCGGTGTTGGGAGACTACTCGCGTCGGCGTAGTGGTGTACGCTCGCCCTTCTCATCCCATCTCATGAACCCCGCGAAGCATGACCGTCGCGACGCTGAGGCGAATCCAGGGCTGCCGCGATCCCGCGGTGGTTCTCCCGGATAGGCCACCCGACCGGCCGCAAATCCGCGCCTGTGGCACGCTTCTCCCCCGGCTTCGCTAGGCGGCGGCGCGGACCGCGGCTACAGCATCGTCGCAGCGAGGATGCCGACTGCGCCCCTGCATTTCGTAGCGCGGTCTATCCCACGTCCTCACGATTGCTGGACGCTGGGATGTCACCGCGGACTGTGGAATACATCCACACCACTTTGCACAAGGCTCTGAAGAACGCGATTGCGGATGGACCGGTCCCCCGCAATGTCACTGATGCCGTCAAGGCTCCGAGGGCGAAGGGTAAGGAGATCAATGCTCTCGCCCCCGACCAGACGGGCGCTTTCCTCGAGGCGGCAGGCGAAGCCGGCGACCGGTTCGAGGCGCTGTACCTGCTCGCCATCACCGCAGGACGTCTCAAGTGGGAAGACCTCGACCTCGACGCCGGAACGCTCTCCGTGCGGCGCACCCTCTCTGAGGCCCGCAGCGGCCGCTTCTTCGAAGCCCCAAGAAGTGTTCGCGAGCACGGCGGACAGGATGTTGGCCAGCACGGGCGCGAACGCGGACGACCCCGAAATGATCAAAGGTCCGTTAATCGAGCTTCTCAATACGGTGCATCGGAAGGCACGATCTGCCAGGGCTCTCCTTCCTGCCAGATCATCACACGCCCGGCCATCGTGTCGTCCTCGACGAACATCACGACGGCTTCGGCGATCTCCGCTGGTTGAAGCAAAACGGAAGGCACCAAAGTTTCGCGCTCTTCGGGTGTCATCTCAGCTCGGCTGCGTCGGGAAGCCGGGGTGTCCACCCAACCCGGGCAGATGCAGTTGACGCGGACGCCGATCCGCTCCTCGAGGGTAGCGAGTGAAGCGGTGAGACGCACCACCCCGGCTTTGGCCGCGCCGTACTCGGGCACGTCGTAGGGCTGGAAACCGATCCCACCCATGGACGAGATGTTCACGATTGCGCCGCCCCCGCCCTTTTGCATGGCGCGAACGCCGAAGTGTATGCCCAACATCACGCCGCGCAAATTGAGGTCGATGGCGCGTCCCCACTGTTCGGGCTCGCTCTCCGGGAAGTAGGGCTCCGTAACGCCGCCGGCGTTGTTGACCAGCATGTCCAGGCCACCGAACTCCTCTTCGGCAAAGGCGACCATCTTCTCCACGTCGGTCTCGGAAGCCACGTCGACAAGGACGAAAGCCGCTTGTTCTCCTTCGGAGTGGATCTCACGAACGGTGCTTGCGCCGGCGTCTTCGTCCACGTCCGCGACGACGACGGCCGCCCCCTCGTGGGCCAAGCGCCTGGCGACCGCTCGACCTATCCCGGAACCCGCGCCGGTAACCACGGCGACTTTATCTTCGATCTGCACTACGCCGTTCCTCCCTTAACGTGACTCGTTGTAGACACTAGAAAGACTAACTTCGGAAGGGACGGATCCTCCGCGTGATCCTGAATTGCACAACTGGCGTCTTGGTGGGCCCGCGGCCATCGAGGAATCCAAAACGTGAATTCCTTCAACCTCATCACCTTCAGCCATCCGCCTTCACCCAAGGAATCCAGTGCGATGCACCGCTGCTTGGGGTGGTGTAGCCCGCGCGCTTTCGAACAGTCTCGGACGCGCCACCATTCTCAGCTCGCCGGTAGTCGCTGCGACCTGACCTCGTTGTGGGGTCAAGGTCTGTGCCCGCGCCAGCGTTCGCACCTCGCTGTTCTCTCTAGAGTTCCGTAGATCGTCTTCGATGCCCGCCGAGCTCGGGATCTTCCCTCTAGGATGTAGGGTGAATAAGCCTCAAGGTTATGCGGCGGAACCCTCAAAATGGCATCATGAAAGGTGTTGCCAACCCGTCTGCGATGAAGGCGGGTTGGCATGGGAGTGGAGGAGGTGGTGGTGTGTCCTCGGCAGAAATGAACAAGGCCATCGTCCGGCGCCTCGAGGAGGAGCTTGCCAGAGGAAACCTCGATGTCATTGACGAGCTGCTAGCCCCCGGCTTTATCGACCGCGCTCTGGTTCCCGGGCAAGGCCCCACCCGTGAGGACTTCAAGCGCTCGTCGGCAGAGTTCCTCGGCGTCTTCACTTACACCAGCTACACCATCGAGGAGCAGATCGCCGAGGGTGATACGGTCGTCACCAAGTTCAGGGCGAGCGGCGTCAGGCAGGGCGAGCTCGCACGCTTGCCTCCTAGGGGAGCTCCTAGCGGAGAGGAGGAAACGCTCGAAGGTATCAGGATCCACCGCATTTCCGAGGGCAAGATCACCGAGGAGTGGAGCACGCTCGATGTTCGTCCGGTCTGGGAGGATCTCGCGGAGGAGATACACGAGCGCGAACGAGTCGAGCAGGAGCTCAGGGTGGCACGAAGCATCCAGCAAGCCTCACTGCCCAAGGAGGTGCCCGAGCCAGAAGGCTGGCGGATCTCTCCACTCTACCGGCCAGCCAGGGAGGTAGGAGGAGACTTCTACGACTTCCATGTCCTCTCTGAGGATCGTCTAGGACTGGTCATTGGGGACGCCACGGGCAAGGGATTGTCCGCAGCACTAGTAATGTCGACCACCTGCGGCATGTTGCAGCTCGTTGCTCAATTCTTGAGCTCCTCGTCGCCGGGAGAGGTTCTAGAGCGGGTCAACGAGACGCTGCTCGCTCGCGTCCCTTCCAACACTTTCGTGACCTGCTTCTACGCCATCCTTGACCCCAACAGTGGCAATCTTGTGTACGCCAACGCCGGCCATGACCCGCCCTACTGGCGCCGTGGTGGCGAAGCTCAGGAACTAAGGGCGAGGGGGATGCCCCTCGGGCTCATGTCCGGCATGGGCTACGAGGAGAAGGAGACAGTGCTCGAGGCGGGCGAAGCGGCTTTCTTCTACAGTGACGGGCTGGTGGAGGCCCACGACCCCAAGGGTGAGATGTTCGGCTTTCCACGACTTCGTACTCTCATCGCCGAGCACGGTGAGGAGCAAGCGCTAGGGGACTTTCTCCTGCAGGAGCTTTACTCCTTCGTGGGGGAAGGCTGGGAGCAGGAGGACGACATCACCCTCCTTACGCTACGACGCTCTGCATCCAGAAGCTAAGAGGACGAGAATGCCGCATCCCTCTGCCCCATCACTGGTCTCCTAAAGGGAAGGGGTCATGTATCCCCCATTTTGGAATGCAACACTTCTAGGCTTCCCCGAGGCAGTCATGGGGCGGAGGTTCGTTCATGTTGCCGTGTGATGTTGGGTCGAATCGCGGGTGCAGGGCGGCGAGCGCTACGGCGAACCAGGTCGGCCAGCGGTGCAGGATGGCGGCAACCCAGCCGTGGCGCCAGCTCCTCCGCTTCACGGACGCTCCACTCCTGGCGGCTCAGCGGCCCGTCCCGCCGTGTCCCTGTCCTGAGCCCGCCCGGGCCGCGACGAGGCACGAGGCTCACCCCCGCGAGGCCGCGCTCGCTCACGACCTCCAGGCCGCGCCCGAGGATGCGTTGGTGCGTGCTCTCCGCCTTCTCGGTCATCGGGACACGATAGCACGACCGGTCATGCTACTGTAAGCGCCGGGTGTGCGTCGCGTCCGAGCAAGTCTTGTCCGCTCCGAGCGTGCGGTTCTCCATCAGCGCCGATCCGGCCGCGCCCCTGTATTTCGTAGCGTGCTCTATCCCACATCCTCAAGATTGCTGGACGCTGGGTTGTCACCGCAGACTGTGGAATACATCCACACCCCGACCGGGGTTCGGAGCGTGCCCTTTGAGGCCGCGAGCCGCGGTGGAGCTCACAGGGGCACGACGGCGATGGCGTCCATCTCCACCAGGTACTCCGGGTTCGCCAATCCCGCGACGAAGGCCGCGGTGATCGCGGGCGGGTTCGGCGTGTCGACCCACGCGCGTTGAAAGGCGGAATATCCCTCCTGCAGGGATACCCCCTCCACCACGAACAGGTTCCACTTGACCACGTGCTCGGGCTCTGCGCCACCTGCGGCGAGCGCCGCCCGCACGTTAGCGAGCACCTGCTCCGTCTGGGCGGCGACGTCGCCCTTGCCGACTATGTTGCCGGAGGCGTCCACGGCGTTCTGCCCGCCGACGTGCACCGTCCTTGCGGGCCCCTCTACTACCACCACGTTGCTGAACGCCGGGTTCTTGTGCAGCCCCTCCGGGTCGATGTAGCGCACTGATCCGGTAGCGGGGTTGGCGGCGTCGGGTCGCTCGGTCATCGCGTTCCTCCTGTTCCGTATACGGTGCCGTCTGCCGACGGTAGCGAGGCCGCCGGCGTTCTTCACCGCCGGGTTCGTCCGGCGATCCGAGACGGGGACAAAATCCGTCCTCGCTTCCTCGGCACCAGCGGATTACCGTCGCTCTTCCTCATGGGCCAGCTCCTCCCGGTGAGCGGCCGTCGAGCGCGTCGGCGATGCCGGCGAACATCGCCTCCGCCTCCTCGCGCGTCAGGCCGAAGTGGTGCTGCCAGCTGGCTGTTTCGTAACGGGGCCTGAGGGCGCCCTGGGCGGCGACCCCCGTGGGAAGCTCGTCCGCCGGCAGGAGGTGCAGCGTCCCTCGCATTGCCCAGGTCTTGGCCAGGGAGCGTCGCTTCCACAGCGCCTCTTGCACCGCCTCTGGCTCCAGGTCTTCGACGCGCGCCCAGAGGGTTAGCTCCGCCGAGGACATCACCTAGGCGTGCAGTCCGCAGATCTCCCGTACCACGCAGAGCGCCTCGTCCCGCGGCGCCCTGCGGTCCAGGCGCTGGCGCTTGAGGCGCCAGGTAAGCCGCGCGTTCGGTCGTACCATCGCCCTCCCTTTCGGATGCCCGCGCCCGGATTCTACGGGAGGCAAGAACCTTTGACTCCCCCGTTCTAGTCGATCGTCACGCGGGCCCGGTCTCGCCCGCGCATTGAGGTGCCGGAGGCGGGGTTTGATGTAGATACCCCGGCTTTCCTTCGAGGGCGGAGGTCCCGCCAAGCCCATCACGCAAATGTGTAGTTTCGGCTGTGGCTAGATTTGGCACGTAGTACGCCTGCTTCACTTTAGTCACACACCGGAGTCGACACCCGCCGTAGCGAGGAGACGCATAACCTATTAGCGGTCAATCTCTTCCTCGGCTTGACTCAAGTTACCCTTGTAGTAGGCGAACATGGAGTTCAGGAAGTCCGTGCAAGAGCGGCAAGGGCGGGCGCATACGGCTCACCAGAAAGGCCACAGAAGCCCTCAGATGCCATCGGAAGCGCCAGCTAGAGGAGAAGCTACGGCTAGCTAGTTTCTGGTGCGAAATGGGAGAGCAGATGCCTGTGGTTGTCTGTTCTCCCATTTGCTTCGGTCTATGGTCTGCTCCGAGCATCACCGAGCCGCCAATGTTTGAGCTATAGTGTCGAGGTTGGACGTCAGCACTCCCCATCCCACCCATCTACCAAAACCCTCCTCGCCTTTATCCCGCCATCTTCCCAGATATCCCCGCCGCGCCATGACGCTGATGCGTCCCTCTATCCCAGCCCTAAAGCGCCTCGCCCGCTTGAACCATCCTTGCCGCTCGTGCTCCTTGCGCTTCTCACTCTTGTTGCCAGCTTTGGGCAGGCACACCTTTTTTAGCCCCATCTGTTTCGCTAGCCGTTCGTTCTCTTTTGAGTGCACGTTGCGATCCGCTGCCACGAGCTCTGCTACTCTGTCGAACAATCTGAGGTGATCGTCCAGGGCTGGCTTAAGCTGAGCTTCGTCGCCCGCGTTGCCTTGGAGTATCCGGAAGTTGCTCACGATGCCCCCATCCACCTCAGAGAGCCACACTTTCCTCCCGAACTCCGTAGGCTTTTTGGCCTTGCCTCTGCGGATTATGGCCGTGTGGGTCTCGAAGATAGAAACCAGTTTCTCGGAGGCCGAAAGCTGCTCTCCATCGAGCACCCTATGGCGGGTCTGCCAAACCACTCGCTCAAGGAGTTGCGCGAAGCGCCCAAGTCCTTTGGAGAGTCTGCGTACGCGGGATACATCTTCGAGCAGGGATCGTACCCGCTCAGCCTGCCTTATGCTGGCCCTGGCAACTTCGACCAACCTCTCGTAGGATGCTCGGTAGCTGGCCTGTGCTTGCTGTGTGCGACGAAGTGCCATCCTGGCTATCTTGTGCGCCAACCTCTTGGCGCTTAGGGTGCGGTCCCTAAAAGGCTCGCCCTTGTGCTCCTTGCCAACCCCCTCGTGGATGAGATCCTTCGCTCGAGACACGAGTCGGCTTATGACCCTCACTCCATCGGAGAGGAGGGTGTCGTCGGTAGGGTAGTGGACGTTGGTCTCAACTACCGTGCCGTCGGTACGCAGTTTCCTACCGCGAGTGACCTTTAGCGAGCGGGCGAGCTCGACGACGCGCTCGTTCAACTCCTCGATGGTGTCCGCTCCGATCAGGTTCGCCCAGCGGATCAGAGTGGTGTGTCGTCGGGAGCACTCTCCAGATACAGGCGGCAGAACTGCCTCAAGACGATCGAGTCGGAGACGAAGTGTTCAGTTTGCTCGTAGCTCCAGCCGTAGAGCTTCTTGACTATGAGCATCCGCAAGATCACCTCCACCGGTGTGGAGTGCCGCCCGAGCCTTGCAGAGTTGGAGTAGCGTTTGAGAAGATCTGCCTTAACGAGTAAGAAGAGCTTGTCGTCATCGAGCAGATCATCGAGCTCTCTCAGCTCCGGCTCCATCTCGAGGTTAAGCTTGGGGACCATCTCAAATAGGTTTATGGGATCGTAGCGATCGACTATCATGGTGGCCGAGCCTCCAGTCGAGTCAGGATGTTTGGGCAAACGAATCCTAACTCAGGAGGCTCTTTTCGCACCAGAAACTAGCTAGGCAGTCTCTGGCAGGATGACGGGTTCGTGTTCCCCTCACAGGCCGGGACGCCGATAGGAGGCCGAAACCTCATCCGCCGTTAATCCACGCAACAGACATCTAGGACCGTTTTGGGCGCACAAGAAGTAGCTGGCCTTCAAATTGCTAGTAGTGTTTCGGTCATAGATGGGGTAAGTTTGATATGAGAAATCCTGGCTAAGTACATTCACGTAATTTCTGCGGGGTCGGAACCGATGATCGAGAGTACTCGCCACGGGCATCGGTTGTAACGCTCGAAGAAGTCGTAGGCCGCCGCAACCAGCGCCTTCACGTTCTCGAACAACTCGCAGTGGGTCACCTCCCTCCGGAAGTGCCGCCAGAGCATCTCGATCGGGTTCAACCAAGGGCTGTAGGTCGGCAGGTAGAGCAAAACCAGTCTGCCCGCCGCTCCGCGTAAAACCGCCTCAACCTCGTCGTCTTCGTGAGTGTTTGAGTTGTCCCAGGCCACATAGACTCTTCCCGTCGGGTGCTTTTCCAGCAGCGCCTCAAGTAGCTCGGCGATCTCCCGGCGTCGCTTGCGTCTACGAATGAGAACGACCGTCTCGCCGGTGTGGTAGTCCACCGCTCCTATGCCGTAACGCTTTTTGGGCTGAGCGGGAGTGGGGATCATAACCTGCTGGCCTTTCGGTCCCCAAATCGCCTTGAGGGTCGGCATCCAACTCAGGTTGAACTCATCGGCGTAGTAGAAGTGATCTCCCGGCCCGAGGCCGTCGCGGGCCTCTTCGATCGCCTTTTTTTGAGGGCGTACTCGGGGTCGGGACTGGTGATGGTGTGCTGGGGGCGGCTGAGGACGATCCCCGCGGCCTTCAGGTGTACCCGCACGGTCTCGTATGTGACCCGGATGCCCGTGCTTTCGGCCATGTAATCGGCCAAGCGCTGCAAAGTCCAAAGCGAGAACGCCATCCCCAGGCTACGCGGACGGCGACGAACCGCGTGGATCATGCGCTTCAGGTACTCCTCGGTCACCCTGCGCGGCGCTCCCGGTTGCGGTTCATCGCGCAGTCCCTCAACCCCCTCGGCCAGGTAGCGCTTGAGCCAGCGGCGTACCGTCTCCTCGCTGGCGCGGACGATCTCGGCGATCTGTGCCGCCGTCAGATGTCGCTCGGCGGCGAGAAGGACCATCTGGGCGCGAGTCCTCAGTCGCACGTTGCGAGTAGTACGGTAGAGCTTTTCCAATTCTGCGAGTTGTTCGGGGGCGAGTTCGGGGACGCGAATGGGTTTCATGAACTCCTCCTTCGCCCGCATCTTACACCCGTCAGAATTTATCTGTTTGTACTTAGTGCTCCATTCCTCAAAGGTGGTACACAAAACGCCTTCTCCGATGCCTCGGCGGTCTGGGAGGCCGTCCCCATACCCACGGTTTCGCCCGATGATTGAGTTGTTTGGTGGCTACCCTCGTAGCAAGCTCGATCTCTTCCGCGTCGGCGAAGTGCTGCCCGGCCAAAGCCTCCCGACGGAACATCCGCCACCATGCCTCCTGCAGGTTCAGCCAGGCAGCGCCTTTCGGGATGAAGACCTGCTCTACCCGCGGATGGCTCCCCAACCACTCCCGGATCGGTGGGCTCTTGTGGCTGGCGAGGTTGTCGGTGATGCAGTAGATCTCTCCGGTGGGATTCGCCTCCTCGACCGCCTGTAGCAATCTGAGGTAGCCTTTGGTGTTGCGTGAGGGACCGGTGAGTGTCAGCGTCTGGCCGTCTTCGACCCGTAAAGCTCCGTAGACCCAAACCTTCTCGGGGCCACGACTGTACTCCAGCGGTGCTTTGATGCGATGGCCGTCCGGGGACCAGCCTGGAGCTGGAGGATAGGCGCGAGGGCTCACCGGTCCGAGCTCGTCGAGGCAGATCACCGTGGAGCCCTCTTGCGGGGCGGTGTAGAGTTCGACGACCCTGGCTCTTTTGGGGCAAACTCGGAGTCCTCGCTTTCGTGCCCACGGACGAGTATTGCGCCAACGGACCCCTTCTCGCAGGAGGATGCGCCTGATCTGAGAGCGAGAGACCTCTATAGCCCGCTGTTGTGCGGCAGCGGTGAGGGCATCCAGCGTCCAGTGCGCCTCCCTCTCCTCATCGAAGGCTTCGAGCTCTCCTCCACCGCCGCGCACCAGACGCCCGGGCGGCTCCATTCTGGGCAGAGCGATGATCCTCGAGCGTTCGAACTCCGTGAGGCGTGGCTTGCGCCCTGCTCCGGGACGGATCTCCGAGACCATCCATCCCTTCGGCATTGAAGCGGTGGATACGCTTTCTTACGGTCTTGGGGTGGCAGCCGAGCTCCTCAGCGATCCTGGTGGTGCGAAGTCCCTGCCAGCTCAAAGAGATGATCCGGGCGCGGAATATCCAGTCTGCCGGGAGCGTGGCGACTTCCGGCCAGTTTGCCGATCTTCCTCTCTTCTTCGGCATCTTCGGGTGCGCGGGCGCGCAGCAGCTTCGGCATGATCTCTTCTCCTTTTCCCATGTCGGTGGTTCGGCCACGCGCTTATGTATACCGCCTTTGAGGAACGGAGCACTAACGGTAGTTTGTTGACGGAGGACTGTGATCGTGTTCCAATGGCGGTGAGGAGGTGCCGCCACATGACCAAACGAGTACCCGCTAGCCCCGCTCCGGGCCCCTTGGAGGATTACGCGGTCTGTTTCGATGATCTGTTCGCCACCCTCGCCCAAAGGCAGGCTTTCCGCCGCTACTTGGAGGGACTTCTGCTTCCTACCGAGCGCAACAAGACGCTGACGGCTCTGGCCAACACCGAGCCCCTAAAGGGCGCTCAACGCAAGGAGGCGCAGAGCCTGCAATGGTTTCTCTCCGAATCCACCTGGGAGCCCGAAGTGGTTAACCAGCGCAGGATGGAGCTTTTGCTCGGAGGCCCGGCCACCGCTCCTAACGCCTCGGGAGCCTTGGTCATCGACGAGACCGGTGACCGTAAAGACGGCAAGGCCACCGCCCACGTGGGCAAGCAGTGGCTGGGCGGGATAGGCAAGGTGGAAAACGGGGTGGTCTCGGTGAGTTCTGTGTGGGCTGATGAGAGTGTGTACTACCCGCTTAGGGTAGAGCCCTACACCCCAGCCCACCATTTCGCGGGCGGCAAGAGGGATCCTAATTTCCGCACCAAGCCCACGATAGCTTTCGAGTTGGTAGAGAAGGCTATCGAGAAGGAGGTTGCCTTCAGGGCGGTGGTGGCCGACAGCCTCTACGGCGAGAACCTGGGCTTCAGGGAAGACCTCCTGGGAGCGGGGATTCCCTACGTGCTGGCTTTGGGTCCCTCAAACGTGTGGTGGCATCCTGTAGGAGAGCCCGGCTCGGTGGAAGAAGTGGCGTTGGCCTCGCCCTGGAACGGCCCCAGCGATCCTGGCGAATGGGTAAGGCTCTCTCGTACCTTCCGCAATGGCCGCACCGAAGAATTGTGGGCACTGGAAGCGCAATGCGGCACTTACGGACCGTATGGGCCGGAGAAATCCGAGCGGCTGGTGGTGGCTACCACCGACCCCACACAGTTGCCGGAACGCACCACTTCCTACCTGGTGACGAACCTGCCAGCCTGCGGTTCCGGGCGAGCGCGAGGGAGTGAGCTCGCAGCGGCGAACCTCGCGGAGGTAGTGCGGCTCTATACCCTGCGCGGCTGGGTCGAGCAAAGCTACAAGCACATAAAGCAATCTCTGGGGTGGAGCCAATACCAGGTCAGAAAGGATATGGCCATCCGGCGCCACTGGCAGTTGGTATGTTGCGCCTTTAGCTTCTGTTGGTGGGCAAACGTTGATCTGCTGCAAGAAGACGCACCACCAGGGGTGATTCTCCCAACAGAAGAGGACGCCTCGATCTTCCCCGCTTCTGCGGAGGAGAGGGGAAAAAAGGAAGACCGAGAACAGGAGGAGGTGCCTTCTGCTGTCGTGGCCGGAGGCGCTGAGGAAGGTCAGGTCGTGGCTGGAGCCTTACGTAATGCTCATGCGCTACTGGAAGGCGTTTACCGACAAGGACCCGCCAGAAGAGCTACGAAGGCTGCTCGAAGGGGTGTTCGCGGGTGAAGGTCTCTGCCTCTATGTCCATTGACAACAAACTACCGTTAGTGCATGATCAGGCGACCTTCTGTGGAACGGTTAGATGCTCGTAATGCGGACAACCGAAGACCCCGCACACCCTTCCGGCAAGCTCGTATGCTCCGAGCAACCCCTCCGGCTCTACGACCTTGCGCTTGGCGTGTACCCACTTGGGCTCGATGGAGTTCAGCCACGGACTCTGCTTCGGAAGCAGGCAACCGACGATCCTCACTCCCTTCGCCGCTCTCCTTGACGCGGCGGTTGTGTTTCCCGAGCCACCTTCTCACCTCTTTCGAGACATGCCAGCTCGCGTTGTCCCAGATGAGGACGAGGAACTTCTTGCCAAGAGCTTCGAGCTCTCTCGAGGCTCCACGAAAGGAACCGCGTCGTTATCGAAGAAACCGGCCTTCCGTCCACGAACCTGATCCACGTTTCATCGATCCCTGGCAGATAGAGTCCGTAGCAGGATATGGCCTTCGGCTCGGGGTCGTCCTTGGCGACCGACCGCTGGATGAGGCGAGGGGGCTTGCCCTCCTCGGCCCAGGCGTTCAGCGTGGGCAAGGCAACAGCGGCTCCACCAGCACTCGTCCAAGAAGCCCACCGCCCAGGTGTCGGGGTCGGCTCCGGCGACTTCCATCAGTCGGTCGCGCCTCCTTTTTTTCTTTCGTAGAAGGGGTCCGGAGAGGTGATCCACCGCTTGGCCCGCATCCACCTCACCGAAAGCAGGCGCGAAAGCGTGGCCCGGATGGTCTCCCCGGAGACCCGCCTCTCGGTGAGTCCCTCTTCGAAAGCGGCCTCGGCGGCCATCTCCAGAGTCCAAAGGCTCGACTCGCGACCGAACTCCCTCGGAGAGCGGTGGAGCATCTGCCTGAAGGCCTCGGCGCTCTTCTCGTCGAAGGCGGCATGCACCCGCTTCGGGCGAGAAGAGCCAGGGGTGAGGGCGTCGAGGCCCCTCTCGTTGAAGGCGCGGATGGCGTTCCTGACCGTTTGCGAGGCGCACCCGAGGCTTCGGGCTATCTTCGGAGGAGACTCTCCGCGGGCGCTCGCCAGAAGGATCTGGCAGCGGCGCATTACGAAGGCATCTTTGGAGCGCAGCCCGGCTTCGAGCCGTTCGCGCTCCTTTTTCGACAGTTCCCGAACAAAGATTGGAGGTTTCATGGACGCACACTATAGACCATTACACACTACCCTCTCTGAGGATGCACTAGAGCATCTTGGTGAAAATAACCCATCGGTTTAGACCTTCAGCGGACGGCCCTTGTAGGTCCACTTCAACGGCTTGGCCATCGTTCGGTTGAAGTACTCGATGAACTCAAAGATGCGCTCACCCAGATCCTCCACCGAAGTGAAACTGCCCCGCTTGATGAGCCTGCGCACCAGGATGGAAAACCACAATTCCACCTGGTTCAACCACGAGGTGTGTTTGGGAGTGTAGACGAAGCGTATCCGATGAGTCGGGTTTTGCAGGAAAGTGCGTCGCGAGGCCATCGCCTTCATGAGCTTGAGGTTCCCCTTGCTGTCCAACTCCAACTCGATTGCGCACTCTTTGGCCACCAGCTTAACCAACGCTTCCGACTGGTGGATGTTGAGCTGGTCCACGATGAAAATCCATCCCGCTCCAGGATCGGTAGCTATGGTTTTCTGGATATGAGTGGCGAAGTCCTTATTGGTGCGAGTCTCTCCTATGGAGGGAGCGATCACCCTGCCCGTGGCCACCTCGAAGTTGGCGAACAAACACCTGGTGCCGTGGCGCTTGTACTCGTGCTCCTGGCGCTCGATGGTACCCGGTCGCATCGGAAGCGAAGGATGGAGGCGCTCCAGCGCCTGAATGCCACTCTTCTCGTCGGTGCTTATCAGGTGAGTGCCTCCTTGGTGCAACTCCAGCGCCTTTGCGTAATGCTCACAGACAGTTTTGACCTGCCTATCAAAGACCTCGGGCTCCGCTTCCCGCTCGTTGTTTAGCCAGTAGCGTATCCGATGAGGCTTGAGATCCGCCTCTCCCCAAAAAACGGCCCACGCTGCGAGCGGAGATCTCTTCCACGATACCCCGTTTTATGGCCTCATCGGCGAGTTCAGTGGTACTCCAGTGAGTAACCGGCCGTCCGCTCTGTCGTGGATCTTCGCAGGCCAGAGCCACTATAGAACAGATCTGCTCCGGGGTGAAAGTGGCGGGCTTCCCGGAGCGAGGTTCATCGACCAAAACCTCCTCCACGAGCCCGCCAAGAACACGCTCATCATCATCATCATCGCCTACCTTCTCGACGGCTTTAAGCCGCTCTAGAGCCTCAAGCCAACGCATCCGCCAGGTGCGCACCGTGCCGCGGTCTATACCCAAAAGGTTGGCTATCTGCTCATTGTTGGCGCCCGAAGCCGCCTCAAGGATGATCCGTGCCCGGCGCACCAGCCGCTGAGCGCCACTCTGCCGACGCGCCAGCCGCCGTAGGACGACACGCTGCGTGGGCGTCAGGACGATAGGTGGTGGTTTGGGACCGCGCATGGTGACTACCTCCACGTATTCCGATGTGGTTTGGCTATCGTAGCCCCAATGATGCCACAAACTGGTGTACTACTTTTGCCGAGATGCACTAGACAGGGAAGGAGGGTCCAGGTTTGGCCGTGACCCTACATTTGCGGGACGGTCCCGATCCAGTAATGTGTCCCGAGTTCAGGAGGACACTCGAGTGTCACAGACAACTGCGCGAGGAGTAGACTACCGGGAGCGGCTCGGAGCCGGGCCGGCGACCGTGCCCCGGGCTTCGGCATGTCCAAGCCGGCGATCACCAACCATGTGAAGGTGCTCGAGGAGACAGGCGTCGTTTCGCGCGCGGTCGAGGGCCGCACGCACGTCGTGTTACTCGAGCTCGACGTGCTCCGCGAGGTGGCAGAGTAGATGGATCGCCAGCGGGTCGTCTGGGGCCGCTTCATGGACGTCGTCGACGAGTACCTGAAGGAGGAAGGAGCAAAGTGAAAACACCCCCCGTCGTCTCCCCCGAGGAGTGGAAGACCGCCCGCGAGGAACTGCTCGTCAAGGAGAAGGAGCACACCCGAGCCCGTGACACGCTCGCGGCTGAGCGCCGCCGGATGCCGTGGATGGCGGTCGAGAAGGAGTACAGCTTCGAGGGCCCGAACGGGACGGCCACGCTTGCCGACCTGTTCGAGGGCCGCCGTCAGCTGATCGTCTACCGCGCCTTCTACGGGCCGGAGGTCACAACCTACGCGAAGCCGGAGCGTGGCGACGCGTACCCCGAGCGGGCGTGCGTGGGCTGCTCCTTCGTCGCGGACCAGGTCGCCCACCCCGCCCACCTGAACGCGCGGGATGTGACGCTCGCGTTCGCCTCGCGCGCACCGCAGGCCGATCTCCAGAAGTTGAAGGAGCGCCACGGGTGGGAGCACATCCCCTGGTACACGATCACCGACGACTGGGACAAGGACTTCGGCGTCGACGAGTGGCACGGGCACAACGCGTTCATCCGCGAGGGTGAGCAGATCTACCGCACCTATTTCATCGACAGCCGCGGCGACGAGGCCATCGGCACCACTTGGAGCTACCTGGACATGGCCCCGCTCGGCCGCCAGGAGGACTGGGAGGACTCGCCCGAGGACTACCCGCAGACAGCGCCCTACGGATGGTGGGACTACAACGACGCCTACGGCGAATGAGCGCGGAGCGCCAAACAGGGAGATGTTGTTCGACGCGAAGCGCGATCTGGGATTTCGCGTGATCGCGCTTCGCGTCCTGTTAAGCTAGAGCAATTTTCATAATGACTGATCGGTGACGTCATAGCCGCAGTGTCCGAACCAACCCAGCGCCTCCTGCCGGCTTACCGTCTCCAGCGCTATCCCGATGGCTTCCATCAGAGCCTCGTGTGTGTGGGCTTCGATCGTGCGCAAGATCCCCTTGATCTTGCTGAAAGCTTCCTCTATCGGTGAGAACTCCGGCGAGTAGGCAGGCAGCAACAGCACGCTGGCGCCTACCCCCTCGATCAGCTCCCTCACTCGCGAGCTGTTGTGTACCTGGAGGTTATCAATGACCACATCCTCTCCTATCTTGAGCGTCGGTAGGAGAATGTGCTCCACGTAGGTCTGAGAAGCGGATCCGTCGGTGGCACCTTCTACGCTCATGGAAGCTCCCATCCCATGAGAGCACTCATGGCGGTGATCAGCATGGACTTGCGTCGGTTCCGTGGACTGTTTCAGACTGTGAACAGTACGCGGAAAGGAGAACAGTGCCACGAACAAACCCGGTATACGCACCGGAGTTTCGCCGAGAAGCTGTCCGGCTGGTTAGAACCCCCGACGAGGAGCATTCCATCCCCGGTATCGCCCCGGAGATCGGCGTCTCCGATGGCACCCTTAGGAACTGGGTGAACCAGGACGAGATCGACTCCGGCGAGCGAGAAGGGCTCAGCACCGAGGAGAAGGAGGAGCTGCGCAAACTCACGCGTGAGGTGAAGACCCTGCGCCAGGAGAAAGAGATCCTAAGAAAAGCTTGGCTAAGGCCCGCCTGGCCTTCTTCGCCAGGGAGGAGATCCTAAAGGTCGGTGAGTTCCTTCAGGCTCATCGATCTAAGGAGAGGGCCAACTACCCAGTGACGGTGTTGTGCAGGATGCTCGGAGTCTCCAAGAGCGGCTACTACGTATGGCGCAGCAGGCCGCCCTCGGAGAGGAGGCGACAGGACGCTCTGCTCACCGAGAAGATCCGCCAGACCCATAGCAGGAGGAGCCGTGAGACCTACGGATATCCGAGGGTGCATGCCGAGCTCCGTTCGCTCGGGAGCGGTTGCGGCCGAAGGCGAGTGGCCAGGTTAATGAGGGCCGCGGGGCTTCGAGGCTGCATAAGGGGTAACAGGCGTAGAACTACCCGCCGTGATCCACGGGCCGCTCCTGCACCGGACCTGCTTGGCAGGGACTTCGTTGCCGGTCGTCCGAACAGGGTCTGGCTGGCGGACATCACCTACATACCGACGCGGGAAGGCTTTCTCCACCTGGCCTTCATCCTAGACACCCACTCGCGCTAGCGAAGCTATCGTGGGATGGTCTATGGACTCCCACATGAGGACGGAGCTCGTGCTCGACGCCTTGGAGATGGCGGTGTGGAGGCGCAAACCATCCGCGGGGCTCGTACATCATTCCGATCGCGGCGCCCAGTAGAAGGCGATCTCGTTCGGCAGGCGCCTCGAAGAGGTCGACATCGTTCCTTCGCTGGGAAGGACCGGGAGTGCCCTGGACAGAGCGCCATGGCAGAGAGCTTCATCGCCACCTTGAAGAGCGAACTCCTCGTGCATCGACGTCGTTTCCCCGACCGGGAAGTAGCGAAGAGCGCCATCTTCGAGTACCTGGAAGGTTTCTACAACCGTAGGAGGATGCATTCGGCGTTGAGCTATCAGAGTCCCATGAGATACGAGGAGGCTACAATGGAAGGAGCGGCCGTGGCGTAGATGCTTCCTGTCCACGAAACCGACGTAATTCCAAACCATCGCAGAAGAGTCCTTATCTTGTCCCAACTCCGCGTTGTGATGCTCTACGGTGCCTCAAAGCCATATTCAACATCGTTGAAGTCGACCAACGAGTGCCCTCAATGCCAGAGGTGTTGGCAGGATAGGAGAACCCTTCACAACGGCTTGTACTCGCATGGAAGGCAGGCCGACTAGGCTTTTAGAGGACGTGGATTTATGTGCAACGCCGTCCGGCGAGGTGGGGCTGGAGCACATACCTGGCGAACACACTGTCTCGCGCGGAGTTCTTCACGAATTCCTGACGTAGGCTTCCTTGCAGACGGAGAATACTCTTGCTGGTCGGTTTCCGAGTTGCGCGGGACGCAGAGCCGTGTGCATGGTTTAAAATGCAGGGGTTATGAGGCTCTTTGGGCTCAGGCGGCTCACTCACCGCGCGTCGCTGGTAGCGGCGGCTCTCCTACTTTGCCTTGCGCCCCTCCTATTGTGGAGTGCGACTGGGGCCGATGTCCCCGGCACCCTTGCGAAGGCGGATTGGTACCAGATGGGCCAAGGGGCGAACGGGGACGAGCTTCCGTTCAACGGAAGCTACATCGCCGTACCCGGTGAGGAAGCACAGGACAGCGGTAGAGGGCCTCTGAACGCTGGTCTCCTGACCGCGCTCCTCCTTGCATTCTGCTTCGGGGCGATGATCGGATGGCTGCTGGCGAACGGTTGGGGGCAAGAAGCATTCCGCTCCTCGGGCATCACTGGCAGGCCGTCGTTCGTGACCACCCGTAAGGACAGACCCTTCCTGGGCGTTTTCCGGCTGTAAGAGACTCCCGCTCCCTCCGGAGCAAAGAAGCCATCACACCCTAGAAACCGAAAATAGGAGGGTACTGGTGCCCATCGGAGACGAGCCCACGCGCGAGCCGTTTCTCAAGAGGATGTTCTTCGGCGACTCCAACCATACCGAGCGCGAGGAGAAGGTCCTTGAGTACATCATCCACCGGATGAGTAAGGGGACACGTCTGCACGACGTCATGCAGGAAGCGTACGTGCGCCGCAACTGCTCCCAAGACGAACTCCACGAGATCATAAAAGATCCCGAGCTCGTCCACGCCTGTAGGGAACATCTTTGGCAGACGTTCAGGAGCGGCGAACTGGATCCTAGGCAGGGACGCCTCAGGTCTCAGCCTAGTGCTGACGGTAGCTCGGCTGATGGCAGGGATGTCAGCGATTCAGCCTCGCTGGGCACTTGATAGGCCCGGTGAACAGGAGGCCGTCTGCACTGAAAGGATGCGACCACAGTGGGCCCGCAAAGTTTGACAGGGCAGGCAAAAGTACGCTTTGGGAAGAAGCGTACGGTTGAGGGGGTAGAGAATGCGTAAATATAAAGCTCCAGGCTGGACCCTCCTGAAGCCGAAGGTCGGCACTCAGTGGCTTTCTGGACAGCTAGATTGGAGTTGATGGGCGTCCCAGCGCCCGGAGGCATGGAAGGACGTCCCATCGAGCTGATCAGCAAAGAGGGAGCCTTCCCATGACCGGACCGTACGAAATACTGCCACGTCTCACCACACCAACACAAGGAGCTTCCAAATGAGTCACATCACCACCGTCACGCACCACGAGCGCGGTAGCGGCGGAGTACCGGCTTCCCCGGACAAACTTACCGCCTCCCAGCGCAGGCTGCGACATATCGGCGCGATGCTCGCCGGCAGCATCGTGCTGGCCGCCCTGCTGCTGGTTGTGGCGAACCTGGCATTCGCGCAGTCCGCCAAGAAGAAGAACTCGCCCAACCTTCAGCCCTTTCTGGTGGAGGACATCTACCCCGGCAAGACCGGCTCGGAGCCCAATTATCTCGTGGACTTCAAGGGAAGGCTGTTGTTCGCAGCCAATCATCCGAAGTTCGGCGAAGAACTGTGGAGGAGCAACGGTACGAGGTCAGGCACAGGGCTCGTCAAGGACATAGACCCCGGTCCCCTGGTAGTGAACGAAGCACAGAACACGGAGACCGGTTCGTCTGTGCCCGACAAAGTGTTGCGCACTAAGAAGGGGATCTACTTCGCGGCCACCACCGTCAAGTATGGCGAGGAGCTGTGGAAAAGCGACGGGACCAAGAGTGGCACCAAGATTGTCAAGGACATCGTCCCAGGCCCAGGCTCTTCGGGGGCCGAAGGCTTCGTATCCATAGCCCCGAGAACGACATTCTTCAGGGCGTGGGACAAGAAGCATGGCGAGGAGCTGTGGAAAACAGACGGGACCGAGAAGGGCACCACGCTCATCAAGGACATCAACCCCGACTTGCCTCCCGGAGCCCGCTGCGACCAGGGCGAGTGCGGTATCCCCAAGGGCTGGAGCCATCCCGACACCCCGACGGCCATGGGCAATACGTTATTCTTCGCGGCCGACGACGGCAAACACGGTGTCGAGTTGTGGAAGAGCGACGGTACAGAGAAAGGCACCACGCTGGTCAAGGACATCAACACCGTCAAGGGCAACTCCAACCCCAACGATAAGGGAGACGCCCTAACCCGCAGCGCGGAGGTCGAAAAGCTGTATGTCGTAGGCAAGACGCTCTACTTCAGGGCAAGCGATGGCAAACACGGCGTCGAGCTGTGGAAGAGCGACGGAACAGAGAGGGGCACCAAGCTGGTCAAGGACATCAACCCTGCCGCTCCCGACCCCATCAACACCGCCTGCAAGAGACGGAAGAGCTGCGCCGGCAGTTCGTGGGTCGATGCCATGACGCTCGTTGGCAATAGGCTCTACTTCACGGCAAAGGACGGCAAGAACGGCCTCGAGCTGTGGAAGAGCGACGGGACCAAGAGGGGCACCAAGATTGTCAAGAACATCAACCCCAGCTCTGCGTCGGGGGCTTCGGACATCGGCGAGCTGGTCGCGATGGGCAAGAGGCTCTACTTCACGGCAAACGACGGCAAACACGGCCTCGAGTTGTGGAAGAGCGACGGGACGGTAAAGGGTACCAGACTGGTAAAAGACATCAAACCCGGCAAGATCGGCTCTGACGCCGCTTCGTTGACGGTGTTCGGAGGAGTACTGCTCTTCGCCGCCGCCGACGGCAAGCACGGCCCCGAGCTGTGGGGGAGCGACGGCACGTGGGCCGGAACAACCCTGCTCAGAGACGTGGCACCCGGAGCGGTCGGTTCCGAGCCGGGTGAGTTCACCACCTCAGGACGGTTCCTGTACTTCGCGGCCTCCAACCCCTCCGCCGGTGAGGAATTATGGGCCGTGCAGTCGAAGGGGATTAGCAGGTAAATCTCGAAGTAGGCGCGCGGCACACACTCGTGCCGCGCGCCTGGCGGGGAGATGCTGGCGAGGTACGTGGAAGGTGCATTCTCTGAAGTCCATATTCAGATGCCTGCATACACGCAAAGTTAGCTCTCACGGGTAGTGAGGTTTCGGTCCTTAGGCCTCAAGTAGGTGATCACAAGATGTCTGGGTGTCGCTTAGATATACAGCTCCCTGGATAGTGTTAAGTGCGGAGCGACCGCTCGAAGCGCATGTCCCGGGCACCATCATCACCCACTAGAGCGCTGAAGATTAGCCCAGGCGATTTAGTAGTTTGGAATTCGTACCAGGTCACCGGGAGGATCTCCGAGGGACACCTCCGCGCGGGGACCCGCGTAGAAGCTGTAAAGAGGTGGAAAGAGGCGACGAGCTACGTGGAGCGCTACATGGCCAAGCCCGAGGAGTTTCCCGAGGGGTTGCAGACGGGCAGGATCTGGGGGGTGTGGAACGAGGAACTCCTGCCTGTCCAGTGGAAGAGGGTCGAGGTGAACCTCAGGGACGCCTTCAAGATCAGGAGGATATACAGGAAGCTAGCGAGGAGGAAGGGTAGCGGCTCCCTAAACCGCATAACGGTGTTCGTGAGGTATGAGAACGTGCTCAGGCTCCTGGAGTTTCTGGGCTACCGTGTGGAGTAGATGAAAAATCCTGTGAAATATTGCGGAATGTTCCTCCATCTTCTCCCAACCCCGAGCCGTGATGCTCCATTGCTCCTCAAAGCCACCTTCAACGGCGTTGTAATCGACGAACGAGTGCTCTGAGAATGCCGAGGTGTTGGCAGGATGGGAGAACCCTTCACAACGGCTTGTACCCGCATCGAGGCCAGGCCGACCCGCCTCTGGCAGCAGACCGGGGTATGAACTCCTGATACCCCTCCCCCTTGAGATCCGCCCCGAGGGGGCCGACGACCCGACGGATGCAAGGAGTAGAGACATCCAGCCGGTAGAGGGGAAGGCGGGGACTTCGACCTCTATCTCTTGCTCGCCGTAAGTACGTACGAGCTTCTGTACGAGCTGTAGTTCCAGAAAATTGAATGGGTGACTATACAGTTGTCACTCATCGATGTACGCTCTGGAGGGCAGGTTGTCAACACTGCTGAAACAAGGGAATGCCCTCAACCTCGTAGAAGGTGCTTCCTGTGAACTTTGCCTGTCAGGTGTTCTCTGAAGTTCGGACTCTAGGTTTAGCCTCCTTCTTGCTACGACGGATCGTCTCCGCGCCCGTGATCAAGGCGCTTAGCCACACTCCCCCAGCGGCGTATCCGGCAAGGACGTCGCTGAAGTAGTGCACGCCCAAGTACATCCGGCTGAAGCCTATAAGCACCACCAACAGCGCCGCCCCAAAGACCACGGCCACACGCAATTCCCAGCTTCTCAGGGCGAGCACGGCGAAGTAGGCCAGCATCCCGTATACGACGAAGGACTCCATCGCGTGTCCGCTGGGAAAGGAGTAGCTCGTCTCGACCAGCAAGGGGTGCTCGAAGTAGGGCCGCGGCCGGTCGAACAGCCCCTTGAGCAGCTGGTTGAGGACGGCGCTGCCCGCCACCGCGGCGAGCCAGCTTCCAAGGAAGAGCCACCGCCGCCTCCAGGCGAGGACCGTGGCCACTACCACCCCCAAGAGCACTATGACCTCTATGGATCCCAAGGCGGTGACGACGAGGAAGAACGTGGTGAAGGGCGGCGTTGCGCGGGCGTGCAGATAGTTGTCCAGCGTCCGGTCGAAGTGCACTAGGGGGTCGCCCGTCAAGAGGTCCTCCGCAAGACCGCCGAAGAGCCACAGACACCCGGCCGCGGCCAGCAGTCCTACCGTAAGGTGCAGCCCGAGATACTGCCCAGGCGTCAGGCGACGCAGCAGCCACCGCAGCTGGGCATCGTAGCGCGTTCTCAAGCGGGCCACAGGAGGGTAGGCAAGTACCGCTTCCCCCCACCCCACCAGCCGCGACCGGTTGTGCGCGGCCCAACGGTAGGCGAGGTAGAAGGCGACCACCACGGCCAGCATCGAGGCGACCACCAGCGTAGCCCGTCCCAGCCAGCGCTCCACCAGCCCTATGCTGCTCCCAAGGAAGTAGCCCAACAGGACAACCGCCGTAGCCCAGACAGCTCCTCCCAAGGCGTTGTAGAGGATGAAGGTCCCCCAGCGCATCCGGCTTATGCCGGCGACCAGGGCGCCGAACACGCGCAAGCCGGAGAAGAATCGTGCCAGGAATACGGCCTTGCCCCCATGCCTGGCGAAGAACGCCTCGGCGCGTGCCAATCTCTGGGGTGTGATGAAGACGTAGCGCCCCCACCTCAAGACGAACGGTCTGCCCCCCTCGCGTCCGACCCAGTAGCCGATCTGGTCGCCGATGACGGCCCCCAGGATGCCGAACACGACGGCATCCCCCACATCAAGGTGGCCCCGCTGGGCCAGGACGCCGGCGGCGAGGAGTATGGTCTCGCCGGGAAGTGGTACCCCGGTGCTCTCAAGCATCACCCCGAAGAGGATGACGAGGTAGCCGTAGTGTTCGATGAGTGAGAGTACCCGCTCCATGGTGGCAGAGTGTATCCCCTAGCGGACCGCAAGAGCCCCTATTCACCGAAGTGCCCAAGTGGGATGTTCCGTGGGGAGGGCACAAGCGAACCCGGAAACTGTCTAGCGGCTTCCGGGTTCTTCAGTGGAGCAGACAGTATGGGGAGTTGTGCCCTCAGCCGGTGTGCCTCACGTTAACCAGTCCTAGGATCTCCGATGGGCCCTTTACCGTAACCTCCTTGATGTCTCCTACCCCAGCAGCATAGTACTTGTGCTCGACCACGCCGGGCTCCAGAGGCGACCACTCCTTGCTCACCAAGGAGTAGTGGTCGAAGAAGCCAAAGGGCACCTTGGCAGAGCCGTTAATATCGATCACCTTGGCCATGTCTTCTGCCACTCCTTTGTAGTACTCCTGGCGGTAGGTCTGTCCCACCTTGGGGTGGGCTTGCATTATGATGCCCGGCTTGGCCCCGGCCTTACCGGCTTCCCACGAGCCCTCGGTACTCACCATCTTGCCGTTTTTGTACGCCTTGGAGTTCTCCCCAAAGTACCAGACGCTGCCCTTCTTGTCCTGGGCGTAGTAGTCGAAGGTTTTCTCGGTTAGCTTGCCTCCTGCCCATACCCTGTCATCCACCACCACGCACTTCACGCCCATTATTTGCTTGGTGGAGTGGGTGACGGTCATCACGTCGCGCTCTGGGTTTCCTCCACTGTTGCCCTGGTATACGAAGGTGGTGCCGGGTTTGAGAGGGAAGTACTTGTTGTCTATCTTGGTGGTGAACCCAGAGGGGTTTATGTGGGGCGCATAAGCTTGCTGAGTCGTCCCCTGCGTCGTCGTCCCGGCGGCGGCACTGCCTGTCGTCATCCGCAATGCGGTGCCAACTAAGCCTGCCGTGAGCAGGAGTACCACTGCCACGAGCGCGCCGAAGAATACCGCTTTGTGTCTCACTTTATGTCTCATTAGCTTCACCTATCCTTTTTCCCGAGGGTCGCCACCGTGCCGCGTGCTCTCTCTGTATGCACATCGAGGAGAACTGCGCCCCCGATCTAGCTTTGTCGACTGGTTTCTACGTCCCTATTCTGAGATACCTCTGAAGATCTCCTTAGAAAGTGGAGCGGTGCGTTCGCTGCTGGAAGGCTGCTACAGATTCGAGCGTGACCAGGTCGTCGGCGGCACGGAGTAGCTCCGGGGCGGTGACCGCTACCTTGCTCTTCGCGAGGTGGCCTCTCCTAAGAAGAACCTGTCGTATCTTTCCCGACCCGCGTTCGAGGTCCACCCCGGTGAGCCGCCCCGCGAATACGCCCGAAGCGTCATAGGCTCGTGCCCTCTTCCCCAGGCCACCTCTCCTGTCGGGGGCGACTCTTCCTGCACTACCATTAGGTCCTCGACGTCCGTAGGGATGAAAGGCCACAGCCACTCATACCCTAGTGCCGGCTCCCAGACGCCGCTTTCGTAGAGGTCATGGTCTGTCGCTTCCTCGCTGAACACCGTGAATGAAGGCGCGAAGGTCACGTCGAAGCGGGTGCGGTTCAGGGTTATAAGGTCGGCGTCCGCCCCCCGGATCCAATCCACCGGCACGAGATGATCCACCACCTTGAGATGACGCAGCCCCTCGACGAGGTGGGTGATCCGCAGCGCCCTCGGGTCGAGCACCAACTTTGTGCAAACTCCGCGTAGGCCGTCTGTGCATCTCACGAGCGCTCCTGGAGCCAGCCGCACGGTCGAACCCTCGGACAGAGGCCGGTCGGTCTTGGAGGAGTCTCGAACCTCCGTAACGTTCATCGCCGTCTCCTTTCAGCGTTTAGGATCGCCTAGCCCGGATGAACCCTTGGAGCTCCTTCCAGCCCATGACGCGCGCACCGTCGGCAAAGCGCATCTCCAGGCCCCTACGCCCAAGACGCAGTTCGCCCCTCCCTCGTCCCATCCACTCCCGTCCTACCGCTCCACGCCCGAGGACCCGCTTGCGAGCCTTACGCCAGTCAAGCCTACGCAGATTCTGCTCGAGTTCCCTGTCTTGGTATAACCAGCAAGCATCCGACACCGCGTTGTATTTGGCGTAAGGATCTCTTTCGTCCCAGTACTTCTCTTTATTGAGCTCCGACTCCTGTGGCCTGCTCTTTCCCATGGTCAGGTTCACTTCGCTATTCTCCTCACGCATTCCTTGGCGGTCTGTATGGGCCTTAAGACGGTTACTTCTCTCGTCGACACGCTTACTGTGTACCGGGCAGCCTCCTTACTTTTACTCTTCCGAACACACCAAAATTATCGCCAAGGACTCTTAGAGATATCCCAGAATGGGATTAGAGAACGATTAGAGATTAGGATGCGCTCCGCATATGTGTCATGCGGGTGTTAGTGCCCACCCGGGTGTCCCAGTCCCTCTGGCGGTATCCGTTGCGCTGTCCCGTGCGAGCGGGCGAGCGCTCGTGGCGTCCCGCTCCCACGTGCTCCTGGACCTCCATCTCCATGAGCGCCTGGGAGAGCACTCGGACGCCTTCCTTGAGGAAGGAGGCGTCCTGCTCGATCATCGCCTTGCGCAACAGCTCAGAGAGTCCTATCCTCAGTTCATCGGCTACCATGTACTCCTTGTGGATAGATTGGTCTCTTCCGAAGGAACTACACGGTGGCCGTCCTCGTCAACAGCTCCGACTCTTAAACACTCCTCGGGACTCTACCGTTTGGGATTACCGACTGGTCCTATAATGACTTTTTCAACAGGCTGACCCCTTCCACGCACTAATGTGAATAGTAGGCAAGAAGAGAAGGGCCGAGGCTGCTAATGTAGCCCCGGCTCGGTCCCAACTAATCTTAACGGGTGCGCCGCACTCGGCTCAGAGGGTGATCACCTTTGTGGGAAGCGTTTAGCAGTATCACTCGGTCAGAAGGCGGAGCCACTTCCCCTCATCTACCCTAACGCTTGACGACAACACTTGCCCTCATATCGGGATGTATGTTGCAGTGGTACCTCTTCTTCCCTGTGCTCTTGAAGATGTGTGTATACCTCTGTCCTGGACCCAATCGTCCGGAGTCAAACGATCCTTTGTTGTTCGCCGTGACGGTGTGCGCAGTGCTGTCCTTGTTGATCCATCTGACCTTCGTTCCCCGCTTGATGGTCATGTGGGCCGGCTTGAAGCTGAAGTTTTGGATCGAGACCGTCCTGGTTGGATGTTTTTGTGCCTTGGACGTTGGATGTATGTGCGCCCCGGCGACGGAGACAACCAACAGCGTGCCCACCACAACCATAGCCCCCACCGTCATCAACAAGATGATGCGCCTCATAGGCCTAACCTCCTCCTTCTGCTGGTGCTGCTCACGACCCTGGCCACTACCGTTGTGCACGAATGCTCCGTCGTGACAACATCTTGGCTCTACTCACCATAAAACCTCCTTTCATGTCCCTTTACAGACCCACACGACTTCATACGGCCCTCAAAGCCAATCGGTTTGGGTAAGAGAGTCAGCCAATACTATGGACCAAAGCTATGCCGACTTCCGAGAACTGCTCTTCCACGAGCTTAGGAGATGTAGGAGCGAACTGCACA
The DNA here is from genome assembly GCA_963811295.1 of uncultured Rubrobacteraceae bacterium. GTDB lineage: Bacteria > Actinomycetota > Rubrobacteria > Rubrobacterales > Rubrobacteraceae > Rubrobacter_D. Next base: position 39,110 of record CAWEQZ010000051.1, on the reverse strand, counting down.
CTACTCGGGGCCGAAAGAGGAAGGTTAGGATCTTCGAGCCCTCGCAAGGGTTCGACACACCCCTGAGTATGCCGCTGAAGAATGCCCGGTTCCTCTGCCGATTCCGCCCCAGACATCCACAGCTCCTCAAAGCCACCTTAAACGCAATACGGTTTAGTTAACGAATAGCTGACTCTGTTGGTAGGTCCGAAGGAAGCACCACCAACCTTCACCACCAAGGCGTCAACGCACGGCATCTAAGGAACACCAGATCGGCCTGGACGCCAGCCCTTCTATCAGCAACTCTGCGCTCTAAACTCCTGACGCCCGAGTGCTCCGGCCGGCGATCTTGGCCGAGGTCATTGACCGCTGCGCCGCCCGCGAGAAGCGCGCTCGCAAGCTGCCGGCCTCAACCGTGTTGCGTTAGTCGACGTACCATGAACCTGTACTCGAACGATTGTCTCACCCACGTCTTCTTTCGATTGGTGAGCAGGATGCGAGGCGCGACTTGGGCGACCCGGACTCGCTGCGGGTGAGCAAGGGGGCACTGTGCCGGGCTGCTACCCTTCCTGGGAGCCAGACCTTTGGTCGAACTCTTCCGGCGGAAGCAACCGGCCACATCCTCGACGCCCCAAGCGTTCCTGTTCGGGCTGCGCCGGATGGCTCTGGACGCCACAGTCATGGACGTGCCCGACACGCCCGTAAATGTAGGGCCTATCGGCAACGCCGCACCCCGAGGGCGAAAGCCCTGGCCGCAGTTCAGGCTAGTCGCCATAGAGCGCGTGCTCGACCTCACGCCGTGTGCGAGGCGGGGGTGTGGCCTCCACGGATTTGGACGCAGCGCGCAGCCGGACTCAGGTTGCTCGCTCGCGGAACGCACGGGCCGGGATGCTGGTGTTGCGGGACCGCGGTTCGACAGCTTCGAGATGGTAAAGGCGCGCTCGCCCGCGGAGCCCATCTCTGGGCGTGCCCGCCTGTGACGGTCAAGTTCCTGCTCCACTGGTGGCACCAAGCCGATCGTTCTGCATAGGCGGCACCCTCCGGATGAGGAGGAGCTACGCAGAGGGGAACTCACCTCGGTTACGTGTGCGTGAATCCCTACACCCTGGAGGATCCTAACCTCTCCGGCGACCGGACAGAAATGCTTGATCACCTCGCTACTGGACCCGGATCTCGCCCCCGCTCAGGAGATCGTCGTTGCCTACCAGCGAGTTCGAGCGCCGTCGATGAGATCAAGACCCACCAGCGCCAACCCCAAAAGCCTTTGCGCTCCGAGAGGCCGGTGGGCGTCATTCAAGAAGCCTACGGGCTTTTGGTGGCCCACTAGGAGTCCGGGCCGTCATGACGGATGCGGCGCAAACGGTGGCGCTGCCACCGAGCCGGATGAGCTTCACCAACACGCTGCGCATCGAGAATGGCCCTGAAAACGGCCTCAGCGGACCATCCGCGCCTTTACGACAGCTACCATCCGACGTGTCCTCGAGCCCTTGCCCCCGAGAAGCAATCGCAGCAATCCTCGCGTCGTCAAACGGAAGATGTCCAAGTTTGGGGTTAAAAACCCGAGCCATCGTATCTGCCTCAACCGACCAAACCCTTTCGCGAAGCCGCTTCTCCTTATCTAAACCGTATTGACCTTAAACGTCTTTGTAGCGAGGGGCAGACCCTCGACGATCCAAGGACCTAACCGAGCAGACAACGGCTCAAACCGGCTTCTACGCACATCGAGGTCTGGACGACCAGGCTTTTCTATAGACCGGGGGTCCTTAACTCCTGCACCCCTCCCCGGTCGCGTCCTCAAGAACATGGATGGACCCCAGGAACCCCAGAGACGAGAACACTTGGTCTGTTCTGGCTCACCTATCCGTCTTCCTGAACCTCTTCACGGGCTTCCTTGGGCCGGTGGCTGCGCTCGTGATCTGGCTCATGTACAAGGATCGCTCGCCGAGGGTCTCCTTCCACGCCCTGCAATCACTGTGGTACCAGGTTGCCTGGGTAGTGATCCTGGCCGTGGGATGGACTGTGGCGGGCCTGCTCACGATCATCCTCGTGGGCTTCTTGCAGTTCCCGGTGATGATAGTGCTCACGTTTGTGCCCTTCATACACATGGGCTACGCTGCCTACAAGGTGAGCCAGGGCGTGGACTACCGCTACCCTTGGGTGGCTGATCTGCTCGAGGGGGAGCGCAGCCCCGGCACACTGTAGGTCAGTATTAGAGCCCTGCAGCAGATCATTGCAGACCATAGGTGTATTCCCCGGCAGAACGATGCACGGAGAGCGATCACAGGGCATCGGTGAAGTTTGTCAGAATACCGACCGCACCGACCACAGGAGTCGAACCGGAGACGAAAGACCTGCAAAACGTCACATTCCTAAGCGGGCGATACGCGGTCGGTACTTGCTGTGGCGCTCGGTAACTATCACATGGCGGTCGATAGCTTATAGCAGTACCGACCGCAAGAAAGTCCTGCAAATGCCCATATTAACGATGATGTGGGCGATACGGGCGGTATTTCACGAGGTTCTTCCAGCAAGACGAACGCCGTTGTCTTCTCCGCAGTTCAGCCGCATCGACTAGAGGTCCTCAAAGCCGTCTCAAACGCCTTCGTAGCCGAAGAACAGGCGCTCGCGGACGTGGGGCCTGATAGGGTACTGCAAGCCTTCAAAACCGCTTGTACACGCATCAGTGTCAGGCAAGCGGGCTTCTACTTGCAGATCGGGGATCGAATCTCCTGCAGATCATCCTGCGATGCGCCCCCTCGCCCGCATACGAGATTTCTTTGTTCGATCGATGTTATCTTATTACTGCCTTTGTGATTCCAGTAGCCACTAATCCCAAAAGAGCACCCCAGATTACATTGACAACTATGCCGCCTGTAAGACCTGCAGTCAGTAGTAATGGAATAGAGACCGTTTCATCGGGGCTCCATGTGAAAAACGTTTGCAGAAAAACAGCCATAGCAACACCGATAACCGCATAAGTGGCACCGGCCATTGCAAGAACTTTTACTGGTTCTCTTACGTTCCCTAGCACTGCAACGCCAATCCAAATAAGTGCGATTAGAGCGGTCGCGATCATTGGGCCTTGTGGTCTGAAGTTGTCGAAGAATCCAGCGGTGCTCAATATTGGTCGAGTCAATTGGATCAGAGCTAGGATGAGTATCAACATCCAAGGCAATTGGCGTAGTTGTTCTTTCAAGGGCTTGAAGGAATCCCTTCTTTGATGCTACGGTGCATCCCGTCTCTATGGTATCTACTGCGCGAATCGCTTCTCCCCTTAGTATGTCGCCGGTCGGTTTAGAGTTGCTTACGAGAAGTACCTTACGGCTAAACCGGTCGCAGAGGCATCGGCCAAAAGGCAGATCTAGGTGGTTCATTGGGGATGCTTGTTCGCCTTCCCGTCCGGCTTGGGTGTCTTGCCGGGAGTTTTCCTCGGCTGTAGTGTAATGCGCTCATCGAGTTGCTTGCAGTAACCGTACATTGCGGGCAACCAGCCATGCTACCGGCCACCGGTCCCAGAACTATCGAACCTGCTGTAGAGTGGCCGGACTCCCTGTTGGACCGAGCACGAGAGGAAGATATGTATGAGGGAGCAGCGAAGGGACGATGACAGAGCCAACCAACTTCTGGACGCCGCCCGCGTGGTCCTGGAAGCCGCTGGCGGTTGGGAGATACCCGAAGGCGACGACGATGATGACCCCACCCGTATACTTCGGTTCACCGAACTCTACTTCAGCGAGGCCGTGCGGCTCAAGATTTGGCCTTACGTCGATCAAATGAACAGGGGCATAGAAGCCGGGGACCTCGAAGACCTGCGCCTCGGGGTCTTAGGGCTCTTGAGAGTCGTCCTGTGCACCGAAAGTGGGCCGCAGTGAAGAGTCGAAACGACCTACCTATCTACCCTGGAGGGCGCGAATGAGTGCGCCACAATCGTCCCTTATTGTTCTGCCGTTCCTAAGGGAGGGAGTTGCGGCGGAAACAAACGGTACCCCTTCCTGATCTCTGCACGAGATCGGAGGAAAGACGAGCGTACGGCTGTAACTACTGACTCCGAGCTAGGTACACGCCAAGGAGGATGATCGCCCCTCCAACGATCTTCTCGACCCCCAGCCCTTCTCCCAAGAACACGATGCCTGAGGTGACCCCGACAAAGGTGATGAGGTACTGGTAAACGAGCACCTTGTTGGCACCTAGGAGGGAAGCTCCCCTCTGCCAGGCGAAGAACCCGAATGCGGCGACCAGGACGGTCGAGTAGGCCACCGCCGCCCACACACCGATGCTCATCGCATCCCAATCCACGCTCATGAAGCCCGGGAAAGCTAACGGTAAGGCGGTCAGGCCTCCGAATAGCATGGTATAGGCCGCGACCACCAACGGTGAGTACTTCTTGAGCAGGGGCAGAGAAAGTACAGTGTATGACCCCCAGCACACCGTGGCTCCCAGGACCAGAAGATTCCCTTCGAGGCTCGAGCCGCTCCCGCCCAACCCCCCGTACACAACGACGACGATGCCTAGGAAGGCTATCCCCACCCCGAGGACACCCCTCAGGGTGGGCCTCTCCATCCCCAACACGAAGCCCAAGATCATGCCCCACACCGGGACAACCGCGTAGATTAGGGCGGTGTCCGAGGCGTTCGTAAGGTTCACGCCCGAGCTGAAGAGCATGTTCGTCGCCCCGACGCCTAACGCGCCCACACCTATCATGGCTAATAGATCCTTCCGCTCGACACCTCCTCCGGATCCCAAGAACAAACGTACGGCGGCTAGGAGCAGCAGCCCCGCCACCGTAAACCTCAGGGCCACGAAGGGCAGTGGGGCAAAGGCGGAGACGGCGTACTTGACGGCCACGGGGTTGGTGCCCAAGAGGAAAACCGCACCCAGCAAAAAGAGTTCCGTAGAATGGGGAGTCGCCTTCGAACGTTCGTCTTTGCGTCCTGCCCCGACTCGTTCGTCGGTTGTGAGCGACGTGGTGGACGCGTCCCTTAGTACGTTCCTCATGGTCTATTGGCTTTTGTCATGTACGCTGTGCGCCTCACTCGCTTTGATGTCATTCGGGCGAGAATAACAAAACGAAACGTCTTGTTTAGTAATACCCCTCACTCTGCGCCACCGCTGGCTGCTAGTATGCGGACGTGAAGCAAGCAGCTCAGAATGACCCGCAAGCCCAATCACGGGGCCGACCTCGCAGCGAGAGGGCACACCGCGCGATCCTGCAAGCAGCCAACGAACTTCTCGAGAGCGAGGGGTTCGCCGCGGTGACGGTAGAGGCGATCGCAGAGCGCGCCGGGGTCTCAAAGGCAACGATCTACCGCTGGTGGCCCAACAGAGCGGCAGTGGTGATGGATGGCTTCCTTTCGACCGTCTCTTCCGAGGTCCCCTTCCCGCACACGGGTCATGCGCGGGAGGATATCCGGATCCACATGCGCAGGCTCGCAGAAGCATTCAGCGGCAAGATAGGGCGGACGGTGGCCGCCTTGATAGCCGAGGGTCAGGCGGACCCGGAGCTTGCCGAGGCGCTTCGTTCGCGCTGGCTCTCGGTACGGCGGGCGGAGGCCAGGGAGATACTTGAGCTCGGCATCGAGCGCGGCGAGCTTAGAGAGGACATCGACCTGGAGGTGGCCGTCGACGTCCTTTACGGACCCATCTACTACCGGATGCTTGTCGGCCACGCCCCGCTCGACAACAGTTTCACCGACGCCCTAGCCGACCACATCTTCGCCGGCCTAGCCGCTGGAGATCCAGCGTAGCCTCGGGCAGTGGTGGATAGTTGAGTTAACGCGTATTAGCGCGTGCCCCTACACGCCAATCACATCGTGAGCGTCTCATGGTCGCTGAGCCTAGGGCCATCTGGAGAATCCTTAGTAGCGTAGGAGACCGGTCCTCGGCTCCTTAGTGTCTAACCCCACACGTAAATACGCGTTAATCGATGGACGCAATCAGCTCATGACTCTTCTGGCGTAGGGCAGAGGTGGGCGGCCGTAGGGTCCAATAGGAAGGTGAGGACCTCTGAGGCCTCGCGGCGGCTGTGCCCTTAAACTTCTGTAAATTGGTGAGCCGCTAGGAAAGGCGGCCACCTTCCTCCAAGATAGTCGGTGTTCGAAGCCTACTACCTATGGGAGGAGCGAAGATGGCCGAAGACCATCGTAGGTCGGCTGAAGAGCTCTTGCAAGGGGTCCTGCTCGACGAGCCGGAGTTCTTGCGCCAGATCGTCGAGAGGGTGCTCCAGGAGATGCTGGAAGCAGAGATGACCGAGCACGTAGGAGCCGCTCCCTACGAGCGAACCCACAAGCGCACCGGGCAGCGCAACGGCTACAAGCCGAGGGCTTTGAGGACCAGGGTGGGCACGCTGAACCTCTCCATGCCTCAGGACCGGGAAGGCACCTTCTCCACCAGGCTCTTTTCGCGCTACCAGAGGAACGAGAAGGCCTTGGTTCTGGCGCTCATGGAGATGTACGTGGAGGGCGTCTCCACCAGGAAGGTTAAGGACATAACCGAGGAGCTGTGCGGCACCTCCTTCTCCAAGAGCCTCGTTTCGCATCTGGCCGGCCAGCTCGACGCCGAGTTGGAGGCGTGGAGGAGCCGGCCGCTGGAGGGGGAAGGCTACCCCTACCTGTTCGTCGACGCTCGCTATGAGAAGGCAAGGGCGAACGGGCGAGTGGTGAGCCAGGGAGTCCTCATCGTCTGTGCGGTGAGGGGGGACGGGATGCGCGAGATCCTCGCCGTGGAGGTGGCGGACACTGAGAGCGAGGCCACCTACCACGAGCTCTTCCGCTCCCTGAAGAGGCGCGCACTCAAAGGGGTGGAGCTGGTGGTCTCAGACGATCATGAGGGCCTGAAGAGTGCCATCGAGAGGCACTTCCAGGGGGCCTCGTGGCAGAGATGCCAGGTCCACTACGCGAGGAATCTCCTCGGCATGGTGAGCCACGCCAGACGCAAGGAGCTCGGGGCGGATCTCAGGGCGATCTTCGCCGCCGCCGGCAGGGCGCAGGCCCTCGCTATGGCCTCCCAGATCGCCCGGAAGTGGCGAGGCGAGGGCTATGAGAAGGTCGCAGAGCACCTCGAGGAGCACATCGAGGAGTGCCTCACTTGCCTGGCTTTCCCCGAGAGCCACCAGAGGCGCATCCGCACTACAAACGGCCTGGAGAGGCTCAACCAGGAGATAAAGAGGCGCACGAGGGTGGTTAGGATCTTCCCGAACAATCAGGCGTGCTTGAGGCTGGTTACGGCGCTGTGCGTCGAGCAATCCGAGGAATGGGTTACGGGCAGACGTTACCTGGACATGCGCGAACTCGAGGAACGACCTAACGAAGAGCAGGAAGCTAAGGAGGTGATGCCCATGGAGCGCTAGAGAGAGGAGCGAGCTTGGAGGAAATTACAGAAACTTCGGGACTTGATCAGAAACATAGGTTGTGCCCGTAAACTTCTGTAAATTGGTGAGCCGCTAGAAAGAAGGGCCATCGTCCTCCAAGATGGTTGGTGTTCGAAGTCAACCGATCGGAAAGGAGCGACGATGACCACAGATCATCGTAAGGTGGACGCACAGCTGGCGCAAGGGATCTTGCTGGACGATCCCTCCTTCCTCAAGGAGATCGTAGAGCGGGTGCTCCAGGAATTGTTGGAGGCCGAGATGACCGAGCACGTGGGCGCCGCCCCCTACGAGCGCACCGCCCAGCGCACCGGGCACCGCAACGGCTACAAGCCGAGGACCTTGAGGACCAGGGTGGGCACCCTGAACCTGCTCGTCCCCCAGGACCGGGAAGGGACCTTCTCCACCAGGCTCTTCTCCCGCTACCAGAGGAACGAGAAGGCGCTGTGTTTGGCGCTCATGGAGATGTACGTTGAGGGAGTCTCACCAGGAAGGTCAAGGACGTGACCGAGGAGCTGTGCGGCACCTCCTTCTCCAAGAGCCTCGTCACTTCGCTGGCCGGCTCGCCTCGACTCGGAGCTCGAAGCGTGGAGGAACCGCAGGCTGGAGGCCGAGGCTTACCCTTACCTGTTCGTGGACGCCCGCTACGAGAAGGTGAGGGTGGATGGGCGGGTGGTGAGCCAGGGCGTACTGGTCGTCTCGGGCGTGAGGGACGATGGCTTTCGGGAGATCCTCGGGGTGGAGGTCGCAGACACCGAGAGCGAGGCCACCTACCAGGAGCTGTTCCGCTCTCTGAAGGGCGCGGGGTCTCTCGGGCGTGGAGTTGGTGATCTCCGACGAGCACGAGGGCCTGAAGGCGGCCATCTCTCGCCACTTCCAGGGGGCATCTCAGCAGAGGTGCCAGGTCCACTACAGTAGGAACCTTCTCGGGATGGTGAGCTACGCCAAGCGCAAGGAGCTTGCGGCAGACCTCAGAGCCATTTTCGCCGCCCAGGAGAGGGGCTCCGCCCTCGAGCTTGCCTCCTCGGTGGCCCAGAGGTGGCGTGCCAAGGGCTACGAGAAGGTCGCCTGCCACCTCGAAGAGCACATAGAGGAGTGCCTGGCGTGCCTGGCTTTCCCGGAGTCTCATCGCCGGCGCATCCGCACCACCAACGGTCTTGAGCGTCTTAACCAGGAGATAAAGCGCCGCACGAGAGTGGTTAGGATATTCCCTAATCGCGAGGCGTGCCTCAGACTGGTTACGGCTTTGGCGGTGGAGTTCTCCGAGGAGTGGATGACGGGCAGGCGCTACCTGGACATGGGCGAGCTCCGAGAGCACAGCCCCGAAGATCGGGAAGTAGTGGAGGGAGTGTTGCTCGTGGAGCGATAGAAGAGGGACGAGGCTTGGAGGAAACTACAGAAAACTCAGGACTTGACCGGGCCTCCGGGCCTTGAAGATGGATGGCTGGGTAAGCTCTGTCCAGGTTCAGGGCTGCGGCTGTAATCTGATCAAATTCCACAGGTTGGCGTAGCTGCATTCTGTCGTTCATCGGTCCCCCCATCGGTCCCCGAAAATGACTGGTCCCCAAAGTGGTCCCCAGCATGGGGGACCGCTGGGGACCGCTATTCGATGATTTCATAGCCGCCCGTAACCTTCCGAACTGCTTGTCTTTCGATCAGCAACTGCCTGGCGCTGTCGAACTGTTTCTTACTGGGGATACCGGACTGCTTGTACCATGCGTTGTAGCCGGCGGGCTGGTCCATCCGGCGAAGGGCGGCCATAGCTTTATTTGCGTTTACTTCCAGGGCGTCGGTTTCGCTTGTAGGCAGGTACCGAATCGTCGTCCTGCCCTTACCGTCGCCGCCAATGGCGTAGTAGACGCCCGTAGCTGGGAACATGCCTTCGCGGTCTTTGTTTTCGTAGATCGATAGCCTTACTTTTCCGGCCTTATTCATGTCGAACGGTTCCACAACCTTACAGCGGATAACTACGTCGGGTTTGCCAACCTTCGCGCTGCTACCGCGCGGGTGCGTGCCTTCATGCCCTGTGTGGTCTAGAACTACGGCGGTCCTGCCCTGTCGGGTTAGCGGGTCTACGAACCTTCCGAACCAGCCGCTAACGTCCGTACTGTCGTTTTCGCTTAGGCCGAATAGCGACAGGAAGCTGATCATGGTATCGAAGACGACTAGGGTAGGATCGTATTCTTTGACCAGCGTTTGCAGCCTGCCGTAAGATTCATCGTCCAGCGTAAACCCTGGACCGTCAACGTAATGGAAGTATTCTTCAACCAGGTCAGGATCAACGCCCAGGGCGTTTAGCCGATATACCGTCCTACGTGCCCGGTTTTCTTCGTCTAGGTACAGGACGTGTTGTTTTCTGCGTATTACAACGGCTGCCCAATGCAATGCTAGCCAGCTTTTGCCTGAACTGGGAGCGCCGAAAACCAGGTGTGACTGTTCTTCGTAAAGGACCTGCCCTATCAACCAATCTGGATCAGGAACGCCGTTACGCATCATGGTTGCCAGGTCTGTCGTTAGACGCGTCGTATCAACTTCCGGTTTGGCCAGCTTCCCAACGATGCGTACATATTCTTTGGGCCGATTCGTATAGCAGTCATAGCCCAACGCTTCGTCCCGTTCGGCTATAGCGGCGGCCAGCCCCTGTTTCCTTAGCCCGTTGTCATACAGGACGGCGCCTATCTTGTACAGCGTATTGGAATGGTCAATTTCGCTTGTACCGGCTTTCAGCTTAGGGCGTTTGCCTTCCCGCTGGGCCGATGCTACTGGGCTGCTACAGGTTCCCCATTAACCGTTTCGCAGCCGCCTACTTCATCAATTTTGTCAACGCTGGCCCTGTCCCTTTCACCGCTGCCGCAGTAAACGGTATCCTTCTGACCATCGGCGGCTTCGATAGTATCTGCATGGGCATTCCCAGATAGGTAATCCCAGCCTTTGCCGCCAACTATATAGTCTTCGTCAAAGCTACCCAGAATGCGATCCTGGCCGTTTCCCCCGTATAGCTGATCGTCGCCGGTAGAACCGAATAGATAGTCCTTTCCGTTCAGCCCATAGACCGTATCCTGTTGGAACCGGCTGAACGGCGCAACCAGGTCATCATCACCGTTAGTTCCTACATGGGTCAACGGCTTCCTGATAACAGGATGGTCTACGCCGTCCTGCTGGCTTTTATCAGGCTTTACGTTTACCGGCGGCAGGCTAATACAGCCAGTAAGCAGAACCGCAACTGCCAGGACGGCTAAACGTTTCACTTTCCCCCTGATAATGCTGACATATCTGTTAGGTCATACGTACAACGAACGCTGGCCGTTCAGCAACTGGGCCGGGTCTATGGTTTCGCCCCCAACGCTAATAGATCCAAAATCCGGCTGGCCCAGAAAGCGGCAGCTTCATCATCGCCATAACCATAGTTTTTGGTGAACGATAGCTGGGTTTTGGCCTTATCCATAGCATCCTGTACTTCCCGCTGGCTGGCGGATTGCCCAGCTTCCCGCAGCTGGTCTGATGTAACGTTCGGATCAATAACCAGGTTCGTTAGCTTAGGCATCATTCAGCCCTGCCGATCAGCGTTCATTCAGCATGAAATCGGTCAGATCGGCGTATTCAGCAACATAATCCAGATCGCCGGCGTAATGCTGATAGTCAGCAATTTCATCAGCCAGCATAATCGTTGTATGGCTGCGGTCCGGTTCGGTCAGTACACATACGCCGGCATGTACCGTAATCATCGGCCCGCCGCTGCCGGCGCCCCAGCTACTAAGGTAATCAATGACAGGATCGGCGCCCCAGTCCCCATCAATGTGTTTGCTTAGCGGTTCGGATAGATCCTTTTCGGCTGCCGCTTCCGTTACGCAGATTCGGCCTGGCCGTATCGGAAATGGGTTATCCGGTATGTACAGTTCCAAAGCCATCGCTACCGCCTTTCTTTAGCCAACGCCAACCGTATCACAGCTGGGCCTGTGATGCAAGGTAAGCTATAAGTAACGAAACGGACCAAGCCGACCAAACCATAACTTTGATAATCTTCCGGTTATGGCCCGCAGGAAGGGACAGGGCAGCGTCTACTGGCATCCGAAGCGCCAGGAATACGTAGGGCAGTTCTACGTCCAAACCGCGCAGGGCAGCAAGCGCAAGACGGTCTACGCCAAAACAGAAGCAGCGGCCTGGGCAAAGATGGAAGAAGCCCGCCAGGCGTCAACCAGCGATATCTGGGAAGCTGAAAACCCTTACCTGGAAGACTGGCTGGACAGCTGGCTGGTCGTTACTAAGAAGCGGGTCAGGATCAGGACCTGGGAACGCTATGAACAGATCAGCAGGATACATTTGAAGCCCGCCCTGGGCGAAATCAGGGTTAAGGATCTAAGGCGCCAGCAGATTCAGGACCTGTATGATGCTATGGACAGGTCCCCCAGGACCGTTAACTACGTCCATGTAACCCTTCATGCGGCCCTAGATGCCGCTGTACTGGCCGGTAAAGCCCTATCTAACCCATCCGTCCAGGCTCATCCCCCCAAGCAGCGTAGGACGAAGCCTAAGTTTTGGACGGCGGAAGAAACCTTACAGTTTCTTGACGCTTCCCGCGATGATCGCTACTACCCCCTGTACGTCCTGGCAGCTACTACAGGAATGCGGCAGGGCGAAATGTTGGGCCTGCATTGGCCGGAAGTTGATTTAGATAGGCGTCGGATCGCCATTGTCCAATCGTTGGTATGGCCGAAGAAGCAGCCGCCCAGGCTAGAAGAACTTAAAACCTGGGAATCCCGCAGGTCCGTTGGTCTGGTTGACCTGGCCGTAGAAGCGCTGGCCGGCTTTGACTGCGATACCGGCTTAGTTTTCCGCAGTCACCGTAATACGTTCCTGAATCCGTCCAACTTAGAGCTTGCGCGGATAGGCTCGCTACATATCATATTTGTCGATTCTCCGAGCGCTTAAATGGGCTCCTCATTGGCCATTGGCACATGCGCTACCCGCCTATCCGCGCAGCCTCTTAGTAAACCGCAGCTTCAAACCGATAGTAAAACGTACTGGTCTGCCGCCTATTGCTTTTAAGGATCTGCGGCATACCGCCGCCAGTTTGCTTCTGAAATTCGGAATTCACGCAAAGCAAGTGCAAGAATTGTTGGGTCATAAGGATATCCGGCTGACGCTTAATACGTATAGCCATTTCAGCCCTGATATGCAGGATACCGTAGTAAACGCTATGAACCTGGCGCTGAACCGCAGTCAAAAACAGCAGTCAACCTGGCCGGCTTCCCCCAAACCTTAGCGCGCCCGGCAGGATTCGAACCTGCGACCGGCGGATTAGAAGTCCGCTGCTCTGTCCCCTGAGCTACGGGCGCATTCGGCTTGTCTATGCGGAGTTCTCGCTATCGGGATCGAGCCGAAAATCCCAATGGCAGCAATAGCGACCGAGACGTGCGTTCACAGCGCATCGTCCATGGCGTCGGCGAGGCCGCCGTCTATGCCCTCGATGACGTGGGAATAGGTGTCGAGAGTGATGGAGATGCTGGCGTGGCCCAAGAGTTCCTGGAAGTACTTTGGGTGCTTACCTGCCATGAGGAGTATTGTAGCGCAGGTGTGGCGGAGATCATGGAAGCAGATCCGGGGTAGCTCTGCGTTATTCAGGAGGGACATGAAGTGGCGACCCAGGAGGTTGGTTGCGCTCGTGGAAGTGCCTGTTAGGGTTGGAAGGATGAGGTTGTTGTCTTGCCAGAGCGGGCCTGCTGCGAACCTTTCTTCTTTCTGACGGGTCCGGTAGCTGTCAAGCTGTGATCGCCGAGGAGCCCACGCCCCTCGGCGATCAAGGAAATCCGCCGAAGCTGTCACAACCGATTCCCGGCCGGTGTCTTTATGTCGAAGCCAAGAGAAACACTGGAGGAGACATGGTCAGCAACACCCGGATCCCGAAGGCCGAACTGACCGGCATCTACGGCGCGATGGTCAAGCGGATGTCCCGCAAGATGTTCGGCGACGTGCCCGAGCCGGTCGAGGTAGCGTGGCACAATCGGAAGGTGCTGAACTTCTCCTTCAGCCTCGGTCGCAAGGCACAGAAGTGGGACCAGTGTGACGAGAACCTGAAGTCGTTCGCCCACATGGCGGTGGCCAGCCTGGTCGGCTGCAGCTTCTGCCTGGACCTCGGCTACTTCCAGGCCCACAACGAGGGACTCGACCTGACCAAGGCGCGTGAGGTGCCCCGGTGGCGCGAGTCCGACGTCTTCACGCCGTTGGAGCGCGACGTCATGGAGTACGCCGAGGCGATGTCGCTGACCCCACCCACGGTGACCGACGAGTTGTCGGCCCGGCTGCTCGAGGAGCTCGGCGCGCCCGCGCTGGTCGAGCTCACCGCGTTCATCGCGTTGGCGAACCTGTACACCCGCACCAACACCGCGTTCGGCATCGAGTCGCAGGAGTTCTCGGCGGCCTGTGACCTGAAGCCGCTCGCCGTGCCCTCGACGCCATGACCGACGACCCGTTCGTCACCCACCGCAGCCTGCTCTTCACCGTCGCCTACGAGATGCTCGGCTCGGCCGCCGACGCCGAGGACGTGGTCCAGGAGACCTGGCTGCGGTGGGCCGACGTCGACCGCGCCGATGTGCGGGACCCGCGGGCCTACCTGGTCCGGATCGTCACCCGGCAGGCGCTCAACCGGCTGCGGACGCTGGCACGGCGGCGCGAGGTGTACGTCGGAGAGTGGCTGCCCGAGCCGCTGCCCACCTCTCCCGACGTGGCCGAGGACGTCGAGCTCGCCGAGAGCGTCTCGATCGCGATGCTGACCGTGCTGGAGACCCTCGCGCCCGCCGAACGGGCGGTCTTCGTCCTGCGCGAGGTTTTCGATATGCCCTACGCCGACATCGCCGCGGCGGTCGACAAGACGCCGGCCGCCGTCCGGCAGATCGCTCACCGGGCCAGGGAGCACGTGGCCGCCCGTAGGCCGCGGATACAGGTCGATCGTGCCGAGCACCAGCAGGTGGTCGACCGGTTCCTGGCGGCGCTGCAGACCGGTGATCTCCAGGTGCTGCTCGACGTGCTCGCACCCGAAGTGGTGCTGGTCGCCGACGGCGGCGGCGAGGTGGCCGCTGTCCGGCGTCCGGTGGTGGGCCGCGACCGAGTGGCGACCCTCCTCTCCCGCTTCAGGACGATCGCGCCGGATGCGGTGGTCGGCACTGTGTGGCTGAACGGCGCGCCCGCCGGCCGGATCGATCTCGCCGGCGAGCTCGACACGGCGGTCAGCCTGGTGGTCGCGGACGGCCGGATCACCCGCATCTACGCGATCCGCAACCCGCACAAGCTCGCCCGGCTGAACGAAGAGGCCAAGCTCAGCCGCTGAGGGCCGTCGCTGCCGACCGCTCGCCATCGGTCTTCCCGATCTCTGCCCCGGGGGACGACGTAGTGCCACCCCTTGCGGAGGCGTCCAAGCCGTATGGCCGCCGTGGTCGTGAACGCTGGCACTTGAAAGCATCGGTTGACACCAACCTTCAAGTGGCGTATTTTACCAGTGCTTTAATTAACCAGAAGGTTTGTGAAGATGCCGACGGACACCCTCGACAGCACGTTTGCGGCCCTTGCGGATCCTACCCGGCGGGCGATCCTGGCGCGCCTCGCTTCGAGGGGAGAGGCGTCCGTCAAAGAGTTGGCCGAGCCCTTCGAGATGACCCTGCCCGCGGTTTCCAAGCACCTCAAGGTGCTGGAGCGTGCCGGCCTGATCTCGCGCGGCCGCGTGGCGCAGTCGCGGCCCTGCCGGTTGGAGGCGGGTCCGCTGAGGGAGGTCTCCGATTGGGTGGACCAATATCGCCGCTTCTGGGAGCAGAGCTTCGATCGCTTGGATGAGTATCTGCACGAGCTTCGGAGGGGAGAGAACGAAGATGGCGAACAATGATGATGCCAACACGGAGTCACCGGAGCAGGAGCTTATCATCACGCGCGTGTTCGACGCTCCGCGCGAGCTCGTGTTCAAGGCATGGACGGAGCCTGAGCACTTCGTGCGCTGGTGGGGTCCGAAGGGCTACACCACGCCTTCCTGCACCATCGATCTTCGCCCTGGTGGCGTCATGCACCACTGCATGCGGTCGCCCGAGGGCCGCGAGGTCTGGACCAAGGGCGTATTTCGCGAGATCTTGGTGCCCGAGCGGATCGTCCTCACCGATTCCTTCGCGGATGCCGAAGGCAACGTGGTCTCGCCTACGCATTACGGAATGAGCCCGGACTGGCCGCTTGAAACGCTGCTGACCGTGACCTTCGACGAGCATGCAGGCAAGAAGACTAAGGTCACCATCCGGCACGCTGGCATCCCCTCGGGCGCGGATCGCGATGGGGCTCAGCAAGGCTGGCTCGAAACCGTGAGCCGTCTCGCCGAACACCTGGCAGAGGCATAAGCACCCGCCGACGGCCGAGGCAAGGTGGCGAGCACGGGCCGGGAAAGGAGATGATCGGGTAATTGGCAACGAGAGCACGTGCGGCTACGCCGAGTTCAACGGGCTGGGGATGTACTACGAGGTCCACGGGACCTTCAGGCCGCTTCTCCTGCTCCATGGCGCGTTTGGCACCATCGAGAGCTGCTTCGCCGGGCTGCTGCCAGAGGGGATTCCCAAGCGTCCGGCACCGCGACGAGCATCTGGCCGGCTTGCCGAACGCATTCGTGCGCCTTGAGCAGGCGATGGAGGAAAGAGTCTCCCCGTTGAGGCAGGCAGATCCGAGCTAGACCACAGACCAGAAAGGAGACGCCGGAGATGGGCAACTTGGTCATCGACATGAGCATGTCGCTGGACGGCTACATCGCGGCGCCCAACGACAACCCCGAGCAGGGGCTGGGCGAGGACGGGATGCGACTACACAACTGGGCGTTCGACGACCCGTCGGTGTTCGAGCGGGTGTACGGGAACCTGCTCGAGGAAACGGGCGCGGTGATCATGGGCCGCCGAAGTTACGACAACTCGATCGAGGCCTGGGATGGTAAGGGCCCGTTTGGCGATGTCGTCCCGTGCATCGTGGTCACCCACAGTCCGCCCGCGAGCGCCGACCCGGTGTTCACCTTCGTCACCGACGGGATCGAGAGCGCTCTGGCGAAGGCCCAGGAGGTGGCTGGCGACAAGCGGATCGGGCTCATGGGCGCCAACGTGGATCAGCAGTTCCTCGCGGCGGGCCTCGTGGACGAGATCCGCATCCACCTGGTCAACGTCCTGCTGGGCGGGGGACGACGCCTGTTCGATCGGCTTCCGCAGCGGATCGAGCTGGAGCAGACCGGGCTAACCGAGACCGACGGCGTTACGCATCTCGCCTATCGCGTGGTTCGGTAGCCGATCATGCCGGGCGGTCCGCCACCACTCGGCATGAGAACATGCGTTCGATCAGTCCCGGGCAGCATGATTTTGTGAATGGAGATGCTCGGGAGTCAGCAGTAGTCTGTAAGCAACGAGTTGGAGTAAAGGAGATCGACTGATGGCAGCACGGATCGTGGTGACGGAGTTCGTATCGCTCGACGGTGTCATGGAGGCGCCGGGGGGCGAGCCGGAATTCAAGTACCCGGGTTGGACCTTCGAGTTCGACCGCGGAGACGACGGGAATCAGTTCAAGCTTGACGAGACGCGGCAGGCCGACGCCCTGCTGTTAGGGCTGCGAACCTATGAGAGCTTCGCCGGCGCCTGGCCGGAGCGCGAGGGCGAGTTCGCCGACAAGTTCAACGCGATGCCGAAGTTCGTCGTCTCGACGACGCTCAAGGACCCGGAGTGGAACAACACGACGGTCCTCGACAGCGGCGACGCGACGGCCCAGGTGCGCAAGCTGAAGGAGGAGTTCGACGGCGAGCTGCAAGTACCGGGGAGCCACCGGCTGGTGCAGGAGCTGATCGAGAGTGACCTCGTCGACCAGATCAACCTGATGGTCTTCCCGGTGATCCTCGGGACTGGCAAGAAGGCATTCGAGGAGAAGCCCGAGCGACGCAACCTGAGGCTGAAGGAGTCGAAGGTCGTCGGCGACGGCGTGCTCGTACTCATCTACGAGCGGGCCGCCGATCGCGGGTAGCGACAGGGCAGTATCCCTCGAAAACGCGAACGAAGGAGTGCTATGGACGAGGCCGATCCCAGGGCGAAGCTGGAGCCATTCCAGGCGTTGATCGGCCAGTGGACGATCGAGATGACCCACCCGACGGTCGAAGACTCGATGGTTCGCGGGCAGGCCACCTACGGGTGGCTCGAAGGTGGCCGGTTCCTGATACAGCGTGCGGTCAACGACCATCCCGATGGACCACGCCTCGGATGTGCCGCCCCTCAACCAACCTCCGCTGAAAGGCGATTTGGCCTACGGCATCGGGCTCGGTAAGGACCACGGGTGGGTCGGGCACAACGGCGAGATACCAGGTTACAACACCTACCTCTTCTATCATCCGGAACTAGACGCCGTGGTGGTCGTGGAGGTTAATAGCGATATCTCCTCCGGAAATTGCCCAGAGGACGTTTCCACCATGAACGAATGGCCGCGGGCCATCCCCTGCGAGTTACCAGCAGACCGGATCTTCGAAGCGCTCGCCGAGGCGCTGGGCAAGCCTTCGCCATCGCCGCCGGCGCAGTAGTCGACTCAAAGACTCTGTCGGACGTGCTGTTGCGAGATCAGGCGCGTATCAGGTCAAAGGCGCCGTTGATCCTCCATGAACGGGCGTCGGTCAGGTGGGGCTGCATGCTGATGGGGACCGTAGGAACATGCTGTGAGCCCACGCTTTCTTCCCGATCTCGGCTGGTCCTTAATAACCCAGCACCAGGACGACCGCCATGATCGAGAGACCCGCACCACTGAGGAGGTCGGAGCGGACGGGTACGAAGCGGGCGACTACTCCCCCGAGTTGCAGGCCGACGAATGTCATCAGGGCCGTTATGGTGCCGAAGACCGCAGCCGTGAACACGGGAGGAAAGCCGAGCATCCCCAAGCCGGCGCCCGCGAGCAGATTGTCCAGGCTGAGAGATAGAGGGATACCGAAGAGAGCCATACGCTCATCCAGATCCTCCGGTGCTTCGGTCTGGAGACTCCGTACGACGAGGTACAGGCCATAAACAAGCAGCACGATCGGTCCCACGATCTCCGCCGCCGGACCGATCTCCTGCCCGAAGTAGCGCCCGATCAGCAGGCCTACCAGGGGCGAGATGCCATCCCATAACCCGAACACCACAGCGATTCGGAGTGCACGTCGCCAGCTGAGCTTGAAGGCTCCAAGCGCAATCGCCAACCTGAAATTATCCAGGCTGAGGACAGTACCGAGGATGAGTAGCGAGATTACAGCATCCATCGTCTAGGCTCGGCGAACCGTCAAGGTACGGGGGATGAGGTCTGCTTCGCCTGGCTCTGCGCCCTCGTTGGCGGCCTGTACCGCCTCGGCCACAATTGAGTGGTCGGGTGAGAGATGGCAGACCGGATCCGTGCGCGCGGCATCACCGGTGAGCTGAAACGCCTGGCAGCGGCAACCGCCGAAATCTACGTCGCGGCGATCACAGCTCCGGCATGGCTCGGGCATCCACTCCGTTCCCCGGAAGCGCTGGAAGAGTGGAGACTCTTCCCAGATCCATGCCAGCGAGTGCTCGCGCACGTCTGCTCGGGGGAGATCGAGAGTGTGCGCCGCGGGGCAGGGTAGGGCACGCCCGTTGGGTGTCACCGTTAGCTGCTGCTGGCCCCAGCCGCCCATACAGGGCTTGGGGTACTTGCTGTAGTAATCGGGGATGACGTAGATTATCTGCATCTTCCCCTGCAGGCGCTGGCGCGCGGCGCGTACCTCCGCCTCGGCCTGGTCGAGCTGCGCCCTGCTAGGTAGCAGGGCCCCGCGGTTGCGCCAGGCCCATCCGTAGTACTGAGTATTGGCCAGTTCGATCCGATCTGCTCCCAACTCCTCGGCCAGATCCAGGATGCGGCCCATCCTATCGATGTTGTGGCGGTGTAGGACCACATTCAAAGTGAGCGGCCAATCCAGCTCCTTGACCATGCGAGCCGCCTCGATCTTGCGTCCGTAGGAAGGGGTGCCGGCTATTCGGTCAGAGAGGACTTGCTCGTCGGCCTGGATGCTGATCTGTACGTGGTCGAGGCCAGCGGTCTTTAGCTCCTGTGCCCGCCTGGACGAGAGGCCAAGTGCACTCGTAATGAGGTTGGTATAAAGACCGAGATCTCGGGCGCTGGCCACAAGCTCTACAAGGTCGCGGCGCTGGAGCGGCTCACCGCCAGAGAGGTGAAGCTGCAGGACGCCGAGCTCCCGCGCTTCGGTTAGCACCCGCTGCCACTCCGCCGTACTCAGCTCCTCGCGGTAGTCCGTGAGGTTGAGCGGGTTGGAGCAGTACGGGCAGTGGAGCGGACAGGCGTAGGTGAGCTCGGCCAGCATGCCGTAGGGTCTATTCATCGCCAAGCTCCACCAGCCGTTTGGCAACGAGTCGGGCGAGGAAATTCCGCACCTCGTCGCCGTCTACGCGGTTGTACTTTCCGCGCAACTCTTCTACTATCTCGACGACCGTCCGCTCCCCGTCGCACAAACCCAGGATGGTTGCGCCTGTCTGATTCAGGACCAGCACTCCCTCCGGCGCCAGCAGCACGTGCTGTTTCCGTGCGGGATCCCACTCCATTCGGGCCTGTCGCGCCAGATGTGGCCGATTCGTAGATGATACTGTGATGCTCATGTTACCTCCTGCGCCACAGTCCCCTCGCGTCTGCCAGCGACGGCGCACGCTCGATAACTGGCTCGATACAATCTGATGCTTATTAGCAACCCCGATCTCCAGTATACGATGGTCTGGTGGGCGCGATCAATCCGAATAGGCCCTCTCGATAGCGTCCAACATGCTCCACAGCACGTCAGACTTGAAGGATAACGCCGCCACGGCCCGAGCCTGCTCCTCTGGCGTTCGGCAGTGCTTCGTCACCACCTCCAGAGCGTGCTCCGAGTCGCGTGGGGCCTGCGTAATGCGGGCACGGAAATAGGCGAGTCCAGCGGGGTCGATCCAGGTGTAGTAGCGCTCGAACGCGGCCAGGCGCTCTGCCATCAGGTCCGGCGCAAACAGCTCGGTCAGCGAGGAGGCCACCGCCTCGACCCAGGGGCGGGTGCGGGCGAAGGTGACGTAGGCATCGACGGCGAACCGCACCCCAGGCACGACGTGCCGCTCGTCCCACATCTCTTCGGGCGTCAGTCCCGCAGCCTCACCGAAGCGCAGCCAGGCCTCGATGCCCCCCTCCCCTTGCGCTGTTCCATCATGGTCCTGGATGCGCCGGATCCAACGCCGACGTACCTCGCGGTCGGGGCAGTTGGCGAGGATGGCGGCGTCCTTGCGCGGGATGTTCTCCTGGTAGTAGAAGCGGTTCGCTACCCAGCCCTGGATCTGCCGGCGACTCAGGCGTCCCTCGTTCATCCTCGTGTGGAACGGATGCCGGCTGTGGTAACGCTGCGACTGGGCACGCAGGGCTCCGATGAAACTCTCAGTGTCAGATATCGATAGGCTCATATCTCCAGCTCTAGCCCATCCGCGGCCACTTCCAGGCCGTGCTCCTCGACGGTGCGCCGCTCGGGCGTGTCCTCTAGCAGGATGGGGTTGGTATTGTTGATATGGATATATACCTTGCGCTCGATGGGCAGCGGGGCCAACTGCTTCAGGCTACCATCGGCACCGCTGATCGGCAGGTGTCCCATCTCGCGCGACGTCTTGGGGGCGATGCCGAGCCGGATCAGCTCGTCGTCCTGCCAGCAGGTCCCGTCAAAGAGCACGCACGTACAGCCCTCCAGGTGAGCACGCACCGATGCCGTCAAATCTTGTGCGCCCGGCACATATACCAGTGCCCGGCCGGTGTGTCCATCGGTGATTCGATAGCCCACAACGGTCTCTTTCCCCTCCCCCGTCCCGAAACGCGCCCGCTTGTTCGTGGGAACCTGGAAAGCCCGGTAAGTCAAACCATCCGCCAGCGATACTTCTGTCCCCGTAACTACCGGCCGCCACTCGACGCTAGCGTAGGCGCCGAGCGTCTGGAGCAGTGATGTGCCATTGCAGAGTGTCTCGTGAACCGCCGCGGTGGCGTGTACCTCAAGTTCATTAGCCTCCCGCAGCAGCAGCAGGCCTAGCGTGTGATCCAGCTCCCCGTCGGTCAGCAGCACGGCCTGCAGCGGAGAATCCCTTACCCCGTTAGGGTGCAGGGGCGGGAAAGACTCGATCTGAGTCCGAATGTCAGGCGAAGCGTTGAGCAGGAACCACCGCCGGTAGTCGACGCTCAACGCGACCGACGACTGGGTGCGCGAAAGGCAGGGACGCGAGCCATCGCGCACGGCCCGACACTGAGGACAGCCGCAGTTCCACTGCGGAAAACCCCCTCCCGCTGCCGCTCCGAGCACACGCACCCACACACCCATCCTCCATTCTCCCTAGCCGGGATCTCCCCACGCTAAGTTGTGAATAGGCGGACATGAAAAGGCGCCGGACCCTACAGCCCGGCGCCATATCAGACACTATTCCGAATCCGGCCAGATACCGGCGTACGCAGTCACCTCAGCACTGGTCCCGATCTCCTCGAACTCGGGGGTCTCCCACTTTTGGAGTTCCATGGCGATTACCTCCTTTCAGTGTGACTTTACTGCGCAGGCTCATCGTGTACCTGACCGAACCTGCCCGATTGTCACCTCCATCGTCCCCAGTATATCCGGCCAATCCGCGCCGAACCGGAGACGTTCCTTCTAGTCGGGCGTACTCCACCCAGCGTAACGGACAACAGTGCTTATTCCTCCGGCAGCGCGAAAACGAAGATAGCGGATCCGTGGGGGCCGCCCATCATCCCGGGTAGGAACCCTTCCACCCAAGCGCCCCAGCCGACCGGCACGGCAATGTACTGCCTTCCGTCAATGCTGTAGGTCGTTGGGCTGCTGTGGTGGCCGCTTCCACACTGGAACCTCCACAAATGTTCCCCGGTGCTCGCATCCAATGCGTTGAACCACCCCGTGGGTTCGCCGGCGAACACGAGGTCGCCGGCCGTGGTGAGCACCGACGAACACATCGGAAGTTCGGTTTCCCACCGCCAGGCTTCCTCGCCGGAGGTATTGAAGGCGCTCACGGACCCCTTCATGTCCTCGGAGTCCACGATGACGTGGGCTCCCCAGTAAGGCATGCCCTCCTTGAACTCCCTGCGCCGCCGCGCGATCGTCGAACCGGTATCCTGCACCGGGCAGTAGAAGAGCTCAGTCTCCGGGTTGAAGCACGCGTGCGTCCATTCCTTGCCCCCGGCCGGTCCCGGGTAGAAGTGGACCTCTTCCCCCTCGTTCTCGGGGTATATGCTGGGCGTTACGTTGCCTTCGGCGTCGATCTCACCCCAGTTGATGCGGTCCACGAAGGGCGTTACGCTGACCAGCTCGCCGTTCGTGCGATCGAGGATGAAGAAGTACCCGTTCTTGTCGAAGTGCCCGAGCAGCTTGCGCCCGTCCTTCTCGAAGAGGATGTTCTCCATGTTGGAGTCGTAGTCCCACAGGTCGTGCGGGGTGTACTGATAGTGCCACGCCTTTTCGCCGGTGTCGGGGTTCACGGCGACGACGCTGTCGGTGTAGAGGTTGTCGCCCGGGCGGACTTCCCCGTCGAAGTCGGGCGCCGGGTTGCCGGTCCCCCAGTACAGGAGGTTCAGCTCCGGGTCGTAGGTGCCCGTGACCCAGCAGTTTCCGCCGCCCCGCTGCCAGGCTTCACCGTCGTCCGGCCAGGTCTCCGAACCGGGCTCGCCGGGTTTGGGGACCATGTAGCAGCGCCAGAGGCGCTCTCCGGTCTCCATGTCGTAGGCGTCGAGGTGGCCGCGCGTCCCGAACTCCCCGCCGGAACTCCCCACGATGACCTTGTCTTTCACGACGAGGGGAGCGACCGTGGCGCTCTCACCGGCCCGCACGTCACCATGCACGGTGTCCCAGATCTTCTCGCCGCTTTGGGCGTCGAGCGCGACCACGTGGGCGTTCAGGGTGGCGAGGAAGACCTTCCCGTTCGCCACGGCGACCCCGCGGTTCACGTTGCCGCAGCACAGCGAGACATCGAACGGGATCGCATGCTTGTATTGCCACAGCGTCTGCCCCGTCGTGGCGTCGAGGCACCAGAGAAAGCCATCCCAACCCGAGACGAACATGACGCCGTCCACGACGAGCGGGGCGGCCTCGAACGCGTACGTCGACGGACCCGCGTGAAGGCCCTGGCTGCCGGACTGGAACACAAACGCAGGAGTGAGGCGCTTGACGTTGTCTTTGTTGATCTGGTCCAGCAGGCTGTACCGCTTCCCGTCGTAGGCGCCGTAGTAGGTGATCCAGTTATGCGGTTCCCCTTCGCGGGCATCGAGGATGCGCTCGTACGTGACGTCCTTCGCTACCGGCGGCGCATCACCAGGCACGGCGCTCAGATTACCGAGAGCGACGGGCGGCGGTGCGTCTATGTATTCTTGCGTCAACCGATTCTCCTTTCCCTCTGGTCGTGGCTACGGCCGTGGTTGCGGCGGGCGGTCGAGTTTAGCCTCTTCCGGAACGTCCCCCAACACTACGATCGCCCCCATCAGGCCCCGGCCCTCGTCGTTGCCTACGTTGGAGTTGTACCAATAGTAGCCCGGGCCGTCGAGGGTGACGTTGACCTTTCCTCGTGACCCGTTCGGCAGCCATATCCATTGATAGTCGCCGTTGCTTGGCACCTGCGCGCAGTGAGTGTTCGTGTCATCGTTGAAGAACTCGATCTCGAGCTCGCCCGCATGGGGCATGACGGTGATCGAGGGCGAATAGGTCAGCTCATCTTCGGGGATCCGGACCTGGATGCTCATGCGTCCGTCGGCCCCCTCCTCAGCGTGCGCGATGCCCCCGTGGTTGAGCAGTCGACCTATCGTCGCCCTGTTTTGCTTGTCCAGCCCAAGCTCGCTCACCACCTGGGATAGCTGCTTCTCTCTAGCCCTTGCCACTAGCCTGCCTCCTTTCCCAGTTGTTTCCCTAACTCTTCGCAAAGTACCGTAGATACGTGGGGGGGGCAATCCCCTATTTTCGTGGTCGCTACAGGCTTGACTCCCTTCCCTTTGCTTCCCCAAGCTTTTGCAAGGTATCATATGATCGCATTGGGGGTCAATCCGTTAGCTCTATTACGGATCATTGCATTGTTGCAAGATCAATTCAATGGCTGGTACGCTGAGGACGTAATAGAAGATGCGATAGACCGTGGGCATGGGTGGTTCATTCTGGTGTACAAACCACGCCCGCCGGATCCACCTTGTCGGTACACCTGACCAGGGCGAAGGACACAGAAGCTACTCTTTCTTTCCCACCTCGCCGGTCGCTCCGTGGGTTATCTCGAAGCCAAGCTTGCCTTCCTTGGCGCCGACAACCAGCCTGTCGCCGCGTTCGAGCGAACCTTCGAGGACCATGCGCGAGAGCACGTTATCCACCCGGCGCTGGATGGTGCGCCGCAGGGGACGGGCGCCGAACTCGGGGTCGAAGCCCTCCTCGGCGATCAGTGCCACGGCGGAGTCGGTGAACTCGATCTCGACTCCCTGGGCTTTCAGGCGTCTCGAAGTGTGGTCGAGGAGGAGGCGGGAAATCTCCGCTATCTGGTCCTTTCCCAGGGAGCGGAACAGGATCACCTCGTCAATGCGGTTCACGAACTCGGGCCTGAGGGTGTTCCTGAGTAGCTGGTTCATATCCTCCTTGAGCTCCTCGAAGGACTCGTTTCGCCGGGCGTGTGCCCTGATGCGCTCCGCACCGAAGTTGCTCGTCATGATGACCACCGCGTTCTTGAAATCTACGGTCCTGCCCTGGGCGTCCGTAAGTCTTCCGTCGTCCAGGATCTGAAGCAGGACGTTGAACACGTCCTGGTGCGCCTTCTCGATCTCGTCGAGCAGCAGCACCGAATACGGGCGGCGTCTGACGGCCTCCGTCAGCTGCCCGGCCTCCTCGTGGCCGACGTATCCAGGAGGCGCGCCGATGAGCCGGCTAACCGTGTGCTTCTCCTGAAACTCCGACATGTCTATCCTGACCGTCGCCGCCTCGTCCCCGAAGAGGGCGTCGGCGAGCGCGCGCGCAAGCTCGGTCTTGCCGACGCCGGTAGGACCGAGGAACAGGAAGCTGCCGATGGGCCTGTTCGGGTCGGAGAGCCCCGCGCGTGCGCGCCTTATGGCTTCGGCCACCGCCTCGACGGCCTCTTCCTGGCCGACGATGCGCTCGTGGATCTGGCCTTCCAGGCGCAGCAGGCGCTCACGCTCCTCCTCGGTGAGCTGGCTCACCGGGATGCCGGTGGCCCGAGAGACGACCTCGGCGATGTCCTCGGCCGTCACCTCCGCCACCGTCGGACGAAGATCGCCGTCGGATTCCTCGATCGGCTCGCGCGCACCGACCGCTTTCTCCTCGAGTTCCCGCGTCTTCCCTGAGTCCTCGGCCGCATGATCCTTCTCCTCTTGAAGACTCCTCAGCTCCTCGTCCAGAGCTTTCGGGTTCCTGGGTTTGGTCTTCGTGCGCAGGCGCACCCTCGCCGAAGCCTGGTCCATTAGGTCGATAGCCTTATCCGGGAGGAAGCGGTCGGTAACGTAGCGGTCGGAGAGCTCGACAGCGGCGACGATTGCCTCTTCGGTGATCTTGACGCAGTGGTGCGCCTCGTAGCGGTCCTTGAGGCCACGCAGGATCTCGATGGTCTCGTCAACGGATGGCGCGCCGATGAGGACCGGCTGCAAGCGGCGTTCCAGCGCCGAGTCCTTCTCTAGGTTCTTGCGATATTCGTCTACCGTGGTTGCGCCCACGAGACGTATCTCACCGTATGCCAGGGCGGGCTTGAGCATGTTGGAGGCATCCATGGAGCCCTCTACCGCGCCGGCTCCAACCACGGTATGCAGCTCATCGAGGAAGATTATCTGGTCATCCGGGTTCTCCCGGACCTCCTGTAGGACCTTCTTGAGGCGCTCCTCAAACTCCCCGCGATACTGCGTCCCCGCGACCATTCCCGACAGGTCCAGCGCGAGGATGCGCTTGTCGGCGAGCGTATCCGGAACCTCGTTGTTGACGATCCACTGGGCAAGCCCCTCGACGATTGCCGTCTTGCCGACACCGGGATCTCCTATGAGCACGGGGTTGTTCTTGGTTCTCCTGGAGAGGATCTCGATGGTGGTCTCGACTTCTTCGGCCCGCCCGATCACGGGGTCGAGTTTCCCTTCTTTCGCCATCCGCGTCAGGTCGCGGCTGTACTCGTCCACCATCGGCGTCGCGCTGGTCCGGGACCGGTCGCTGCTCCTGGCGGTATCCACTTTGTCCTTATCCAAATCTTCGCTGATGTGTTAGTGAGGCCCGAAGATCAATACACTTCATGCTCGATATCCTACTATGTTGGCACAACTGCAATTCGCCGGGACCTCCCTGAGCGATGTCAGAAGGAGCCGGCGAGTGTAGTCTATCGCATGGCCGAGAACCCCTGCCACAGCGTCTCCCGGCTGTTCGCCGAGCCCGCGAACGATCCCTCGTAAGGCGGGCCGTTACCAGTTCGTGGCCGGCCCTTGTTCGAGTCTTGCAATCCTTATTTCGAGGCCGACGAGGTACTCGGCAAGTTCGCGTGTTGTGCCCATCTGCACCAGCTTTTCTATGCGTGGCTCATAATTCCGTCGTTGAGCCTCTGCTATCTCTTGCGCGCCTTTTGCGGCTATGGGGTTAAGATCGTCCACGGCAAGTTCCTTTCTGATCGCCCTACCCAATACTATCCCCTTCTGCACGAAGGCGTTTAGCCAAGCGTAAGCAGCGAGATAGAAGATCAAGCATCCAGCACCACGTCTGAGAGCGGGCTGCCGATGCAGATGAGGCGCCAGCCTTGCTCCAGATCAAGGTCGTCCAGTGCAAAAGCGAGGTCCTGGTCCATCTCACCTTCGAGGCACTTCTTGATACAGGTCGTGCAGGTGCCGCTGCGACAGTCGTAAGGGAGGCGCATCCCGGCGTTCTCGGCCGCCTCCAGGATGTACTCGTCCTCGGCGCATTCTATGGTTACGCCCTTGCGCCGAAAGGTAACCTTGTGGATCTTCGCCATGTCTCTCCTATCGGCCGTTGTGTGTTTCGGATCGTTCTAGCACATCAGAGGGGTTATCGATTCCCCAGTCGCCCAGTCTCGACCGATCGGTTGCACATATAGTGGAGGTAAAGAGCCGAAAACGATTGTGGCCTCCACGGCGGTGGTCAAAGCCGTGGAGAAGTCACAAACCGACGAGAGGAGGTTTTGGGATCAGGCACGGCTTCAAGGCGCCGGGCACAATGGGTCCGGCCAGGCTCCTTCGCGGTGCCGGTGGATCAAACCCGGCACCGCGTTCGGGTAAGCGTTTGGCGCCTCTTGTCAGGCCGTGCCGAGGGCTCGGGCGTGATGGAGGATATGTTCCTCCATGAAGGTGGAGATAAAATAGTAGCTGTGATCGTAGCCCTCGTGGCGCCTGAGCGTCAGCTTCTGCCTCGAAGCCTCGCAGGCCTCCTCCAAGACGTGCGGATAGAGTTGCTCGTCGAGGAATTCATCCTCGGTGCCCTGGTCCACGAGTATCTCCCGCCCATCTGCGAACGGATGCTCGCGCACCAGCTTGCTGGCATCGTAGGCTTGCCACGACTCACGATCTTCTCCGAGATAATTGGAGAACGCCTTCTCGCCCCACGGCGCCCGGATCGGGGCGCACACGGGGGCGAATGCGGAGACCGAGGCGTAGAGGTGCGGGTTGCGTAAAGCCAGGACAAGCGCCCCGTGACCGCCCATGGAGTGCCCGAAGATGCCCTGCCTCTCGGTGTCCGCCTGGCCCGGGATGGCATCTCGCAACAACTGGGGTAGCTCTGCGGTGACGTAGGAGTACATCCTGTAGCGTTCCGAGTACGGCTCGAGCTCGGCGTCGAGGTAGAAGCCCGCGCCGGTGCCGAAGTCGTAGTCGTCGTCCTCACCGGGTATCCCTGCGTCGCGGGGGCTGGTGTCAGGGGAGACCAGGATGATGCCATGCTCGGCGGCATAGCGCTGGGCTCCTGCCTTTATCTGAAACGTCTCCTCGGTGCATGTGAGCCCGGCCAGGTAGTACAACACAGGGACCGATCCGCTCTCGGCCTGCGGCGGGATGTACGCAGAGAAGCGCATCAGGCCCCCGGTGGCCTGCGAGTGGTGCTCGTGGAAGCTCACAACCCCACCGAAGCAGCTATTCTGGGCGGTGGTCCTCAGACTGGTCTTCGCCATGCTCTCCTCTCGCTATAAGCTGTATCTAGAACGTCACGACCGAGCGGATGGACTTGCCCTCGTGCATAAGGTCGAAAGCGTCGTTTATCTTCTCCAGGGGCATAGTGTGGGTGATGAGGGGGTCGATCTCGATCTTGCCATCCATGTACCAGTCCACAATCTTCGGCACGTCGGTGCGCCCCCTGGCCCCGCCGAAGGCGCTGCCGCGCCACACCCTGCCAGTAACGAGCTGGAACGGCCTGGTGGAGATCTCCTGCCCCGAGCCGGCGACGCCGATGATAATTGACTCCCCCCAGCCCCTGTGGGCACACTCCAGTGCCTGCCGCATGACGTCCACGTTCCCGATGCACTCGAAGGAGTAGTCCGCCCCACCTCCGGTGAGATCCACCAGATAAGGCACGAGATCCTCCACGACCTCGTTCGGGTTGACGAAGTCGGTCATGCCGAACTTCTCGGCGAGTGGCTTCTTGTCCGGGTTGATGTCCACGCCGACTATCCGGTCCGCCCCGACCATGCGGCAGCCCTGAATGACGTTGAGCCCGATCCCGCCGAGCCCGAAGATAACGACGTTGGATCCGACCTCTACTTTTGCCGTGTTCACCACCGCCCCGATGCCGGTGGTCACACCGCAACCGATGTAGCAGACCTTGTCGAAAGGCGCGTCCTCTCTTATCTTGGCCACCGCGATCTCCGGCAGCACGGTGTGGGTGGCGAAGGTCGAGGTGCCCATGTAGTGGTAGATTTTTTCGCCGTTGAGGGAGATCCTGCTCGTCCCGTCAGGCATTACGCCCTGGCCCTGGGTGGAGCGTATCGCCGTGCAGAGGTTGGTCTTCCGAGACAGGCAGGACTTGCACTCCCGGCACTCCGGCGTGTAGAGCGGGATGACGTGGTCGCCTTCCTCGAGGTGGCGCACATCCGGCCCCACTTCGACGACCACCCCGGCGCCCTCGTGGCCGAGCACCGCCGGAAACAGCCCCTCCGGGTCGGCCCCCGAGAGCGTGAACTCGTCCGTGTGGCACACGCCGGTGGCCTTGATCTCGACGAGAACCTCTCCAGCTTTCGGACCCTCCAGCTCCACCGTCTCTATCTGGAGAGGCTTATTGGCCTCGTGTGCTACCGCCGCCCTGACCTGCATCTAGCTCTCCCTTCTATCCATTGTGTATGCGCACCTGACGAATCGGTACCCGATTCTACACTCGTGCGTAACTCGCCCCTCGACAGACTACGATAATAGTCTCCGGGTTTCACCACTCTAGCGAGGGGAGCCCACTTTGCAATCGCATAAGAGTCGTCAAGAAGGGAGACGCGAATGGCTGGCAAAGTGTTTCCGGTCGTGTTCGATGGCCACAACGACGTACTGTTGAGGCTCGGTAGGCCGGATGGAGGCGGACCCGATGCATTCTTCATGCGCGGTGAGGAGGGCCACATGGATCTGCCCCGGGCAAGAGAGGGGGGCTTCGGGGGCGGCATGTTTGCAGTCTGGATCCCTTCACCTGGAGAGCAGAAGCCCGAACCCACACCCGGGAGCACTCCGAGCGCGCTCCCACCCGCACTCGACACCGCGTACGCGTTGCGCCGCTCGATGGCCGCTACTGCAATGCTTTTCAGGATCGAGGATCGTTCGAACGGGAATTTCCGGATCGTCCGCACGGTAGCTGAACTACAGGAATGCCTGGACGACGAAGTAATGGCGGCGGTGCTCCACTGGGAGGGCGCAGACGCGATCGATACCGACCTCGACACGCTGCGCGTGCTCTACAGGGCAGGGCTGCGCTCACTAGGCCTAGTCTGGGGCAGGCCGAACGCCTTTGCCGAGGGTGTCGCCGTGCACTTTCGGCGCTCGCCCGATACGGGGCCAGGGCTGACCGATGCCGGCAGGGAGTTGGTTCGCGCGTGCAACGATCTCCGCATCATGATCGATGTGTCTCACCTGAACGAACGAGGTTTCTGGGATGTAGCGGCTCTCTCGGACGCCCCACTCGTTGCGAGCCACTCCAATTCTTACGCCCTCTGCCCCTCCAGCCGGAACCTCACCGACCCGCAGCTCGACGCCATAGCCGCCTCGGACGGAATGGTCGGCCTCAACTTCGCCGTCAACTTCCTGCGGGAGGACGCAACCCGGGTTGCCAACACTCCGCTAGAAGTGATGGTCCGACAGGTGGACTACCTGGTAGAGCGCGTCGGGATCGACAGGGTCGGCTTCGGCTCCGACTTCGATGGGGTTCTGATATCCCAGGAGCTAGGTGATGTGTCGGGCCTCCCAAAGCTCATGTGGGCGCTCAGGAACCGCGGTTATGACGAGCAAGCGCTCCGAAAGCTCGCCCACGAGAATTGGATCCGTGTCCTCGGCAAGACGTGGGGTGAGTAGAAGGCGAGACCGGCGAGGTGACTTATCTTCTGGCTCTCGTGCTCTCGATGAGTGCCAGGCATCCCGCCGCTGTTTATGCGAGAGGTGAGTCGGGTAACAGGATCTGGATGCTGCGTTAGATATACGTCGGCATTTGACTTGTGGAACTGCGGTAAGGAGGGACCAACATGCCATCAGTAGACAGAACTTCGATCTTGCTGGAGGAAGCCCAGGCAGTGATTCAGGCCGCCATGCAGAAGGCCGAGGAGATCGGCCAGCCCATGAACGTGGCGGTCGTGGATAACGGCAGGGATCTCAAAGCGTTCGGGCGCATGGAAGACGCCTGGCTGGGCTCCATAGACATCGCCA
Organism: uncultured Rubrobacteraceae bacterium; assembly: GCA_963811295.1. GTDB lineage: Bacteria > Actinomycetota > Rubrobacteria > Rubrobacterales > Rubrobacteraceae > Rubrobacter_D. The sequence goes on along the minus strand of CAWEQZ010000051.1, from coordinate 7,894 downwards.
TAAACAAGGCCTTCACCTCGGCCTCGTTCCTGATGCCAACCCAGGACCTGGCCGAGATGACCCAGCCGGGGCAGCCGCTCTACGGTCTGGAGACGACCAACTTCGGACGGGTCATCAACTTCGCCGGCGGCATACCGCTGATGCGCGGCGAGGAAGCAGCAGGGGCCATAGGAGTGAGCGGCGGAACAGTAGATCAGGACCAGGAGGTCGCCGAGGCGGGGGTCGCCGCCTTCGCATAAGGGGTGGTTCGCGAACCGTCCCCGTGGGGCCTACAGATAGAAGGCACGGAGGGTGGACGGCCGTCGGACAACACCCGGACCACTGTGCCGCGGGCTAGTCCGGAGGTTGCGCCTTTCTGTGCCGGGGCAGGATGGATGCTTGCTCCAGCAATTCGTAGAGTTCTCGTGCGGCAGGCTCGCGGGGAGAGGCGCTAGCCAGGTGGCTCCTTGCTTGCTGTCGATAGAGCCACACGATAAGGGCCGTATAGCGCAGAGATCCCGCCACTGCCAGGAGTTCCCGAACCCCGTCATGGTGCTCTCTGGATTCGCTGGCGGCCGCGAGCAGCTCTTGTAGTCGCTCGCGCTTCTCCCCGCCCAGGGTGGATAGGGCGTGGACTACCGGGAGCGTGCGCTTCCCGTTCGAAAGGTCCTGACCGCGCTTGTGGCCCCAGATGTCCTGCGCATCGTTTATGAGCTGTTGGGCTATGCCGAAACACGAACCGAAGCCCGCGTATGCTTCGAGCGCGGAGGGATCTTCGGTCGCCAGGGTCGCTCCCGCGGTCGCGAACAAGGCATATTCTGCCCCGCTCTTGTGCTCCGCCATTGCCCGGCTGTCCTCTATCGACACGTTCTCCAGGCTCGGGAAGAGTAGATCTTCGTACTGGCCAGCACCCATCCTCAAACCATAATCCGCGAAAAGGTGGGCCAGCTTCCAAAGCCCCCCTGGCGGCGTCCCTCTTTCTTGCAGTCGAGCTATGGAAAGCTGGGGGAGCGCCCCGAGAAGAGTGGTCGCCGCCAGGCTAACCTCCGAGGGGTCGCGGCCCTGCCACGAGGGCGGCAGTTCGTGATCCAGGATGCTGTCGAACAGATCGGCGCCGAGATACAGTAGGGTACAGGCCCCGGCTACGGGGAGAGCCGGCCTCTCATCGCCTGTGATCGCGGCGTGCACCAGGAGAGGCAACTGGACCGACGACATCTCTGGCCAGGTCTCTGCCCGCTCTTGGCCAACTCTAAGGTGTATCTGCAGTAGGTGCTTGTGGCCCGGACGTAAGGGGAGCGCGAGGATCAAGTCACCGAGGAAGGAGAAGACTTTTTCCACCCGCTCACGCGCCGGACCTCTATCGGGGTTCGCGTTCTTGCTGCGGCTCTCTACGCTGCGGACCTCACCGAATCGTCACGTCGCAACCAGGTTTGCTGCGTGGCGCACCTCTTCCGCTCGGGTGTTATCTGTGGGCGTCTGTAAGGCCTTCGAAAAGGTCTACGTCCACGCTCTCCCGGACAGCATAGAGGAAGTTGTTTACTTGCGCCATTTCCGCAGCGTTCAGGGCGAACCCGTACCTCTCTAGCGCACCCTCCGGGTCGTCCCACATTTCGCGCCGGAACTCTTCGTCGTTAACCGCCAGGATAGTCAGCGCCCTCAGCGCCTCTAACCGTATCTCCTCCCCACGCTCCATTACGTCCCTCCCGCTAGCTAGCCTTCAGATCCAACCCCCTTGAGTCTAACCAGCAATCACCCCCCGGCACAAGGGCTGTCCCCATGTACCTGGTAGTTCTTTGTCGCTGTTGTGTTCGAAGAAGGCGCCGATGTACCCCGGATATCGACGGTCTCTTGTCTTATAGTGGTCTACGATGAAAGGAGTACTCACCTTCTCCACCCGAATAGAGTCCCGGCCGACGATTCCTCCGAGGCCTGCCGCGCAGAGTCTCACGCCAGCACCCGTACGTCCATGACCGCTTTAGAACGGCTTGCGCCCTCTGTTCGGCGGGGCTTGCGGTTCCTCCACGACCATCAACATCCGTCGGGAGAATTCAGAACCTACGCCAGCCCCTCCGAAAATATGCGTGTAACCGCTTACGATAGTTCGGTGTTCGTCACGACCTTCGTTCTCTACAGCATCGCGCGTATCGATTGCCCTCTCAGAACGACGATGACGAAGATGGCCGTATCGTTCCTCACAGATGAGATGAGGGGTCCCGGCCTGTTCCAGTATTACACCTCGAAGAATACCAACAGCATCGGATTCGACCTGGACGATACCGCTTGCGCATCGGTCACACTGCAACAGAGCCACCCCATTGTGGCTGGGGGTCGTAACGTCGAGTACTTCCTGGAGAATCGGAATGAGGCTGGGCTCTTCTATACCTGGGTTGGCGATACGGCTCCGGAGAACGATATAGATAGCGTCGTCAACGCCAACGTGGTGTTCTATCTGGGCGATCGCAACGAGACCAAAGACGCATGCCGGTATTTGATCGATACGATCGAGAGCGGCCGTGAGAGCGACTCGTACAATTACTACCTCAACGATATGACCCTCTACTATGCAGTTTCACGCGCGTATGCGCGTGGCGCCTCCTCGCTGGGCGGGGCAAAGGAGGCGATCATGGAGAAGGTCTTGCTGCGTAGCAAAGATGACGGATCATTCGGCGATGAACTGGCTACAGCTTGCGCCGTGTGCAGCCTGGTCTATTTCGAGTACAAGGACGTCACGAGGCTCAGGGACGCTGCGCGTTACCTCGTAGAGCACCAATGCGCGAACGGTTCATGGCGTAGGGTAGCAATGTATTGCCAACCAGGCAGATACTACGGCTCTGAAGAGTTGACCACCGCACTCTGCCTCGAAGCGTTGACCCATGTCGCGGGAATGTAAGTATAGTCCGACGACGGGGAGACGTACAGCCAGGATCTCTCGGAGAGCGAGCAGGCCCACCGATTCGTCTAACAGTATGGGTGACAAGTTCGTCGTCGTCTGTCATCATGTCGAGTAGCGAGCGCTCGCTGAAAGGTACAGGTTAGCTTGGGTCCTGAGCTCAGAAGACCGGGCGTGTTCGCCGGTAGGACCGATGCCCTAACGTCCTCCACTCTGGCCGGGCGTAGCCTCTTCGTAGCCCGGGCAGGTTGGCTAATGGTATTCGCGCTGGCCGTGGGCCTGTTTCTGGCGAGTATTCCGGCGCACTACGATGCTATCGTCAGCTTCACTGATTCCGATTTGAAGCGTGCCACCGTCCGTGCTAGCCTGGAGGCGAGCGAGATTTCCGTCCAGTTTTATGCTGTTTGCCTACTCTCGATCAGCCTGGTATCTACGGTGGTGTGGGTCGCGGTCGCAGGGGTCATCTTCTGGCAGAGGGCGGATAATTGGATAGCCCTCTTTGCTTCGCTGTCCCTCATTACGTTTGGTACCTCGAGTCTCCCTCCCAGTCTACCTGCGCTAGCGGACCAGTTTTCCTCTGTGTGGCTGCCGATTCAACTGTTGGCACTCATCGGTACGGTTGCACTCTATGTATTCTATCTCCTCTTTCCCAACGGACGTTTTATCCCGGGCTGGACGCGCTGGGCAGCCGTACTTTTCGGGGCGCATGAAGCGTTCTACTGGCTCTTCCCCAAGTCTATCTTCAATATCGCCAGTTCATTCCCTCTTCTCGACTTTGCTGTGCTAACGACCTTCGCTTTCATCGCCATAGGTTCGCAGATGTACCGCTACCGGTACGTTTCGTCTCCCGCAGAGCGCCAGCAAACCAAATGGGTGGTCTTCGGTCTGGTGTCCGCAGGGTTGGGGGCGATAGCATTCGAGCTATCCATTCCTGGCTCTCCACTCGGCCAGTTCGGCCCGCTGCTCGCTCTTGGGTTCGAGGCCGGGCTCTTCGGCTCTTTGCTCCTGATCCCGTTATCGATCGGCTTGGCGATCGTATACGATCGATTGTGGGATATCGACATTGTCATCCACCGCACGCTGGTCTACGGTCTCCTCACAGCCTCTCTCGCGCTGGTGTACTTCGGTGGCGTAGCAGCGGCCCAGGCAGTCTTTCACGCGTTCACCGGCCAACAGCAGCAGCCGCAACTCGCCGTCGTCGTCTCTACCCTGGTGATCGCCGCGCTGTTCAATCCTCTAAGGAGGCGCATCAAGTCCTTTATAGACAAGCGATTCTACCGCAGCAAGTACGACGCGAGAAAGACCCTGGAAGCCTTCTCGGCGACGTTGAACCAGGAGACGGACCTGGAAGCTTTGAGCGACGATCTCGTGAGCGTGGTCAGGGGGACGATGCAGCCGGCGCACGTCTCACTGTGGTTGCGCCCCGAGACGGATGCGAAGGGCGAGCAGAAGGTAAGCCGCTGACGCTGCCCTCTTGTACCGAATCCGGGTGAAGGGTTAGATGGGTGGGTTGGAAGGGAGTGGGGAAGAATGAAGGTCACGCTGGGAGCAAGGTAGTTGAATATATCCTGCCGATTCTGTAGCAGCTTTTGTGCATAGCGTTGTTGGAAGGCCTCAGGTAGCCTATACTGCGGCGAGCCCCTTCGGGCGGCTGGTGCGTCTGTACATCATGTTTAGCCTGTACGGATCGAAGACCGTTGTCTGCCACCGTGCTGCCACTGGAGGACCCAAAAGATGCACACCCGTCCCGTCCGCGCCGACGAGCTCGACCTCTTTGTCGGGGCCGCCGGCACCACCGACCACCGTAGAGAAGTCGAGTACTACCTGGAGAGTATGTTCGCCGCAGGCTCGATGCGCCCTGAGTGGTGCTTCGTCGTCGAAGAAGGAGAGGGCCCTCTCGGGCGGGTCGCCTTCTGGACGCTGCCTGGCATGGAGGAGCCCTTCGCCCTCGTGCTGCTCGATGTCCCCTGGGATGGGGACTACATGGGCGTTGGCACTCGCCTCCTCGGAGACGTACTTGATAAAGCGCGTGCGCTTGGGGCAGAGGAGATCGAGCACGTCGTAGATGATCCACCGATGCGTCCCCAGTTCCAGCACCGTCCGGAGCGCAGGGTCGAGCTGCTGGAGGGCGTCGGGTTCGTCTTCCGGCGAGAGACCGGGCGCTTCGAGTGGCGCGGAGGGGAGCTTCCCGCCGTTCCCGGGCGACTGTCGTTTCGTACCCTGGAGGAGGTCGGCGAGGATGCGTTCGTCGGGGTGATGAGGGAAGTCTCCGAAGGCACCCTCGACCGCGAGATCCGGAGGGAGCGCGAGAGGCTCGGGGCGAAGCGGGCCGCGCGCGAGTTCTTCGAGGACGCGCGAAGGGTAAAGCACGACCCCGCCTGGTGGCGGCTTGCATTTACCCCGGATGATGATCTCATCGGCCTGGTGATGCCGGCGGAGCCGCCAGGTTTCCTGACTATCTTCTACGTCGGGGTCGTTCCAGGGATGAGGGGACGGGGTTACGTCGACGGCCTGCTCGCCGCCGGCACCGCGACGCTCCTCGAGGCCCGTATGAGGGAAGGGAACGAGAAGCCCCTGCGGGCCGACACCGATGTGGCAAACGGGCCGATGGCGGCAGCATTCGGGCGCGCTGGGTGGGCGAGGTTCGCGGGGAGGCGGGAGTACGTGATCAGCGGGATGCAGGATGGTTAACCATCCTGCATCCCGCGCTGGTCAGCTAGTCAGCACGCTCAGGCTAGCGCCTTCGCTCGTCAGCACGGCGGCTGCGCCGCCTTGTCAGCAGGTAAGCAAGGACCTGCCCCTGCGAAAGCTGACATGCTGACCAGCGACAGCCGCTGGCTGGAGCGTGCTGAAATGCTGCAGTGCTAATCGAGAGCGGGTGAGGGGAATCGAACCCCCATCACCAGCTTGGAAGGCTGGGGCTCTACCGTTGAGCTACACCCGCACGGCACTCCAAGTGGTCCCGCCAGCTTCGCTATCGGGGCGAGAGGATTTGAACCTCCGACCCCCTGCTCCCAAAGCAGGTGCGCTACCAGACTGCGCCACGCCCCGCCGAGACCGGGCATGAGTATAGCAAACAGCCAGTCAGCACGGCGCTTCGCGCCTTGTCAGCACGCTCGGGCTAACGCCCTCGCTTGTCAGCATTTCAGGAAGTCGTCTCGGGGCGCAGCCATCGGCGTAGAACCCGACCGCCACTCAAAGCGGTGCCTCGTGCGAGTCCAGAGCGGCAGAAGCTGACCGCTGAGAGCGAGGCCCGAAGGGCCGAAGCGTGCTGACCAGCGCCCGACAGGGCGCGGGCTAACGTGCTCTAAATTACGGTCGCCGGGACTACTGCCTCTATCTCCTGGTCCAGGAAGCGGCTTCCGAGGGTGGCGAACTCCTCCGGGTCTGCGCTGCACACGAAGGTGACTTTTCCTTCGTCGTCCATGTGGCGCGGGCGGCGCAGGCGGTCGCGGCGGGAGAGGACGCGGCCAACCTCCAGGGCGGTCTGGCCCGCGGATGAGATCAGACGCACCTCAGGACCCAGGATGCGGTTGATCGGCGCTGAGATGAGTGGGTAGTGGGTGCACCCCAGCACGACCACGTCGACGGCACGCTCCATGATGGGTTCGAGATAGCCCCGCGCGACCGTTTCGAGCTCCGGGCCGTCGACGACACCGCATTCGATCATGGGCACGAACTCGGGGCAAGCCTGCTCGTGGACCTCTATCCCTGCGTCCAGGGAGTGGACGGCACGCCTGTACGCACCGCTCGCCGCGGTCAGCGGCGTCGCAAGCACGCCGACGCGCCTGTTGCGCGTCTCCTCTACCGCGGCCCGCGCCCCCGGCTCTATGACGCCTATGATCGGTACTTCGAAGGACCGCTGCGTCGCCCTCAGGGCCGAAGCGGTCGCCGTATTGCACGCGATCACGATCAGCTTCACGTTCATGCCGATGAGGTAGTTGATGATCTCGAAAGTGAACCAGCGGACTTCGGCGAGGTCACGCGTCCCGTAAGGCACTCTCGCTGTATCCCCGAAATAGATGGTGTGTTCGTAAGGGAGACGGTCCCGGATCTCCGCGAGCACCGTCAGCCCGCCGACACCCGAATCAAAGACTCCAATGGGCCGTTGATCGCTCACGGAGTCTCATTATGTCAGCACTTCGGCTTGTCAGCACGCGCCCTGTCGGGCGCTGGTCAGCACGGCTCCTTGCAGGCGCCTTGTCGGCACGCTTCGGGCCTTTTAAGGCCCTCGCTTGTCAGCAGGTCAGCTTCTACCGTTCCAGCCTCGCCCTGCCGCGCACGACGACCGCTTCCAGCGGAAGTAGGCTTTACGCTCATGGCGACGTAAGGGGACCACTAGCTGAAATGCTGATGAGCCGCAGGCCGTAAGGCCGGAGCGTGCTGACCAGCGCGCTTCGCGGGTAACCCGCGAAGCGCTAGAGTGGAGGCGGCGGGATTCGAACCCGCGTCCGCGAGCGCGCCGTCCGTGAGATTCTACGAGCATAGCTCCCGGTCTAGCTTCGCCTGCCGCGACGGACCGGGGCGCCGCCGCGAGGCTAGCCCGTTGAGTGTCCCCCTCAGCGCTCCGGGCCAGAACCCTGGGGGTGAGCCCACTCAATGACACCGGGAACCGGGCCGTGGGCCGCCCGGACCGATGGGCTACTTCTTAGTTAAGCAGCCAGAGCCACATTGTCGTTGGCGTGTATCTTTTGCTGCCGGCGTTTTACGAGTCTCCAGCAAACTCGGCTCGTCTCACAGGACGCTGACCGCTCCCGTCGAAGCCTATGCGCCCCCTTGTACGGCGAATATTCTACCATTTTCGCGGCGCCTGTGGCGCCGCTCAGCCCGCTGGCTACGCCAGCTTGTAAGCACGCTACGTCCGGCTTCGCCAGGCTCCGCTTGTCAGCAACTCAGCCATGAATTTCGCGTGAGCAAGCTGAATTGCTGACGAGCCGCCGAGCGGAGCGAGGCGGCGGGCTGACAAGCGGAGGCGTCAGCCGGAGCGTGCTGAAATGAGCGATTTGCGAAGCAATTCGCTCTAGC
>CAWEQZ010000050.1:0-185582 GCA_963811295.1 uncultured Rubrobacteraceae bacterium | reverse complement strand
GAACGCTAGCGTGGAAGGCCTGCAGAAGCTCAAGCCGGTCTTCAAGAAGGAAGATGGCACGGTAACCGCCGCCAACTCTTCTGGTATCAACGACGGGGCTGCCATGATGCTCGTGAGCAGCGAGCGTAAGGCAGAGGAACTCGGGATGCCCGTGGCGGGCAGGCTGGTCTCCGCGGCCGTGGCCGGGGTCGACCCTTCCGTTATGGGGACGGGTATGATCCCAGCCTCCAGGCTGGCCCTCAAGAAGGCCGGGCTCTCCATCGACGACATCGACGTCGTCGAGGCGAACGAGGCCTTCGCGTCCATCGCTATCGCCGTGGAGCGTACGCTAGAGGTGCCCGAGGAGAAGATGAACCCGGTAGGCGGGGCGGTTGCCCTCGGACACCCCATCGGGGCTACGGGCGCCGTCTTGACCGTCAAGATACTTCACCACCTCGCCCGCACGGGCGGCCAGTACGGCCTGGTGACGCTGTGCATCGGCGGCGGCATGGGCATAGCCGCGATCTTCGAGCGAGTCAGCTAGAGTCAGCATGTCAGCAAGTCGCCTGTTCCAGGCGACTTGTCAGCATTTCAGCTGGTCAGCTAGGGCCGAGGCTCAACGCCTCGGCCCTTTAGCTTGTCGATACGGCCAGATCGGGAACGACGCCGGCAGGTAAATGGGCTGAGAACAAGATCGAAAACAAAATGCTGAAGTGCTGACAAGCCAAGGCCCTAAGGCCTGAGCGTGCTGACTAGCTACTCTTCGGCACGTTGCGGAGGTCGAGGGGAGAAGGCGCGGTGTCCGGTTATAGCCTGACCCACTATGAGGGTGTTCACGTCGTTGGTGCCCTCGTAGGTGTAGACGCCCTCGATATCGGCCATGTGCTCCATCACGCGGTAGTCCAGCAGGATGCCGTTGCCCCCCAGAACATCTCGCGCCAGCGCGGCGATTCGGCGCGCCTTGGCGACGTTGTTCATCTTGAACATCGAGACCGTGGCCGGGTCGAGCCCTCCCGCGTCCTTGAGGCGACCGACGTGAATGGAGAGGAGTTGGCTTAGTGATATCTCATTGACCATCTCCACGAGCTTCTGCTGGACGAGCTGGAAGGAAGCAATGGGTTGCCCGAACTGCTCCCGCTCTTTCGCGTACGCCAACGCGACTTCGTAGCAGTCCGTCGCCTGCCCGAGCCCGTCCCACCCAACGCCGTAGCGAGAATGCGTGAGGATCGACAGGGTCGAGCCAAGGCCTTCTGCTCCTGGCAACCTGGCCTCCTCGGGCACGTGGCAGTCTTCCAGCGTAATGTGTGTCTGCCAGGCGGCGCGCTGGGAGGCTTTGCGGGGAAGGACATCGGCCTGGAAGCCTGGATTTCCGGTCTCGACGAGGAAACCGGAGATCTTATCGTCATCGGTCCTGGCCCAGATCACGGCCACGTCCGAGAAGGAGGCGTTGCCGATCCACTTCTTCTCGCCGCTCAGCACATAGCCGCCGTCCTTCTCTAGGGCCGTCGTACTCAAAGAGCCAGGGTCGCTCCCGGCCTCCGGCTCTGTCAGGCCGAAGCAGCCGATCTTCTCGCACTTCGCCATGGGCGGCCAGCCAGCGGCGCTTCTGCTCCTCCGATCCCAGCTCGTGTATGGCCGTCATCGCGAGCCCGCTCTGGACGTGCAGAAAGGTAGCCAGGCTCCCCGACCCCCGCGCCAACTCGGCAACCGCAAGGCCGTAAGCTACGTTGTTCCAGCCGGCGCAGCCATACTCCTCTGGGAGGACGCCACCCACGAGGCCGAGCTCCCCAAGGCCAGGGAGGAGCCCGAAAGGGAACTGCGCCCTGTCCCAGTGGTCCGCCGCAACCGGGATGACCTCACGGTCGACGAACTCGCGGACCCCGTCCCTGACCTGTTTCTCCTCATCCGAGAGCAGACTGCCCGCGTCTATGAGGTCAACAGGCCGCTTCTCCCGGTGCACTCTCTCCGATGTAACCGCCACTCCATTTCCTCCATGCTCTACCAGATACCCCACTAAGGGCAAGCATAGGTTCTGGCGACGGTCCGGTCAATCCAGGAGTGATGGCTTTCACGCCATCAACTTGCCCCTCATACCAGGCCCTCTAGAATGTTCTCGTGCTGCATCTAAGTGCAGAGTGCATCTATTCTACAGAGGGAGGTGCTGGATTCGGGCTACCGGTTCCGTTTCGAGCTAGCCGGCTCTCTGTGGAGCGAGAATCGAGGTGAGTGGAGAATGCCGGTGACGATCACCGAGAGCACTAGCATCGACTACGATATCTACGGGGAAGGGCCGCCCCTGCTCCTAATAAGCGGACTTGGCTTCGGCCGCTGGGGTTGGTTCAGGCAGGTCCCTGCTCTCTCGCGCCACTTCCAGACGATAATCTTCGATATCAGGGGAGAGCGTACGCTCGAGAACGGCGTTCGTGACCTGGTCTGTGACGTGGTGTCGCTACTGGACCACCTGGGCGTACAGAAGGCCCATGTGCTCGGAGCTTCGCTCGGCGGCTTTGTCGGGCAAGAGCTGGCGCTTCTCAGGCCCGACCTTGTCGACCGTCTGGTCCTTGTCTGCACCAGCTACGGTGGCAGCGGTCCCGAGTCTATGTCCGTGCGGGCTTTGTCGGATATGCTCGGGTGGGGTTCCTTCAGTCCCGAGGGGGTTGTCAGGCGGGGTCTTGAGACGGCGACCTCGGGGACGTATCGCGCCGAGCACGCAGATGAGTTCGAGCGGCTCGTAAGCTCGCGTCTCGCTGACTCGCCCTCCGACGCTTCCTACTACGAGCAGGCCAGGGCCGGGGCCGGCTTCGACCTCTCGCGCGATGTAGGGCACATTACTTCACCCACGCTCGTGATCCACGGCGCCGAGGACCGCTACGTGCCCGTCGCCAACGCGGCGGCCCTCGCCGGGGCCATCCCCGGCGCCAGGCTACGGGTCCTCGACCACGCGGGCCACCTCGTCTTTATCGAGCGGTTCGCCGACGTAAACAGGGAGGTGGTCTCCTTCCTCAAGCCCCGCGGGTTCCGCAAGCAGGAACGCGGACCTGGAGCCAACGTACAGCGGACGAAGTGGACGGCCAGGGTACTGGATCGGATCCTGAAGTTGCCACGATCTCTCGGCCGCTGGTCGGGGAGGGCGTGGGACAGCATCTTCTGAGCTTCGTGCGCGAGCGTTACATAGATTCCATCCCGCCGAGCAAAGATGTCGCCAACAGCACCGCGCCGCCCGCTACCATGATGACACCCAAAGGGCGAGCGATGAGATGGCTGTTAGGGATCGTCTTCTCTACGAAGATGATGACTGCGGCAGTCAGCATCCACGCCAAGTTCATCGTCCCAAGCGCCACCAGCCCCACCATCAGCCCCGCGCAGCAGCCCAGGCAGTCGACGCCGTGGAGCATTCCCATTCGCAGAGCGCCGGCAGCCCCCGATCGCCAGTTCTGGATCAGGAAAAACAATGGACTGCTGCAGCGTACATGGCAGATACGCTTTAGCGGCGTGAACTGGTAGGCTCCGCCGAAGATGAGCAGCAAGGCAGGCAATACTCCCGCCAACGAGCCTGCTGCGGCACCAGCCGACGTGTTGTAGGCGTAGACTGGTAGCCCTGCGACGGCCCAGACTGCCACATAGCCCACTAGCAGCGTCACCATGCCAACGTGCGCACGGACTTGGCTCAAGCGGTTGCGGGCGATGGTGCGGTAGAGCAGTATCAGGGGGAGCGTGGCAGGCACCATCATCGCAACCATCATTACTGTCCAGAGACAGAGGAATAGGACAATTTCCCCAATGGCGCTCATCGTCATGCCACTCATGGGGCTCCTCATGGCCCCCATAGCGGCTGACTGGTGGGCGACGTATACCCACCCCGCTGCGGCTAGCACCAAGAGCACCAGCGCCGGCAATAGGTTCTCGCGCCTCCGCCATCTCTCCAGGACCGAAGGAGCGAATGCGCTGGTGCTTTGCTCCATGTTGCTTTCTACGCCGCCCAGGAAAACGGCGCCGAGTGCCCGTTCTTCCCCTCGTGGGAGAACTCCAGCCCGAACGCGTTAACCCTGGAGGTGGTCGCCTGAGCCATGGTCAAAGTGGAGTTAGCCGGATGGAAGACGCCTGTGAGCTTAGAAACATCACCCTCCGGGGTCTGCGGCGGTACGAAGTCTTCGATCTCGATCTCCGCAAACTCGCCTATTCGCACCCGGTGACGACGGCCCTCGTCCTCGTACTCTATAGGGGCTACTTCCACTCCGAGGTTCTCCCCGATGAGCCTGCTGAGCGCCTCCATAGGTCCTCCGAGCTGCCCCGAAAAGAGGGCGGCCAACTTGTTCGTTTGCTCCTCGTTGGCGTCCTCGTCCATGAACACCCCGACCCGCCAATTGCCATCGGCCATGACCTGGGGCGTATCGGCGAGCACGGCCACGGTCAGTCCGCTCACATCCACCCCGTCGACCTAGCCGGAGTCGATATGAAAGACCAGCACGACCCGGCAACGCTCGGCGTCGGCAGGCTTTGTGAGACCCGAGGTGGTGCAGGGGCAAACCATATCACAGGGACAGTTCTCGAAGTAGGTTCCTTCCAGGGACCACGGCATACCTAATTCTCCTCTCCCAAGCGGTGGTCGCCCACAGCGACTTGCGTACAAAGTAACAAAAGTACGCACACGGCGCTACTGCCGAGATGGTCGTTATCAGTTCGACTCCGGCCTCATCAACGGGATGGGCCGTCTTTAGGATCACCGCAGAATGGGTAGAATAATACGGCCGAATACAAGCTGGCGGCGATGGCCGTCGAGTGAAACTCGCTGAGGAGGAAGACTAGATGAGCGAAGAGAAGACCGGCAACCACGGTTCCGATACTCCGATCCCGATGGCGCCGTTCGACGCGTGGGCGGAGTGGATGCGGGCGAACATGGGACCTATGACGGCGACGCCCGGCGCGAGCGTACCCTGGCTCATGATGCCGGGTGTCAGGACAGGAGAGGAGGTTGCGGAGTTGCCCGAGGGAGCCGTGAGGAACGATCCTTTGCTCTCCACCGTCGAAAAGCTTTGGGATGCCAACCCCATACAGAATGTTCTGCCCGTTGACTGGGCCGAGATCACCCGCGCGTTGCAGACTCTCTGGGCGCGCGAGATGTCCGACCCCGCACGCGCCATAGAGAGGGCCACAGACTTCAACGCCAGGCTCTTCGACGCCACGATGAAGAGCTGGCAGGGGGCCACAAACCGCCTCTGGGGCCTCGGGACATCGCAGGAGGAAGACGAGGGTCGTCCCGACAAGCGGTTTTCGGCGCCAGACTGGGAGCAGAACCCGTTCTATGAGACCCTCAAGGAGTCTTACTTGCTCGCCTCGGAGTATCTGCTCGATGAGGCGGAGAAGACCGATGGGGAGGAAACTCCCGAGCAGCGGCGTCTCAAGTTCCATCTCAAGCAGTTCGTAGACGCCATGGCTCCGGTCAACTATCTGCTGACCAACCCCGCGGCCCTCAAGCGGGCCTTCGAGACCGGGGGGGTCAGCCTCGCCGAGGGCGCCCGCAACCTGCTCGCGGACCTGCAAGAAGGCCGCATGAGCATGACCGACGCGAACGCCTTCCAGCCGGGAGAGAACCTGGCCATCACACCGGGCGAGGTCGTCTATCGCAACGAGCTCATAGAGCTGATCCAGTACGAGCCGACGACCGAACAGGTACACGAGACGCCCGTGATGTTCATACCGCCCTGGATCAACAAGTACTACATCCTCGATCTGCAGCCGAAGAACAGCTTCGTCAAGTACCTGGTGGATGAGGGCTACACGGTGTTCATGATCTCCTGGAAGAACCCGGACGCCTCGATGGAGGACACCAAATTCGAGGACTACATGACCAAGGGACCGCTCGCAGCCGCCGAGGTCGTGAGGGAAATCACGGGTACAGAGAAGGTCAACCCCGTCGGCTACTGCGTGGGAGGGACACTGCTTGCGATCACGCTCTCCTGGCTCGTCGAAGGCGAAGATGAGAACCCCTTCGGCCCGCCGACCTTCATGGTCGCGTTGCACGACTTCACGGAGGTGGGGGACACGGAGGTCTTCATAGACGAGCCGCAGATAGAATTCATGGAGCAGCAGATGCTCGAGCGCGGCTATCTCGACAACCGCAAGATGGCCAACATGTTCAATCTGCTACGCTCGAACGACCTGATCTGGTCCAACGTCGTCAACAATTACCTCCTCGGCCAGAAGCCTCCTGCCTTCGACCTCCTGTACTGGAACTCGGACGGCACGCGCATGGCCCGCGACGCCCACAGCTTCTTCCTGCGCAACACCTACCTGGAGAACAACCTCATCAAGCCGGGCAAGGTAGAGATAAAGGGCCGTCCCATAGATCTCTCCAGGATCGAGGGCGACATCTACGCCGTCGGGGCGGAGAAAGACCACATCGTCCCCTGGGCCTCGGCGTGGAAGATCTCCAGGCTCGCGAACGGAACCACCCGCTTCACCCTCGCCAACTCGGGCCACATAGCGGGAATGATCAACCCTCCATCCAAGGGCAAGGGCCGCTACTGGGCGACCGAGAACGGCGGCGCCTTCCATACCCCCGCACAGTGGCGCGAACGGGCCAAAGAACACGAGGGCTCCTGGTGGGAAGATTGGAGCAAGTGGCTCGATGCCCACTCCGGAGAGATGGTAGATCCCCCCGAGATGGGCAGCGAGGCGTACCCGCCTATAGAAGACGCCCCGGGTACTTACGTGAAGGAAAAATAGGTACCAGGCTACAGGCATCAGGAAGGGCTAACGGCTGAAATGCTGAAATAGCGCACTTTTCCGAAGAATTGAGCTATGACACCGTGGAGCAGGTGTCCTTCGCAGGGTGTCTATCTTGGGGAAGGCCCTAGGGCCTTCCCCAATCCGCTTTACGCGCCCGAGCGGGTGCTCAGCCAGTCGCTGACCTTGGGCCAGAGTCCTTTCTTGGCGCCGCGGCCCGTCATGAGGCCGACGTGGCCCGCGTCGAGGACGAAAAACTCCTTGTCCTCGCTGCCGACGAGTTTCATCGTGGCCTCGGCCTGGGGGAGGGTGCAGATGTGGTCCTTCTTACCGGCGATGTTGAGTAGCGGGACCCTGATATTCGAGAGGTCGATGCGGCGGCCCCGGAGGATCATCTCGCCCCTGGCCAGCTTGTTCTGCTGGTAGAACTCCGTGATCCACTGCCTGAACGTCGCGCCCGGGAAGGGAGGACCGTCGTTTACCCACTTGTTCATCGCGAGCCAGGTCTCCATCGGCTTCTCCTCGAAGATGCGCTCCCACATGTTGACGTAGGTGCCGACGTAGTTGGTCACAGGCTTTAGCATCCTGTTGCCCGTGTCGATAAGGTCGCCCGGGATGTTGCCGAACGCGTCGGCGAGCAGACCTGGGTTCATGTACTTCTCGCTCGTAAACAGGCTGTAGAGTCCCATCTCGCCCTCGGGGAACTCCACGGGGGCGGTCATGAGGATGAGGTTCTTCAGGTGCTCGGGGAACAGCGAAGCGTACATGGCGCTCATCGTGCCACCCATGCAGTAGCCGAGAATGGTGAGTTCATCGGAGTGCGAGTGCCTGAGGACCTTCTTTACGGCCCTCGGCAGATAGTCGAGGACGTAATTCTCGAACGTGAGGTCCTTGTCTTCGTCGCCCGGTACGCCCCAGTCCAGCATGTAGACGTCGAAACCCTCGCCGACGAGGTACTCGATAAAGCTGTTGCCCGGCATGAGGTCGAGGATGTAAGGCCTGTTGATGAGGGCGTAGACCAGGAGGATGGGGACGGGATGCTTCTTCTGGGCGTTGGGGGCGTAGTGGTAGACCTTCGCCTTGTTCTTGGTCCAGACCGTCTCCTTGGGTGTCTGGCCCGTGTCGGCCTGGGCGCCCTCGACGACTATCTTCATCCCGCGGCTGTACTTGTCGAAGAAGTTCTCTACGTCCGCCGGTATAGCGGCGTCGCCCGAGGTGGGAACCGCGCCGTAGTTGGCCGTCTCGGTCATCTAGCTCTCTCCCTTCTTGCGCACGTCCTCGACGGTGACCTGACCGCCAGTCCCGGTCCCTACTACCTCAGCCAGGTCGACGCCCATCTCACGCGCCGCGCGCCTCGCGGCATCGGTGGCCTTGATCTCGCCGCCCGACCCGTTGGTCTCCGCCCGGGGTCCACCGTCCTGCATACCGCCCTCGAGCGCTGCGAGCAGTCTATCGAGCTTGCCCTCGACCCTGTCGAGTCGCGTCTCGAGCCTCTCTATGGACTCGGTCGTAGCGGGCTCGGCGTAACCGTACTCGAAGTCTTCGAGGACCTCCTCGATGCGGTCCACCTTCTCCTCCAGGTTTACGACGAGGCCGGCGATCCTGGAGATGTCTGAGCGGACGGGGAGCTGGAGGTTCTTGAGGTGGTCCTCGGAGTTGCGCTTGAAAACTTTGTAGAAGCTGGCGTAGCTCTGGAGGAAACGGCTCGAAGGCTCGAGGAACTCCTCGCGCTCGATGACGTCCCCCACAAAATCCGAGAAGGGACCGCTCGTGGCGTTGTACCACTGGGCCGCAAGCTGCAAGGGATCGCTCGGCGGCGCGCCTCCGGCCAGCAAGTTGGTACGCGCTTCGTCTAGCATCTGCATCCAGCGCGGCAGTACCTCCATCGCGTTCTGGCCCATCTCGGCGCTCCTTTTCCAGGAGTCCAGGCTCAGCTCGAACCACCGCCGCCACAGGTCGTTGACCCCCGGATTGCCAGCGACAGGCCCGGGGACTGCCCCGATCATCCGCTCCTGAATCTCTTGTACGCCTTCGAACCACCGGCGGTAAGCCCCGTAGGGGTCGACCTGCTGCCCCTGAGCGCCGGCCATATCCGACCATACCTTGCTCCCCGACTCCATCCACTGGCGCCAGAGCTCGGCAGGGTCCGTGCCGGACACCGCTCCTCTCTGCTCCGTCAACCGAAACCTCCTCGTCACACCACAAAACAATAACCATCGCCGGCACCCTCCTCGCTCTCACCGCAGCGAGTGCCGAGCACGCCAATTATACAATCAAACGAAACGTATGTGTTAACGGCACATACCAGCAGGTCAGCCCGGCGGCGCAGCCGCCGGGCTGACAGGCGGAGGCCAAAGGACGTAGCGGGCTGAGATTTCAGGGATAAGGCTGCCGCCTTACATCTAGAGAAGTGAATCCCAATTCGATAGCGCGCACGGCCGCCTGGGTGCGATCCGAGACCCCTAGTTTGCGGATTATCCGCTCCACGTGCACTTTGGCCGTCCCCCTGCTTATGGTCAATGTCTGCGCGATCTGCTGGTTGGTCTGCCCGGTGGTCAGGAGCCCGAGGACTTCCGTCTCGCGGGGCGTCAGCGCGTCGTCGGGAGGCTCATTGCGCTTTGACGGAGCACGATACAGGTTGCGTTGTTTCTCTTCGGCTAACTGCCTCAGGAGTCGCGCGGCCAGTTCCTGGTTGAGTGGAGACTCGCCGTCCAGAGTTCTGCGGACCGCGTTGATCAGGCGGTCCGCAGGTGCGTCTTTGAGCACGTAACCGGCGGCGCCGGCATCAATCGCTTCGAGCAGATAGTCGGGGTTCTCGTGCATGGTCACCATGAGTACGCTTACGCCGGGCTGCTCGCCTTTGATGTGGCGGGTCGCCGTAATGCCGTCCATCTCGGGCATGCCGACGTCCATGAGTACGAGATCCGGCGCCAGACGCCGGCAGATTTCGATGGCCTCGAGTCCGGTCGACGCTTCGCCGACCACCTCCAGTCCGGGCTCGTCGTCTAGCAAGCTAAGGAATCCTCTCCTGAGAAGGTGGTGATCGTCGGCGAGGACGAGCCGCTTTGTTTCATCCTGCATGGTCGGGGTCCTCCCTTTTCGTCGGCAAGTCGACCTCCGCCGTTACCGTCGTGCCGGATCTTGGTTCGCTGCGGAGATCGAACCCCCGCTTGGTAAGGCTCCTCCGCGGGGATGTATCGGTTCCCATTTGTTGCCTGTCATTGCGCCCACGATCCTATTTTGCGCCTTCGCGAGGCTTCAGGCATACCCCAATTGCAGTATTTTGGAATTTTTGTTACTCATTACGGTGGTCCGACGGGGTGCGGACCGTCCATCGGATCACCTCTCCATGGTGTTTACTGCTGTGTTACGGTCTAGATTGCTATGACAGAAGCCCCCCGAGCCAATGACTTGGGGAGCCTCCGCTTAGTCGCCGCGCTGGCGAAGAGGTAGTGTCAGCGCTGCGCTAGTTGCTCGTGTCGTCGCCGTGAAGGCCTCCTTTCCGCAAGCGCTCGTGGCGCCATCATGGGTGTCGTCGCCGCTGTATTCGACGAGCCACTTGTAGTCGCCGTCATTTGCCACATCCACCGAGAACTCGGTGTTATTCGTGTTCGCCGCCTCGTTCACGAGCGGACGAGTCTGCTCGAAGACCGGAGTTCCACTGCAGTCGGAGGTCGCGTAGAGTTTGAAGGTCACACTCCCCGTCACCGGGCCACCGGCGTTCGCGGAGAGCGTCGCCGAGTCCTGCGGGAAGAGTTCTTGCGCGGTCTCGATGGTCGCCGCTGCCTTGTTCACGACGCTTGACTCATTGGGAGCGTTACAGGGTTATGACGCAGCCTGGTTGTTATCGTCGCCCCTGTAGTCGGTCGTCCAGCGGTAGGTGCCGGCCTCAGTAGGAGTGAAGTTACCCGAGTTGTAGTTACCGTTGACGTTGACCGTATTGGTGTAGGCGGCGTTACCGCTGCAGTTAGCGTCGTTCGGACCGAAAGCTTTGAAGATGATCGTGCCACCGGCGTTGGATGTCGCGCCGCTAAGAGTTGCTGAGTCGCTTATCGGGCTTCCGATCGTGACCGAGTTCGTCGCGTTGGTGGTCAAAGCGGCGCAGTTGCTGATCGTCACCGCTTGCGGCGGGACGAAGTCCTTCAGGGCGGCCGTGAACGAGTCGGATGAACGTTCGTCGTGCCTGACGGGTCCTGTACGCGCGTCCACAGCAACTCGAGGAACTTGCCCGTGGGATTGCCCGGCTTGACCTCTCCGGTCTCCGTATAGACGCCGAACGCCTTGAGATCGCTCTTGTTCGGCGGGATCGAACCACTCACGACGGTCGGGAGAGCGGTGTCCTCCTTGGTGCCCTCACCGAAGGACTCGTCACCAGATCCGGACGGCGAGTCCTGTTTGATGATCGGCCCCGTTCCCGGCCCGGTGTTGAGCCAGTCTTTACACCCGCTCAACCGTCTGGTTAGCATTGGCGTCTATCTCGAACGCGCTCCCGTTCAAGGTGCCCGCGTTGGTACAGGTAGCTGTGCCGCCGAAGGCGATACCGCCCGCGAGCGCGGCCATGGCCACAACCAGGCCTGCGACGAGTGCCCACATTCTGAAAGTGCGCTGGCTGATTAGCTCGCTAACCCACCCCCTAAGTCCTCCTGATGCGGGTACATCTACACATATACTGCTTCTCCTTTCGTTCGCCCGCAGGTTTGCTGCCTGGCGGATTAGGGCAATAGAACTATTGGGGATCGGCTCTTTCTTGTATCGGTGCCCAGTCGAAAACAAGCGGTCGGTCCCTTATCATTGTGAATGCTTCCTAAGCGAGCTCCGCCTCATCACCTCCTCGCATTCCCTTTGTGTACCTCGACATCGGTCTACTTCCTCTGCCAGATTCTCCGGTTTTCCACTGATACTCGTCTCTAGTCCCGCCTTTCTGTCTTGTCACCTGCACAAATAAAAACCGGCCGCCTCATCAATGAGGTAGCCGGTTGCGCCATTGGCTCCACCCGCTCCGGGCGCCCAATTTTCTAGAGGGGTTTCTCAGCCTCTACCGTTATACGGCCAGCAAACTGCTAGCCTTGTAATCAGAACTCTAGAATCTGAAGTGCCCTGGCGCGTCTGCTGTTCGGCATAACTTGCGGCCCGCTTGTATGCCACCCGGCATACAGCAAATGGGCTAGAGGGCCGTCGAGTATTCAGGCAACAGGCGACAATTCCTCTTCAAACGGATGCGGGGAGCAGGGTGTCGTCATCCCCGCGCAAGCGATCTGATCGATTACCCATCAGCCGCTTTGAGATGCGTTGCAGAATCCTGCGGGTCGCGGTCGCTCACGCGGGTACGTGTATTTGCAGAAAGCAGCGGGTACCAATTGCCCAGGCACGGCTCACGGGGAAAGGAAGCTCACCAACATGCAAAGCAACTCGAGGTCAAACAACGAGACCATCTTCACCATGGAGGCCACGCCGCTGAAGTACGGTCCCGGCGCCTCGGAAGAGGCTGGCTGGGAGCTGAAGCGGATTGGCGTCGGGCGGGTAATGCTCGTCTCCGATCCCGGCGTCGTGAAGGCGGATATAACGGGCCGCATCGTGGAGTCGATCGAAGCCGAAGGCGTAGAGGTCGAGGTGTGGGATCGTTCGCGCGTCGAGCCGACGGACGACTCATTCCAGGCCGCTGCAGACTTCGCCGTCGAGGGAGACTTCGAAGGATTCGTAGCTGTAGGCGGCGGGTCGAGCATCGACACGGCGAAGGTATCAAACCTTATCGCGACGCACGGCGGCGAGATCATCGACTACGTCAACGCCCCCGTCGGCGGTGGCAAGACCCCCCCCGGCCCCTTGAAGCCGCTCCTCGCCATCCCGACGACCGCTGGCACGGGCGCCGAGGCGACAACAGTGGCGATTCTGGACATCCCAGAACAGCGGGTGAAGACCGGCATCTCGCACCAGTACCTCCGCCCCGACCGTGGGGTCGTGGATCCCTTGCTCACTATGAGCATGCCGCCCGAGGTCACCTCCTCGTGCGGTCTTGACGTAGTCTGTCACGCCGCCGAGTCCTACATCTCCAAACCATACGACGCCCGTCCCAAGCCCGAGAGCCCGGACGAAAGGCCGCCATATCAAGGAGCCAACCCCGTAGCAGACATGTGGAGCGCCAGGGCGCTGGAGTACGGCGGCAAGTACCTCAGGCGCGCCGTCGAGAACGGCGAAGACGTCGAGGCCCGCGGCGCGATGATGCTCGGCGCGTCGCTTGCCGGGATTGGCTTCGGGTCAGCAGGCGTCCACATCCCGCACGCCTGCGCCTACCCCATAGCGGGCCTCAAGCACGAATGGCAGCCGCCCGGCTACCCCGAAGACCATCCCTTCGTCCCACACGGCTGGTCCGTGATCGTCACCGCCCCAGCGGCCTTCAGGTTCACCTACGACGCGATGCCGGACAGGCACAAAGTGGTTGCCGAACTGCTCTCCGGAGAGAAACTGGAGAACACCGACGAGAACACGCTCCCGAACATAATCATCCAGCTCATGCAGGACGTCGGCGCGCCGAAGGGCGTGCGCGAGCTCGGTTACACCGAAGACGACATAGACGACCTGGTCGAAGGCGCGATGAAGCAGCAGCGCCTCCTCGTCGGCGCCCCGAAAGAAGTGTCGGAGGAGGACCTCGCCAACATACTGCGTGAGTCGATGGAGAATTGGTAGTGGAGGCGACAGGCTTCAGGTCCAGGTTGAGAGTACGGTGCCAAGGCGCATCATGGCTTGGCAACTGGGACTCTCGCAAAGAGAAGGAGTTTTCGGTAAGCGCCACTCCATAAGAACCGAAGCCCGTTGCCTGAAAACTAATGGAAAGGAATCCCGATGTCCGACGATCTCCGACTCTACTTCTTCGAGTGCGGCAGCCTAAAGACGCAAGTGCAGTTCATCAAGATGAACCAGGGCTTGGGCGATCCTTACGAGATTCCCGTCCCCTTCTACCTCATAACACACCCCAGGGGCAACGTACTCTACGACGGCGGAAACGCCCTCGAAGTGGCCAGGGACGCCCGCGGCCACTGGGATGCCGTCGTGGATGCCTACGACCCCGTGATGGGTGAGGAAGATTTCGTCATAAGCCAGCTGGAGCGGATGGATGTCGATCCGGCCTCGGTCCGCTATGTCATACAGTCCCACCTCCATCTCGACCACTCGGGGGCCGTCGGGCACTTCCCGAACGCCGATTACATCGTCCAGCGCCGGGAGCTCGAGTACGCCTACACCCCGGACTGGTTCCAGAAGCCAGCCTACATCCGTAAAGACTTCGACAAAGATGTGAGTTGGCTCTTTCTGGATGGTGAGCATGACGACGGCTTCGACGTCTTCGGCGACGGCACCATCAACATCCTCTTCACGCCCGGACACGCTCCGGGCCACCAGTCCGTGCTCGTGGAACTCGAGGGCGAGGGAAAGATGATGCTCACGGCCGATGCCTGCTACACGATGGACCACTACAACGAGACCGCCTTGCCTGGTCTGATCCACTCCGCCGCGGATGTCGCCGACTCTACCCGTAAGGTGCGTCGTATTGTCGAGGGCCACGGCGCCACACTCGTGACCGGCCACGACCCTGATGAGTGGCCCAAGTTCAAGAAGGCCCCAGACTACTACGTGTGATGCATGCAGTCACCATGCTGAAATGCTGAGAGAGAGGTAAAGGGTGGAGGAGCGAAGATCCCACCAGGGCTGGCCACGCGCGGCAGCCGTGATCGGGGCGGGCACGATGGGGTTGGGCGTCGCCGAGTGTTTCGCCGCTGCCGGTATCAGGGTGCTCCTCACAGACGCGACCCCCGAACTGACAAGGGAGGCGAAGGGGCGGCTGGTACGGCGGGCAAGGGGACACGCTGATGCAGGGCTGTTGGCCGAGGGTGTCGTTGGGAGGGTAGAGGCCGTAGAGACCGCGGACGATGTGGCCGGCGCCGTAGGAGACGTGGGCCTCGTCTTCGAGGCCGTGCCAGAAGACATCGGGTTGAAAGAGGAGATCCTGAACTCCTGTTCGGCGGTCGCCGCGCAAGACGCCGTTATCGTCTCCAACACGTCATCGTTGCCGATCAACGACCTCTCGGAGTTCGTCGGACGGCCCGGGCGCTTCTGCGGGATGCACTGGTTCAACCCGCCAGAGTGGACGCCCGGCGTCGAGGTCATACCGGCCGCCACGACCGCACCAGAGGTAGTCGAACGGCTGGTCGAGTTCCTGCGCTCTATCGGGAAGCGTCCCGCCGTCGTCGGAGACGGGCCCGGTTTTGTGGCCAACCGCATCCAGAACGCCCTGTTTCTGGAGGCACTGCGGTGCGTCGAGGAAGGGCTGGCCTCCCCGCAGGAGGTGGACGAGGTGGTGCGCAGTTGCTTCGGGTTCCGCCTGCCTTTCTTCGGGCCGTTCCAGATCTCCGACATGGCCGGGTTGGATGTGTACGAGAACGTGCTAGACGTTCTAAGGGAAGGCCTCGGCGAGCGTTTCGCAGCGCCCGAGTCGCTGCGGAAACTCGTCGCGGAGGGGCGCACTGGTACCAAGAGCGGTGCCGGCTTCCTCCAGTACACCGACGAGGAACGGGAGCGGTTGCTTCTGGAGCGCGACCGGCGCTACGCGGCTCTTAACGAACTGCTAGAGGATCTGCCACCCGTCGATGTAGGAAAGGACACCCCATGATAGAAGCCAGCGTCCTCGTAGTCGGGGCCGGCGCCATCGGCGGCGTTGCGGCGGCGAAGATGGGGGGCGGGGTGCGACGCGTAAGCGTCCTCGACGCCAACAAAGTGCACGCCGAGAGGATGCGGGACCCTGGCCTCCTGCTCGACGAACTGGGCGAGGAGCGCCACGTGCGCCTCGATGCCCACGCCGATCCTTCGGCTATCGAGGATCCCTTCGACTTCGCCCTCGTTACCCTCAAAGCGCCCCACCTCGAATCCGCCCTTGGTCCTCTGGTGGAGCGCGGCCTGGCAAGTACGTTCGTCTCTTTGGGCAACGGGCTAGTGCAGGACCGCATAGCCGCGATCGTCGGGGACGAGAACCTCGTCGTCGGAACGGTGGAGTGGGGGGCGACCAATCTGGGAGTCGGGCATCTAGCGCAGACCACGCGGGCGCCGTTCGTGATCGGGGAACCCGGGGGCGGGACGAAAGACAGGACCCGCCGCCTCGCCGAAGTACTCGAGACGGTGGCCGACGTACGTATCACGGAGAATATCAGCGGCCAGGTGTGGTCCAAGCTGCTCGTCAACAGCGCCTTCTCCGGCCTCGGCGCCGTCTCCGGCCTGCTCTACAGCGAGGTCGTAGCCGACCCCGCAGGAAGAGAAGCAGCGCTCGCCGTCTGGCGCGAGGGCTACGACGTCGGGGTGGCCCAGGGGATCACTATGGACGAGGTCCTCGGTGTCCCCGCCGACTCGCTCGTCGTGCGAAGTTCCGAGGATCGGGAGAAAGCCGACGTAGCCCTCGAAGTGGCGATGGGCTACGCCGGGGCGACCAAGGCTTCGATGCTCCAGGACCTCGAAAAAGGCATGAAGACCGAGGTCGACGTTATCAACGGCGGCGTTGTCGAGAGAGGCACAGAGTACGGCGTCGAAACCCCCCTCAATGCCCGCGTCGTCGGGCTCATGCACGCAATGGAAAGGGGCGAGCGTCGTCCTGGTAAGGACGTGTTTGAGGAACTTCGGGCTCTCGCCGGCTAAAGCACTTCAGCACGTCGCCTGTTCCAGGCGCCTTGTCAGCACGCGCCCTTTCGGGCGCTTGTCAGCATTTCAGCAAGTCAGCTTTCGCGCTTGCGAGCTCTGGCTGACTGGCTGACAAGGCGGCGCAGCCGCCGGGCTGACGAGCGAAGGCGAAGCCTGAGCGTGCTGAATTGCTGACATGCTCTCACTCCTCGGCGATGATGCCGTCGGCGACCTCGGCCAGGTCGGTCCCGACCACATCTGGCACTTCGACGAGCGGGTCGAAAGGCTGCCTGGCGACGAAGGCGGCGGCGCATCCCGCCCGCAGGGCCCCCGCAACGTCCCAGGCGTGGGCCGCGATCAGGCGCATCCCCCGATCGGGCACGCCGAGCGACCGCGCGGCCATCCTGTAGGGGGCTGGGGCGGGCTTGAGGCGTCTCGCGGTGTCAGCGGAGAGGATCTGCTCGAACTTATCTGTGAGCCCCGCGTTCTGTATCTGGGCTTCGGCCACCTCCTGCGTGGAGTTGGTAAGGGTGGCGAGACGGAACCCGGCGTCGTGCAGCCTGTCAAGGCTCTCGGGCACTTCTGGGTGTGGCGGCAGCTCACGTAGTCCGCCCAGGATCTCCTGCCTATCATCCTCAGACACCTCCACCCCCAACCGCTCCTCGGTCATCCCGAGGGCGGCGCCGGCGGCCTCGCCGAAGGTCGCGTAGGCGTCCGTAATGGTGGCCACGAAGGCCGACTGCAGCATCTGGTTGAACCACAATTTTCGTACCGAGGCGTCGCCAAAGGCTCGTTCGAACAGGGGGTCCAGGGCGGCCATGTCGAGCAACGTCTCGTTCACATCAAAGACGCAGACTCTCTTCACGATGCTCCCCTCTATTGCCTCACGTCAGCACCTTGCTCTTGCTGACTCGCTAGAATGCCACCGCTGCACGTCCTTTGAGGCCGAACGCTTCGCGCGCTTCATCGGGGGTGGCTGGCTCGCGATCGAACATCGCTCCAAGGGCAACGGCCTTCTCGACCAGCTCGGCGTTCGACTCCGCGCGCCTTTCGCGGCTGACGCGGAGGTTGTCTTCCAGGCCGACCCTCACGTGGCCGCCGAGCATCAGGCACATCGCGGCGAGGTGGTACTCGGCCGGATAACCGACGCCGGCCGCCGACCACGTGTAATCCACTCCGAAGAGCTCGGTCGCCGTGCGGCGCATGTGCATCATCTGCTCGATGGTCGCGGCGTTCGCGCCCATCACGCCGAGGACGAACTGGATGTGGACCGGAGTGTCGAGCAGGTCCCTGCTGAGCAGGTACTTTATGTTGTAGAGGTGCCCGACGTCGTAGGCTTCCAGCTCCGGCTTCGCGCCGGCCTCGCGGAACATGGCGCAGACCTTCTCCATGTCAGCGAAGGTGTTGCGGAAGATGTAATCCCGGGTGTCCTCCAGGTAGTCTATCTCCCACTCCTCGTAGTCTCCGCCCCGTTCCGCTATCGGGAAGAGGCCGAAGTTGAAGCTGCCCGTGTTGAAGGTGGCCATCTCGGGCTCCAGTTCGGGCAAGACGGCGGCCCTTTCTTCTAGCGTCATCCCTTTCCCGCCGCCCGTGGTGGGCTGTACGATCACATCGCACCGGGCCTTGATCCCCGCGACCACCTCGCGAAAGAGCCCGATGTCCGAGCTCGGGTTCCCCGTCTCCGGCTCACGGACGTGGAGGTGGACGATCGTCGCCCCGGCCTCGTGCGCACCCACCGCGGAGTCGATTATCTCATCCGGCGTTATAGGGATCGCCTCGCTCTGCCCTGGCACGGTCATTCCGCCCGTAATAGCCGCGCTGATGATGAACTTCTCCACGCCTGCTCCCTTCGTTAGAGTCCTGACTCAATACTAAGTACATTCACGTAATTTCTGCGGGGTCGGAACCGATGATCGAGAGTACTCGCCACGGGCATCGGTTGTAACGCTCGAAGAAGTCGTAGGCCGCCGCAACCAGCGCCTTCACGTTCTCGAACAACTCGCAGTGGGTCACCTCCCTCCGGAAGTGCCGCCAGAGCATCTCGATCGGGTTCAACCAAGGGCTGTAGGTCGGCAGGTAGAGCAAAACCAGTCTGCCCGCCGCTCCGCGTAAAACCGCCTCAACCTCGTCGTCTTCGTGAGTGTTTGAGTTGTCCCAGGCCACATAGACTCTTCCCGTCGGGTGCTTTTCCAGCAGCGCCTCAAGTAGCTCGGCGATCTCCCGGCGTCGCTTGCGTCTACGAATGAGAACGACCGTCTCGCCGGTGTGGTAGTCCACCGCTCCTATGCCGTAACGCTTTTTGGGCTGAGCGGGAGTGGGGATCATAACCTGCTGGCCTTTCGGTCCCCAAATCGCCTTGAGGGTCGGCATCCAACTCAGGTTGAACTCATCGGCGTAGTAGAAGTGATCTCCCGGCCCGAGGCCGTCGCGGGCCTCTTCGATCGCCTTTTTTTGAGGGCGTACTCGGGGTCGGGACTGGTGATGGTGTGCTGGGGGCGGCTGAGGACGATCCCCGCGGCCTTCAGGTGTACCCGCACGGTCTCGTATGTGACCCGGATGCCCGTGCTTTCGGCCATGTAATCGGCCAAGCGCTGCAAAGTCCAAAGCGAGAACGCCATCCCCAGGCTACGCGGACGGCGACGAACCGCGTGGATCATGCGCTTCAGGTACTCCTCGGTCACCCTGCGCGGCGCTCCCGGTTGCGGTTCATCGCGCAGTCCCTCAACCCCCTCGGCCAGGTAGCGCTTGAGCCAGCGGCGTACCGTCTCCTCGCTGGCGCGGACGATCTCGGCGATCTGTGCCGCCGTCAGATGTCGCTCGGCGGCGAGAAGGACCATCTGGGCGCGAGTCCTCAGCCGCACGTTGCGAGTAGTACGGTAGAGCTTTTCCAATTCTGCGAGTTGTTCGGGGGCGAGTTCGGGGACGCGAATGGGTTTCATGAACTCCTCCTTCGCCCGCATCTTACACCCGTCAGAATTTATCTGTTTGTACTTAGCGGTAGTTTGTTGTCAATGGACATAGAGGCAGAGACCTTCACCCGCGAACACCCCTTCGAGCAGCCTTCGTAGCTCTTCTGGCGGGTCCTTGTCGGTCAACGCCTTCCAGTAGCGCATGAGCATTACGTAAGGCTCCAGCCGCGACCTGACCTTCCTCAGCGCCTCCGGCCACGACAGCGAAGGCACCTCCTCCTGTCTCGGTCTTCCTTTTCCCCTCTCCTCCGCAGAAGCGGAGAAGATCGAGGCGTCCTCTTCTGTCGGGAGAGTCACCCTGGTGGTGCGTCTTCTGCAGCAGATCAACGTATGCCACCAACAGAAGCTAAAGGCGCAACATACCAACTGCCAGTGGCACCAGATGGCCATATCCTTTCGACCTGGTCTTGGCTCCACCCAAGATTGCTTTATGTGCTTGTAGCTTTGCTCGACCCAGCCGCGCAGGGTATCGAGCCGCGCTACCTCCGCGAGGTTCACCGCTGCAGCTCACTCCCTCGCGCTCGCCCGGAACCGCAGGCTGGCAGGTTCGTCACCAGGTAGGAGTGGTGCGTTCCGGCAACTGTGTGGGGTCGGTGGTAGACACCACCAGCCGCTCAGATTTCTCCGGCCCATACAGTCCGAAGTACCACATTGCGCTCCAGTGCCCACAATTCTTCGGTGCGGCCATTGCGGAACGTGCAGAGAGCCTTACCCATTCGCCAGGATCGCTGGGGCCGTTCCAGGGCGAGGCCAACACCACTTCTTCCACCGAGCCGGGCTCTCCTACAGGATGCCACCACACGTTTGAGGACCCAAAACCAGCACGTCGGAATGCACGCTCCCAGGAGGTCTTCCCTGAAGCCCAGGTTCTCGCCGTCGAGGCTGTCGGCCACCACCGCCCTGAAGGCAACCTCCTTCTCGATAGCCTTCTCTACCAACTCGAAAGCTTCGTGGGCTTGGTGCGGAAATTACGATCCCTCTTGATACCCACCAGCACGGCCACTAACCGAAGCGGGCGCGCGTTCGCACAGAAATCGCAGGATTATTCTCAAGAAACTGAATCTCCGCACAACAAATACTGCAAATGAGTGATGCGCTGGCATCCTGGATCGGTCATGCTCATGTGCGTAGTGCCAGACCGCGCAGAAGTTGCAGGAGGAAGGCAGAGATGGAGAAGACTGTAAAGGGCGAAGCGGCAGTCGGAATTCAGCCCGAGACGGTCGGTGGTCACGCGTCGCAAGGGATCGGCCCGATCTCCACGATAGGCGCCGCCTTGCACAACCTGGTCCGTCTCCGGACGCGCAAGAAGATCTCAGCCGAGGCAAGCGACGAACCCGAGCAGGTAAGGAGACCAGGGCAAATCATGTCACGATCCCCCATGGACGCTGGCATTACCGGAGGGCTTTCGTTGTTCCTCGACAAGCCAGACGCCCATAAGCGGCGATAACGTATCCTGTAGCCTGAAACCTGAAGCCCGCAGTCTACGGAAAGTTTTCCTTCTGTAGACTGCTTTCACGTGGTCGCGAAGCGTCCGATGGTCCGCTTCGGGCTGACCTCCCCGAGGTCTTCGGCGAAGATGCGGTAGTAGGCGACCTCCTCGCGGGTCCGCAAGGGAGGCTCGACCTCGTGCCGCTCGCGCCTGAATTCCTCCTCGGTGACGCTCTCTTTCACACGCGCCTTGAGGACCGAGGCGGCCCCTGATCCGTCCCCGAACTGTGCCTTCTTGCGCCACAGGAAGTCATCGGGGAGCCAGCCTTCGAAGGCCTGGCGGAGCAGCCTCTTTTCTTCCTGGCCCTCGCCGGCGAGTTTCCACCCTGCTGGGAGGGAGAGTCCGAGGGAGATCATGTCGAGCTCCAGAAACGGTACCCGCGCTTCGAGGCCGTGGGCCATGGTGACGCGGTCGGCCCGCTGCAGATTCAGGTCGTGCAACCCCTCGATGGTCCGCACCAGTTCGGCGTGTAGCTCTTCCTCCGTGCGGAAATCCCTCAGGTACTCGTAGCCGGCGAAGATCTCATCGGCCCCTTCGCCCGTCAGAACGACCTTGACGTGCCTGGCTGTGAACGCCGCCAGGATGTAATTGGGTACGGCGCTACGCACCAGCGAGGGGTCGAAGCTCTCGATGGTCCTGACTACCTTGGGCAAAGCCGCGAGAGCGTCTTCCGCCGTATAGACGCTCTCGTGGTGTTCGGTGTCGAGGTACTCGGCGACCGCGCGGGCGGCCAGCAGGTCGGGAGAATCCGCGAGGCCGACGGCGAAGGTCTCGAGCTTCTCGCCGCGCTCCTCGTACCAGCGGGCCGCGATGGCGGCGACGAGGCTGGAGTCGAGGCCGCCGGAGAGAAAGACGCCAACGGGCACGTCGCCCATCATCTGGCGCCCGACGGTCCTCACGAGACGGCTGCGGACCTTCTCCAGTATCTCATCCGGAATCTTTGCGCCCGGCTCGTCAGGCCCGCCGAAGTGCTCCAACTCGTCTCTGGGCGGAACGGGCGTAGCGAACTCCACGAGGCCGCCTTCGGGGGTCCAGTAGTGGCCCGGCGGGAAGGATTCGACGTCGGGCTGCCAGTCCTCGTCGAAGGATCTCATCTCCGAAGCGAAGCGAACGAGGCCGTCGCGGCGGGCCCAGTACAGTGGCTTGATGCCGACGGGATCGCGGGCCGCGATAAACGTGCCGTCCTCCCCGGCGATCAAGAACGCGAACATTCCGAGCAGTTCAGAGAGGGCGCCTGGTCCCCGCTCGGAGATCAGACGCAGCGCCACCTCGTTGTCCGATCGGGTGCCCATCTCGCCGTCTTCGAGAGTCTCCCGGATCTCCTCATGGTTGTACACCTCGCCGTTGCCGACCAGGTAGAGGGCGCCGTCCGGCGTAAAGAGCGGCTGCTTGCCTCCCTCCACATCGACGATGGAGAGCCGCCTGTGGCCGAGCACGTTCCCCGCCACCTCGATGCGCCCTTCGTCGTCGGGCCCTCTGTGTACGACGCGCGCCAGCATCCGCGAGACGGACTCAGAGTCCATGCCTCCAAATCCGCCAATAATTCCACACATCTCTCTCCCATCTACTCCGGGCGCAGTACGCACGTCGTCCCGGGACGGGATGCGTATCTCCCTACCCGCTAGCGCCCACGCTCTTTGGTCGGCCTTTCTTCGGGTTTTGCGGACGAACGTCGCCTCAGGTCCCGCCAGATGCCGCGGCCAACCAGTAAGAAGGCGAACCCCGCTGCCGAAGCCACGAGCACCTTGATGATCTTCTCGACCCCATCTGGCTGCCCGAGCGCCGAGACGGCGAACGAGAGGATGACGACCATGCTCAACGCGGCGAGGATCGCGGCCGCCGACACCACGCCAATCCTTACCACCAGGCTCATGCACCCCGAACGCAACGTGTCCCTCTCATTGCGGGTTGGGGAAGGTCGAACCTTCCCCAACCCGCGCCGGTCAGCATTTCAGCACTTCAGCTTGTCAGCCTTTTTGCTGAAAGCTGATGGCTCGGTGTACGGAAGGTTCGAGACGTCTGTGTACGGCGCTATCTGTGCCCGACTCTCTGCGGTTTCGTCCATCGCCAGATACTATACTCCCTAAAGCACGGCTTGGGTTGGAGCATGTGCCGTCGGCCGCTCCGGCCTTGACAAACGCTCCGGAATGTGTATACTACTAGTTTGGCAAGATCCTAAAAAAAGCCTGCATTCCCGCACCCATACAACTTCGAGTAACGAAGGGCGGCGTCCGCGCGGCGCATTTCTGTGGGTCCGTGGCGCCCGGTAGTGGGGGCGTCGTGCAGGATTTTGAGGGCGTAGACGGTTTATACAGGAGTGAGGAGGCTTTTGATGGACACCATTGGGATAGCCACTGGGCGGCGTAACGAGCGGCCTGCGGAGACCCCGGATCTCATCCCCGGGTACTTCGCGCGCATCGACAAGGGGAATCTCCTGACGCACAAGGAGGAGATCGACCTAAGCAAGAGGGCCAAGGCCGGTGACGACAGGGCGCGCAAGAAGCTCGTCGAGAAGAACCTCAGGCTCGTTGTAAGCGTAGCCAAGAGGTACCGTGGGATGGGGCTGCCTTTCGAGGACCTGATCCAGGAGGGCAACGTCGGCCTGATGAGGGCGGTCGAGAAGTTCGACCCCGATCGCGGCTGGAGGTTCTCCACGTATGCTACGTGGTGGATCCGTCAGGCCGTGCAACGTGCGGTGGCGGACAAGGGTCGTACCATCCGCGTCCCTGTGCACATGGGGGATAAGATCCGGAAGATGGCCCGCGCCTACAACGAGCTCTCCACCGAGCTGAGCCGCGAGCCCACCGATGAGGAGGTCGCCGGACGTCTCGAGTGGACCGTCGGCGAAGTGCTCGACGTCAAGAGCGCGATGCCTGACGCCACCAGCCTAAACCAGACCCTCTCCTCCGACGGCGATGGCTCCGAACTCGGAGAGCTGATCGAGGACGAGCGTGCTTCTGAGGTGGCAGGCACGGTCATCGGGGAGATGGAGGTAGGCTCCCTCAAGGAAGCCATCCAGCGGCTCCCCGAGCGTCACAGGCACGTCCTGGTGCGGCGCTACGGCCTCGGCGACCGCGACACTGCGACCCTCGCCAAGCTCAGCGAGGAGCTCGGGATCTCCCGCGAGCGCGTCCGACAGCTGCAGCGCGAGGCCGAGCGTATGCTCGGTAGCGGAGAGTTCGGTATGGTCCTACGCGGCGCCGCGTAGAGCGATTTGGGGCGGCCCAGGCCGCCCCAAATCGCGCATTTCAGCACGCTCAGGCTAGCGCCTTCGCTTGTCAGCATTTCAGCTTGTCAGCTTTCGAATGGGCAGGTCCTTGTTGACATGCTGACAAGGCGGCGCAACCGCCGTGCTGACTAGCTGACAAGCGGAGGCCGTTAGGCCGAAGCGTGCTGAAATGCTGAAGTGCTGAAATCGGCCATTATCGGATAATGGTCGCTCGGATAGAGTCCCGAGTTCTCGTCGGCGTCGTGGATGATCCTGTGCGAGTCTATTCGTAGTCGCCCTTTGGGGTCTTTCAGGAGGATCCAATCTATGCGCCGCGCCCCGCGGGCGGGGTGCGCATCGCGGTAGTCTGCTCCCCTGAATGCGTGGAACGTGTTCGCGCCTTCCTCGTTACCGGCGGCGAGGTAGCTGTCAACGAAGCCCGATTCGGTGAACGTCTTGTGGACCCTGTTGCCTGGCCGGCTGTTGAAGTCTCCCGTAACGATGGCAGGCGGATCTACGTCTGTGCGGCCGGAGAGCTCCGCGATCTTCCGCACGACGAGCTTGCTGCCTTCCCTGCGTGCCAGGGCGCTTATGTGGTCGAGGTGCGTGTTCAGGTAGAGGAAAGAGAGATCCGTCCCCAGCACTCCGAACAGCGCCCAGGTGGCCGAGCGCGCGACCCTCGTCTCCCAGCTCCTCGAGAGTTTCTCAGGTGTCTCCGAGAGCCAGAAACCTCCTCTGTCGAGCGGCTCCAGCCGTTTGGGGTCGAAGAGGATCGTGTTGAAGTCATGAGGGATGGCGTTGCCGTATCTCGGGCCGCGGATGTGGGCGTAGTGTGGTAGGCGCTTGCGGTATGCGCCGAGGTTGCCTCGCTGGGCTTCCTGAAGCCCGATCACATCAGGGGCGTAACGCTCTATGGTGGCGACGTTCAGCGCGGCCCGGTTGCGCCAGGCGTTCTTCTTTCGCGCGTCTCGGAACGACCCCCTGACGTTGAAGCTCATAACCCGGATCCGATGTTCGTCCACGCAGAGGTTCCCCCAGGGTCGCCTACGATAGCTCCATCGATTGTAGCCGGTGAGAGCGCCGGTCTTCGTTGCCCCAGGGCCGGGTAAAGCGCAAGTCGGAAAGGCACTCGAAAGGAGAGAAGATGGACAGGGAGCGAAGAAACTCGTTTCATGGCCTTGTAGACTCCATAAGCGAGTGGAACCGGATGCGGGAGGTGGGCTCGGGGAGGGTCGGCCCGAGACCGGGCACAGGGACCGGCGGAGGACCTACGAGACCGCCTGGGTCCCTTCCACCGACGTAGTCGCCAGGGGTAGAGACCTCGTGATCCGGGTCTCGCTCTCGGGAGTCTCTCCGGATGACGTGGAGATCACCCTCTCCAGCGACGTCCTGACCGTCTCGGGAGGGCGCAGCGGCGATCCGGATGAGCAGGATGAAAAGTTCTACGTCAGGGAGCGTTACCACGGTGTTTTCAGGTGAAGCTGGAAACAGCATGGCGAACCACGCGAATCGGCCGAACTCGGGTCTGTCATCCGACTGCCCGAGCCGGATCTTCCCGTAGCGAGAAAGAGCCAGCCAGACGGCGAAACCGAGGAAGAAGCTCGTCATGAGCATGGACAACCAACCGAGACCCGAAGCGATCCAGCCCACCACCGTCGCCAGCGCGCCGCCGAAGGGCTCCGTAAAGTACACGCCGGCCAGATCGAACGCCGCAGAGATGCCGATGGTTATGTAGAATACCGCCCCGAATTGCTGTACCTGCTCAGCCTCGGTCCCAGATGCCTCTCTTCGCTCCTGTGAACGTTCTTGTTCAGCCCGTGACATCTACGAACCTTCTCCTCTCTAATCGGCTATCTCTATTCGGTTGTCACTACACTGGATTACCTGCGGAAAATAACGCTCGGTACATTACCTAGGCGCAGTCTAACACCGGCAATTCCCCAAATATAAGCTGCCTTTTCCCATCGGTTTCAAATATAGCAACTACAGTTGCGCATAAGTCGTGCGCGTGATACATTCCCGCTGCAGAGGGAGAAGAACAGGAGGGCGACACCGGACTATTCGCAGGCAGGCACCCGGATTCGAACGAACAGAGTCTTGTATTCCAGGGAGGTATTTCTCTTGCGCATACCCTATGACACCCCGAGGATCCACATGTACACTCGGATTCGCAAGGGACCATTCTTCTACGCCCACCAGCGCCACGGCGTCCAGTCCTACACGGTCACCAACCGCCAGTACCATCCCAGGCACTACGACGACATGCTCGTGGAGTATTGGAAGCTCGTTAACGACGTCACCATGTGGGACGTGGCGGCCGAGCGGCAGGTCGAGATCACGGGTCCCGACGCCTTCGGGTTCACCAACATGTTGACCCCGCGCGACCTGAACAAGTGCTCGGTCAAGCAGTGCAAGTTCGCCCTCAACACCGACGTCGACGGCGGCATCATAAACAACCCTGTGCTCTTGCGCCTCGATGAGAACCACTTCTGGCTCTCGGTGGCCGACGGCGACGTGCTGCTCTGGGCCAAGGGCGTGGCTGCCGTCTCGGGTCATGACGTGCAGATCCGGGAGCCCGACGTCGCCCCGGTCCAGATCCAGGGCCCCAGGTCCAGGGACCTGATGGTGGACATCTTCGGAGCGGAGATCCTCGACCTCAAGTACTACTGGTTGGACGAGTATGATCTCGACGGCATGGAGGTCGTGGTCTCGCGGACCGGCTACACCGGTGAAGTAGGGTTCGAGATCTACCTCAGGAACGCCAGTCGTGACGGCATGAAGTTTTGGGACACGATGATCGAGGCCGGCAAGCCCCACAACCTCTCGCCGATCGGGCCTTGCCAGATCCGGCGGGTCGAGGCCGGCATCCTTAGCTACGGCTCCGACATCGCACTGGATAACAACGGCTACAGTGAATACCACTTCCTGAACCCTTACGAGGTGGATCTGGGGTACACGGTGGAGCTGGACCAGGAGGCCGACTTCATCGGCAAGGAGGCACTCAAGCGCATCGCGGACGTGGGTGTGAGCCGCAAGGTGGTCGGCATAGAGCTCGATTGCGACCCGCTGGTAGGTTACATAGAGGATTACCTGCAGGTCGTCGACGACGGCTCGCGGATAGGGCAGGTCTCCTCGGCTTTCTGGTCCCCGCGCCTCAAGAAGAACATCGGGTACGCCCTGGTGCCCATCGAGTTTGCCGATCTGGGGATGGGGCTGACCGTGAGGATGGAGACCGGCGAGTACGAGGCCACCGTCATCGCGAAGCCGTTCATAGATCCGAGAAAGGAGACCGTCAAGGCAGACCTGAAAGCTGGTACGGCCAGGTCGTACTAGCGGCGTTGTGTTTCCCGGTGGAGGAACACCCTGACGAGGTGGCGCGAATACTGGTTGAGTTCTTTGCTGATGACTGATTACGAGATACTGTCGCGGCCCAGGTTCGAGATCCTCCCGACGAATGGTGCGGAAGAACAGGCAGACCATC
The DNA here is from genome assembly GCA_963811295.1 of uncultured Rubrobacteraceae bacterium. Classification (GTDB taxonomy): domain Bacteria; phylum Actinomycetota; class Rubrobacteria; order Rubrobacterales; family Rubrobacteraceae; genus Rubrobacter_D. The sequence goes on along the minus strand of CAWEQZ010000050.1, from coordinate 158,073 downwards.
AGTATGACATCGCTGGGATGCACCTCTACACTTTCAACCAGGTGGAGAGCACGGAACAGCGGAGGCAACGGATGCTGGGCCCCCAGGAGGCCAGCGGCACAGGAGCGCTGCGATGAGGGCGCCGAAGGCGATCAGGTCGGTCTTCAGGGCCGCTACGGCCGGTCCCGACCGTAACGGTTCGAATAACGGCCAAAAGCCTTACCGGTACTCCGCGTTCGACCTCTTGCGCCACGGCCTCTCGCAAGCCGACTGGCCGCGGGCCTGGCGCAAACACGACCTGAAGTCGAGCTACGACGTCGTCGTCGTTGGGGCTGGTGTGCACGGCCTGGCGACCGCCTATTATCTGGCCAAGAACCACGGTATCACGAACGTGGCCGTCCTCGACAAGGGCTACATCGGCGGCGGCGGGTCCGGGCGCAACACGGCGATCATCCGCTCGAACTACCTGACGCCTGAGGGCATACGCTTCTACGATCGCTCTGTGAAGCTCTACGAGACCCTGTCTGCGGATCTGAACTACAATGTGATGTTCGCCCAGCGCGGCCACCTCACCCTCGCCCACAACGACAGTTCGCTGCGCACCATGCGCTGGCGGGCCGAGGTAAACAAGCTCGAAGGGGTAGATTCCGAGGTCATCGGGCCTGATGAGATCAAGAAGCTCGTCCCCTATATGGATACCTCGGAGGACGTGCGTTACCCGATTCTCGGCGCGCTCTACCATCCACCCGGCGGGATCATCCGCCACGACGCCGTGGTCTGGGGATACGCCCGCGGCGCAGACGCCCACGACGTGCACATCCACCAGAACACCGAGGTTACAGGCATCGAAGTTGCGGAAGGCAGGGTGGAGGGTGTCAAGACGAACCAGGGCGACATCGCCACGCGTGTCGTGGTCAACTGCACGGCAGGGTGGTCGACCCTGATCTCGGAGATGGCCGGCGTGAGGATGCCGATAAGCACCTTCCCCCTGCAGGCGGCCGTCACGGAACCCGTCAGACCCTTCCTCAACCCCGTAATAGTCTCGGGCACGCTGCACGTCTACGTCAGCCAGACCGACAGGGGAGAGCTGGTCTTCGGCGCCAGCGTGGACCCGTTCACCTCCTACTCGATGCGGGGCTCGCTGGAGTTCACCGAGGGCCTGGCCGGGCACGTGCTCGAGCTCATGCCCTCCCTGGCCAAGATGCGCCTGCTGCGCCAGTGGTCGGGGCTGTGCGACATGACGCCTGACTTCTCGCCCATAATGGGCGTAACGCCTGTGGACGGCTTCCTCGTAGATGTGGGCTGGGGCACGTACGGGTTCAAGGCCGGCCCAGTCTCTGGCGAGACTATGGCCGAGCTCGTCGCAACGGGCAAGACGCCTGAGCTCATCGCTCCCTTCGGTCTCGACCGGTTCGGGAGTGGCAACCTGATGGGCGAGAAGGGAGCGGCGGCCGTTGGGCACTGAGGGAAGGCCATGATCCTGCTGCCGTGCCCTTACTGCGGGCCACGCAACGCTTCGGAGTTCCGCTACGTAGGCGAGGTCTCGGGGCGACCAGATCCGAACGAAACCGGCGTCGAGGAGTGGAGGGCTTACCTCTACGCGCGCAACAACCCGGCAGGCTGGACGACGGAGACGTGGTACCACAGTGCAGGGTGCAGGCAGCACCTCGTCGTCGAGCGGCATACAGTGACCAACGAAGCGAGGACCTCACGGCTCCCCGAAGCAGGGCCGCGCGGCGAGCAAGAAGAGCGGGCCACCGGCGGGAATGTCGCGGGCGACGGCGGAGGCGCGATCTATTGACGACGCAGCCCGTACAGAAGACCGCCATGTCCATGCGCCTGGACCACCGGCCTGGCGAGGTTATCGACCGCGGGCGAGAGTTCACGTTCTCGTGGAACGGCGAAGAGTACCCCGCTTACGGGGGGGACACCATCATCTCGGCACTTGCGGCCTGCGGGGAGCGGATCTTCTCTCGCAGCTTCAAGTATCACCGCCCGCGTGGGCTGCTTACGGCGAGCTTCCTGGACCCAGGTTGCTTGGTGCAAGTCGATGACGAGCCGAACGTCAGAGGCGCCCACAGGCGCGTAGAGCCCGGCATGGTCGTGAGCCCTCAGGGGGTCTGGCCCTCGCTCGAGTACGACGTGAAGTCGGCCAACGGGGCCTTCGGCCGTTTCCTCTCCGCCGGCTTCTACTACAAGACCTTCATCAAGCCCCGCCGGCTGTGGCCCTTGTACCGGCGGATGCTGCGGCGTTTCTCCGCCGGCGGTGTGGTCTCTCCAGAATCGTCCCAGGGGTACTTCGACAAGCGCTACGCCCACCCCGACGTCCTCGTCGCCGGAGGCGGTCCTGCGGGGATGGCGGCGGCGGCCGCGGCCGCAGGAGCGGGGGCGCAAGTCTTGCTGGTCGAGGAAGAGTACGAGCTTGGCGGACATCTATGTTGGGGAAATGAGGCCGAGCTGGATGCCCTGCGCGGACTGCGTGAGGAGGTGGTCAGCACCCCGGGCATCGAAGTGATGACCAACTCGGTCGTCAACGGGCGCTACGACGACAACTGGGTCGGGGTAATGCAGCGCGACCTTGGCCACGTCGAGGAACGGCTCGTCAAAGCAAGGGCCAAATCGCTCGTGATGGCACCAGGTCTCATAGAGCGACCCTACGTCTTCGAAGGCAACGATGCGCCAGGGGTAATCCTCTCGACCGCCGCCCGCCGCCTCATCAACCTGTACGCTGTCAAACCCGGAGACCGCGCGGTCGTCTTCTCCGCGAACGAGAGCGGCGATGCAGCGGCGGAAGACCTCCGACGCTCAGGCGTCGATGTTGCGCGCGTCGTGGACGCGCGCAGGGACGAAGACATCGTTCGCGCCAAGGGCGACAGCAAGGTCTTACGCTCCGTGGAGTGCGCCGACGGCGCCGAGATAGAGTGCGACCTCCTCGTCACGGCCGTCGGCTGGACCGCGCCGACTTCGCTCGCGAACATGGCAGGAGACAAGCCGGTCTATGACAAACGGGCGGCCCGCTTCTTCCCCTCGAGCCTCCCGGAAAATGTGCTTGCGACCGGCGGTATCGCGGGCGACGGTACGCTCGACGAGCTACTGGCACATGCACGCGGCACGGGCCAAGAAGCCGCCCGGCGGGCTGCGAGGATCGCACGGCGGCTGAGCGCCAGCATCCCGCAGCGCGGGGACGAGCAGGAAGAGTTCGAATCATCGGCGGTGGCGATCCCTGAGTTGCCGATCCGCGACCATCCGGCGCTGTTCCGCGGCAAGACGCATGGCATAGTGGACTACTCCGAGGATGTCACCTCCAAAGACCTCGTCGCGGCTGAGAAGGAAGGTTACGACTCCATAGAGCTGGTCAAGCGGTACACCACGGTGACCATGGGCCCGGCCCAGGGCAAGCTCGAGACCGTCAACGCCGTGGCGATCATGGCGGAGGCTACGGGGCGCACCATCGAGGAGACAGGGACCACCGTGTGGCGACCCCCGTACAGCCCGATCACCCTCGGCGCCCTGGCCGGACGCAACTTCGAGCCCGTGCGCTACTCCCCGATGCAGCCGTGGCACGAGCGCCGCGGCGCGAAGCCTCTCGTCGCGGGGGCCTGGATGCGGCCCGATCATTACGGCGACCCCGCCTCCGAGGTCCTGAACGTCCGCGAGAACGTCGGTATCATAGACGTGACGCCTCTGGGCAAGTTCGACCTGCGCGGCCCCGACGTGCCCAGGCTGCTGAACCACCTGTACGTCAACGGATGGGGCAACCTCGACGTCGGCGCGGTCCGCTACGGCGTGATGTGCCTCGAGGACGGTGTGGTCTTCGACGACGGTGTGACGGGGCGCCTGGGCCAGGAGCGTTACATAATGACGACGACCTCCTCCGGCGCTGCTAGCGCGTGGGAGTGGATCGACAACTGGCTGCAGACCGCCCACCCAGGGTGGCAGATCCACGTCGCCCCCGTGACCCCGGCGTACGCGAGCATCAACGTCGCCGGACCTAAGTCCCGTGAGTTGCTCCTGCGCCTGACCGAGGGTGTTGACCTCTCGCCAGATGCCTTTCCCTACATGCGGGTTCGCGAGGGACGTGTGGCCGGCGTCGAAGGCTGCTTTATGTGGCGCATCGGCTTTACCGGCGAGCTCAGCTACGAGATCCACGTTCCGGCCGCCTACGGGCTGCACGTCTGGGAGACGCTCATGCAGCGCGGTGCGGACCTCGGCGTAAAGCCCTTCGGCGTAGAAGCGCAGCGCATCCTGCGCCTGGAAAAGGGACACTTCATCGTAGGCCAGGACACCGACGGGCTCACGGGACCGTACGACGTAGGCTTCGGGCGGATGGTCAGGCTGGGCAAGGACGACTTCGCGGGCAAGCCCGAGCTCGTGTGGCAGAGCGAGATCAAAGGTCGCCCGCGGCTCGTCGGCCTGCAACCGCATGACGGCTCGTTGGTCCCCCCGGAGGCGAGCCAGATCGTGGAGGGGCAAAACAAGATCGTGGGCCGGATAACGTCGAGCCGCATGTCGCCCACGCTGGGGCGTTCGATCTGCCTGGGCTTCGTCGCGTCGCACCTCACCACGCCGGGGACGAAGGTCATGGTGCAACTGCCAGGCGGAGAGATCATACCGGCCTCCGTCACGCCGCACCACGCGCACTACGACCCCGAAGGGACGCGTCAGCGTGGTTGAGAGAGCGCCCGTCGCCCGCAGCCCTATAGCGCCTGTTCCCCCCACGACCATAGAGCACGGCTGGGAGGTCAGCTCCCGCCGTAGCGCCGCCGAACTAAAGATCATCGACTGCACCCCCCTCGCCAAGGTTCTCGTGCTGGTGGCCTCCACGGAAGGCGAGCTCGCCCGCGCTCTAAACGTTTCTTTCGGACGTGCCGCCCGCGACTCGCACGGAACTCTCGTCGTCGGCTCGGGTCCGGGCGAATGGCTGTTGCTCGCTGCACCAGGAACGAGCGCGGCGGTTACAAAGCGTGTAGAACAGGTGCCAGATCAGGGACTCGTTAGCGTCTTCGACGCCACGCACGGACGGGCGCTGATGCGGATCACGGGCCCGAGGGCGCCCGATCTGCTGGCGAAAGTCTGCGCCATCGACTTTTCGGAGGCGGTAACGCCCAACGGGGCGGCGTTTCGCAGCTCCGTGGCGAAGCTCGTAACCGATGTCGTGCGCGACGACCGCGATGGGGAGATCTCCTATCTGCTGCATTGCGAGCGGTCCTCGGGGCAGTACCTCTTCGACGCTTTGATAGATGCGGGCGATGAGTTCGGCATAGAGGTCGACGGGTTCGTCGACTCCCCAAACAGAGAGGTCCAGAGAGCATGAAGTTACCCAAGAACCTGGAGGTCGCCAGGAAAGCGAAGCTACAGCCGCTGAACGAGATCGCCGCTCCCTCGGACAGCGACCCCTGGAGCCCTATGACGAGTGCGCACTCTACAGACGAATTGCAACCGGCCTGTAGGCGTCAGCCGCACGGAGGTGAAGTGAAGATGCAGCTACCCACGCGAGCGTCCTATGTAGTTATCGGGGCCGGGGTTCATGGCCTGAGCACGGCCTGGCACCTGGCGAAAGAACTGGAGGCCAGGGGGCGCGGCTCGGGCGAGGACGTGATCGTGCTCGACAAGACCGGCGTCGCCGCAGGGGCCTCGGGGATCGCCTGCGGGGTGATCCGTAACAACTACTTCCAGCCCGCGATGCGCAAACTGATGGCCCATTCGGTCTCGGTCTGGGAGTCGGACCCGGAAGCGTTCGCCTACCATCCCGTTGGCTACATGCAGATCTCACCCGAAGTGATGCACGACGACGTGGTGCAAGTCTACAAAGAGCAGCAGGCGATCGGCTACCCTTCTACCCTCGTCGAGGGAGAAGAGGAGTGCCGCTCCTACATGCGGAACATCTTTCACGACTGGCAGGCCGAGGCCATCACGAGCATCCTGTACGAGCACCGCGGAGGGTACGCGAACAACAAAGCCTCGGTAAGGGCCCTCGCCGCCAAAGCCCGGGCCGAGGGGGTGCGGATCCACACCGGGGTCAGGGTTACCGGATTTCGCATGGAAGGCGGCAGCGTAAACGCCGTACAGACGGATGGCGGCGTGGTAGGCTGCGAGCACCTCGTCGTGGCCGTCGGCCCGTGGGTCAGGGACATCTGGTCGATGCTGGATCTGCCCGAGAAGATCACCGTCAAGGGTCCCGATGGCGAGCTGTACCACGACCGGGAGATGTGGACGTACTGGTCGCTGCAGGAGGGCGTGCTCGATGTAGAGCCGAGCTTCCTCACGGACAACGAAGGCGGCATGCCGCCGGTGATCCACGTAGACACCGATGCCCCGCTTTACGACGAAGAAGGCGGGCTCGTCACGGACGAACTCTGGGGGATCTACTACAAGCCCGACTTCTACTTCAACGGGGTTCAGGGCGGCGCCACGCCATACGTGGTCGACCAGCCCGCAAGCGAGGTCGCTGTCGATCCTTATGGGCCTGAGAGCCCCGACTTCGTGGTCGGAGAAGACTTCGCCAGGATGTGGACCTCGGCGCTCGCGCACTGCCACAGGCGCTTCGAGGGCAAGGGCTCCCTGTTCTCCAAGGAGCCCTCGGGCGGTATCGGGTGCTTTACCCTTGACAGCTTCCCCGTCTTCGATACCTTCAGGAACAATGCCTACTTCATCGCCGACTCCAACCACGGCTACAAGATGATCGGGGTCGGTGCGCTGGTAGCAAAGGAGCTTATGGACGAACCGCAGGAATTGCTCGAACCTTTCCGCTTCTCCCGCTACGAGACCGGACAACTGCACCCCACTAGCCACTCACCCTTCCCATGGAGCTGACGCACGGAAGCTCAGAGGACCGGGTGGATAAGCCTCGGATCGAACGCGCCGTCAGGGAGATTCTGGTCGCCATAGGGGAAGACCCGGAACGGGAAGGCCTCAGGGCAACGCCGCACCGCGTCGCCGAAGCCTACGCGTTCCTCTTCGCCGGACTGTCCGATGACCCCGCCAGACATCTGGACGTGGGGTTCCAGGAAGAACATCGCGAGATGGTCCTCGTACGAGATATACCCCTGCATTCGCTCTGTGAGCACCACCTCATGCCCTTCGTCGGCAAGGCCCACGTGGGCTACATACCGGACGGGAAGGTCGTAGGCTTGTCCAAGCTGGCCAGGCTGGTGGAGGGTTACGCCCGCCGTCCCCAGCTCCAGGAGCGTCTCACCGCCCAGGTCGCCGACGCTATCCACGAGAGGTTGGGATCCCGTGGCGCCATCTTCGTCGTCGAGGCCGAACATCTGTGCATGACGATGAGGGGCGTGCAGAAGCCGGGGAGCATTACCGTTACCAGCGCCGTGCGCGGTATCTACGCCAGAGACCCGCGCACCCGCCAGGAGGCCATGAGCCTCATAACCACCCATCGCTAGAGAGAATTCTCTCCTCCCCGGCCCGCGCAAGCGTCCCCGCGGTGCAGACCCCGAGGCGGCGCCGCCGGGGGTATGTGTATAAAGCAACTATAGTTGCGCACTAGTTTGGCGTATGTGATACTAGCACGGGTGGTGGGAGCGAAAGAAACGAACCTCAGGCGCGAACTTGCCATATTGACGGTTCTTGGTGGGGAAGAAGCAATCGAGGAAGGGGGTTTGGGGGTAGTCCGGATCGCCGACCTGATCGGACGTGAGAAGAGTCAAGTATCGCGAACGCTAAAGGTACTGGCCGAGAGTGGCTTCGTCGATCGTGATACCGAGACCCTCCAGTACAGGCTGGGGTGGAGGTTCTTCGCGCTCGCGGCGGGCGCGGGCGAGCAGAGGTTGCTCAGTGTTGCGCCTGCGCTACTCGATCGGCTCGTAGAGGACGTCGGCGAGACGGCCCACCTCTCCGTTCTGCAAGGAGTAGAGGTTCTGACGGTGCTCTCCAAGTCCCCGCCCCACGCCGTCAAAGCGGATGGCTGGGCCGGCCGCACGGTCCCCATCTATTGCACTTCGTCGGGACGGGCGCTACTCTTCGACCACGATAGCCAAGCCCTCTCTAGCCTTCTCTCGGGCGTGGAGTTCCGTAAGTTGAGGCCTGGCACCGTTCGCAACATCGAGGAATTAGAGGGGAGCATCGCCCTTGCGCGGGAGCAAGGTTATGCCCTGGTGGATGAGGAGTTCGAGTTCGGCCTGGTCGGTGCGGCGGCGCCTGTCAGGGACTTCAAGGGGCAGCTCGTCGCCGCGCTCAACGTCTCGGCTCCCAAGTTCCGTCTCGGCGGACGGCTGGAAGCCGCGGGAAGGGAGGTCAAGAAGGCCGCGGACGATCTCTCCGCCCTGCTCGGCTGGTCCGCCGATCCTCGATCCGCCACCGACGATACCTCCGGGGTTTCCTGATATGCGGTGCTGCTCCGTGCGCTTCGAGCATCGCCCGATCAACGAAAGTCGGTATTAAGTTATAGTGTATCGCCGTGGTTAGACGCCAGGCGGAGAGGTGGTGGGCAGGATGAGCAGCTTTCTCGACTACATATCCCTTAGCTGGGACCACGTGCTAGAGCTGGCCATCGGTCACGCCATAGTCGTCGCCATAGCGCTGGTTATCGACATCGTGATCGGGGTGGCGCTGGGCGTGCTAGTGTACCGTAGAGAGAGCGCCGCAAACGTAGCGCTCGCGATCACCTCCACCTTCCTTACCATCCCCTCTTTCGCGCTGTTCGGCCTTTTTATCCCGATCTTCGGCCTCGGCTACCTGCCGGCGGTCGTCGCGCTGGTCATGTACGGGCTGCTGCCGATCTTGCGCAACACCGTTGCCGGTCTGCGCTCTGTGGACCCTGCGATCGCGGAGTCCGCACAGGGAATGGGCATGAACGCCAGGGAGCGGCTCCTGCGCATCGAGCTGCCCCTGGCGTGGCCGGTTATCATCACCGGGGTGCGCGTGTCCACGATGCTCCTCATGGGCATCGCGGCGATCGCGGCAGTCGTGAACGGTCCGGGTTTGGGCGACGACATCTTCGCCGGGCTCGCCCGCATCGGCAGCCCCACGGCCCTCAACCTGGTGATCGGCGGCATCCTCGGCATCATCGTGCTGGCGTTACTGTTCGACACGTTCTTCAACTTGCTGGGTAAACTGACGACTTCGAGGGGTATACGTGACTGACAGGGCCGCAGAAGAGAATAATACGCAAACCGCTGAAACCATGATCCGCCTGGAGGACCTCACCAAGGTCTTCCCAGCCCAGGAAGAAGCCGCGGTGGATGATCTTTCGCTGGAGATCTACGAGGGGGAGATCGTAGTCCTGGTCGGGCCTTCAGGGTGCGGCAAGACCACGACCATGAAGATGATCAACCGCATCATCGAACCGACCTCAGGCAGAATCTTCCTCCAGGGCGAGGACGTGACGAAGGTCAATCCGGACAAGCTCCGCCGCAGGATAGGCTACGTCATACAGCAGATCGGGCTCTTTCCGCACATGACCATCGCCGACAATATCGCGACGGTGCCAAGAATGCTCGGCTGGGAGAAGAAACGCACCTCGGACCGGATAGACGAGCTACTTGAGACCGTGGGTATAGACCTCTCCTACCGCGACCGTTACCCGAAGGAGCTCTCAGGCGGCCAGCGCCAGCGTATCGGGGTGGCGCGGGCGATGGCCGCCGATCCGCCGGTCCTCTTGATGGACGAACCTTTCGGGGCGATAGACCCGATCACCCGCGACAGGCTCCAGGACGAGTTCCTGAGGCTCCAGCAGGAGATCCGCAAGACCATCGTCTTCGTCACCCACGACATAGACGAGGCCATAAAGATGGGCGACCGCATAGCGATCCTCAAGCAGCAGTCCAAGATCGCCCAGTATGATACGCCAGAGAGGATTCTTACCGACCCCGCCGACGAGTTCGTCCAGGACTTCATCGGCTCCGGGCCCTCCATCAAGCGTCTGAGCCTCAGCCGGGTCTCGGACATCGAGACATCCGACTGGCCGGTCGCCAGGCTAACCGACAGCCACGATGAGGTACGGGAGAAGATGCGCAGCACGAGCAGAGATCACGTACTGCTGCTGGATGAGCAGGAAAAGCCAGGGCGGTGGGTTGGCAATGAGGAAATCCAGCACGACGACACCCCGCTCGAAGAGTCAGGCTGGCCTGCGGTGGCCATCGTCGAGGCCAACTCGAACCTCTACGATACCCTCGACACCATGATCACATCCTACAAAGGCTCGGCCATCATCGTCGACGAGGGGGGCCGCTACCAGGGCGTGGTCGACTTCGATACGGTGCTTGAGGCGATCAACACCATGCGCCCGCACGAGCAGGACCGCCACATGAGTCCCCCGGAAGAGGAACAGCCGCGTGAGAGGACTGGGCAGGATCTGCAGGCCGGAGATGAGGGGCGATGACGACCCTACAGAAGGCCGCCGCGAAAGGTCCGGGCGGCGCGGCGCGCCTGTTACGCTACCTCGCCATGCCCATCTTCCTCGGGCTCGCGGGCCTGGCGCTCTACCTGTACGTAGGTACGCAGGATCTCGACAGCATCGAGCAGCGCTCCCTGAACGCGGGCACCCTCATCCAGCAGACGGCCAGACTCATCGAACTCGCCGCCGTCTCCACCGCGATCGTCGTTACGTTGGCCGTGACCACCGGCATCCTGCTCACCCGACCCTTCGCCCGCCGGGTGTCGCCTTTCGTGATCGGGCTGGCCAACATAGGCCAGGCGGTCCCGTCCATCGGTGTGCTGGCTTTTCTGGCCATCATCTGGAGTATCGGGTTCTGGCCATGCATCGTAGCCCTGGTGGCGTACTCGTTTCTGTCTATCCTGCGGAACACCATGGTGGGCTTGCAGCAGGTGGATCGCTCCATTATCGAGGCCGCCCGCGGCATGGGAATGACCAAGATGGCTGTGCTCTTCCGCATCGAGCTGCCGCTCGCCGTCCCCATAATCCTGGCAGGCGTCAGGACCGCCCTGATCATCAACGTCGGTACCGCGACGCTTGGGACGTTCATCGGCGCCGGCGGATTGGGGGAGTCGATCAACAACGCCATAAGGCTGGACCGGACGGTCGTGCTGGTCACCGCCAGCGGGGTGACCGCCATCGTGGCCCTGTCCGTCGACTGGCTCGCTGGCGTGGCTGAAGATGTCCTGCGCCCCAGGGGACTGTAGCCGGAACCATCGTGAAGCTCTCGACCACACAAGACCCTGAAGGAGGATCGCTGTGCGAACGATACCTGCAAAGCTGACGCAACTGCTTGGGCTCTTCGCAGTCCTGACCCTGATCGTCGCTGGCTGCGGCGGCGGCGGTGGCGGAGGAGCATCGGGGGACGTAGACCTCTCCGGCGCCGAGTTCACCGTCGGCTCCAAGGAGTTCACCGAGCAGTTGATCCTCGGCCAGATCACGCTGCAAGTCCTCGAAAATGCGGGGGCGACGGTAAACGACCAGATCGGCCTGGCCGGAACGGTCGCAGCCCGCAAGGCGCTGGAATCCGGCGAGATCGACATGTACTGGGAGTACACGGGGACAGGCTGGATCACCCACCTCGGCCACACGGATCCCATCCCGGATCGTCAGAAGCAATTCGAAGCCGTAGCCAAGGAGGATCTCAAGAAGAACGATATCGAGTGGCTCTCTCCGCCCTCTCCGGCCAACAACACCTACACTATGGCCGTGCGCAGCGAAGCCTACGACAAGCTCGGCGTCAAGAAGCTTTCGGACTTCAAGCAGCTGGTCGAGGAGAACCCTGAAGAGGCCACCGTGTGCGTGGGGACAGAGTTCTCGACCCGCGACGACGGCCTGCCGGGGATGGAGAAGGCATACGATTTCGAGTTCCCGAAGGAGAACATCGTCAAGATAGACGAAGGTCTGATCTACCAACAAACCGACAAGGGCGAGCAGTGCAACTTCGGCGAGGTGTTCCAGACCGACGGTCGCATCTCGGCGCTCGACCTCGAGCTCATCGAGGACGACAAGAGCTTCTTCCCGATCTACAACCCGGCGCTCAACGTGCGCAAGGATGTGATCGAGGAATACCCGCAGATTGCAGAGCTGTTCGCGCCCATCTCCGAGAAGCTCACCACCCAGGAGCTGCAGGCTCTGAACGCGAAGGTCGACGTGGATGGGCAACTCGAAGACCAGGTGGCCGAAGAGTGGCTGAGTGAGAACGGCTTCATCTAAGGAACTATCCGACGGCGATTGCCGGGTGCAACATCTGGCAATCGCTTCTATCCCTGTTCCCGGCGGCTCTGCTCCGGGGTTACGTGCGGGAGGAACGCATCAACGAAAGGGGTAGCAAGTAACCGTGCGGGTAGCACTGGCCCAGATCGACTGCGTCCTCGGCGACACCGAAGAGAACCTCCGCAAGGCCAAAGAGGTCGTGGCTCAGGCGAAGGACAGGGGCGCTGACCTCACCGTCTTCCCTGAGCTGAGCCTGTCCGGCTACGCCCTCGGAGAGCTCGGCGACGATGTGCCATCGAGGCGCACAGCAAGCCCATAAGCTCCCTGGCCGAGGCCGCGGGAGAGATGGCCGTGGTCGTGGGGTTCTGCGAGGAGGGGCGGGGCTTTCAGACCTACAACAGCGCGGCCTATCTCGAAGGAGGAGTCCTCCGGCACCTACACCGCAAGCTCTACCTGCCAAACTACAGGATCTACGAAGAGAGAAAGCACTACAACCCGGGACAGAGCATGCGCGCCTTCGACACCAAGTTAGGCCGCATGGCCATACTGATCTGCAACGACGCCTGGCAAACGTTTCTACCGTTCATCGCGGTCCAGGACGGCGCCCAGGTGCTCATAATCCCCGCAGACAGTGGCTCCTACCCTTCTTACCCCGAGTTGTTGGACACGAGGGGCTATTGGCGTGGGATCACCCGCTTCTACGCCCGTATGCTCGAGTGCTACGTCGTCTTCGTCAATCGTGTCGGAAAACAGGACAACCTGGTCTTCTGGGGCTACTCGCACGTCGTCGATCCCTGGGGGACGGTCGTGGCTGAAGGGCCGCTCCACGAGGAGGCCCTGATCACCGTAGACATAGACCTTGGCAACGTCCGCCGCCGCCGCAGGGAAGTACCCCTAGTGAAAGAGGCCCGCCTCGCCCTTCTGGCCAGGGAATTGAACCGTCTCGCCGAAGAAGGCGGGGATCTCTGATTGGCGACATGTCCGCTCTGCATGTAAAGTTGACCGGACCATGCCGGATAAACCCGAACCCTTCGTTAGGCAACTCCACGCCGCCCTCGACGGCAAGCTCGAAGGGTACCTGCGCACCGATGAAGCCTCGCGCGCCATGTGGTCCACGGACGCCTCCATCTACCTTCGCAAGCCCGTTGGCGTCGTCGTCGCCCGCACGGAAGAGGACGTAGTGTTCACCCTCGCCACGGCCCGCGACCTCGGGCTCTCGATTACGCCTCGCGGCACCGGCACCTCCCTGGCCGGGCAGGCCACGGCCCCCGGACTGGCCCTCGACGTCTCCGAGATGCGCCGGGCGCTGGAGATAGACCTCGAAGGGCGGCGTTGCGTCGTCGAGCCTGGACTGGTGCAGGGCGAGCTCAACGCGATGGTCGAGCCGCACGGGCTCGTGTTCGGGGCCGATACATCCACCTCCGACGTGGCGACGCTAGGGGGCATGGTCGGGAACAACTCAGCGGGGATGCGCTCGCTCGTCTACGGGATGACCTCGGATCAGGTCCTCGGACTGCGCTGCGTGCTCGCCTCCGGGGAGACGGTGGAACTCGGCCCGCTAGGCAGGGAGGAGGCCAGAGGACGCGCCCGTCACGCCGACGCGCTCGCGAGGCTGCTGCGCGGGGCGATGGAGATCGGGGACCGCTACAACGACGAGATAAAGCGGCGGTTCCCGAAGATGATTCGTCGCGTCTCCGGCTACGGCCTCGACGCCCTGATAGATCCCGAGATCCTGGACCTGACGCGCCTGATCTGTGGCTCCGAAGGCACGCTGGCCACAGTCACCCGCGCCGAGTTCAGACTACACCCGCTCCCCGAGGCCCGCGCCCTGGCCTCTTTCGAGTTCGATTCCCTCTCCGCAGCGGCCCGCGCCACGAACCGGTTCCTGCAGATGGACCCATCGGCGATAGAGTTGCTCGACGACGTCGCCATAGGCCGCGCGAGGGCCAACCCCGCCTACAGGGACTCGACCCGCTTTGTACAGGGGGATCCGAAAGCCGTCCTCGTCGTAGAGTGGAGTGGTACGAAAGAGGAGCTGGACGAACGCTTCGCAAGACTCGACGATCTAGCCGGCGAGGTCGGGGCGCTGGCTGTCACGCCGCTTCGCACCAAGGCGGACATGGGCCAGACCGTCAGGCTCCGCAAGTCCACGCTACCGCTTCTGCTCGGTACTACAGACAATGAGAAACCTGTCGCGTTTGTGGAGGACGCGGCGGTGCCGCCGGACCGGCTGGAGGAGTTCACAGGCCGCTTCGAGGGGATCGTCGAGAAGAACGGTACCTGGGCCTGCTTCTACGGTCACGCCAGCGTGGGATGCCTGCACGTCAGGCCTGCTCTGGATACCTCGGATCCCGATGGCGTCTCGCGGATGCGGCGCATCGCCGAGGAGGTCGCGGACCTCGTCGTCGACTGCGGCGGGTCCATCTCCGGTGAGCACGGCGACGGCCTCTCGCGTTCGGAGTTCGTGGAGAAGATGTACGGGGGGGAGATCCTGCGCGCTTTTGCGGACGTAAAGCGTCTCTTCGACCCCGAGGGGATGATGAACCCAGGCGTTATCGTAGATCCTCCGCCGATGGACCGGCAGCTGCGTATCGGCCCAGGCCGCGAGCGCCTCCCCATAAAGACGAACCTCTCCTTCGAGGATCAGGGCGGCTTCGCGAAGGCCGTCGAGTTGTGCAACGGGAGCGGTCTCTGCCGCAAGAGGACGGGGGGCACGATGTGCCCCTCCTACATGGTGACCCTCGACGAACAGGACACCACGAGGGCGCGGGCCAACATGCTCAGGTCCGTGATCGAAGGCACCCTCCCGCCGGAAGAGCTCACCGGGCGGCGCATGAAGGAGGTCATGGACCTCTGCGTCGGCTGCAAGGCGTGCAAGACGGAATGCCCCTCCCGCGTGGACGTCGCGAGCATGAAGACCGAAGTCCTCTACCAGACGGGCAGCATACACGGCTTTTCCTTGCGCCAGAAGGCGGCAGGAAACATCCGCCGTCAGCTCGCGCTCGCGGCCCTTGTCCCCTCACTCTACAACGTCGTCGCAGGAACACGACTCGCCCGCAAGGCCGCCGCCCTCGCGGGCATAGACTCCCGTCGCTCCTTGCCCCGCGTGGCGAAGAAAACCTTCTCCAAGCGCTTCCCCGAACTGCCGCAGGGCACCGGACCCGCAGAGGTCGCCATCTTCAACGACACCTGGAACGAGTACCAGAGGCCAGAGGTCGGAGAGGGTGCCGTGAGGCTCTTCGCCGCCGCTGGGGCTAGAGTGCGATTGCCCGAGGTCGTCTGTTGCGGCAGGCCCATGCTCTCCGAAGGGCTAGTCGACGAGGCGAGAGAGAACGCGAAACGGAACCTGGATCTCCTTACGCCCCTCGTGGAACGCGGCGTCCCGCTGGTAGGCCTCGAACCGAGCTGCATCCTGACCCTGCGCGACGATTACAGGAAGCTTCTCCCCGAAGACGAGCGCGTCGAAAGTCTGGCCGGTGCAACCCGCCTCTTCGAGGAGGCGATGCTCGATCTCGACACCGAGCTTCCCCTAAGTGAAGGTATCCCGGTCCTCCTGCACGGGCACTGCCACCAGAAGGCGCTAGTAGGGACGGGCCCGACGGAGCGGCTGCTCGGGCTCGCCGCCGAGGTCGAGGTCGTGGACTCCGGTTGCTGTGGCATGGCCGGGCTCTTCGGTTATGAGAAGGGACATTACGATGTCTCGATGAAGATGGGAGAGCGGAGGCTCTTCCCTGCGGTGCGCGATGCAGGGGAGCGGGTCGTCGTCGCACCGGGGACGAGCTGTCGCGAGCAGATCCTCGACGGAACACAACGGCGAGCCCTGCATCCAGCAGAGTACCTGGCTTCACTCCTCGACGGGCCATCCTAGCGACCGTTGGCGGAGCGGGAGAAAGCGTTGTGGTTCGCTTTCAGGAGCGACAGGATGCTCGTGCTCGAGGACGCGCCTGTCCGCGTGCCTCTGGCTGGTAGTCTGGATGAGCTCGGTCTGGATATCCTTTTCCGCCTGGAGATCGGAGAGATCGGAGGGTGCGCTTGCTGGGCCGTCGAGGTAGGCGCTGACGCCCGACCACCCGAGGGGATGGTCTTCGAGGATCTCAGGACCCTGTTCTACAAGGTGGACGAGGAATTCTTCAGGATGGCTGGCAGGGCAAAGCAGATCGTCGGCTGGCACGCGACGCACCGGTTCTGCGGGCGTTGCGGTGGAGAAACGAAGCCGGCGCAGGGTGAACTCGCGATGAGGTGTACGCGCTGCGGAATGATGCACTTTCCGCGCCTCAGCCCTGCGGCCATCGTCCTAGTTAGGAGAGGGGATAGGATACTGCTGGCACACTCGCCCGGGTTCCCGCCGGGACTCTACAGCGTGCTCGCTGGCTTCGTCGAGCCGGGCGAGTCCATAGAGGAGGCCGTCGTCCGCGAGGTGCGTGAGGAGGTAGGGATCGAGGTCACGAACGTCAGGTACTTCGGGAGCCAGCCATGGCCTTTCCCGAACTCGCTCATGATCGGCTTTACCGCAGATTACACGGGCGGCGACCTGGCCCCACAACCAGGTGAGATCGAAGACGCCGGTTGGTACACCGTAGACGACCTCCCACAACTGCCGCCCAAGATAAGCATCGCCCGCGCCATGATAGACGACTTCGTAAAACAACAAGGCCTCGACTCGGAAGAGCCACAGACATCTGATGCCGGGTCTGTGTGAAGGGGACCGTGGACACACATTGGCGCCTCGCCCACCGTCATTCCCGCGCAAGCGGGAATCCAGTACCAGGAGGAGCCACGTTGGCAAAAGAGGGCTCCGTCGTGGCGTTCACCCGGACCTGGAATGAGTAGGCGCAGCCTATCCCTCCTGTATGATAGGGGCGCGAACAGAACCGGAAGAGATCGCGGTGAAAGGAACGTTGACGCGGAGGAAGTTCCTATGGCTCGCCGGTGTGGCTGGTATGGCCATGGTGGGCGTTGCCTACGTCCTCTGGAGAAGGCGGGATCTGGTCTCCGGTTCCATTACGGAAGTGGCGCACGATATCTCCCCCGGCCCGTACCGGATCGGCGCGTTTGACGTTGCTATGGAGACCGGTCGAGACGCTTCCGACTTCGTTCTCAGCGTTGCGCACAGCTCCAGGCCGGAGAGGAGACTGTGGCAGAGTATTCCCGGAAAGAGTTTCGTCTCCGCAGCCGAAGGAAAAGAGACAGTCCACGAATCGAGGGCGCACCTCACCCTCAAAGACGAGATACGGAACGGCGCGGTCTTGGGCCTGCAGGGCGGCACGGAAAGGGCGAGTCGGATCTCGGACGAACTCGACTCATTGGGTACGCCCATTGCCGCCCTCTGGCTGCAAGATTGGGTGGGGCAGCGGAAGACCAGCTTCGGCACCCAGCTGTGGTGGAACTGGGAGCTGGACATGGACCACTACCCTGAGTGGGGTTCGTTGAGAGAGAGCCTGGAAGAGAAGAACATTAGGCTCATGACCTACATAAACCCTTTCCTCTGCGACGACGCCGCGCAGAAGAAAAATCATCGCCGCAACCTCTTACGACGAACCCGGAGGCGTGGAACTGGATCAAGGACATAATCATAAGGGACCTCATCGGTAACGGGGCCTCGGGGTGGATGGCCGACTTCGGCGAGGGGCTCCCCTACGACGCCGTGCTCTTCTCGGGCGCTGATCCCAAGAGCTACCACGACCGCTACGCCGAGGAGTGGGCCAGGGTGAACCGCGAGGCCATCAGCGAGGCCGGCCGGGGCGAAGATATCGTCTTCTTCAACCGCTCGGGCTACACAAAGAGTCCCCGTTACAGCACCCTATTCTGGGTCGGGGACCAGCTCGTCGACTGGGACGAGCACGACGGCATCAAGAGCGCCGTTACGGGTCTGCTCTCCAGCGGACTCTCGGGCTACAGCCTCGAACACTCGGACATCGGCGGCTACACCTCCCTGGATAGTCCACTGCTCAAGTACCACCGCTCCAAAGAACTCCTGTTGCGCTGGATCGAACTCGGCGCTTTCACTACCGTCTTCCGCACCCACGAGGGCAACATCCCCGAGGTCAACCACCAGATCTACTCGGACAGCGAGACCCTCATGCACTTCACCCGCTTCGCGAAGATCTATACAGCCTGGAAGCCCTACAGGATGGAGCTGGTGAAGGAGGCCTCAGAGACGGGCCTACCCGTCCTCAGGCACCCGTTCATCCACTATCCCAACGACCCCGAGGTGCCCGGCCTGGAGTACCAGTTCATGGTCGGCTCCGAGCTCATGTTCGCGCCCGTGCTCGACCCCGGCGAAGACAGCGTAGAGGTCTACTTCCCGGCAGGCAGATGGGTCCACCTCTGGACAGGAAAGTGATACGGTTCCCCGCAACGCGGCGTCCACGAGCCAGTCCCGGCTCCCATCGGAGAGCCCGCCGTCTTCTACAAGGAAGATTCAGCGGAAGGAACACGTTTCAGAGAGGAGCTCGAACGCCGGGGACTGCTATGACGCTGCAGAGGTAGAATGAAGTCGTTCTTTTCGTGCGAGGGACAATCATGAAGCGGGAGAACGTAACCAGCGGCACGGTATGGGAGAGCAGGGTCGGCTACTCGCGGGCGGTCCGGTGCGGTCGTTTCGTGTACGTCTCGGGGACCACTGCCACGGACGGGAGCGGGGGATACGTCGGTGTAGGCGACCCCTACGCGCAGACCGTACAGGCCATAAACAACATCAGGGTGGCGCTCCAGGCCGTCGGCGCTGATCTCTCCGACGTGGTCAGGACCAGGATCTACGTCGTCAACATCGAGGACTGGGAGAAGATCGGATCCGCCCACGGCGAATGCTTCAGCATGATCCGGCCAGCCACGAGCATGATCGAGGTCAGCCGCCTCATAGCCCCCGAGATCCTGGTCGAGATCGAAGCCGACGCCCTGATCGACGAACCGTAGGGGCGGGTTTGAAACCCGCCCCTACCCGATCTCTGAGGCGCGGCCTGCGGCGTCCTCCAGGGCTTGCAGGGCGGAGGCCTGATCCATCCCCGTGCTCCTGAGCAGGTCGACTGCGGCGGAGCGGACCTGGCCGACGAGGACGCTGATCCCGAGCTCGTGGCGCTCCTCCAGGATCTCGGTGGCGGTTCTGGCGGCCTCGAGCGCCCACCGGCGGGCCTCTTCTGGCCCCCCGCCATCCTCCAGAAAGGCGGCCAGGGCCTTAACCGACCTCGAGAGGTCGAGCACGGCCTCGGGCAATTTCGGCGCAATACTGTCTCCTCGCCTGATGGCGTTGTAGACGCCCCGGGCCAAAACGCGGGTGTTTATGACGGCCAGCTCTATCCTGATACCGGCGCTGCCGTAGAACTCGAGTTGCCTCAAGGACCTTCGTCGGGTGGGGGAGAGCCTGGCCGTCTCGTAGCCCACTTCGAGCGCCTCGTTCATGGTTCTGACCCTGCCATCTATCTCCCTGGCCCGCTCCAGGACCCTTTCGGCCCGCTTCTCGCCTCCGTCAGCTAGCACACCGGCGATCTCCTCCAGCACAGCGACCAGCTCGTCGAAGACGGGAGTCGCGGCCCTCTCCACCAGACGCTCCGGGTTGATCGGGAAGAGATAGTTGATCGCGAGCGCCACCCCGCCTCCGATGAGCGCGTCGACAAATCGCTCGGGCGAGAAGACGTCCTCGGGAGGTTGCAACACGACTACGAGGACCGCCGAGACGGCGGCCTGGTTGACCAACATGGTGCCTCCTCCGAAGAAGACAGCGGCCGCCATCGCAAAGAGCACGACGACCGCGATCTGGAGCGTCCCGTTCCCTATGACGAGCACGAGGAGGTCGGCCACCATAAGCCCGACGGCGACCCCGATGACGAGTTCGACGGCGCGTCTGTTCCTCTGG
The DNA here is from genome assembly GCA_963811295.1 of uncultured Rubrobacteraceae bacterium. Classification (GTDB taxonomy): domain Bacteria; phylum Actinomycetota; class Rubrobacteria; order Rubrobacterales; family Rubrobacteraceae; genus Rubrobacter_D. The sequence continues at coordinate 138,139 of CAWEQZ010000050.1, read as the reverse complement.
CCGAATGTTACGCTGAGGCAGACAACGGCGGCTATGGGGGCGAAGAAGGGCCGCGCGTGCCCGACGAGCACCTCAGCCACGAAGTAAGCCAGGCTCGCGGCCACGGCCGCCTGCAAGACGGACCACACGCTGGTCCTGAGACGGTCGTACCCCGCAGAGAGACCGTCACCGACCCTGGAAAGCAAACGTCCTTCCCTCACGCCGCCTGCATGAACTCCGTGAACTATACACCCTCGCGAGGACGTCCTAAGCGTTAGCAGATTGTGCGCCAGCGTATAAATGAGAGAATCTTCGAGCCATATAATCACAGGAAACCGGAGCCGAGGAGGTTATCATGGGCCGCAGGCGAATAGAACCGGGTCAGGGACAGGAATCCGTCTGGGATTACCCGCGTCCGCCTAGACTCGAGGACGTGGACAAGAAGGTCAAGGTCGTCTTCGGCGGCGTCACGCTCGCCTACACCACACGGGCAAAACGTGTCCTCGAAACGAGCCACCCGCCTGTCTACTATATCCCACAACAGGACATCCAGATGGAGTTCCTGAGAGGGTCAGGCCACACTTCTACCTGCGAATGGAAGGGTCGCGCCAGCTACTGCGACATCGCCACAAAGGACGAGATAACCGGCGAGGAGAAATCCGAGAAGGGGGCCGCCTGGTACTATTCCGACCCGGTGGCGGAGTTCGAAGGACTGAAAGATCACTTGGCATTCTATCCGAGCAGGATGGATGCCTGTTGGGTCGGGGGGCAGAAGGTCAAGGCGCAGGAAGGAGATTTCTATGGGGGCTGGATCACCCCGGACATAGTCGGCCCGTTCAAGGGCGCCGTGGGAACCTGGAGCTGGTAGGAGGGCTCGAGCATTCTCCGGAGATCTTGGGGCCGAATCCGCCGGGTTTTGGCCCCAAGATTTCCGTTTATTCGGCCGAAGCTACAGCGGGTAGCCTTCTGCTAGGCTGCTCCTGTACGTCTGCAATCGAGGGCATCGCACTGTGTCTGGGGCGGGTCCTCTCGAGGCTTCGCGACGGGTTCGATGAGATGTGCCGAATGGCCAATGTATCAGTCTTTAACGACTTATCGCAACTCCACACAGGTAATATGGCAGGCATGAGAGAGCGAGACGCAAAACGATACGGGGGGACATCGTCCATGTTGCGGGAAATCCACCAAGGGGTTTCGCGTGGTGCTAGAGTTCAGTGTATGCTATTCATAGGAAGTACTTGGGAAAGTTTCTGCGGCCAAACGTACCCGTGAGCGCTAGCGAGAAGGGCAACCCGGAGCCTCAGCATAAGGATTTATACCCTAAGGTAGGGTTCTCGAGTATTTATCTGTCCTCTCGGAGGCATAACACTTGTTGTTGACGTGTGAGAAAAAAGTGGAACCAGTCGCCGGGGGTGAGGGTGCAAAGGGGCGGGCCTTTTACCTGGGGAGCCTGCCGGGCTACCGAAAGGAGGTTGCACAACACGCATCTGCATCCCAGCCTTGCACGTACGCGCCGAAAATGAGAGACTTCGGAGCGTCGCGAACATCTCGAAGCATACTCGTGGACACCCGAGGGGGGCCCCATCAATAGAGGTTGGCACACATATATGCACCGTAGAACTTAAGACTACGATGCATGGAGGCTCGTCTCGAGTGGTAAGTGAGACAGGAGTACCGCTCGTCTCGTGTGGCTTTAGGTGTCGGGTCGACTTCCGACCCTCAGCGTCGTCCGGCTCGCAGCGACGAGGCGTCTGACCGGTGGATCTGAATGAGCGGACCACCGCAACTACGCCCGTGATATCGGGCGTCCGTGCGCGGGTGAGCGGCAAGTTCATCTTCTTGGGCAAGGACAGGTTTTACGTCCGCGGCGTCACCTACGGAACGTTTCGCCCCGGTACGGACGACGGTCACTACCCCGAACCAGGTGCCGTCGAGCGGGACTTCGCCCGAATGGAGGCCAACGGCCTGAACGCGGTTCGCACCTACACCGTGCCGCCGCGCTGGCTCCTGGACGTCGCGTACCGGCATGGCCTTTACGTCATGGTAGGCCTGCCTTGGGAACAGCACATCACCTTCCTGGATGACGGACGACGTGCCGGATCAATAGAGGAAAGGTTGCGCGCCGGGGTGCGCGCCTGCGCCGGCCACCCGGCTGTCCTCTGCTACGTAATAGGCAGCGAAATCCCGGCTTCCATCGTGCGGTGGTACGGTCCTCGCCGCGTCGAGCGTTACCTGGAGCGACTCTACCACGCCGCCAAAGACGAAGATCCCGGAAGCCTCGTCACCTACGTCAACTATCCCTCAACGGAGTATCTGCGGCTGCCCTTCGTCGACTTTGCCGCATTCAACGTCTATCTCGAGGAGCAGGAAAACCTCGAAGCCTACCTCGCCCGCCTCCACAACGTAGCCGGCGACAAGCCGGTGGTCATGGCCGAGATCGGGCTGGACAGTCGCACGCACGGCGAGGAAGCCCAGGCGCGCTCCTTAGACTGGCAGATTCGGGCGACGTTCGCCGCAGGGTGCGCCGGCGCCTTCGTCTTTTCCTGGACGGATGAGTGGCACCGGGGCGGTTACGACATTGAAGATTGGGATTTTGGACTCACAGGTCGGGACCGGCGACCGAAGTCCGCTCTAGAGACCGTCCGCCAAGCCTTCGCTGAGGTGCCGTTCCCGAAGGACACGCCCTGGCCCCGCATCTCCGTGGTGGTCTGCACCTACAACGGGGAGCCCACCATAAGGGATTGCCTGGAAGGTTTGTCCGAGCTGGAATACCCGGACTACGAGGTAATCGTCGTGGACGACGGCTCGACGGACGGGACGGCGAAGATAGCCGGCGAGTACGATCTCCGCCTCATCAGTACCGAGAACCGTGGCCTGAGTAGCGCCCGCAACACCGGCATGGAGGCGGCCACCGGGGAGATTGTCGCTTACACTGACGACGATGCACGTCCCGATCCGTGTTGGCTGGCCTACCTCGCCGCCGGCTTCCTTAGTACCGAACACGCCGGGATCGGTGGACCGAACATTACGCCCCCCGGCGACGGGATCATCGCCGATTGCGTCGCCAACGCGCCTGGCGGTCCCGTACACGTCCTCCTCTCCGACCAGGAGGCGGAGCACATCCCCGGCTGCAACATGGCCTTCCGCAAGAGCTACCTGCAGGCCATAGGCGGCTTCGACCCCCAGTTCCGCGTCGCGGGCGACGACGCGGATGTCTGCTGGCGGTTACGGCAGGGGGGATGGACCCTGGGGTTCAGCCCGGCGGCCGTAGTCTGGCACCACCGCCGCCCGTCGGTGGGCGCCTACCTGAAGCAACAGCGGGGTTACGGAAGGGCCGACGCGATGCTTGGCAGGAAATGGCCGGAGAAGTACAACGCCGTGGGGTACCTTCGCTGGGCCGGACGACTCTACGGGAGGGGACTACCCCGGATCCTCGGGTGGCGGCGGGAGAGAATCTTCCACGGCACTTGGGGCACCGGCCTGTTCCAGTCGGTCTATCAGCCCGCCTCGGGAGCGCTGGGTAGCCTGCCACTCATGCCGGAATGGCACCTGCTCGGCCTCACGTTCGCCGCACTCTCGGTGCTCGCCTTCGACTGGCCGCCACTCGGCTTCTTCTTTCCCCTGGTATTCCTTACCTTTGGGACTTCGCTGTTCCAGGCAGGCCTGAGCGCCGCCCACGCCCCGTTTACCGGCAAGCTAGGAACCCCCGCCGCGAGTCCCGCGCGTCTGAAACGACGCGCCATAACGGTCCTGCTACACCTCCTCCAACCCCTGGCGCGCATCTCCGGGCGCCTGGGGCACGCCGGTGCCTCCCGGAAAGAGCGCCTCGTATCGGATCTCTCGCCGCCCCGACCGCGAGCGTCCACCGTCTGGAGTGAGCTCTGGCGAACTCCAGACGCGTGGTTGCGCTCCGTCGAGGTTGCCCTCAGGAAGGCTGGCGCGGTCTCGCTTCGGGGAGGAGACTACGATCGCTGGGATCTGGAGGTGCGCGGCGGGAGGCTCGGGGCCGCGCGCACGCTCATGGCCATCGAGGAGCACGGCGGAGGCAAACAGCTCTTGCACTTTCGCACCTGGCCGAGGTGCTCATCTGCGGGCGCCGTGGTGATTGTGCTGTTCGCCGCCTTGGCCGGCGGGGCGGCACTCGACCGCGCCTGGGTCGCAACCGGGGTGCTGGGCGCCGTCGCCACCGCTCTTGTACTGCTCGCGCTGTGGGAATGCTCCGTTGCCGCCACCGCCGTCTCGAACGCGGTCGAGGAGCTCGAAAACGGCATTGATTCTACTTCGGACGCCGTGGATCAGGTAGATTCGCAGGAGACTTGAAAGTCGCTCTTAGTCACGTTCTGATCCCGGCTGTGAAGTGTCCCGCCGTAGCGTTGGGTATACCAGGGCACGTGGATTTCTGGGACGCCGCCGTCTTGCACGGGCGGTACCCTTACGCCGGCTTGTCGCGCGCGGGCCAAAGCGCGACGCTGGAGGACCCGCACGTGGTGGCGCGGTCGTCGTGGATCGTTCACGCTTCGACCGCGCGCCGTTGGATGGCCAGGACGACACGATGAAGCGAAACTGGGCGACACTGCGAAGGATCCTGCCGTACCTGCGGCCTTACTGGAAGCTAGCGGTCTTCGCTCTAGTGTTGACGTTGCTAGCAGCCCTGTTCAGCTTGCTGTTGCCCTGGCCACTGGCGCTCATGTTCGACAGCGTCCTTGGAGATAGCCCCTTGCCGGGGGCTTTGGATCTCCTCTTCGGCTCGGTGGGCAAGGTGCCGCTGCTGGTATTGCTGGCCGTGAGCACAGTGGTACTGTCGGCCATGCAAGGTGTCTTCGGACTGCTCGAACAGTACATTACCGCCAAGGTCGACCAGTACATGACCCTCGAATTTCGAAGTGACTTGTTCCGGCACGCCCAACGCCTGTCGTTCGCCTACCACGACCAGCGTAGGACCGGCCAATTCGTCGCCCAGATCAACCTCCAGGCGTCGTCGGCCGGCAACCTCATCGTGGCGATCCCCCCGATACTACAAAGTGTAGCCACGCTTGTCGGTATGTTGGTGATCGCGCTTAGCATCAACGTCAAACTAACCCTGCTCGTGGTATCGGTTATACCGTTTATCTACTACTCGACTGGCTACTACATCAGGCGAATCGAGCCCCGGCTGATCAAGGTGCAGGGGATGGAAGGCGAATCGCTCTCGATAGTACACGAGGCGATGGCGATGTTGCGGGTGATAGTCCCCTTTGGCCTGAATCTCACCACTACGAGCGTTTCCGCGAGCAGGGCGAGCGTGCGGTTGCGGCGGGGTGGATCTTACAGTGCGCCAGACCGTGTTCTCGGTTATCGTAAACGTCTTGACCGCGATCGGTACCGCCCTGGTGCTGGGCTTCGGTGCCTACCTGATACTCCAGGGCCAACTACCGGGTGGACGCCTATTGGTCATGATGGCGTATACCGCGTCAGCGTACCAACCGCTGGAGCAGATGGCCGCCACGATCGGCTCGCTGCAGGAGCAATTCGTCAACGCGCGCGGCGCCCTGGCGTTGCGGGACGCCCAGGTCGAGATCGAAGACGCGCCGGACGCGGTAGACATCAAGCGAGCCCGCGGGGAGATCGTCTTCGAAGGGGTCGACTTCAGCTATCAGCGCCGCGTCGACACGCTCAAGGACATCTCGTTCGACGCGCGGGCGGGTCAGACTGTCGCCCTCGTCGGCCCGACCGGGGCCGGCAAGACAACCCTCATAAGCCTCCTTCCCCGCTTCTACGACCCGGCGCGGGGCGCATCCTGCTCGACGGCATCGACATCCGCAAGGTGAAGCTCACGTCGCTGCGCCAGCAGATCAGCATCGTGCTGCAGGAACCGCTGCTGTTCTCGGGCACCATCGCCGAAAACATCCATTACGGGACGCTCGGGGCCGAGCACGGAAGAGATCGTCGAGGCGGCGAAGGACGCCAACGCCCACGACTTCATCATGCGCCTGCCCGAGCAGTACGAGACGAGACTCGGCGAGCGCGGGGCCCAGCTCTCCGGCGGCGAACGCCAGCGCATCAGCGTCGCGCGAGCCTTTCTCAAAGACGCCCCCATCTGCATCCTCGACGAGCCGACGTCGTCCATCGACTCGAGGACGGAGGCCGTCATTCTCGACAGCCTGGAGCGCCTGATGGTCGGGCGCACCACCTTCATGATCGCGCACCGCCTCTCAACGGTCCGCAACGCCGATCTCATCCTGGTCCTGAACCACGGAAGCTGGTCGAACAGGGCACCCACGACGAGCTCCTGGGCCGCGAGAGCCTCTACCAACAGCTGCACGTGGCCCAGACCGGCCAGGCACAGCACAAGGAGAGCCTGGAACAGTTCGAGAGGCTGGAGCTCTCCGTCCAAGAGGCCTCGATGAACGCCGGCCACACGGACACAGCCTACGTAGGCTCGTCCAACGGTAGTCGCGAGGCCGAACCCGTGCCTCGGGAACGGGAGCCCCGTCTAGTATCATCAAACGAGGACGACACCCCAAGAAGGGATGCGCAACGGCCCGCCGAACGGCGGCCGGGTGCCACCGCCCAACCCAGGGGTGAGGAGCATGCGCCCGCCCCGAGAACGACACCACTCCCCGGCTTCGTCCACGAGAGGCTGTGGCTCATAGCGCTCTGCGCGGTCGTATCGTCGGGCTTTGCGACGGGGCTCGCCAAAGTGGCGACAGCCCAGTACGGAGCTTTGGTCTTCGCTCTCGTAACGGGCCCTGCGCTCCTGGTGGGGCTGGTCTTCGGAACGGGGACGGCACTCCTCGTTGAGTACGTGGCCCGCCGCCGGCGGGGGAGCGTCTACGGAGTGTCCGCCAGCCAGACGCAAGGTTCGGTAGGGCAAGATGCAGATCAGACGAGAGCCACTGAGGCTGCCCCTAGAGCAGCGTTCGACCTAGGTATACTCTATGAGGAGCGGGAAGAGTACGATCTGGCAAAGGAAGCTTACCAACAGGCCATCGACTCAGGGCATCCGGAGGAGGCCCCTGGAGCAGCATTCAACCTGGGCTTGATGCTTGATAGGCAAGGGGAGTACGATCGGGCAGTGGATGCTTACCAACAGGCCATCGACTCAGGGCACACCGAATGGGCACCCAAGGCGGTTTTCAACCTGGGGATGCTCCTCGAGAATCGGGAAGAGCACGACCTGGCAGAGGAAGCTTACCAACAGGCGATCAACTCCAAGCACTCGGACGCGGCCCCTAAAGCAAGGCTGAATCTAGGTGTGCTCTTTGAGAACCGTGGAGAGTACGCTCTGGCAAAGCAAGCCTACCAACAGGCGATCGACTCCAGACATCCGGAGGTTGCACCCAAGGCAGTGGGCAATTTCCTAGGTCTGCTCAGGAGATTGACCGCGAGAGAATCCTCCGACAAAGAGTCTTCGGAGTCGTAGCCGATGATGTATTCAAGCCGAGGAATGAGGAGCTAGTGGATCCGGGCCAGGGAAAGAAGATCGTCCTGCTCGGAGTGATGAGCCGGCTACCGGTGGCCGGCATCGTCTGGCAGACGGTGCACTACCTTCTCGGCTTCCAGCGCCTGGGTTACGACGTGTACTACGTCGAGGCCCATGCCTGCACGCCGAAGATGCTCATGCAGAGGGAAGACGACGATGGCTCGGGCAGGGCTGCGGCCTTTATCGCCGGATGATGCGTCGGTTGGTCTGGGCGACCGCTGGGCCTTTCACGCCCTGCACGCCGACGGCCGCTGCTACGGGATGAGCGAGGGCCAGCTCAACGACTGTACCGGTCGGCCGCGCTGATCATCAACCTGCACGGGGGAACGCTGCCGCTGCCCGAGCACGCCGCGACCGGCCGGCTCGTCTACGTGGAAACCGACCCCGTGGAGCTCCAGATCGAGCTGTACGACAACTACGCGACACCATCGACTTTCTGGAGCCGCACAGCGCGTTCTTCACCTTCGGGGAGAACTACGGCAGCCCGACTGCGGGTTGCCCGTCTCCGACCGCTTCCAGTTCCGGCCGACGCGCCAGCCGGTGGTGATGGACTTCTGGGGCCCATGGCGGGCGAGGCCGCGCGTTCACCACCGTCGGCAACTGGCGGCAGTCGCGCGAGGTGATCTTCAAGGGTGAGGTTTACCACTGGAGCAAGCACCACGAGTTCCTGAAGTTCCTCGACCTTCCCGCACGCACCAACCAGGAGTTCGAGCTGGCCCTGAGCAGGCTCGAGGAGGCGGACCGGCGGATGTGGAGGCAAGGCTGGCAGGTGAGCGAGGCGCTGCCCTCTCCGCCGACGCGGACGCCTACCGCCATACATCGCCGAGTCGCGTGGCGAGTTCACCGTCGCCAAGGACCAGAACGTGCGCCTGCGCAGCGGCTGGTTCAGCGACCGCAGCGCCACGTACCTCGCGGCCGGCCGACCGGTCATCACCCAGGAGACCGGCTTCAGCAACGTGCTGCCGACGGGCGAGGGCTTGTTCGCCTTCACGGACGATGGAGGAGGCCGTAGCGGCGGTGGAGCGATAAACGCGGACTACGACGACACCGCAGGGCCGCCGTCGCGCTGGCCGGAGATACTTCGGCCACGACGTGTGCTCGCCCGGCTGCTCGCGGATCTGGGGACTACCGTCTCCTGCGGCCGCCTCGCAATCAGCGACCGAGGCCGCCGGCGACCTTGATGCGGCCGATGTTGCGCTGACCACAACGCCGCAGGAGAGCGCGGATGATCCTACACACCCGAGTTCCCCGTCCGCGGTGCTCTATCATCATCCCGGTCTACAACAACGCGGCGCTCACCCGCCGGTGCCTGGACTTGCTGCTGAGCGGCGCCGCGCGGGCAAGCTTCGAGGTCGTCGTCGTCGACGACGCTTCGACCGACACGACGCCCCAGCTGCTCGCCGCCTACGGTGGGCGCGTCCGCACGGTCAGGCACCAGACGAACGAAGGTTTCGCCGCTGCCTGCAACGCCGGTGCCGCCGTGGCCTCGGGCGAGTACCTGGTGTTCCTGAACAACGACGTTCTTCCGGAGGCCGGCTGGCTCGACGCGCTCGGGACGCTACGCCGAGAAGCACCCTGGCGCGGCTGCCGTTGGCAGCAAGCTCCTCTTCCCCGATAGTACAGTCCAGCACGCCGGCGTCGTAGTCTGCCAGGACCTCCATCCCCGGCAGATCTACGCCGGCTTCCCGGCAAGCCATCCGGCGGTGAACAAGTCTCGCCGCTTCCGGATCCGCGACCCAGCTGGCCTCGGTGCTCCTTCGCCGGGGGGCCGTTCGAGGAGATCGGGGGCTTCGACACCGCCTTCCGCAACGGCTTCGAGGATGCTGACCTTTGTCTGCGCCTCAGCGAGCGCGGCCACGAGGTACATTACTGCCACGAAAGCGTCGGCCACCACCTCGAGGCGGTCTCCGAAGGCAGGCTGGACAACGAGGTAGAACCTTCGACTCTACCTCGAGCGCTGGTCGAGTACTCAGCCGGATTACTCGGCGGTTACTACGTCGAGGACGGCCTCCTGAGCCTGGACTACGCGCGGCTCGTACCCCGCCCGCCTCGCGGTTTCACCGGTTCTGGCGATCGTGGACGATGAAGAGCACGAGAGGCAGGGCGACCGGCTGCTAAACGTGCGCTCCCGCCAGGTGTTCGAACTCCTGAAGGAGACCATCCGTCTGACCGTGCGAGTAGAGGAGGCCGAGCCCCGGCCAGCCGCCCGGCAACAGGTGACCTTCGAGCGCTGATGGACGAGGGGGTCAGGGAGGAGGGTGCCGCTGACGCAAAACACCTGCCCCGTGGCAAGCGACCTCGCAGCCTGGGGACGGTCTGATGCGTCTGTACTCAAGGCGGAACCCGCGTCGAGAGGCGAAGCGGAGCTGCGCGCCATGCTGCTCGAGGCGCACGAGCCGCCTCTCCGGCGCGACGGCGAGATCGAGGCTCTGGTCTACGATCTCCAGGCCGACCTCGCGGTGGCGATGCGTTGGGAGGCTCCGGACAGCGCCGTAGAGGTCGGCGAGAACAACCGGGGCTTCTTGCCGGGCAAGTACTTCCGTTACCGGCAGCTCGTCCGCCGGATTCGGGAGGTGGCGCGAACCACCCTGCCGCCGGGAGCGACCGTGGTCGTGGTAAGCAGAGGCGATGAGGCCCTGCTCGGCCTGGGCGACGGCCGCAGGGGTTGGCACTTTCCGCAAAAGGATGGCGGGGTCTACGCAGGCTACTACCCTGCCGACGACGCGGAGGCTATCGCCCACCTGGAGGATCTGCGGGACCAAGGGAGGCGAGTTCTTGCTGTTCCCCGAGACCTCCCTTTGGTGGCTCGAGCACTACGCGGCTTTCCGGGAGCACCTGGAGGAGCGCTACTCACTCGCTCGGTGCGCGAGGAAGGGGCGTGCCTGATCTTCGCTCTCAGGGAGCCGCCGGAAACCGAACACTGCGGCACGCCCGTACGTACCAGCGACGTACGTAGCGCCACCCGCGAGGACACTCCAGCGCCATGATGAAGCGCTCGAGAATCCGGCAGCGGGCACCCGTCGGCGCGAAGGAGGGCCAGAGGTTGCGGACGGCGTTCGTGTTGCTCAACGCCGTCTCCGGGAGCTGGGCGAGGAGTGGCGGGCCACCCGGCTCGAGATAGCAGAACTCCGTCGGGACATTGCTGATCAGGCGAAGCAGATTGAGGCGTTGACATCGAAGATCGACTCCGTGACGAACCGCGAGGAGGAGTTGCGCGCGATGCTCCTCGGAGCGCACGACCAGCTCATGCGGCGTGCCGAGAAGATAAAGGCCGATCTGGCTGGCCAGTTGCAACGGTCGGCGCCGCAAGAGAGTGCTGCGGCCTCCCACCCCGCGCTTCCCGAGGTCCCGATGGTCCATCCGTCCCGAGGAACCAGCAACCGCGCGCTGGGGACTCGCGTCGATTATGAGCAATTGAGCAGGGACCTCTCCGCGCTACCGGAGGCTTGTAAACCGCATCCGGGAGGTGGCCAACGCGGTGCTGCCTTCTGACGCCACTGTGGTGGTGGTGAGCAAGGGGGATGAGGAGCTATTGGAACTGGGGCCCGGAAGGCGAGGGTGGCACTTCCCCGCGGAACGAAGCGGGCGCCTACGCAGGCTACTACCCGGCCGACGTACACGGAAGCGATCGCCCACCTAGAGGATCTGCGGGAGAAGGGGGGCGGGCTTCCTACTCTCCCCCGAAACCGCGTTCTGGTGGCTCGAGAGCTACAAGGAGTTCGGCGAACACCTGAATTCACGGTACCGATGCGTCTGGGATGACGAGGACTACACGATCTACGAATTGGCAGAGAGCGGCCCCGCTGAAGATAGGCATACGCCGTGACGATGACCACGGCGCCGAGTGATCACTGCCCGCCGACAGGGTTGAGCCGGGGTGCCGGCGGGCGAGACGAAAGGAAGGCTTTAGGCTCGTGTCCAAACGCAAAGTACTCTACATCAGCCACAACCATCCGAGCGCGCGCCCGGGTGGGGCGGAGGCCTACGCCCTGGAGCTGTACGAGGAGATGCGCGCTTCCGAGGAGGATTCGAGCCGATCTTCCTGGCCAAGGGCGGCCCGCCTTTACGTCCGAACCCGCGCTTGCACAGGAACACATTTCGGTCCGGTGAACGCGACGACCCGCAACCAGTACTTCTTCTACACGGAGCCGGCGGTTTCGACTGGCTCTACGGGACGATCACCACGACAAAGAGATCTACACCAAGCATTTCCACGAAGTTCCTCACACGTTTCAGCCCGACGTCGTGCACTTCCAACACACGCTTTCATCGGCTACGACCTCGTGTCGCCAGTCGGCGGCTGCTGCCCGGACGGCCGATCTTCTACACGCTGCACGAGTTCCTCCCGATCTGCCACCGGGAGGGCCAGATGGTGCGCACCGACGGTGCGAAAGCTCTGCACGCACGCCTCGCCGCGGCGCTGCAACGAGTGCTTCCCGGAGCATCTCCGCAGGAGTTCTTCATGCGAGAACGATTCATCAATCCCACCTCGACACGTGGACCTGTTCCTGGCACCGAGCCCGTTCCTGCTCGAGCGCTACGTCGAATGGGGAATCCCGCAGGACCGGATCCAGTTCGAGGAGTATGGCCGGCGAACGGTCCAGAGGATCATCAAATCCGAGGACAGAGAACCGGACGCCGTTCTCTCGCAGGGCCGAACGTTGCCGAAGCGCGCCACAACCTGGAGCGCGCACCAGCCCGTCGGTAACGATGAGCCGAGCGAACCCCGCCAGGGGCGCTCGGGGCTTCTCCAAGCACAGCGGCCACCGGACGGGCAGTCGTCTGCTACCGAGACAAGCTCCGCTAGGAATCGCGTGGGCTTTTTCGGGCAGCTCAACTCCCTTCAAGGGCTGAACGTGCTGATGGAAGCAATGACGATCCTGGACGACGCGGAAGCGACGCCCACCTCTGGCTCCACGGGGCCAACCTCGACTTGCAGACCCAGCCCTTACCAGAACCGGTTCGCGGAGCTGCTCGAAGAAAAAGCGCGAACAACGTGGCCTGGCGCTACGACCACGACCTACCGACGCTGATGGCGAGCGTGGACTGGGTCGTCGTGCCTTCGATCTGGTGGGAGAACTCGCCGCTCGTGATACAGGAGGCTTTCTTTCACGGACGGCCGGTGATCTGCAGCGACATCGGCGGCATGGCGGAAAAGGTCGACGACGGCGTCAACGGCCTCCACTTCCGGCGGGCGACCCGCGCAGCCTCGCCCGGGCGATCCGCCGCGCGACGAGCTCCCCGACCCTGTGGGGGACGCTCCAGCGGGGGATCCCAGAGATATACAGGATCGAGGATTCCGCCGCGAAGCTGGGCGAGATCTATCGAACGCTCCTCGATCGCAAGGCCTCTGAGGGGGGTACTTCTTATGCAACTTGACAACGAGCACTCCAACCTGAGTTATAACCCGCCCGACGGAGAAGGCGCGGCGCGTGCGGACGGCGTCGCAATCGACCGCGGCCGACGCGGCGGAGCCGGTGCTTTCTGGGGGGTGGACTACGCGAGTTGGTTATCCGACGACATCCTACTCCTCCTCTGTTGGTTCTATGCAGAAGAGAATCGCCCGCCAAAGGTGCAATTCACCCTTCACGACCAGCTCGACAACCACTCTGCTCCACTCGAATCCCGATGCCTCTCGTACCCCAGGCCCGGATTCGCGGATGCCGAGCATCGCGCCGGGAAGGTGATCACGGCGCGCTTTCTGCGACCTGCGGACGCACGCAGGCCGCTGGGAAGTGTGGTGATCGAGCAAGACGGCACGACTTTCGCACTCGGACCGCTGAAGGTCGGGCACGCCATGACCGACCTCCGAACCCTAGTACGCGAAGGTTTCGCGTGGTTGGAGCACGACGAGCGCGCCGAGGTGCTGAGGTTCCTCGTCGCGACCAGCACGGCGCATCGCGAGACAAAGTACGGCTTTAGGCTGGGCAAAAACCTCTTCAACGTTCGCGAGGCTCTGCGCAAGCCGCTCCCCGAGGGCGTGATCGCGCCGGACGAACCGCAGAGTTTGGCCGTCGACACGCTGCTGGCCATCGACGAAGAGGCATTCTACGTGAGGGGGTGGATGCGGGACGCGGAAGGGGAAGTCACGCAGCTTACGGCCGTTTCCCCTGAGGGCGTGCGCGTAGAACTCCTCAATGGGATATTTCGTTATCCGCGCCCCGATGTCGAGCAGTTCTACGGCGTTGCTTCAAGTGAGCTCTTTGCTTGTCGAAGAGCGGGTTCATCCGCTATTTCGAGCTCGAAGTGCCGAGCCGCCTGCCTAACTGGTTGGAGGTTCGAGATGCGGACAACTTCGGGGGAAGGCGGGGGGGTGGAGAGCGCCGAGCAGTTGTCCAAGAAGCCGCGCGCTGTACGCAACGCGATCCTCGCGGACATCTTCCACGAGCGCCCTCCCGCACGAAGACCTCAGGTCCAATCACGTCTTTCCAGCCATAAGCCGGCAACAGGACCCGGTTCCAGCGAACGGTCGAGGTTGAGGACATCGTACAGTACGGAACACCCAGCGAATCCGCCGACGTCTCGATAATCGTTCCGCTCTACCAACGCATCGACTTTCTGGAGCAACAACTGGCCCACTTCATCCACGATCCGGAGATCTTGCAGGCAGAGCTGATCTACGTCCTCGACTCGCCGGAGTTGGCCGACAACCTCAGGGGACACTGCAGCACAACTCCACTGCGCTCTACCGGAGTGCCCTTCAGGAGTAGTGGTGCTCGAGGCCAAACGCCGGGGTTCTCCGGAGTTAACAACGTTGGGGCCTCGTCTCGCCCGCGGTCGCCTGCTCCTGTTGCTCAACTCCGACGTTTTGCCCGACAAACCCGGGTGGCTCGGCAAGATGATCAGGAGTTCTACGACTCGACACCGGGGATCGGTGCGCTGGCGCCGAAACTCCTCTACGAGGATGACTCCTTGCAGCACGCGGGGCTGCCACTTTTATCAGAGCAGCGGCGACGGCCCTGTGGAACAACGAGCACTACTTCAAGGGGCTCCCAGTATAGACCGGTCGCGAATACGCCCCGCCCCGTGCCGGCCGTGACGGGCGCTTGCATGATGATCGACGGCAACCTGTACGAACGGTTCGGAGGCCTCAGGGGCGTCTACGTGCAGGGCGACTACGAAGACTCGGACCTCTGCCTGCGCCTCATCGAGGCCGGCCGCGAGAACTGGTACCTGCCCGGACGCCGAACTCTACCACCTCGAGGGTCAGTCCTACGCTACGACGACGCGGCAACTCAACGGCCGGTACAACACGTGGCTGCACACCCGCCTGTGGAAAGAACGCATCGAGGCTGTGATGGATCGATACACCTCGGTAGGCCCTGATGATGAGGTGACTGCTTCCACTAACCAACGGCGGCGTGCTCGGAGGTCGTCGAGCGCCGCGGACTCCTCCACAGGGGAGCACGACGATGATGTGGTGAAGGATCCTCCACGCTCTCCCGAGCAAACGTAGCCAGCGACAAGCTAGCAAGAAGAGGAAAGAATAGGTGATGATTTCTTTAGCGCGTGGCGACCAGGGCGGCCGAAAAGCGCGAAAGGAGACTGACCCCAACTTCGGCTTCGGCCGCGGACAGCTGAACGGCCGGTACAACGCCTGGCTCCGTTCGCGGTTGTGGAACGAACTCCTCGAGGATGTGGTGGCCCGGTACGCGTCCCCAAATGTCGGCGGAGTTACTGTTGCCGGTAACGGACGACAGCGGTTGGCTGCCGCCGAAGCCCAGTGCCTGATCCGTAGCGCGAACCCACTTGGCGATCCGGTCTGCGACAGATCCAGCCACAAATGAGCAAGGAATTCCCTTCATTGCGAGTCGGGGGACAAGCGCGGCCAGCGCCGGTACGGCTGCAGAAGAGCTTAACGACCGACGTCCTCGACATCGAGGTGGGGCCTGAATGGCACTAATCGAAATACTTGAAGCGTCGAAGGTGGAGGTGGATCCCCCCCTGCTGTGGGGCCACCACATCGACCAACCCAAGACGGCCACCAAAACAGACGGCCACCGTTTCCGCATCGCCGGATGGGTGCTGGGCCGTTCCTCCCCTGCCGTGGCTGTCGAACTGGTTCACCACGACGAGGTGATCCGCCGCCTCCCGATGAACGACCTTCGCCCGGACCTGGCTGCCGCCTTCCCCCACATCCCCGAGGCCGAGCATGCAGGCTTCACAACCAGCGCGAGCCTGGTTGGGATGGGCGAGTTGGAGGTGGGGGTGCGTGCTGTGTTGGACGATCAGCGCAGGGTGCCTATCCAGGCACCATCCACGCACGGCGGCGCTGGCGTGATGAGGGCGAGCGCGGCTCGGAGGCGCCGCTGGTATCGGTTGTCATCCCCTGCTACGAGCAGGCGCGCTTTTTGGGAGAGGCCATAGAGAGCGTGCTGGCCCAAGGCCTACCCACACTTTGAGGTGGTGGTGGTGGACGACGGCTCGACGGACAACACCTCGGAGGTGGCGGCTCGCTACCCCGGTGTGTTCGGTGCGTGCGCCAGGAGAACCGGGGTTTGGCGGGGGCGCGCAACACGGGCATTCGTCGCACCAACGGGAGTTTTGTGGTGTTTTTGGACGCGGACGACCGGCTGCTGCCGGATGCGTTGGAGGCGGGCTTGGGTTGCTTTGAGGAGCACCCGGAGTGCGCCTTCGTTTACGGTCACTACAGGCCCATCACAGCGGACGGATCATCTCTTGCAGAATGGGCGCAGCAGCGTGTCGAACCGATCATTACCTGGCATTATTGAAGAGTAACTACATCGTGATGCATGCGACGGTGATGTACCGTCGCAGAGGTTTTCGATTCCGTTGGCGGTTTTGACGCTTCTTTGAAAGCCTGTGAAGATTACGATCTCTACCTGCGCATCGCGAGGGATTTCCCGATCCATTCCTTCGACAAGGTTGTCGCCGAGTACCATCAGCACGGCGCGAACATGAGTTACGGCGATCCCGAGCTGATGCTGAAATCTGCAGTGAGTGCGCTTCGCTCACAGTGGAAATACGTCAAGGGAAACAAGCGATACGAAGAGGCGTACAAGGCCGGGATGAGGATCTTGGTATGATAGTTACAACAGAGCATTAGCAAATGAAGTTAGTGATCATGTGCAGGCGGGCGAGTGGAAGCTGGCGCTGCACGGAGCGCTTGCGTTGCTACGCTACTCTCCGCCCGAACTCGTTTCGGCACAGCGCGGACCGATCCAGCGTCGCTTCCGCCTGCTCGCCCCGTTGCAACAAACCGCTCGGCGCGTGGTTACGATGCTTCAGCAGACAATTGGAGGGCAGACGGAGCCGTTGGGCGCCCCGACTGCCGGGGGCGAGTGCGTATCGAGCCGAACAGACGAGCTCCGGGAGATCGCGTACAAAAAGCCAAAGAACCTGGTCGAGCAAGTAAGCCACCCTACTCCAGATTCAAAGGACGTAGAGATCTCAGCCATATACCTCTCTGAGCTGGACCACGAACAGTTGTGGGGCCGCTACATAGACTCCCCCAAGCCCGACACCCATGTGGAGGCTCGTGCCCTCCAAGTAGTGGGCTGGGTGCTGGGAAAGAGTTACCCGGCGGTTGCCGTCGAGCTGATTCACGACGGAAACGTGCTCAGGCGCGCGCCCCTGAATGCCCGCCGCCCGGATATAGCCGAAGCTTTCCCCAAAGTCCCCGGAGCCGAGAACAGCGGCTTTAGGATTACCGTTAGTGCAGCAGAATCCATCCCAGGGATCGAGCTGGAGGTTCGGGCGGTGCTGCAAGACCAGAGCCGCGTCTCGATCGGCGTGATCCGGGGGCGTAGGCGCCGGGGCGGAAAGAGAGAGGAGCGCGCCGACGCGGCTCTGGTCCTACCCGAGACTGGACAGGCGGCGAAAGAGACCCACCGAAACAGTGGTGGACAAGCTGGGTCTACAACTCAAGAGGCGATGGCTCGAACGCACCGAGGCTCGGCCGAGCTCCCTAGCCCAGTTCGGGATAGCCAGGAAACCAAAGCTCTGCATCAGCTACTCCTTGGTTCGCGCGACCGGCTTCAACGCCTCAGCGGGCACATCCAAGCCTCTGTCGCCGACCTCAAGCCTGTCCTGGCATCAGCACTCCAAAACAAGTCCCTCGATATCGGTACTCAAGCGGTCAATAATGGTTCTGTAGCGCCTATGGATCGGGTGCGCCTGGGCATCTTGCGACGGGTAACGCCCATCAGCCGAGAGTTTGGCTTTGACAGGGGTCAGCCGATCGACCGCTACTACATCGAGAATTTCCTCGCCCGTCACGCCGACGACATCCGAGGACGGGTACTGGAGATCAAGGACGCTTCCTACACTCGGAGATACGGCGGCAACCGCGTCGAGCAAAGCGACGTGCTTGACGTCGCTGAAGATAACCAGCAGGCGACCATCTTCGCTGATCTGACCCGCGCCGACCACATCCCATCGGACACTTTCGATTGCATCATATTCACCCAGACCCTCCAACTTATCTACGATATGCACTCGGCGATCCGGACGCTCCAACGCATTCTGAAACCTGGTGGGGTCTTGCTGGCGACTCTACCGAGCATCAGCCAGACCGGCCCAGCCGAAGGGAGTGAGCACTGGAATTGGAGGTTCACCACACTATCGGCACGGAGATTGTTCGAGGAGTGCTTTCCGGCTGAACACGTCGAGGTCGAGACTTACGGGAACGTGCTGTCAGCAAGTGCTTTCTTGTATGGGCTCGCGGCAGAAGAGCTACGCCGCGAAGAGCTTGAGCACCACGACCCCTACTACGAAGTCTCGATCACTATTACGACGACAAAACCGGGTTGACTACAATAGCAGCCAGAATGCAGTCTCAGTGGGAGAATGTGTGGTGAGTCAGTAAGCCCCTGGTCTCTGGCATCATTGCCTTCTTGAACGCCGAAAAGTTCATCGAGGAAGCCATCGAGAGCGTACTCGCTCAGACCTATGATAATTGGGAACTCTTGCTGGTCGACGATGGCTCAACCGATCGGAGCCTCGAACTTGCCCTGCGGTATGCTGAACAACATCCCGGTAAGGTACGCTATCTGGAGCACGTGAACCACCAGAATCGAGGCACTACTGCTTCGCGCAACCTGGGCGTAAGTCACGCCAAAGGTGAGTACATCGCCTTTTTGGACGCCGATGATGTTTGGTTGCCGCATAAACTCGAACAGCAGGTAGCGATACTGTCCTCGCATCCCGAAGCTGGAATGCTCTACGGAGCTTCGCAATATTGGTACAGCTGGACAGAGAATCCTGAAGACAGCCAACGCGATTTCGTACCAGAGTTCGGTGTCGAGACCAACTCGCTATACAATCCACCTGCACTACTGACTCTCCTTCGCCCATTGGGAAACGGTAGTGTACCTTGCCCCTCTGCCTTCGTATTGCGACGTGGGGCGATAGAACGTGCAGGTGGATTCGAAGAATCCTTTAGGGGTATCTACCAGATGTACGAAGATCAGGCCTTCTTGTGCAAGATATACCTTACAGGAACGTATATTTGTGGCAAACGAGTGTTGGACCAGGTATCGGCAGCACCCAGAACAATGTTGTGCTGTTGTAGAAAAGACGGGACAACACCGCACTGCACGAGCGTTTTTCTTGAACTGGCTCGAGGAATACCTATCCAAACAAAGGGTCACAGACCCTAAGGCTTGGAAGGCATTACGACAAGAGCTATGGCCGTAATCGTCATCCGACCACTGCTTCAGTCGAAGTAACAAGAGCGTCGAAGGTGGAGGTGGATCCCACCCTGCTGTGGGGCCACCACATCGACCAACCCAAGACGGCCACCAAAACAGACGGCCACCGTTTCCGCATCGCCGGATGGGTGCTGGGCCGTTCCTCCCCTGCCGTGGCTGTCGAGACTGGTTCACCACGACGAGGTGATCCGCCGCCTCCCGATGAACGACCTTCGCCCGGACCTGGCTGCCGCCTTCCCCCACATCCCCGAGGCCGAGCATGCAGGCTTCACAACCAGCGCGAGCCTGGTTGGGATGGGCGAGTTGGAGGTGGGGGTGCGTGCTGTGTTGGACGATCAGCGCAGGGTGCCTATCGGCACCATCCACGCACGGCGGCGCTGGCGTGATGAGGGCGAGCGCGGCTCGGAGGCGCCGCTGGTATCGGTTGTCATCCCCTGCTACGAGCAGGCGCGCTTTTTGGGAGAGGCCATAGAGAGCGTGCTGGCCCAGACCTACCCACACTTTGAGGTGGTGGTGGTGGACGACGGCTCGACGGACAACACCTCGGAGGTGGCGGCTCGCTACCCCGGTGTTCGGTGCGTGCGCCAGGAGAACCGGGGTTTCGGGGGCGCGCAACACGGGCATTCGTCGCACCAACGGGAGTTTTGTGGTGTTTTTGGACGCGGACGACCGGCTGCTGCCGGATGCGTTGGAGGCGGGCTTGGGTTGCTTTGAGGAGCACCCGGAGTGCGCCTTCGTTTACGGTCACTGCAACTTCATGACGTTCGACGGAGCGCCCCTCGAAACGTTAGAACAACCTCGTGTCGAGAGTGGGCATTACCTGGCATTGTTGCGTGACTGCTATATCTGGACACCTGCGACGGTGATGTACCGCCGCGAGGTTTTCGATTCCGTCGGTGGCTTCGATACTTCGGTTAGTCCTAGCGCCGACTACGACCTCTACCTGCGTATCGCGAGGGATTTCCCGATCCATTTCTACGACAAGGTAGTCGCTGAGATCGCCAGCACGGCGCGAACATGGGAGGTAACTCCGCCTTGATGCTGCAGGCATCTATGATCGTTGTTCGCTCCCAATGGCCCCACGTCATGCAGAGAAGCAACGAATACAGAGTGGCGTACGAGAGTGGTATTCGAGCTGTGCAAGATTACTACGGTGTGCAATTAGTCCACGAGGTGCATGAGCATCTGGAAGCTGGCGAGTGGCTACCGATGATACGTGGAATACTCGCCCGCCGCGCCACGCTCCGCAAAAGCTCGCCTTGGTCATCCAACCTGTCTTTTACAGAGATACCCAGCTTCTTCGACTTATCCGCTGGCTCCAGGAAGGCCGCCGAACTTCGGCGGATCCTCGAAGAGAAGACGAAGCTCCAGCATACCCATAGCCTGGACGGCGCAGAGGAAAACCATGCGGCGCGAAAGCGCCGCACCGCGGCAGATTTTCGAGGAAGAAGACAAGCGCGAGTCGAGGTGTGAGGACCGATTCCAGGCAAATGTGCTATCCGGGCCAGAAACCAAGGCGGTCGACGGTCTTGAAATACTTGAAGCGTCGAAGGTGGAGGTGGAACCCACCCTGCTGTGGTACCACCACATCGACCAACCCAAGACGGCCACCAAAACAGACGGCCACCGTTTCCGCATCGCCGGATGGGTGCTGGGCCGTTCCTCCCCTGCTGTGGTGGTCGAACTGGTTCACCACGACGAGGTGATCCGCCGCCTCCCCATGAACGACCTTCGCCCGGACCTGGCTGCCGCCTTCCCCCACATCCCCGAGGCCGAGCATGCAGGCTTCACAACCAGCGCGAGCCTGGTTGGGATGGGCGAGTTGGAGGTGGGGGTGCGTGCTGTGTTGGACGATCAGCGCAGGGTGCCTATCGGAATTATCAGAGCGCGAGCCGCATGGCGATCCCGGAACCAGTATGGGCGGGCTCTCGATCCTGCTCTATCATCGCGTCACCGAGGTGCCCTCGGACCCGTGGGCCCTGAGCGTGACTCCGGACCACTTCGCCGGGCACCTGGAGATCCTGCGAGAATACACCCGTCCCATCTCTCTGCAGCAACTGTCCCAAGGCCTCCGCGAGGGTAACCTGCCGGACTGCTCGGTAGTCGTGACCTTCGACGATGGTTACGCTGACAATCTCTTGAACGCCAAACCGTTGCTGGAGCGCTACGATGTCCCGGCAACGGTATTTTTGGCTACCGGACTCGTAGAGCACTGGCGCGAGCCCTGGTGGGATGAGTTGGAACAGCTGTTGCTGCAACCTGGGAATTGCCGGAAGAGCTCCGACTGAGTGTCAACGGCAGCGCCTACAAGTGGGAATTAGGCGAGATAGCACATTATCCTGAAATGCTTTGAGCTTTATCGCTCCTGGAAGACTCGGGAGGATGCGCCCAGCACTCGTCACTCCCTGTATCGCTCACTGTGGGATCTGCTCTACGCTATGCCGGACGACGAGCGGCGAAGGGTACTCGATGAACTGCTGGATGGGCGGCACTGAGCCAGTTCGCCGACCAACCTACCGCTTCCTCTCGCTTGCGGAGTGTCTGAGCTCGCACAAGGCGGCTTACTCGACGTAGGGGCGCCACGGTAACACACCCGGCGCTCGCTGCGCTCTCGGCATCCCGCCAGCGGGATGAAATCCTGCAGAGTAAAGGCAGACTGGAGGAAGTCTTGGGCCATAGGGTGACACATTTCGCGTATCCGCACGGTACGCGATCCGATTCTCTCCCGAAACAGTTGCAATCGTTCGGGAGGCAGGGTTCGCCTGCGCCTGCTCCAGTTTCGAGGGCGTCGTCGAGAAGTCAACCGACCGTTTCCAGCTGCCTCGCGTCCATGTCCAGGATTGGAATGAGGAAGAGTTCGCCGGGTTGCTGTCGGGGTGGTTTCGTTCTTAGTGATCGTCAGCGACGGAGACGCGACTTTGGTGGTAGTGAGAGGCAATGAGCAAATGTATCTCTATCATATACAGGTCGCCACCTCTAGAGTGCAAGGCAATGTAACGTGGCTGTAGTCAACATCGTGGAAGTTTCCTCCAGAGAATTATCAGAAGAACAGCTCTGGGGACGTAATATAGAGATCCCAGAATCCGGTAGTAAGAGCGAGATCTACGCCATTGACCTTAGAGGGTGGGTCCTTGGCAAGAGCAGCCTAGTAGTCGCTGTGGAGGTGGTGAGTGAGGGCGTCGTTCTCCAACGGGTGCCTATAAACCACCGACGCCCCGATATAGCCGAAGCTTTCCCAGAAGTTGTTGGAGCTGAGAACAGCGGTTTTCGCGCTATGGTAAGCATCCTAGGGCTAGCGCCGAACTTCGAGTTGATTGTGCGGGCGGTACTTGAGAACAATAGCCGCGCCCCTATAGGCAAGATTCGCGGACGGCGTCGTACTCTGCGTAGTAGATTTCAGCCAGACCTCCAGCCTCTCATGCTTATAACCTTAGGTCGTGCTGGCTCCACTTGGCTAATGTGTATCTTAGGTCAACATCCTCGAATCGTTGCACACCGGCCTTTCACGTATGAAACGAGAGTGAGTAGCTACTGGATGCATATTCTCAAGGCCCTATCGGAACCAGCGAGTTACCTCCAACCGATTATTGGCTTCGATAAAGTTAGCGTGAACTGGTGGTTAGGAACAGAGCTTTCTTCAGGAGTACTGAAGCGCCCTCATCAGCCAGAGATCCAGCCAGAGATCCAGCAATGGCTAGGCCATGATGGCGTCGATGCGTTAGTAGCTTTCTCTCAGGAGAGGATCGACGCTTTGTACAAGCAGGTAGGCAGGCTCCAAGGACAAACCGAACCCACCTATTTTGCCGAGAAACATCTTCCTGACATCGCATACCAGACATGATCAGAGAAGTCTACCCACGAGCTCAGGAGGTTATACTAGTTCGCGATTTTCGCGACATGGTAGCTTCAATTTTAGCCTACAACGCAAAACGTGGCTACACTGCTTTCGGCCGCGAACACGTGGACAATGATGAAGAGTATATTTATGAATGCGCCCAAGCGCTCTACGTCTGCTCGAAAGCTGGAGACAACGATCAGACAAAGCATATCTGCTGCGTTACGAAAATCTGATTTGGCACCCGGTCGAGACTCTTAGTGCTCTTCTGGAGTATCTAGAGCTTGACGCTGCACCTTTGACTGTTAAAGGCATGATTCACAGAGCATTCGAAGAGGTACCAGGGCAAGAACAACACCGGACCAGTCCGGATGCTGATAGTTCCATAGGTCGCTGGCGGAGCGATCTAGATCCGTCACTGCAGGCGGCGTGCCAACAGGCCTTCGGTGACGTCCTGGAGGAATTTGGTTATGAATAGCAACCATCCAGGAGGCTTCGCCTCGGCACTACGCGGCGAATCTTCTTGAATCGGAGGTTGAGTGGTTGTCAGAAGTAGAATCAGTGATTTGAAATCTAAGTGTCCGAGAATGCGCTGTATCCTATACTCATTGCCCTGTTTAGAGTGGGAAGGATATGTAATTTGGCTGTAGTCAGCATCATGGATGTCTTCTCGAGAGATTTGTCAGAAGAACGGCTTTGGGGGGGCGACATTGACCTGCCGGTTCCCGAAAGCCAAACCGACGTAGCCGCTATTGACATTGTAGGCTGGGTGCTGGGTCGGGAGTTCTCTAGCGGTTGCTGTGGAGCTGGTGAGCGAAGACACCGTGCTGCGCCACATTCCCATAAGTATACAACGACCAGATATAGTCGCTGCTTTCCCTGAAGTTACCGGAGCAGAGCGGAGCGGCTTCCGAACCACCTTGGACTTATCGGAGGTGGCTTCCGAATTCGAACTTCGCGTGCGAGCAGTCTTTGAGGACGATGCTCATGTTGAAATAGGTGTCATCCGTGGTTGGCACAACTGTCCACGCAGTGAAATTAGGATTGAAGAAGTCTTCAAGGTTTCAACCGATTCATTGGAACCACGACTCTGGGGTTGTCAGATCGAGCACCCTGTTCCCGGAAGTCAGTGCGAAGCATACGCCATCAGTGCTGAGGGCTGGGTACTGGGTCGGACTTCTCCAGCGATTGCCGTGGAGCTGGTGGCTGAAACTTTGGAGGTGAGTGAGAAGGTTGTGTTCCGCCGCATTCCCATCAATGTTCAACGTCCGGACATAGCTGCCCGATATCCTGCAATACCTGATGCTAAGAATAGTGGGTTTCGAGCAACGGTGAATGTCCTACGACTTACACGAGATGTCGAGCTGTTGTTGAGGGCGGTTCTTCAAGATAAGAGTCATATGCCAATAGGGATCATTCGGGCTCGACGTCGTTCTCTGCGCAGCGATTTTCAGCCAAGGCTACAGCCCCTTATGCTTACTACAACAGGGCGTTCAGGTTCTACGTGGCTGACCAGTCTACTCGGCCAACACTCGCAAATTATTACCTACCGACCTTATGAATATGAGCCACGAGTAGCAAGCTATTGGATGCAAATACTGGAAACTCTCTCAGATCCAATGAGCTATCTTCAGCTCCTTGATGCCGACGTTTCTAACCGCGACTGGTGGTTAGGAAACTCGTTCCCTCTAGTGGGAGCTTTGCCTGATCTACAGACTCAGCAGTACCTGGGCCGTAACTCCATTGAAGAGCTAGCAGCGTTCTCCCAAAAAAGAATAGAGCAGTTCTATGAGCAAGTAGCTGCTACTCGGCAGTATCAATCTGAGCTTGTTTATTTTGCCGAGAGATGCAACAGTCGCTTTACGAAGATGATGATGCGGGAGCTGTATCCACATGCTCGCGAGATTTTTCTCGTTCGTGATTTCCGGGATATGCTCTGCTCGATTTTTGCATACAACAAGAAACACAATGTTGTTAGATTTGGTCGGGAACAAGCCAATAGTGACCGGGAATATGTTCATCAGATGGGGAATCGCTTAAGGTCTATGCTGCGTGATTGGCACAAAAGCTCAGACGAGGCACATCTGCTACGATACGAGGACCTTGTTCAGCATCCTGAAGAATCGCTCACATCAATGCTAAACTATCTTTGTTTGGCATCTGATTCTCTTACCGTCCAACGAGTGCTTCGATCACAGCCGGAACGGGCAACAATACTACAGGGGCGACATAGGACGAGCGCGAGTGCAACGACATCGATCGGACGCTGGCGGTATGACTTGGACCCTTCATTGCAGGCTGTATGCCAAGAGGCCTTCGGTGATGTTTTGGAAGGGTTCGGCTACGTGAAGTAATAGGTGCTGTCTAAGGCGAGGTGACGAGGAAAAGCAAGTACCACGGCGGCCCGGAGTATAGCGTTGGCTGCAGGCGATCTACTTGGATGTGAACGGAGGCTTAAGCAACGTCTCGAGGAGAATTGTCAAAGATGCATAGGCTCAAAGAGCTGTTTCAACAAGAAGTAGTTAACGTTTCAACCGAAGTTTCTCACAACGATATTATGTGGAAGGGTACACGTGACGTCGTCCACTATTTTCGCGTCGGACAGCTGGCCGTACAATCCATAAGGATTGCCATGCTTCTCGCAGAGAAGGAAGATGTAGAGAGCATTTTGATTCTGCCGTGTGGACATGGCAGGGAGCTCCGAACAATCAATGCGGCGTTCTCTAACGCCACCATAACCGCTTGCGATATAGACCAAGACGGGGTCGACTTCTGCGCAAGAGCGTTTGATGCGATTCCGGTGCACTCGAAGGAACAACCTCATCAGATACAGATCAGTTCCAATTTCGATCTCATCTGGTGCGGGTCTTTGCTTACACATCTCAACTCAGATCGGTGGGCAGCATTTCTTACATTCTTTGAGTCTCTCCTTATCCCGGGTGGCATTCTTATTTTTACAACGCACGGCCGCTACGTCGCCGAAAGGTTGCGTGGTAATCATTTCGCTTATGGGCTTTCACAGAGCGTAATACAAGATGTTCTCGAGGATTATGACCGTAGCGGTTTTGGTTATGGAGATTACTCTCACCGAACTGATTACGGGATTTCGGTTTCGGCGCCTTCATGGGGGTGCTTGCAGGTGGAAAAAGTGCCGAATCTTCGATTACTAAATTACACCGAGCAGGGATGGGATAAACATCAAGATGTTATCGCTTGCGTTAAGGTGTAAGAAGATCAAGGCTCATCAGATAAGCCGACTAGTATCCACGGAAGGGGCAGCAATTACGAGGTGACAAGACACTCGATAGACGAAACCATAGGAAGAATTCAGCGGTTCAACAGATGGTATCGGAGGGCTGAGGTTCCGCCGGATCCAAGCGGAGCGACTGGCGGCTTCGGAGGGGTTAATGTAACTGGCTACCTCCGGGACGAGAGTGGGTGGGGGGAAGCCGCGCGAGGTTACGTTCGCGCACTCCAGTTTCTCAAAACCTCAGTTGCAATCAACGACCTCTCTGATCTGTCGTCGAACCGTTCCACGGATCGGCCGCTGATGGAGTTCGATACGGAGCACCCGTACGATGTAAACCTCTTATGCGTGGACGCTGCCCAGCACTTCGCTATCATGTCACACCTTGGGGCAAATCTATTCGAGGAACGCTACAACATCGGCGCATGGGCGTGGGAACTGCCGCGTTTCCCTGAAAAATGGTACGACCGCTTCGCCTACTACGATGAAGTATGGGTAGCCACTTCTTTTATCGCCAACGCGTTGGCTCCGATCTCGCCTGTGCCCGTCGTGCGGATTCCCCCCGTTCTGGTGTCCGGAAAGCTCGCCTACCGCGATAGCGGTCGTCGCCGGTTGAGCGTACCCTCCGAGGAGTTCGTCTACCTGTTCGTCTTCGACTTTCACAGCCACATGGAGCGGAAGAACCCGCTGGCGCTGATAGACGCCTTCAAACTAGCCTTCGCGCCGTCGGAGCCGGTTCGGCTGGTTATCAAGTGCGTGAACGCAGACTCGAACCGCGAAGGCTTCGCGGCGATGAGCGCTCGGGCGCAAGGATACCCAATCGACATCCATACCGGATACTGGCCGTCGCAGGATCTGCGCAACTTGATGGCGGCATGCGACGCTTACGTCTCCCTGCACCGCTCGGAGGGAACGGGGTTGACCATAACCGACGCGATGGCTCTCGGGAAGCCGGTGATCGCGACCTCGTGGTCGGGGAACATGGATTTCATGGACGTATCGAACAGTTTCCCCGTCCGTTACGAGCTCGTCGAGCTTCAAAGGACCGTCGGCCCTTACCGGGCGGGTGAGACCTGGGCCGATCCCTCGGTCGAGCACGCGGCAGAGTTGATGCAGCTAGTCTTCCAAGATCGCGAGGAGGCCCGGTCTCGAGGTCGAGCAGCCAGACGCGAGATCGAGGAGAACTATTCGGAGGAGAAGGTGGCTGATCTCGTTCGGCAGCGCCTGGAGACGATCGCGAGTCGCCACCGCTTCCCGGCGTTCAAGCGAGAGATAAGGACCTTCTTCTCCGGCTACCAGCAGCTCATCCGACGTATCAGGGAGGTGGTAGACACTGCCCTGCCGGCCGAGGCCACCGTCATCGTCGTCAGCAAGGGCGACAACGAACTGCTCGAGCTGGATGGCAAACGGGCCTGGCACTTCCCCCAGAATGAGGAAGGTGTGTACGCTGGTTACCACCCCGCAGACAGCGCCGGGGCCATCGCCCACCTCGAGGAGCTGCGGGCCAAAGGAGGCGAGTTCCTGCTCTTTCCTGGTACGGCCTTCTGGTGGCTGGAGCAGTACGAGGAGTTCGGCCAGCATCTCGAGGACCACTACCGGCGCGTCTGGAATGACGAAATCTGCGTCATTTACGAATTGTCTGAGTCCTAGATGACGACGGTCGTTGTGAGCAGCGTGATCGCCAACAAGCCACTCAACGGTGGCAACGCGTGGGCTGTACTGAGTTGGGTAATGGGCCTGCAGAAGCTGGGCGTTGGCGTCTACTTCGTGGAGCAGATCGGCAGAGAAAGCTGCGTCGATGCTACCGGCGCGGTCACTGCATTCGAGGACTGCATAAACCTTACCTACTTCAAGCAGGCCACAGAGCAGTTCGGCCTGGCCGGCGCAGCTGCGCTGATATACGAGGGCGGCGAGCAGGTTCATGGCCTTCCCTACGCCGAGCTCCTGGAGGTCGCCGAAGCGGCCGACCTCCTCGTCAACATTACCGGGCATCTGACCCTGGAGCCGCTGTTGCGTCGTATGCAGCGCAGAGCCTACCTCGACCTCGACCCGGGTTTCACGCAGTTCTGGCACGCCTCCGGCGACGCCGGATCGCGCCTGGGCGGCCACGACTTGTACTTCACTGTTGGCGAGAACATCGGGACCCGATCCTGCCCCATACCAACCAGTGGCATCCGCTGGCGTCCGACGCGGCAGCCTGTGGTGTTGGACCACTGGCCTGTCACCGGGGATGGGGACCGCGATCGCTTTACGACGGTCGCCACGTGGCGCGGGCCTTACGGACCGGTTCAGTACGGTGGCAAGACCTTCGGGCTGAAGGTGCACGAGTTCAGGAAGTTCATCGAGCTGCCCAAGCGGGTCCCGCAGACGTTCGAGATCGCCCTGGACATTCACCCGGCCGAAGAGGGCGATCTGAGCCTGCTGCACCGTCGCGGCTGGCGGCTCGTGGACCCCAGGATGGCTACGCCCGATCCAGACTCGTTTCGCCGCTACGTCCAGGGCTCGGGAGCCGAGTTCTCCGTCGCCCAGGGCATCTACGTCGAAACCCAGAGCGGATGGTTCAGCGACAGGACGGTACGCTACTTGGCCTCGGGCAAGCCCGCCCTGGTACAGGACACCGGATTTGGCCGCAATTACCCTGTCAGCGAGGGGCTGGTAGCTTTCAGCACGCCGGAGCAGGCGATCGCAGGCGCCGAGCGGATCTGGCGAGATTACGAGGAGCACTGCCGCGCGGCCCGCACTCTCGCGGAGGAGTACTTCGATTCTGATAGGGTGCTGCGCCACTTTGTCGAGGAGGCCGGCGTCGAGCCGTAAGCGTTCCCGGCCTTTACTTCGAGAACTCGATAGGGACGCGGACGAGATCCCGGTCAGACGTTTCCTTGCAGGACTCGTAGTTGAAGCGGGTGAAGTAGAGGTAGGCTCGCTTCCCCGTGGTCTCGAAGTTTCTCGACGAGCTGTCGGAGTCGAGAACCGAAGGGTAAGCAACGGGATCTGGGTCGCCGCACCGGTACGTCTGGCGGCTTTCTACCTCCACGATGAGCTTGCGCGGGGTCCAGCGGACGAGATCGTCGGACGTGGAATAGTAGATCCCGGAGGCCGTGTCGCCTTCCCGATCCTGCTCTACGGCGGTGCCGACGAGGAGAAAGCGACCGAGATAGGTGTTGAAGGTCAGGCTCTCGACCATGAGCTGGATCTCGTCGTGCGAGACGGGCCGGCAGATGTGGTCCTGCGGCCGGTCGTCGGGCTCCAGGTAGGGGTCGATGAAGCGGACGTCGAACCCCGAACCCCCCCAGGCACGCCAGGAACCGGGGTCGGCCAGGTCGGTGGTGCGCATCACGCAGGTGCCCTGCGGCTGAGCCTGGTGTTGTTGCACCCTGAGCAGGGCGTAGTACTGGTCATCGTCGGCGTTGTGCACGATGTTGCTCGGCTGGAAGATGCCGGCGGGTCCAGAGTCCGGCACGTAAGGGTAAGGAATGCCGGCCACCAGATTGTTTGGCGGCGGAGTGGCGTGCTCGAAATAGGCTCCCCCGTCGGTCGAGACGGCGAGGGTGACGGCGTTGTACCAGCATGCGAAGTACTCACCCGAAGGGCACCGGCCCGGGTGCGTGTGCCCCTGGTACTCGTCGTGGACGAGCGCGAAGACTGTAGTGCCGTCCAAGGTGTAGGGTGAGTGTATCCACTCGCGGTCGTCGAACATAGCGGGATCGGGATTGTAGCTTGAGGGCATAACGACGCCGCATCGCGCGAGAGGTGGTCGAGGTCAGGGCCGGTCATGCGGCGGTTGGTGTAGTGGGAGGCGATGAGCTGTACGCGCTCCTGGGCGTCCCGGAAGGCGCGGGCAGGGATGTCCGGAATGTCGTCGGGCGCACAGGCGTCCTGGCTCCAATCGAAGATGGTTTCCTCCAGCCCCGTTATGTCGACGGCCCCGGTGTCCTGCGTCTCTGCTTCCCGCATCGCTTTGTCCTGCGTCTCGGTGAGCAATATCAGACCAGCCACGAGGGCCGCGAGCACCAAGAGCACCAGCCAGAGCGGGCTGGGGCTGCGGGGATGGACCGGGCTCTTGGGAAGTAATTGAACGTTCGCTTCAACCTACCTACTCCGTGCTTAGACCTATGAACGCGTATTGTTGCCATGTGCCAAACTAAGGTGGCGTTGATACGCCAGCATTGGGGCGGCACTGTAGCCACGGAGATCGGCGAGCGAAACCCTCACGTCGAATTCAATCTTAGCACAGCTTCTGCGTGGTCTTGTCCTAAAGATGGCCTCCGACATGGGACAGGTTGCTCGGTGCGTACCCTGGCCTGGGGCGCGTTCAGACCCCCTGGGGCAGATCGCCCATGTTCTCGCCGCGCTTCGCCGCCCCGGCCTCACACAGACCTCCTTTGCTTCTCTCCCATGCCCCCATGATAAGGGGCGCGAGAGGGCTTCTCGCGATGAGCGGCGGCTCGACGGTGTGCTTTTAGCCCTTCTTACGTGTCGGATATGAGGATGGAGGAACTTCGGCCTACCACGGGGGAGGCGAAATTCACCATAGCGCATACTGATTCGTCACCACTACCAGTAGTGTCGACCTCAATAGCGAAGGGCAAACAAAGGCGACTACCTCGATGTGATAGGATGATTTATGCAGGATGGTGAATACGCCCTTCGTAGAATTCACCTTCCAGGCACTTCAGTGAATAAGGCCAAGAGGAAGAGGGCCGAAGCTTACCTCGCAATTCTCCTTACCTCGCAATTGCGGACCTTGTCGACCCCTTTGTCGAAGATGACCTCGTCATGTCCCTTGCCGCAGTCCACGAAGTCCTTCCCGCCCGTGAACCTTTCGTCGTCGAACGCGTTGATCTTGTCATCTCCATCTCCCCCTGCCAGCGTGTCATCACCGTAGTAGCCATACGGGTGTTGTTGTCCTCGCCGCCGTAGAGGTGGTCTTGACCGTCGGTACGGTTAGGGTAGTCCCAGTCATCGTCACCGCGCATCACATCGTCTCCGGGACTGCCGTAGAGGGTGTTGTCGCCCAAGTAACCGTCTAATTCGTCGCCGCCCTTGTCCCCTCTGAGCGTGTCGTTACCGCGTTGGCCGGACAAGAAATCTGTGCTGCCCAGGCCCTCCATGATGTCATCGCCGCGTAGGCCGAGCATCTCGTCTGTGGTTGAGGTGCCATCCATGGTGTCTTTCTTTGGGGTACCACGGCAAGGATCGTCGGGTGTACAGTCGATGGTGGCTGCCAAGGTCGTCGCGCTGGCCATGAGAGCATCGCGGCAGCCACTGCTGCCACCTCAAGCAACCTTGTCCTACGTCTCATCTCTTCTTTCTCTTCCGCTCTTGTGGCTTTTCAGACGATAGAGGCATCATACATGCCCTTCTCAAAGTAGCACATTCCGCCAATTGTACATCTCTTGGCGAACTTCTGAGCACACCTCTTCCACAGACTTCGGTTAAATGGGGGCAATATCACCAAGAAGCAGGGCAAGAACTGAAAGGGACGGAGCCCCACAATAGGACCCCGACCCTCCGCAATTCCTCGCCTTGTCCGCCAGCGATTAAGTCCTCCCGCACGTACCGCTAAAGCTGTCGGTAAAGCTTCCAAAGCCCGGCGCAGGTACGAACTTGCCGGAATAGCCCGTCGGAGTGAGGTTGATGTCCACGATGCCGTGGGTGTTGAAGTTGGCGCCTCTCGCTACCGGTCTGGACGAAGCCCTGACCCCGGAGGTCAGTGCCACCCGTGCCGACGATGATCTCCCGGACGCCACTAGCGCTAACCTGGCCCGAGCTGTTTATCTTTGTGAAACGCTCGTAGTTGTGGTCGTGACCGTTAAGGACAAGGTCTCCACCCTGCGCATCAAAGAGTGTGAAGATGGGCCGTGCTCTCGCATCGTTGCCGTGTTGGCCGGAGCTAATTACCGGATGATGCCAGTAGGCGAGCTCGCAAAGCGCCCCGTTAGTGGCTAGATCTTCTGCACGAAGTTGTACTGGGGGCTACCGACTTTCATCGAGATGGTCGAGTCCAACGCGTATACGCGCCACGCGCCCAGGTTGTAGACGTAGTAGGTTGGGTTAACGTTACGAACGTTATCAACCCATCCGAAGTAACTCTTGTAGGCACTCGCTCCGGAGGTGTTGTAGTCGTGGTTGCCCGGCGAAGGGCTGGTCCGATTCTTGAACGGTCCCCATGCGGGATGGTACTTGTTGGTGTAGTCAGAAGCCGAACCGTTCGGGTAGGCGTTGTCCCCTGTTGTAAAGACGCGGGCGTTCGGGCGGGCGTCTATCAGGTTGCCCGTGGCAGTATCCGCGGAGCCGTTGGACCCGATGTCACCGGCCCCTACTAGCTGGGCGGAGGTAGTGGCCGAAGGCGTGATAGTGCCAGCATGAACCACCTTGATTGGACCGAGCACCCCCAACACCACCACCGCTGCCACCAACGCTGCGAGCAAGCAGACAATCGGATGGCTCAGTAACAGCCTTGAGGCCGCTCGCATTGTCTCCGAGTGTCGCATCATGCTCTCCCCTCCTTGTCTGTTGCTGATTGCGTTCGACGTTGCTCAACCTACAAAAGCCGAAAGCCTATGGCCGATAGATGACTCGGGCGTACCCCGACGAGAGGAGGCACGTCCCCTCCGAGACCCCGCGCTTCGTGAACTTCATGGTATTGTCGTTTTGACCCGGAAAGGTAGCCTCTGCGGGCTTCACTGCATTCAGTAACGCAGCCCCCCTGGTAAGCAGCAGCGCTAGAGTCGTCGGAGCCAAAACTAGAACGGTTGTTCTCATCTCCTCCACCTTTCTTCTGGAGTGGAGGAGGAAAGGTGTCAGACCCTCCCCCCGTACCGTTACAGGAGTAGCGTAGCATGCATGAAGCTGGAGCGCACCTGCCAGGTGGACATTCTGCTCTGCCAGGTAGTTTTGGGAATATGCTTGGCGAGAAATTCCGAACAGGCGAAGTTCACGCGGGAAGCCCATGACCCCAGCCCGGAAGGCCTACCACAGGGGCGCGATACGTCCAGCGCGTATTATCAGAATCTTATGTACGTAAGGCTTTGATTCCAGAGTTTTTACATAGAAAGACCTACTGCTTAGGACCGGGGCTATGCGCAATTTCCAAGAACGCGCAGAAGGCGACCTTCGTAGAATTTAGCTTCCAGGTACTTCGGTAAAAAAGGGCAAAGAAGAGTAGGGGCGGAGATTCGCTCGACCATCAGGGAGAGGCCGTCGCACTCGCGATAGCATAGTCGTGGATGTGGTTGTTTTGGTGATCTTTCGTGCCAGATTATTCTAGCTCCGAAGCGCCGCGTAACATAGGGTGGTTTGTAGCGCTTCGCAAAGGAGGGTACATTACTAGCATGGGAGCGAAGAGGAAAGGTCACCTATCCGGCTGGAGCTTGGGCGCTTGAGGGGTCTTTCACCCCCACTGAAGGTATTTCGCGTACGTGGCGGTCGCGCTTCTGGTGTGGCTCGTGGCGGCAGGCGTGGGCGTGACGGCAGGTTTAGTCGTGTTCGGAGAACGTCCCGAGTGGCTCACGAGCGGCTCTGGGGATACGGAAAGCACCGTGCCAGCGAAGACCGGCGAGGCTGCGACGCCCAAAGGCGCAGCGGTCGATACCGGGCGATGCCCAGTATGCTAACTCCGAGGAGGCTTATCCCAGAGAGGCTAATCCGACCAGAACGCCAACGCATTCGCAAACAAGACCGTGTTCACTCACACCGCCACCGACGCGAACAGTCACGGCTACTACACCTACATCAGCGACCCCGCCATTCATGGTGACCCTGACGCTGTCGTGCTCCTCGTACCGAGCACGGATCGGGGAAACGATGAGAATGCTACCTACGATCACAACATCGGTGTTTGGTACGAAGGCGTGAACGAAAAGAAGTGGGCTATCTTCAACCAGGATCGAGAAACAATACCCGCTGGGACAACCTTCGAGGTGATTATCCCGCCAGCATCTGAGACGTTCGTTCACTATGCTAAGCCCGATAACACCGAGGAGAGCAGAACCGACCCGGATAACCCGCTAACCAACGGCGAGCCGGACGCGGTCCTCAAGGTAACCCAGAACTGGAATCCCGGGGGCGGCAGGGGTGTCTACAATGACCATCCCATCGCTGTCCGATACTGACGCAGATACAAGAAGGTGGGCGATCCACCAACAGAGATGGTGCGCCGATGCCCGATGGAGCCGCCTTCAATATCGCTGTGTCAAGAGTACCGAACTTCTTGTAAAAGCCAGCAACGCTGCGGACAACACATAGAAGCGCAACTCCTTAGGGAGCACTTTTCTGGGAACGTGCATCAAGGGACGGGAGGACCTTACCGCCCGTTAGATGCCACCCTGACGAGGCCCAATGGATCTCTCGCAGTTGCTCAGGGTCCGGTCGTATCCGTGTATGGTCTCCACCTTGTCGAAGCCTGGCCCGCAACCTATGTAATCCACTCCTCGGTGTCGCGCGCGTAGATTAGGTCGTCGCCGGCGCCAGCGAACACCGTGTTGTGACCTTCGCCAGGGATGATCTCGTCGTTGCCCTTGCCGGTCTCGATCCTATCGTCCCCGCCGCCACCCTTGATCTTGTTACTGGAGGAGTTGCCATCCAGTACGTCGCCGACGGAGGTGCCGACAACGTTCTCGATAAACGCGCCGGCTACGGAGAGGCAACCATTCTTGGTGGAAGGACAGAGGCTAGATCCTTGACCCCTCAGCTCAATGAGTATCCCGTTCCCGCTCGTGAAGGTCGAGGATAGTGCTGCGAAGTTCAGCGTGTCGACACCTGCGCTGTCGGCGGAGATACGGTCGGCACCAAAATCGTCGGCGAACTTGTAAGTGTCGTTGTTTTCACCGCCGTCCATGGTGTCGTCGTCAGGGCCGCCGGTGAGAATGTCGTTGCCAGTCTCGCCGTTCAGGGTGTCGTTGCCTTCGCCAGAGTAGATCTTGTCGTTGCCGCCGCTACCCCAGAGGTGATCGGCTCCGCGGCTGCCCTTGAGGCGGTCATTACCGCGGCTGCCCTTGAGGCGATCCTCTCCGTCACGACCCTTAAGGCTGTCGTGCCCGCGTAGACCCTTGAGGCTGTCGTCCCCGTCGGTCCCCACGAGCGTATCGTCGCCGCCGGTGCCGGTTAGCACCTTCGCTATGGCTTCGTGGGCGGCGAAGAACGCTCCGACCATACCCACCATTACTACCATAACCGTCAGCAAGATGTATAGCCGATTCATTGGACTCCCCCCTTAGTCTACGTGGGGCTAGTGCTGCTCGCTCACTTTAGAACTCATCAACAGACACTGGTTCTCGATGTCTAGCCCACGTGGTTGGCTGGTCCCCCCAATCTTACGGGCGCAACGATAGCATCTTCGGGACTCTTGTCGCAACCTCAAAGGACTTCGGAGAACTCCGTTAGTGCGAAGTTCGCAGAATTCTCCTTCCACGACGTTCGTGAATA
The DNA here is from genome assembly GCA_963811295.1 of uncultured Rubrobacteraceae bacterium. Taxonomy (GTDB): domain Bacteria; phylum Actinomycetota; class Rubrobacteria; order Rubrobacterales; family Rubrobacteraceae; genus Rubrobacter_D. The sequence goes on along the minus strand of CAWEQZ010000050.1, from coordinate 102,518 downwards.
AGGACAAGAGAACGGGCCGAGGCTGCTCTAGACCCCGACCCTTTTAACTCCTCCCAGCGCGTCTAGCTGCCCGCCTACCCGATCTTGCCCACTAATCCCGGGGTGCTCCTGCTCAGGTAGTAGAGTTCGCCAGCATTGCTCACCTCCAAGTCTACGATGGTGCTCAAGCCAGTGGCGAACCCCCTTGTGGTATCGCTCGCGGGGTCGTAGCACCTTATCCAACCGTTGCACAAGTCGGCGAAGAAATAATCGCTCAAGTACGCCCTAGGGAACCTGACGGTCGTGGGATTGTAGAAGGCGCCCCCCGTGATTGCGCAACCCGTGGTGGCGGGGTCGCCACCATGCCCGTAGGCGTGGATCGGGTCCACGTACAGGGGATCATTGGCCACGCCCTCGTGGACAGGCCAGCCGTAGTTGGCGCCCGCTGCGCCCCTATTTATCTCCTCCCGGGCCTCCTCCGGGGTATTCCCCCCCACGTCGTTGATGAAGATGGTGCCCGTGCCGGGCTGGACGGCGAACTTGAAGGGGTTGCGCAAGCCCAGAGTCCAGATGGCTCGGTTCTTGCCTGAGGTCGTAGCGTAGAAGGGGTTGTTGGTGGGGATGGTGCCGCCCTTGTTTATCCGTAGCATCTTGCCGAAGAGGTTGGTGAGCTGCTGCGAGTTGGCCGGAGTATAGTTGTCGCCGGTGGAGATGTAGAGCTTGCCATCTTTGCCAAAATCTATATCCCCGCCCATGTGGAAGGTGGCGTTCTGGTCGTTGAGCCGGAAGATGAGGTTCTCGCTGCCCGCAACGACCTTGTTCCCGCGGGCGGTGACGCGCACGATACGGTCGTGGACCGGGGTGGTGGACGTCGCCTTACTCGTGTAGTGGAGGTAGACGTAGTGGTTGGTGTAAAAGTTGGGGTCAAACGTCAGCGTCTGCAGACCACGCTCGCCGGTCGAGTCGACCTTGGTCGAGATGTCGAGGAAGGTCACAAGCGTCCCGTTGGGCTTGGCTATACGCAGTCTGCCTGCCTGCTCGGCTACGAACAGCCTGCCGTCGGGAGCGAACTCCATGTCCATGGGGTTCGACAAGCCGCTCACCACCTGGGATTCGGTGAAGCCTGCCGGCAGGGTCACGGTGCCCTGGGCGGGACTTATAGCCCACGCTAGCAAAGCTCCCATGGAAGCGAGCAACGCCACCGCCACTGCCGCAAGCGCCCTGAAATGCTTAATTTTCGCCCCCATCTTCTCCTCCAATGTTAGTCTCCTGCTCAACACTTCCTGTGTCCCCCTTCCCCGCATGGACGGGACTTGTCAGCCCCACTGCGTAACATGACACTGCCACGTTAGCAAGCCTGAAGGGCTAGGCGCATCCCCCTAAAAACCATCTTAGTATGCCAGGTGGCTATTCGTGGCAGCGAACTTCGTAGAACTCCGTAAAGCGGAAGTCCAAACTTCTGAGAGTGCACCTTCCACGCACTCGGGTGAATGAGTGCAAGAGGGAGGGTTAGGGCATGTACCATGGAAGTTGATCTCACACAAAGCTTGCCCTACAGCATCAGTTAGGCTTCCTCTACGACGGTCCCGGCAGATCTTCCTCTCCTAACGCTCGGAGGATACTCGGCCAAAAGCCCTGCTTCACCCACAGCTCGTGGCGCCGGTAGGCACTCTCCCACTTGCCGTACTCCTCGGGCATCTCCCGCCACGACGATCCCGTCCTCGCCACCCACAGGATGCCGCCCTAGACGGCGCGGTAGTCGCCCTAAGTGGTCTTGCCTATCCCGCCCCTCTGCGGTGGCAGCAGGGGGCAAACCAGCGCCCATTGCTCCTCCGTGAGCCTCGCCCCTTCGGGCGCGATCGTAACCGCCTCGGGCGGTCCCTCTCTGCCGAGCGAGATTCTGGCCGGGGGCATTGCATTCGCCTGACGGACGTGATGTAATTTCCAGCCAAACACGCCGGGCGACCGGCGGCGCTCATCGAGAGCGGTGGAGGGACAGGCCCTGTGAAACCGCGGCAACCGGCGAGGCTTATCGTCAAGCCTTGTGGCAGGTGCCAACTCCTGCGGAGGAGACTCCGAGAGATGAGTCGAAGGATCTGAGCGACGAAGCCTCTCCACCGTGCGAGCGCGAAACATAGAACGGAGGGGGCTACTCTTGAGCCTGAATCTAGGCGAATACAGAATGGCGGAGAAGACGGTCGGGATCACAGCCTGGAACGCGGCGGACGACCAGAAACTGAAGGCATCCCACCTCTTTACCTCAGAGTCAGTCACCGAGGGCCACCCCGACAAGATAGCGGACCAGATCTCAGACACCATCCTCGACGCCGCGCTCGCGGACGACCCGATGAGCAGGGTGGCCTGCGAGACACTGGTGACGACAGGCCTCGTCGTCGTGGCTGGTGAGATAACGACTTCGACCTACGTGGACATCCCAACCCTGGTGCGTGAGAAGGTCGCGAAGATCGGCTACACCAGGGCCAAGTACGGCTTCGACGCCGAGACTTGTGGCGTGATCGTCTCCATAGATCCGCAGTCCGCAGATATCGCCCAGGGGGTCAACAGGGCTCTCGAGGTAAGGGAGAGCGAGGGTCTTCAGGAGATAGGGGCCGGCGACCAGGGGATGATGTTCGGCTATGCCTGCGAGGAGACCGATGAGTTGATGCCGCTCCCGATCACACTGGCCCATGCCCTGACGCGTCGTCTCTCCGACGTCCGCAAGAGCCGCACGCTCGACTACCTGAGGCCGGACGGCAAGAGCCAGGTTACCGTCCGCTACGAGGGGGACAGGCCAGTCGGCATAGAGAAGATCCTGATCTCGGCCCAGCACCGCGACGGGGTGGAAGCCCACATAAAGGACGATCTCCTCGAGACGGTCATACGACCCGTAATGCCTGAGGAACTCTTCGACCCCGGCGTGGCCGAGATCATGGTCAACCCTACGGGCAGGTTCGTTACGGGAGGGCCTCAGGGCGACACGGGCCTCACGGGGCGCAAGATCATCGTGGATACTTACGGGGGTTCTGCCCCGCACGGCGGGGGCGCTTTCTCGGGCAAGGACCCGACCAAGGTCGACCGCTCGGCCTCCTACGCCGCAAGGTGGGTGGCGAAGAACCTGGTTGCGGCAGGCCTCGCAGGCCGGTGCCTGGTCCAGGTGGCTTACGCGATCGGCGTCGCCCATCCGGTGAGTGTGATGGTCGAGACGTTCGGCACCGCAAGGACTGACCCGGCGACCCTCGGCGCCCTTGTCCGCGAGCACTTCGACCTCAGGCCCGGGGCGATCATCCGCGAGCTGAACCTCCGGAACCCCATCTATGCGCGGACCGCCGTCTACGGACACTTCGGGCGCAGCGAGCCGGCCTTCAACTGGGAGGAGACCTCACGCGCCGACGATCTCCGCCGTGCTGCAGGAGGCTGAAGGTGGAGAGGGAACCCTGTGGGGGAATCTATCATGGAGAAATCTAACATGATGCCCAGCGTGAAAGAGGTCCTCATAACCTCACGGGAGATCGAGCAGAAGGTGCGCGAGATCGGGGAGCGCATCACCGATGACTACCGGGGCGAGAGGCTCCTCCTGGTCGGCATCCTGCGCGGGGCCGTGGTTTTCTTGAGCGACCTCATGCGACACTTGCAGTTGCCGTGCGAGATCGACTTCATGGAGGTCAGCTCCTATGGCGCGGACACCACCTCGAGCGGGGTGGTGCGCATCCTCAAGGACCTCGAGGAGGACATATCGGGCCGCCACGTCCTCATAATCGAGGACATCATAGACACGGGGCTCACCCTCTCCTACCTGAGGCGATCCCTGCTCGCGCGCAAGCCAGCCTCCCTGGAGATCTGCGCGCTCCTCTCCAAGCCCTCTCGCAAACAGATAGATCTCGACGTCAAGTACGTGGGCTTCGAGGTGCCCGACGAGTTCGTCGTGGGGTACGGCATCGACTTCGCCGGCGCCTACCGCAACCTCTCCGACATCCACGCCCTGAAGCCCGAGGGTGGCAGGCAACCCTCGCTCCCAACCTTCCTCTCAGAAGACTGATGAAGACATGTGAGCTGCGGCGGATTACGTTCCTGAGGCTCTGAAGGAGGCAATCGTATCCAATACGAGAAGTTGGATTTCAGAGAACTACTCGAAGATCGAGTCCTCCTCGGGGACGGCGCCATGGGTACTCTCCTGGGCGAGCGCGGCGTCGGTTTCGGCCACCCCTACGCCCGGGCTAACCTCTCCCACCCCGAGATGGTCGCAGGCATACACGAAGAGTACCTGCGCGCCGGCGCGAGCGTCATCGAGACCAATACCTTCTCCGCAAACCGCTACAAGCTAGAAATTCACGACCTCGAAGACCGCGTGCGGCAGGTAAACGTCGAGGGCGCCCGCCTCGCCCGCAGAGTAGCAGATACCGTGGCAGCCGATACGCTGGTGCTGGGTGCGATCGGTCCCCTAGGACGGCTCCTCGCCCCGATAGGTCCCGTGAGTGCCGAGGAGGCACGGGAGGTCTTCCTGGAGCAGTGCCGAGGCCCTGCTCGAGGGCGGAGCCGACGCCCTCTTGCTCGAAACGTTCACTGACCTCGCTGAGTTGCGGCTCGCCTACGATGCTGTGCGTCTTCTTGGGAGGCCGGTGCTGGCGTACAAGACTTTCGTCGAGGACGGCGAGACGCTCGCCGAACTGTCTGCCAAGGACGCCTTGAAGTACGGGGTCGAAGTGACGCAGAACCTCCTGGTGAAGGCCAGGCCCCTGGTGGGGGGCGCTTATATCATGCCTCCGGCGAGCGCCCCTGATCTCGCGGGAGAAGTAATTGAAGCGATCAGCTAGTCAGCTCGTCAGCTCGTCAGTACGTTGCCTCCTTCGGAGGGCGGCTCTCTGCAGGGGAGCTCGGTTTGCTTCTTCACAGCACTCGTCCCGCAAAACCATCTCGCAAAGCGCCCCACCAAGAACCGAACGACACTAAGCCGATAGGGTGACTAGCTGAGAAACCTTCGACCCAAGGGAGAATAAATTGCTCGAGATTAAAGCCTACGCCCCCGGCATCTATGCCCGCTCGGAGGAGCTGGTGCAGGCGACCCGCGACCTAGACAGGGACCGTGCCACCGCAGAAGCTGTCGAGGAGCGGCGAGAAGCGGATATGCGCTCCTTTCTCGATGCCCAGCGGGAGGCCCGACTCGACTTCCTCTCGGACGGATTACTCAACTGGCAGGACATCTTCCGGCCCTTCAGCGAGGCCGCCCTGGGTCTAGCGGCCGGGCCACTCACGCGCTTTCTGAACACTAACACCTTCTTCCGGGCCCCGGCCGTGACGGAAGAAGCCCCGAAGCTGGTCGAACCACTCGGGGAGCCGTACTTCAGTATCGGAGAGCTCCCGAGAAACAGGTGGGTGGCCACGCTTCCCTCGCCGCACGCGCTCGCCGCGTCGGCCGCCGGAGAGCTCGCGCCGCGGACGATCGCCGAGGGCGTCTTGGGACCCCAGATCCGGTGGCTCGCGCAGAACGGCTGCGCGATGGTCGTGCTGCAGGAGACAACCCACTTCGGCGACCGGATCGACGTCAACCCCTTAGGTGATGCGCTCGACATCCTGCAAAGTCCACTTCCGATCGCAGTGCAGCTCCCGTTCGGGGACTCGGGCGACATTCTGGGCGAGCTTCTCGAGCTCGACATAGAGGCCATCGGCGTAGACTTCTACGCGACGGACCTCGAGGCGCTGCCGCGTCCGTTCCCAAAGTCGCTGCTCGCGGGTGTCGTGGACGCGAGGAACTCGCTGCTCGAGGAGCCCGAGCAGCTGGCGAAGTTCGGCCGGCAGCTGCTCGAAGAACTCGATGGTGGGCTGCACCTGGTGCCCAACGGGGACCTGCAGTTCGTGCCGGAGACAATAGCCAGGGAGAAGATGCTGCGCCTCGGCGAGGTGTCCCGCATTCTGAAGGAGGAACAGTAAATGACTGAGATCCGTTTCGTGACCCGCGAGATCGGGAGTCTCGCCAAGCCCGGCTGGCGCGTGAAGGCGATATCCGGTCGCCCGGTCGAGGAGAGAGATATAGAGGAAGCACGGAAGTGGGGCGAGCGCCTCGGCGTCGAGCGCGTCGGCGACCTGACCGAGATTCTTCGCAAAGGCGAAGGTTTCACCGATGGAGAGCGGCAGAAGATACAGGACTACGCGGCCCTCTATGGTATACGGGTCTTGGAGCATGCGGGACTCGACGTAGTCTACGACGGCGAGCAGCGCCGCAGCGAGATGTACGACCACGTGATCAGGCACGCACGGGGCTTCGAGACCCAGGGGCACCGTCCGCTCCTTCGATAACAAGTACTACACCAAGGCCGCCGTCGTCGAGAAGCCGCTTGTGGAGAGACCCTACGACCTTGAAGAGTTCGAGTTCGTCCGGTCGCACACGGATCGCATCGTCAAAGTTCCCTTCACCGGAGCCTACACCATCGTGGACTGGTCCTACGACGAGCACTACGCCAGGAACGGCTCTATGCTTGGCGCTGCCGCGAAGGAGCGGGCCGAAGCCAGGCAGCGGTTCGGGATCGATGTTGCCCGCGACGTGGTGCGCCCGAATGTGCTCGGCCTCGTTGAGGCGGGAGCGGGGTGGATCCAGATTGACGAGCCCGCCGCGACCACCCGTCCGGAGGAGGTACCCCTCGTCGTCGAGAACTTCAACGCTACGCGAGGAGGCGTGAACGCCCGGGCCAGCATGCACATCTGCTTTTCCGACTACAACTGCCTCTTTCCCCACATTGAGGCTTTGGACGACTGCTACGAACTTCAACTCGAGTTCTCCAATCGCGACTCCAGAGAACTCGGCACCAGGGCAGAGGACCGCCCGGGCTACGACGTGTTAGGGAAGTTTGCACAGAGCGGGTGGGACGGCAAAATCGGGCTCGGGGTCATAGACATCCACACGAACTTCATCGAGCCACCCGAGCTCGCGCGTGACCGTATCCTCTACGCCGCGCGCGTCCTTGGTCCGGAGCGTCTCGAGGTGAACACCGACTGCGGCCTCCGAACGCGTACTTGGGAAGTCTCGTTGGAGAAGCTTAGGAACATGGTCGAGGGTGCCCGCCTCGCCGAGAAGGAACTAAACGGCTCCTGACTTTATATGTGGGCTAATCGACGACCTCGACCTCGTCGAAGCCTAAGGTGGTAGCAAAGGCTGCGCTCACCCCCGCCCCAGGACGGCGAACAGACGGACCAACGAGCGGTTTGACGCTTCGCACCTGGCCGAGTATATATTGCTTATTGAGCCGTGTGCTATTACAATGCCTGTTTAATGACAAAGGCGAACCTGCGGGAGGCGGGGACGCGAAGCCTACGGATCTTCGTGTGTGAAGGTGAACTGGTTGCCGCCACAGAACGAGGCATCCGTGCTCTTGGCGATAGTGGAGGGGAGCTATGACGGGAGGACTGCACGGGGTAATGTACCCGGTCGTATTGCTCGTAGGTGAGCGCGTCTTGGCTTGGAGCGTTAGGTAAGACCGATGTCCGAGTTATTTGACGTCGGAGTCGTAGGGAGCGGGTACGTGGGGCTCACCACGGGGGCGTGCCTGGCGCACATGGGTCACCGGGTGACGTGCGTGGACATCGACGCCCAACTCGTCGCCGAGCTTGGGAAGGGCCGGATACCCTTCTATGAGCCAGGACTCGAAGAGCTCGTCGAAGGGAGCGTCCTACACGGACGGCTGAGCTTCTCGACCGACCTCGCGCCGGTGGTGCGGCAGGCAGAGGTGATCTTTATCGCCGTGGGTACGCCGCAGGGCAATGGCGGATCCGCCGACCTCTCTGGCGTCGCGGCGGTCGCGCGGGGCATAGGGCGGGCGCTCTCTGAGCGGGGCAGACAGGGAAAGTCCGCTCTTCGTGGTCAACAAGAGCACGGTGCCTGTGGGCTCAGGCGATTACGTCTCCATGCTTCTGCGGGAGGGCGCAGAGGATAGCGGCAACGGCGCGGTGGACTTTCGAGTGGCCTCCAACCCCGAGTTTCTAAGGGAGGGGAGCGCCATCTACGACTCCCTGTTCCCGGACCGGATCGTGGTCGGCGCGGACTCCCGCGAGGCGCTCGATACCCTTAGAGCCCTCTACGAGCCCATATTAGAGCAGAGCTTCCCTACCGAGTTCGACCCGAGGCCGAAGGTGGCGGTGCCCTTCGTCACCACGGATCTGGCGAGCGCCGAGTTGATCAAGTACGCCGCCAACGCCTTTTTGGCCACCAAGATCAGCTTCGTAAACGAGATCGCCAACCTTTGCGAGCTGGTCGGGGCGGACATCACGGAGGTGGCGGCGGGCATAGGGCTCGACGGGCGGATCGGCTCGCGCTTCTTGGGCGCCGGGATCGGCTGGGGCGGGTCTTGCTTCCCCAAGGATGTCGCGGCGCTCCGCGCGATAGCCCGCGAGTACGACTACGAGCCTGCTCTCCTCGACGCAACAGTCGCTGTGAACGAGCGGCAGCGCAAGCGGGTGCTCTCCAAGCTACAGCAGGAACTGCGTACCCTCAAAGGCAAGCGTGTTGCGTTGCTCGGTCTGTCCTTCAAACCCAACACCGACGATCTGAGGGAAGCCCCGAGCCTGGAAATAGCCGCTCCCTGAGCGGCCTTGGTGCGCGGGTCGTCGGCTACGACCCCGTGGCCGGCAAGGCCGCGAGCGCAGGTGGTGCCCGAGATGAAGGTGGTCTTCGACCCATACGAGGCGCTTGAAGGCGCACACGCGGCGGTGGTGGTCACTGAGTGGGACGAGTTCCGCGGCCTCGACCTCGAGTATGCAGCCTCGCTGATGAGCAAGCCGTCGCTGCTCGTTGACGGTCGCAACGCCCTGGACCCGGCGTCGGCAAGGGCGGCCGGCCTGCGCTACAGGGGCTTCGGGCATGCCTGAGGTGGAGACCATGGCCGGGATCTCGTCTAATACCGGGTCAAGGAAGCCTCGTGCGCTAGTGACGGGCGGCGCAGGCTTCGTGGGCAGCCACCTTTGCGAGAGACTCCTTTCCGAGGGCTACCATGTCCTGTGCGTCGACAACCTCTTAGAGGAGGGAAACCGGCTCTCTTGAGAACGTGGCTCATCTAGAAGGCGAAGCGGACTTCGAGCACGTAAACCAGGACGTGAGTGCCGACATAACCGTGACCTGGGAGCTAGACGAGATCTACCACTTCGCCTCCCCCGCGAGCCCCGCCGACTTCGAGCGCATCCCAGTTGAGATCCTCAAAGCTGGCTCTTCAGGAACCCACAACTGCCTGGAGCTTGCCCTTGCCAAGGGTGCCCGCTTTATGCTCGCCTCGACCTCCGAGGTCTACGGGGACCCGCTCGTCCACCCCCAGCACGAAGGTTACCGGGGGAACGTCAATCCCATAGGCGTGCGCGGCGTCTACGACGAGGCCAAGCGCTACGCTGAGGCCATCACCATGGCCTACCACCGCCACTACGGGGTACAGACCAGGATCGTGCGCATCTTTAACACCTACGGTCCCAGGATGCGCCCCGACGACGGACGCATGATTCCCAACTTTATCCACCAGTCCCTCGCCGGCGAACCCCTTACCATCTACGGCGACGGCTCCCAGACCAGGAGCGTGCAGTACGTGGAAGACTTGATAGAGGGGGCTTTTCGCCTGATGAAGAGCGACGAGGTTCATCCCGTCAACATCGGCAATCCCAACGAGTACTCGGTGCGCGAGGTCGCCGATATGGTGGTCGAGCTCTCCGGCAGCCCGAGCAGGCTCGTCTACCAGCCGCTGCCACAGGACGATCCAAAGCAGCGCCGTCCGGACATAACCCGCGCCACGGAGGCGCTCGGCTGGGAGCCGCGCGTGGGCGCTCGCGAGGGCCTGGAGAAGACCCTCTCCTGGTTCGCTGGGCGGCCGGCCGAGCGCCAGGAAGTCCTGATCAGGCGGTGAGGATCTTGCTCACCGGGGGCGCCGGGTTCATCGGCTCGCACGTGGCTGATCACCTGCTCGAGCGAGGTCATGAGGTCGCCGTAGTGGACGACCTCTCAACTGGCAAGCGCGGAAACGTTCCCGATGGAGCGGAGTTCTACGAGACCGACATCCGCAACGGATGTACCCGCGTTTTCGAGGAGTTCGTCCCAGAGGCTCTGTGCCATCAGGCGGCGCAGATGGACGTGCGGCGCTCCGTCAGAGAGCCAGATTTCGACGCTGAGGTAAATGTATTGGGCACCGTACGCCTTCTCGAGAACTGCACAAGGCATGGCGTGGGTCGGGTCGTCTTCGCCTCGACCGGAGGGGCCGTATACGGGGAGCATGAGGTGTTCCCGGCTACCGAGGACCATCCCCAGTACCCGGTCTCGCCCTACGGTGTCTCGAAGCTCGCAGGGGAACGCTACCTGCACTTCTATCACGTCCAGTACGGTCTCCCTTACACGGCTCTGCGCTACGCCAACGTCTACGGGCCACGCCAGGACCCGCATGGAGAGGCGGGAGTAGTGGCCATATTCTGCGGCAACATGGTGGCAAAAAAACCCTCGACAATAAACGGCACAGGAGAGCAGACTCGCGACTACGTTTATGTCGATGACGTGGCTCGTGCAAACGTACTCGCGCTGGAGGAAGATCTGCTTCCCGGCGCATACAATATCGGAACCGGCATCGAGACCAGCGTCAACGACCTCTACGAGCTGCTGCAGAACATCTCCGACAATGGCCTTCCGCCACGTCATGGCCCGGGCAAGCCAGGCGAGCAGCTCCGCAGCTGCGTGGACCCTTCTCGCGCTAGGCGCGTTTTCGGTTGGCGCCCCGAGATGAGCCTTGCCGATGGTTTGGGAGAGACACTTCGCTATTTCGGCGCACTGTGAGGACGGAAGGATGGTAATGCTCAGGCTCTTCCGGACTGGTCTACCGTAAGCGGCCTAACCGCACGCTAGCATGGCGACACCCAAGCTAACGATCCTCTTGAGCGGCATGATCGCCGGTGTCCCTCACCAGGGGGGCGCGACGTGGGCTGTCCTGCAATACCTCCTCGGCTTCAAGCGCCTGGGCCACCACGTTTATTTCGTAGAGCCGGTGGAGGAAGCGGCGCTGCGACCGGCCGGTGTACCCCTGGCGCGGTCGGAAAGCGCCGCCTACTTCCAGCGAGTGATGGCGGATTTCGGCATGGGACAGACCTCGGCGCTGCTGCTGGCGGGGACAAACCGGACGGTGGGTGTATCTTACGAGAGGCTGCGTGAGATTGCGCGCCGCGCCGACGTGCTTGTCAACATCTCTGGCCTGCTGGCCGACGAGGCGCTGATCGAAGACATCCCGCTGCGGGCATACCTCGACCTCGACCCGGCTTTCACCCAGCTCTGGTATGCGGCCGAAGGCATCGACATGGGCTTCGCCGCCCACACCCACTTCGTGACCGTTGGGCAGGCTATCGGCGATCCCGGTTGTGAGGTGCCCACGTGCGGGCTAGAGTGGATCTCGACAGCCCAACCGATAGTGTTGGAGCATTGGCCTACCAGCCGGCGCATTTTCCGTAATGCGCTTACTACGGTCGCCAACTGGCGCGGATACGGTTCCATAGAGCACGAGGGTATCTTCTACGGCCAGAAGGTACACTCCCTGCGCGAGTTCTTCTCCCTGCCCACCCTTACGGAGGAAAGCTTCCTGTTGGCCCTTGCCATTCACCCCGAAGAGAGCAAGGACCTGGTGGCCTTGCAGGCCAACGGCTGGCGCCTGGTCGACCCGGCACGGGTGACGCACACGCCAGCCGGCTACCAGCGCTTCGTTCGGGGTTCCAAGGCCGAGTTCGGCATCGCCAAGAGCGGCTACGTGGCAGCTCGCTGCGGCTGGTTCAGCGACCGGAGCGCCTGCTACCTGGCCGCGGGCCGTCCGGTCATCGCCCAAGAGACCGGCTTCAGCCCATTCCTGCCTGTGGGAGCAGGTCTCTTCGCATTCGAGACCATCGACGACGTGCTCGCGGCCATCGAGGCCCTCAATGGCGACTACGACCGTCACTCACGGGCGGCCCGCTCCATTGCGGAGGAGTATTTCGACTCCGACAGGGTTCTGGGCCGGCTCTTGGGCTTGCTCGATGTCACCTGAGAGGCGAGCGGGTAGGGTGTAGCAGCGGTGGTCCCGAGCGACGGGTGGTAAGCTTCCGGGTGCCCGACTACCCATCCCAAGTCGAGATTCCCGTCGCGGGGGTTCGGTTCGTGAGCGGAAGGGCGACTATATGGCCCGCTAGGAGGAGACCATGGGGGAGAAGAAGATCAGGCGTCTGCATTGGGGGTGCGGCTCCTGGCGCCCGGACGGGTGGATCAACTCTGATCGCAAGGAGGGACCGGGGATAGACATCAGCTGCGATATCCTGGACGGCTTGCCCTTGGATACCGGAAGCATCGACTACGCTGTAAGCATCCACGCTCTGCCGGAGGTGTCTTACCCAGACCTGGTCCCCGTCCTGAAGGAGCTCAGGAGGGTTCTGAGGCCGAATGGGGTGCTCCGATTGGGCCTTCCCGACGTGGACAGGACGATCCAGGCTTACCTGAGAAAGGATAGCTCCTCCTTCCCCATCCCGGACGATGAAGCCATGAGCCTTGGGGCAAAATTCGTCGTACATCTTGTATGGTACGGGTACACCCATACCTTCTTCACGCACGACTTCATGGAGGAACAGCTCTACAAAGCCGGTTTTACCCAGGCAGAGAGGTGTGGTTACAAGGAGACCTACAGCCCGTATCCCGGGATCGTGGAGCTTGACAACCGCGAGGAGGAGAGCCTGTTTGTCGAGGCGATCAAATAGCGTCCGGCGTACCACGGTCCAACCGGCCGGTTTACCGGGGGGGGGCGGATAGGCACCGACGCTTTGCACGCGGCCCTGGAGGAGGCCCTGGGCCGTCGCTCGGGCCAGCGACGCCGCGTGATCAGGCTGGAGCGCCGGCCCTCGATCTACAGCACGAGCTTCGCCATCGAGGAGCTGGACGTGCGTCTCGACGATGACACAAGCCTCCGCCTTCTCTACAAGGACTTGAGCCGGCATGCTCTCCTAGTGGATGCACGCCAGGCCAAGCCGACATTTCTCTACGATCCGCTTCGCGAGATCGAAACGTATCGCTCCATACTCGGGTCCAATCGGCTTGGCACGCCGATCTGCTACGGGATCATAGTCGAATCGCGCACCGAGCGTTACGGGCTGTTGCTCGAGAAGGTACCCGGAGTGGAGCTCTACCAGGTCGGCGATCTCGCCACCTGGCAGCGAGTGGCCGAGTGGCTAGCCATTATGCACGCGCGCTTTGCAGGACAGAGCGAGGCGTTGGCGCATGTGGCGCCCCTGCTGAAGTACGACGCTGGCTACTACCGGCTGTGGGCCGACCGCGCTCGGGCGACCTTGGGCCGGGCCGGGCCGCGGCTGTCTAGGGATGAGCGCCGTGGCACGGAGCAACTCTTCGGGAATTACGACCGGGTCATCGAGCGGCTGGTAGCGTTACCGATGACGTTCGTGCACGGAGAGTTCTATGCGTCAAACGTGCTCGTACACGAGCACGCGTACGGGGAGGGGGAAGGCTTACGCGTGTGCCCGGTCGACTGGGAGATGGCGGCGCTTGGACCGGGACTCGTCGACCTTGCGGCCCTCACCGCCGGCGGGTGGACCATGTGGGAAAAGGAGGAGCTGGCCCTGGCCTACTTCGCCACGCTGGCACCCTACGGAATGCTGCCGACGACGCCGGACGCGTTCCTCGTGGCGCTCGACTACTGCCGGTTACACCTGGCCGTGCAATGGCTGGGCTGGTCCCAGGACTGGACGCCTCCGCCCGAGCACGCCCAAGACTGGCTGGGCGAGGCGCTGGACTTGGCCGAGAAGCTGGGCGTGGCGTGAACCACCGGCGCGGCGTCGTGGTGGGGGCCAAGCGATACCTGATCGTAAACGCCGACGATTTCGGCCTGAGCCCCAGCGTAAACCGGGGCGTAATCGAGGCACACGGAGGCGGCATTGTCACGAGCGCCAGCCTAATGGTGCGCTGGCCGGCCGCGGTTGATGCCGCCGCCTACGCGAGGGAGCATCCGGACCTCAGCATCGGGTTGCACGTCGACCTGGGCGAGTGGTTCTATCGAGAGGAGGCCTGGCTGCCCGCCTACGAGGTGGTCCCCACGGACAACTCGGCGGCGGTGGCGGAGGAAGCGGCTCGCCAACTCGCCGCCTTCCGCCGCCTCATCGGCCGCGATCCCACCCACCTGGACTCCCATCAGCATGTGCACCTGCGGGAGCCGGTTCGTTCGGTCCTCATCGAGGTCGCCAACGAGCTCGGGGTACCGCTACGCCACTACGAACCGAGGATACGCTACTGCGGAGACTTTTACGGGCAGACGGGGGAAGGATTGCCCCTCCCTGAGGCCATCAGCGTGGATGCCTTGACCAAGGTCTTAGCCTCGCTACCGCCCGGGGTTACGGAGCTGGCTTGCCACCCGGGTTTGGACGGCGAGCTGCAATCGACGTATCGTAGCGAGCGCGTACAGGAACTAAGAGTATTGTGTGATCCGCGGGTGCGAGCGGCCCTCGCGGCCGAGGAGATCGAGTTGTGCTCGTTCGCCAGCAACGTGCTCAAGCGTCTGGATCCGGTGTCATAGAAAGCGGTGCAAGGGCAGGGGCACAGCTGTTTCATCGGGCTCCACGACAAAATGCAAAACACGAGCGCTGTCCGCGGCCTTGTGCAGTTGGGCGTGTGCCCTGATTACTTGTTCGGGGATCCGTTCGCTCCAAGGACGCCGCGTTCATATAATGGTGGCGACGCTGGAGACCGAACCCGAGAGGGGGGAGTTGATCGATAGTAGCGAGCTTGCCAGTCAGATGGCTAGCGTGGCCACCGTCGCTCTCGCGGGCGAGGAGGCGACTGCGAACCAAAGAGCTCGCGGCCTCGGGGGACGCTGGCGTTCCACCTCACGCGCGGCCGTTCCCCCCAAAGACAAAACCGACGCCCGGGGCTGGTAGAAACCCTTGAGCCGTGAGGTCGCCGCCCTGCGCAAGGAGTACACCCGCGTCGGCCTGAACCAAGCTGACATGGCCCCCGACCCCATTGTCCAGTTCCACGAGTGGTTCGAGAAGGTCATTGACGCTGATCTCCACGAGCCCAACGCTATGATCCTCGCCACGGCCTCCCGGGACGGGAAGCCCTCGGCCCGCACCGTCCTCCTCAAGGGCTACGACGAACGGGGCTTCGTGTTCTATACCAACTACGAAGGACGCAAGGCCAATGAGATAGAGGCGAACCACATGTGCGCCCTACTTTTCTACTGGGGCGAGCTGGAGCGGCAGGTCAGGATCGAGGGCCCCGCCAGCCGTCTCTCCGGCGAAGAGTCCGACGCCTACTTCGCGGGCCGTCCCCGAGGAAGTCGTATCGGGGCGTGGGCTTCCGAGCAGAGCCGCCCCGTCGAGGACAGGAGCGTTCTGGAAGACCGGGTAAAGGCACTCGAGGCGCAGTACGAGGGGCGTGAGATCCCACGCCCCCCTTTCTGGGGTGGCTACCGGGTCGAACCCGACACCATCGAGTTCTGGCAGGGGCGCGAGAAGAGGCTGCACGACAGGCTCGTCTATCGCCGCGACGATGGAGCGTGGAGGATCGAGCGCCTCCAGCCGTAGTGAGATTACCCTGCTTGACAGCGGTGTGAGCGCCCGGCTAGCATACATCCTTCTATCCGGATAGGGGTTCCGGAGCAAACAAGGCAGCTCTGACTGCGGGAAAGAGGAGGGCCATGAAAGAAGGCGTCAAGGAATCTGCGGACCGCGTGCTGCGCGGGGCCGTCGAGCAGGAGAACGGCGTGCCCGGTGTGGTCGCGATGGCTACCGACCGCGAGGGCAATTTCTACGAAGGCGCGGCGGGAATGCGCGAGCTTGGCGGGGAACAGGAGATGACCACGGACACCGTGTTCGCCATCTTCTCGTGTACCAAGGCCATCACGGGCGTGGCGGTCAAGCAACTCGTGGAGGAGGGTGAGATCTCTCTCGACCATCCCGCGAAGGAATACGCGCCGGAGATCTCCGACATCCGGGTTCTGGAAGGCTTCGACGCCGACGGTGAACCGCGGCTCCGCCCGCCGGCCTCCGACATTACGGTCGAGCAACTTATGCTGCACACCGCGGGCTTCGGCTACGACTTCTTCAACGAGGACCTCGTAACGTACGGCGAGAAGAGGAACGTCCCCAGCGTCGTCACGTCTTCGATGGCATCGCTCAATTCGTGTCTACTGTTCGATCCTGGCGAGCAGTGGGAGTACGGAAGCAACATAGACTGGGCCGGCAAGGTCGTCGAAGGGGCCAGGGGCAAGCGACTCGGTGAGGTAATGAAGGAACGAATCTTCGAGCCGCTCGGCATGAACGACACCGCGTTCACGATGACGGACGACATGCGCTCGCGACGGGCTACCATGCACCAGCGCGGCGAGGACGGGACGCTCACCCCGATGCCCGACTTCGAGCTGCCGCCTGACCCGGAGCAGCACATGGGCGGGCACGGCCTGTATAGCACCGTCGGTGACTATATGAAGTTCATCCGTATGATCTTGAACGGCGGAGAGGGCGAGCATGGCCGGGTGCTGACGCCGGAGATGGTCGAGATGATGGGCCAGAACGGCCTCGGGGACATGAAGATAAAGTTGCTGCCTGGTGTCCTCGAGCACCTGAGCAACGATGCGGAGTTCTTCCCAGGAATGCCCAAGTCGTGGGGATACACCTTCATGATCAACGACCACGATGCCCCGACCGGACGGCCCGCAGGAGAGCTCGGATGGGCCGGCCTCGCCAACCTCTACTTCTGGATCGACCGCAAGAACGGCCTGGGAGGTTTCTGGGCGACCCAGATATTCCCGTTCGCCGATCCTGTCTCGTTTGGCGCCTACATGGACTTCGAGACGGCGGTCTACGAAAACGCCCTTTCGGCGGTCTGACTCCCCACCGAACCGCTCTCGAGGAACCCGACACGCTGAGAGCTGCCGGCGCCGGGCGGCAGGGTCCCTGCTAAGATGCGTATCGTTGCGTCTCGAATCCTAGGAGAGGAGAGCCTTTGAAATTGGTCACGTATTCGCTAAGTGGTGGGGAGTCGCGCGTCGGGTCTCTGGAGGGTGAAGAGATAAGGCCCCTCGCCCACGAGGACATGATCGAGTTCATCGAGTATGGTGGGAGCCCGGAGCCTGGCGAAGACACGGTGTCGCTCGGGGAGGCACGCATCCACGCCCCGATAGCGAGACCCCAGAAGGTCATCTGCATAGGCCTCAATTACGAGGACCACGCTGCCGAGACGGGGGCGGATATCCCCGAGAAGCCCATCGTCTTCGCCAAGTACCCGAACACGATTATAGGGCCAGGCGAGGTCATCAGGATACCCCCCATAACCGAGCAGGCTGACTACGAGGCTGAGCTCGCCGTCGTTATCGGGAGGACAGCCCGCAACGTTTCCCAGGCCGAGGCCCTGGACTACGTCTTCGGCTATACCAACGCCAATGATATCTCCTCACGCGACCTCCAGTTCTCGGAGGGCGGACAGTGGACGCGCAGCAAAACCATGGATACCTTCTGCCCGCTTGGGCCTTACATCGCGACCACAGATGAGATAGGAGATCCCCAAGACCTCTTCATCCGCTGCATCCTGAATGGCGAGGTTATGCAGGATGGTACGACACAGAAGATGATCTTCCCGGTCGCCGAGCTAGTCTCCTTTCTCTCCCAGGGCATGACCCTCGTCCCGGGCGACATCATAATCACAGGCACGCCACCAGGCGTCGGCGCAGCCCGCGACCCGCAGGTCTGGCTGAAGGCAGGAGATGAGGTCACCATCGAGATACAGGGCCTCGGAACCCTCACCAACCCCGTCGAGGCAGACTAGAGCATGGACCTGCTCGCGGAACTCGGCACCATCCTGCCAGAGGACCGTGTAGTCTCGAGTGAAGGCGAGCTGGAGCGTCACGGGGGCGGCGTCTTCACCTACCACGCGCCGGTTCGACCCGAGGCTGTAGTCTACCCGCAGAGCCGCGATGAGGTGGTGGAGATAGTGCGCTTCGCCGACGAGCATCGCATACCCATCGTGCCCTTTGGTCAGGGAAGCAGCCTGGAGGCGCACACCCTTCCCATCCACGGCGGGATCAGCCTCGACCTGGCAAGGATGGATCGCATCCTGGAGATCAGGCCCGACGACTTCATCGCGCGGGTTCAGCCCGGCCTTACCCACGGGACGCTGAACGCGGCGCTAGCCGATCATGGACTTCTCTTTCCGGTGGATCCTGGCTGGGACGCTTCGCTGGGCGGGATGGCAGGCACCAACGCGAGCGGGACGAATGCGGTCAAGTACGGGGTTATGCGGGACCAGGTCCTCGGCCTCGAAGTGGTGCTGGGAGATGCGACGGTGATACATACCGGCGGCATGGCCATGAAGTCCTCGGCCGGATACGACCTGACCGGACTCTTCGTAGGGTCCGAGGGTACTCTGGGTGTTATGACGGAGTTGATCCTGCGCCTTTACCCGCTTCCCGGGCGTATCGTGGCCGCCAGGGCGGTCTTCCCCGACATCGAGTCGGCGGGAAGGGCCGCTGTGGCGATGATCCGGACCGGCATGAGGATCGGTCGCGTCGAGCTGGTCGACTCCCGCACGGTGGGTGCCGTAAACGCCTACAAGGGAACCGACTACGCCGCCGCCCCGACCCTCTTCCTGGAGTTCAGCGGCTCGGAAGCGGGCGTCGAGAGCGACATCGAAGTGGCCCGCGAAACGTCCGCCGCGGAAGGTTGCACTTCGTTCGAGTTCGAGGCAGATGAGGAGGCCCGCGAGAAGCTCTGGGAGGCCCGCCACGACGCGGCCCTCGCCATCAGCGACCTCTACCCCGGAATGGGAATGATGGGCACGGACGTGTGCGTCCCGATCTCCGACCTGCCCGGCGCCTTGCGGCACGCCCGCGACACCATCGAGTCCCGCGGCCTGGACGGGGCCATCCTGGGCCACGTCGGGGACGGGAACTACCACGCCGTCTTCCCCGTAGATACTGACGACGAGGCAGACCAGGAGCGTGCCGAGGCGGTCAACGCAGAGATCGTGGACTACGCTCTGGAGCGCGGTGGCACCTGTACCGGAGAGCACGGTATCGGCATGGGAAAAACCGAACACCTGCAAAAAGAACACGGCGACTCGCTACCGTTCATGCGCGAGATAAAGAGGATCGCCGACCCCAACGGCATTATGAACCCGGGCAAGATCTTCAGCAGCGAAATATAGATTGTCCATACTGGACGGTACCGGCGGGAGCCTCGAATCTTGGTCGGCTGTAGAATTGGCGAGTAGGCGAGGGAAGGCACCAAGACCCTGGTAGCACCGGAGAAGACAGCATACCGGCCTGTGAGGGTGATCGGGGTGCTCTTGATCCTCGAGGTGAGCGGGCTCGTCTTCCTCGGCGGCTACGAGTTCTTGCAGGTCGACTGGAGGGGGATCAACCTACAAAGTCCGCAGCACCAGGCTGTAGAAGTGGCGGTCTTCGCCCTCTTCATCCCTTCCGCCGTCCTGACGCTACTCTCGGCGCTGAGCTTCCTCTTTTTGCAGCGCAGGGGATGGCTTCTGGCCGCTATTGCGCAGGGCATGAGCCTGGCCGTGTGCCTGTGGCTCTACTCCTGGTTCCAGCCGGGTTACGTCTACCCGATCATGGCATATTGCGTACTGATGATCCTCTACCTCAACTCCCAGGACGTGCGGATGGTGTTCCGCCCCGGACAGGCCCCTCAGGCGTCGCATGAAAACTGAGGGTCCCGGCGTGGAAGGCGCCACGGCCCTGCTCCGGCGCTTCGAGCCCGTGATCCGTTCGACCACGGGGGATAAGTTCTACCCGATGGATGTCGAACCCTACGTGCGGGCGTGCAGCCTCTGGGTGCAGAGACCCGGTGAGGAGGCCTTATGCGTCGTGCCCGGTGGGAAACTGAGCCTCGACAGGCTCGCGCAGCAGCCCATGGATGAGGCCGGCGCCGTACATTTCCTCAAGTTCACAGATACCGAGGATCTAAGGTCCGAACCTCGTAGCGGACGCCTGCAACTGTTCCGCAGACGCGCGAAGGACCGCAAGGAGTCGACTAGAGTCTTCAGGGCCGGGCGGGGCCGGCTCGCCCGCGTCGGGTACTTCTCCCGCTTCGTCGACGCCCTTTACTCGATCGCGCTCCTGGCCCGCGGAAGGGTGCCGGGTGAATCGGCCGCGGCGGCTTCGGTGGCCTACGAGCGCATAATGGCCGAGAGAGAACGATACCGCTACCACGGTCGTGTGCTTCGCCAGGACGGTTGGATCGTCCTGCAGTTCTGGCTGTTCTACCCGTTCAACGACTGGAGGAGCGGGTTCTTCGGAGCGAACGACCATGAGGCGGACTGGGAGAAGGTCATGGTCTACCTCTCGGAATCTGAGTCCGGCGGGTTGCGCCCTGAGTGGGTGGCCTACGCGGCCCACAACTACACGGGGGACAACCTCCGTCGCCGCTGGGACGACCCGGAGGTCGAAAGGGTGGGGGAGCACCCCGTGATCTACGTCGGCGCAGGCTCCCACGCCAGCTACTACGCGCCGGGCGAGTACCTGACGGAACTGACCCTCCCCCTGCCTTCACCGCTCGCAAGGGTGGCCGGAGCCATCCGCACTTTCTGGAAAACGAGGCTTGGCCAGTACGTGGGGGATGGTGAGGAGGACGGCGGGTCGGGCTACTTCAGCATTCCCTTTGTAGACTACGCGCGCGGGGACGGCATGAGCGTGGGAGAGGGGGCAGACAGGTCGTGGGATGAACCCAGGCTCATCTCGGACCCGACCCCCGAGTGGGTCTCTGGCTACCGCGGACTGTGGGGGCTCTACGCCAGAGACCCCTTCGAGGGCGAGGATGCCCCAGCGGGTCCGATGTACAACCGCGACAAGAGCGTAAGCCGAGCCTGGTACGACCCCGTGGGGTGGGCCGGACTGGACAAAGTGGCGCCCCCGACCGAGACGCTGGAGGCCATAGTCGAACAGCGGGCCGACATCATCTCGCGGTGCGACGCCTTAAGGGACGAGATCGACGACAAGAGCCGGCAGCTAAAAAGGCTCGGCGCCGAGCTCGCGGCGATGCGCGACAGGTCCCACCTCGACGCCCCTTACAGGGAAGGGACCAGACGCGTCGCCGAGCTCTCTGGGGAGCTGGATAAGCTCCGTGGAAAACTCGCCACGGACGAGGCCATATCCGAGTCCCTCGCCGAGTACGCCGATCGTCTGAGGGCCGGTGAGCGTGACCAGGCCCGCGCCCACATCTCCCGCGCGCACAGTCCGGCCTCAGAAGACGAGCTCAGGGTGAGCCGCGTGGCCGAGGCCTGGGCGGCCATAAGCGTGAGCCTCATGCTCATAAGCTTCGTCGGGATAGCCATGTTCGAGCGGGAACACCTGATCTCCATGCTCGTCTTCAGTATCGCCTTCTTCGCTTTCGTCGAGGCCGGTTTCAGGGGCCGCCTCGTCAACCTGGTCAGCAGCGCCAACATAGGTCTAGCCGTCGTCGCCACGCTCATCATCATCTACGAGTTCTTCTGGCAACTAGTGGTCGCCGCCGTGCTCGTGGTCGGCCTATACGTCCTCTGGGACAACCTGCGCGAGCTCAGGAGATAAGCTGTGCCGCGCGAGGTTCGAACTCCGGTTAGAATAGGTTCACTGTGGCGCGCACGATAAGGGTGGTTGTAGCGAAGGTTGGCCTCGACGGGCACGACAGGGGGGCCAAGATAATCGCCCGCGCCCTCCGCGACGCCGGGATGGAGGTTATCTACACGGGCCTCCACCAGACCCCAGAGCAGGTCGTCGAAGCGGCCATCCAGGAAGACGCCGACGCCATCGGTATCTCCATCCTCTCCGGCGCCCACATGACGCTCGTCCCACGCATAATCGAGCTGCTCGCAGAGAACGAGGCCGAAGACATCCTCGTATTCGTCGGCGGCACCATCCCCAAAGAAGACATCACACGACTAAAGGAGCTAGGTGTCGGCGAAGTCTTCACCCCAGGAACACCAACGAAGAAAGCTGTAGAGTATGTCGAGCAGGCACTGCCTGCTTGACATAAGCACGTCAGCAAGCCGCCTGCGGCGGCTTGTCAGCATTTCAGCTGGTCAGCTACGTGTAGTGTGGTGAGACTCCTTGCGCCCGAGAGAATCCCAGGGGAGCACGCACTCTTTGAGGGTCGTCTCCAGCCGCTAAACCTGACAAGCTGAAGTGCTGACAAGCGGAGGTGAAGCCGGAGCGTGCTGAAGTGCCGACCGGAGGGAGGTACATGGACTACGTGAAAATACAACGTGAAGATGGCATCGCGGTTCTTACCGTCGACCGCCAGGAGAAGTTGAACGCCCTTGACAGGCAGGTGCTCGAGGAGATCGGGCAGGCGCTGCTAGATCTGGAGTCAGAAGGGCCGCGCGCGATCGTCGTCACAGGAGCGGGGGAGCGGGCCTTTATCGCTGGTGCTGACATAAGGGCTATGAGCATCATGGAACCCCTGGAGGCCAAGCGCTTCTCCGAGATCGGGCACGCAGCGATGGCCCTGCTCGACAGGAGCCCCGTCCCCACCATAGCCGCCGTGAACGGCTACGCGCTCGGCGGAGGCTGTGAGGTCGCGCTCGCCTGCGACATCAGGATAGCCGCCGAGAACGCGACCTTCGGCTTCCCCGAGGTCAGTCTCGGGATACTCCCAGGCATAGGAGGCACCCAGCGCCTGCCGCGTCTGATCGGGCCCGCTCTGGCCAAGGAGTTGATCTTCACCGGCCGCCGCATAAGCGCCAATGAGGCCAGGGAGATAGGCCTCGTCAACCGCGTGGTCGCCGAGGGCGAAGCGTTGAATGTGGCCAGGGATCTGGCCGCGGAGATCTCCGCCAACGGACCACTCGCCGTAAGGCACGCGAAGGCGGCCGCGAACCGCACCCTCGACGTCGACCTCGTGAGCGGCCTCGAATTCGAGGCCGACCAGTTCGCCCTGCTCTTCGCCACCGAGGACGCCCGCGAAGGCATGAACGCCTTCGGCGAGAAGCGCAAACCAGAGTTCGAGGGAAGATAGTCCACGAGATCAAAATCCGGGTCCGCTACGCCGAGATCGACGCCCAGGGACACGTCAACAACGCCACCTACCTCACCTATTTCGAGGTCGGTCGCGTGGAGTGGCTGCGCGCCACAGGCCGCTCTTACAGAGAGATGGAGCGTCAGGGTCGCGGCCTCGTCGTCGTCGAGGCGCTCCTCCACTACCATAGGCCAGCCTTCTTCGACGACGAGCTGACCCTGAGCACCAACCTCGCCGAACTCGGCAAGGTCTCCCTGCGCTTCGATTACAACGTACTTCGTGACGGAGAAGTCATCGTCTCAGGCCACACGCGCCACGCCTGCATCGACCTGGCCACCGGCAAACCCATCAGGATGCCAGAAGAACTGCTCGAGCTAGGAGAGGGCAGTTAAATTGAGAAGTTGGAATTGTGAGTTGGGAAAGGGTTTACTGATGGACCAATTCCAGATTCTAGATTCGACGAAAAGTAAGCTGTAGGAATATGGACATCTGGGTGATGAACGCAGACGGCACCAATCCAGTCCAGCTGACCAACGATCCGCTACCGGAGATGTTCCCCGCCTTCTCGCCCGACGGCAAGAAGATCGCCTTCGTGCGCGGTGAGCGAGTGCCGGGCGGTCCTCAGGCGCGGGCAAAGGGATCCGGCCTACCGTCGCCCTCGGAAACACCGATCTCGCTCCAGGAGGTTCCTATGCGCTCTCGGCGTTCGCGCTCCTCGCGGAGCTTCCTCAGCTCCGCCTCTGGGTGCTCCAGCCAGTCCCTTATCTTCAGCTCGATCTCATCGCGTACCTCGCGGAATCTCTCCAGCATGGACTCGTAGGGAATGTCCTCCTCGCGGCGCGGGTCCTCGAAGATCCATGAGAAGGTCGCCCCGATGCCGGGGAAGGTCTTCGGGCAACGCTCCTCGGCACGGGCGCACACGATGATGAGGTAGTTGAAGCCCATCTTGCCCAGGTAGGTCCTGAGGCCCTTCGGGTACTGTTCAGAGATGTCGATGCCGATCTCGCTCATCGCCTCGACGGCGCAAGGGTGTATCTCGGGTGTGGGATCAATGCCCGCGCTGTAGACCTCGAAGCGGTCCCCGGCAAGGTGGCGCAATAACCCTTCGGCCATCTGGCTCCTCGCCGAGTTCTGCGTGCACAGGAACAACACCTTCTGCTTGCGCATCGCTATCCTCCTCCGTTCACCAGTTCCGCTTGCACTCGCTCCCCGATCCGGTCCCTTACTGAACGGAATACCGCCAAGCGCTCCTCCTCGGAGCCCTCAGCCCGCGAAGGGTCTTCGAAGGACCAGTGCAGCCTGCTCTGGGCCCCAGGGAAGAACGGGCAAGCCTCGTTCGCGTCGTCGCAGACCGTGATCACGCAGTCGAAAGGCTCGTTGAGGTACCGATCCAGGGTCTTGGACTCCTGCCCCGAGATGTCTATGCCGATCTCCTCCATCGCCATTATGGCTAGCGGCCTCACGCGGGTGGCCTCCGTGCCCGCTGAGAACGCCTCGAAGCGATCCCCGGCCAAGTGCCTGAGAAGCCCCACCGCCATCTGGCTCCTCGCGGAGTTGTGGGTGCACAGGAACAGGACCCGGCTCCTCTGCGGCTCCTCAGCAGCACTCACCGACCACGCTCCGCTGTTCGGCGCTGGAGAGCAGACGGTCGGCGGCTTCGCCCAGGAGCTCGCCGGCGACCTCCCTGTCGAGCGAGTAGAAGGCCCACTTACCGCGCCTCTCCTCGCGCACCAGCCCCGCGTCCTTGAGCTTCTTCATGTGGTAGGAGACCTTAGACTGGCCCATGCCGAAGTGCTCCTCGAACTCGCAGACGCAGATGCCCTCCTCCCCCTCTTCGACGGGGACGCCGGAGTCCGAGAAGTCGCAGCAGCTGCGGCCGTCGGCCATTATGGAAAGCATCCTCACCCGTATAGGGTCCGAGAGGGCTCGGCCCAGGGCGACGAGTCGGTCCACTCCTTCCTCGGTAGCGTCCCAGCTGACGCCGTTCTCCTCCACGACCCCGAGCTCTTTGGCGCTCACGATATCCTCCCGGCCGGCTTGCGGCCCCTGATGAAGGCGCTGGCCAGCGGAACCTCCGCCGAAGCGGTAGTCGCCGCGGTAGTCGCGGTGTCGCCGCAACACCCCGAGGCCTCAGAGAACTCCTCCTCGTAGGTGTGGGTGACCTCCACCGAAACGTTCTCGAAGCCAGCCTCCCTAAGCAGCCCTTCGTACTCTTCCTTCTCCAGCGCCCCCGAGACGCAGCCGGACCACGCCTCTATGCTGCGCACCAGCTCGGGCGGGATCTTGCCCTTGTCGCCCAGAAAAACCATGTCCGAAACCGCTAACCGGCCACCCGGCTTGAGCACGCGGAACGCCTCGGAGAGCACCTTCGGCTTATTGGTGGAGAGGTTGATCACGCAGTTGGAGATAACCACGTCCACGTGGTTATCCGGAAGCGGGATCTGCTCGATGTGTCCCTTCAGGAACTCGACGTTCTCGGCCCCTGCCTCGGCCTTGTTCTTCTCGGCCAGCGCGAGCATCTCGTCGGTCATGTCCAGGCCGTACGCCTTGCCACCAGGGGACACCCTCTTGGCCGAGAGCAAGACGTCTATGCCGCCTCCGCTGCCCAGATCCAGCACGACCTCTCCGGGGGAGAGCGTGGCGAGGGCGGTGGGGTTGCCACACCCCAAAGAAGCCGCGCCTGCTGCCTGTGGCAGCGTCTCCAGCTCTCCTGTCGAGTAGCCGCCTCCAGTCCAGTCCACCCCGAGGGCCTCCGAGTCGAGGCCACGTTCGCCCGCCGAACCGCAACACAAGGCCGCCCCGGCCCCCTCGAGCACTGTCAGCGCGGCCCCTGCGTACCTCTCCTTAACCCTGTCGCGCAACTCTTCGCTCATGACCTCCGACGCTCCTTTCGATCAAGTAATATTGATCGGAGTATGCACCAAGATGCGTTGATCTGTCAAGGATAGAGGGCAATATGCACCGAAGTGCTTGGAAGGTAACAGCGTGTTGAAAAACGAGCCTGTCAGAGGGGCACGAAACCCAAGATACGCCGTTTCGCCCCGCTACCCAGCGACCTCTCGCTGGAGGACCTGGTCCCGGAAGACCACCTCTACCGGCGCCTGGAGGCGGCACTCGACCACTCTTTCGTGAGGAGGTTGGTGGCGCCGCTCTACGCAAACGCTGGCAAGCCTTCCGTCGACCCGGTGGTCTTCTTCAAGCTGCAGCTCGTCATGTTCTTCGAGGATCTGAGGAGCCAGAGGCAGCTCATGCGGGTGGTCTCAGATCGCCTCTCTTTGCGTTGGTACCTAGTGCATCTTCAGAACAGGTTGTGAGGGATGAGTTACAGTAATGTTTATGAAACCTCCAATCTTCGTACGTACGCTTTCAAAGCACGAGCGCCAAGAGCTGGAAGCCGGGTTGCGCTCCTCCGATGCCTTCGTCCTCAGGCGCTGCCAGATCCTTTTAGCCAGCTCCCACGGTGAGCGTTCTCCCCGGATAGCCGAAAACCTTCGCTGCGGCCAACAAACTGTGCGCAACGCCATCCACGACTTCAACGACAGGGGCCTCGATGCCCTAAAGCAGGGCTCTTCGCGCCCCACAGAGGTCCACGCCGCCTTCGACGAGAGTAGCGCCCGCGCCTTGCTAGAGATGCTCCACCACGACCCGAGGAAGTTCGGCAAAGATGGCACCTTGTGGACACTGCAGTACGCTGCACAGGTCAGCTTCGAGGAGGGTCTAACCCACAGGCAGGTAAGCGCAGAGACCATCCGAGCCACTCTGGTGCGCCTTGGAGTGCGTTGGCAGAGGGCGAAACGCTGGATAGAAAGTCCGGATCCCGACTACGAGAGAAAAAAGGGGATCGAGATCGGCTGATCCGGCTCGCCGAGGCCCATCCGGAGTGGGTTTTGGGATTCGAGGACGAGACCTGGTTCAGCCGCTTTGAGAGACCTTCTGTGCATTCCTGGGAGCAGGCGGGCCAGCCGATGCGCTTCCTCCAGAAGGAGCCCACAAAGGACGATCCCGACCCCAAAGCCCTCTCCTGCTACGGGCTTTATCTGCCGGAGCTTGAAGAGACGTGGCTGAGATTCGTGGATGGTCGGCCGCTGAGCGCCATAACCACGCAGTTTCTCGGGTGGTGTTGCCACAAGCTCCTCAGGAGAGGCAAAAAGGCTCTGCTCCTGATCTGGGACAACGCAAGCTGGCATAAAAGCCGAGAGGTGAGAGGCTGGATCACCGCCCACAACCGCAAGGTCAAAGAAAACAGCCGTGGAGTACGCATAGTTACCTGCTTCCTGCCCACCAAGAGTCCGTGGCTGAACGCCATAGAACCCAAATGGGTACACGGCAAGCGCAAAGTGGTCGAGCCCGAGAGAGTGCTTGGCGCTTACGAGCTTGCAGATAGGGTATGTGAGGTCTTTGGTTGTCCGCATTACGAGCATCTATCCATTCCCCAGGAGGTCGCCTGATCGTGCACTAGGATACGACCTCTTCGAGCTGCTCCCGGACCTCTCCTCGCTCATCCGCATCAGGGATCGACTCGGCTTAGGGGTCTTCCGGAGCTTCTTCGAGCAGATCGTCTAGGAGTGCACCCGGGCTGGTGTGGGGCGAGGAGCTCTTCTTCGACGCCACCAAGGTCGAGGCCAACGCCTCCATCGATTCAGCGAGGTCGCGCTCTCTGCTCCCTCACAACTAAGGTTCTGACTCCGAGAGGACAGAAAAATACTGAAGAACCCACTTCCTCTCCCTTCCATCTTGTCGTGGGGACTATCGTAGAGGTGAGGTGTCATTCTGGGCGTTGAGGGAGAGCCTCACGATTAAAGTCTCAACTTCTCCTTCTGCCGAGTAGGCAACGCCACCAAGGCGCAGGTGATGCAACATCGTTTAGATCCCCGGGCCAGAATAACTGGTGGCGTCCATCTGGGAAGTGCACGTCTAGGACCATCAACTCTTCTCCACCGTAGCTGCCCACGACCTTGCCGACCGTACCTCGCAACTCCGAGATGTTATGGTCCTTGCACACCCTTACCTTCATACCGACCGGTGGTTTTTCTTGCGCCCTCATAAGGCCCTTCCCGCTATCCAGCGCATCTCAGAGGGTCAGTAAGGCTCGGGACCGAACTCCTCGTCCGTACCCTCGCCATCCGCGTACACCGCTGCATACACGAGGTTGTAAGCCCTAACAGTGACGAACTCCCGTACTCGATCCTCGGAGAACGGCATCCCAGGGTGATCCCGGCCCAAGTGGGCGAGAACCTTCCCGAAGAGCTCATCGTCGTCTGCTCCGCTTACGCTCTGGTGACAGTCGCACAGACGGTCACAAAGCAACTTCCGCACCGCTCCTCCTCTCCGTTGCGTGCACATAGTGCAACATATCTTTAACATTCTTTACTTTCTCTATTACTTTACTATAGAACATCATAAATTAGATCAGCGTGGGCTGCAACCCAAACACAGCCCCCTCCAGGTACTTCGGTGAGAGGGAGGTTAGATGAGCTTCGGAGAAGGACCCTTTCCACGCGCTCGGGTGAATATGGGGCCATCTCAGGGATTATTCCGTCGGCTATGTGCGGTAAGAAATTAGTCCTCCGGTACCCTGACCTACTCCTTTCCCAAAGCGAGTTCACCCGCAGAGAGGGGTACTGGATGTCTTCGAGAGTGAGCAACCGCTCGCGAGGTGATCGAGATCATGCACCACGACGGACAAGATCCGCGCACCGACGCCCACGCGGCGCTCTACGTCCCACTGGCAGGGGCCGAAGGGTGCGGGCCCGCCGCAAGGAGCGCCCGGCTCGCCCACGACGACGAGCTGGCTGACTTCCTGCGCAAGGTGCAAGAGATAGTCGAAGAGGCCGAGGGGCTCCTGGAACAGCGGGTGGCCGAGTGATACACGTCAGCGAGGAAGCCAAGATGCTGCTCGGGAACCTCTGGGCTGCAGACGGGGAGGTGCTGCGCCTGATCCCATCACCCGAGGTGGATGGATCTGCAGAACTCGCTTTCCGCTACGGGCGTGGGGAGGGGGCCGACCAGATCGTCCAGCGTCGGGGTCGGCTCCGCGGCGGGCCCGGTTCTCGGAGGCGTTATAGCGGGCTTCGCGGGCTGGCAATGGCTGTTCGTTACGACGCTCGTACTCACCCTGTGCATACTCGCGGGCGCCCTCTACACCCTTCCGCACATGGTCTCCGAGAACGGTGGCGGCTCCCTGCGCACGCTGGACCTCCCCGGCGGTTTGCTGCTCGCCGCCGCCGCCGACTCGCGCTGCTCAGCGTCACCGAGGCGGAGACGGCAGGGCTTGCTTCCCCTACGGTGTGGATGGGCATAATCCTCGCCATCCTTGCAGCGGTCGCCTTCACGTGGCACATCCGCACCGCCCGCGAACCCTTCGTCGCCCCCTGCCTCTTCGCCAGCTCCACCTTCCTCGCCGCCATCTTCGTGGGATTTCTCGCGCAGTTCGCCAACATAGGAAGTCTCTTTCTGGCTCCCCTTCTGCTCGAAGGCTCCAACGGCCTCTCGCCCGCGCAGGCGGGGATGGGACCCAGGCCGCCTCCTTCCTGGTCTCGCCCGCCTCGCACGAGCGCGTAGATGCCATAGGCCACGCCGACCAGCCCCAAGAGTAAGAGCAGGGATCCCGCCAGCAAAATGGCAGTCTCCCGCTGCTAGTAGGCTTGCTCGGTCGGCCGGATCATGATCTCGTTGATGCTCACCCGCTCGGGCCTGGGACGCAGTGGCCACGGCGGAAGCTTCATCCTCGGCCTGGAGTATGTCGAGCTGATGAAGGGCCTGGACCCCCTGCTGGGCTTCCTCGTCGGTGATGTGGGTGGCAAGCTCCGTCTCTACGGCCCCCGGCTCCACCATCGTCACCCGGATCTTGTCCTCGATCAACTCCTGCCGCAGGGCCTCGGAGATGGCGTTGACGGCGAACTTCGTCCCCGAGTAGACGCCGCTCCCCGGACGCGTCTGGCGGCCTGCGACGCTGGATATGTTGACGACGTGCCCGCCCCGGACATTCCCATCCGGACAGTAGCGGACGCAGGCCATTTTCGGGTGCGGACGACGAGGGTACAGATCCCGCGCCTTACGGACTACTATGTTCGGGTTATGGTCGCGGAGTTTGTAAGGTCAGGACGGCGTCCTGAACCAAGACGCCGTCCCGTATTCAGGGGTATCTACTCTGCAGCCGCCTCGCTTGGTGCTGGTGAATGAGATTTCAGGCTCTCTTCGACGACGCCCAAAGCCTCCTCGTCTAACTTGGCCTCTTGGGCCATGTTCCATACCTGGGCGACAAGCACCGGCCAGAAAACGAGCAAGGTGATAGCCGTAGGAATGGCCTGCTGGCCGAAGATCCCTACGCCTGCCTCTATCCTGGTCCCGTTTGATTGCGGCTCTATCTTTATGTTTAGGGCGGTCTTCATACCTATTATGGCCTTGAAGATCCCTCCCCTGCGTATGCTGACCTGCACCCCTCCCGTGGGGATGTGAGCCTCGGTCACCTCGTAGTCTTGGCTCTCGAAGTGAGCCATCACTTCCTGAGCAACAGGAGCGAGGTCCTCAACAACGTAGGGAACGGTCTTGGAAGAATTGAAAGTCCCCATCCCGAGTGCCTCCTTTCAGTCCATGCGGCTGTGGCTTATGGCGGTCCGACTGTCAGTGTCGTCTCTGCGATCTGCGTTACTGCGCTAGCATCGAGGCAGCCTGCAGGCGTCTGACTTGCAGTGCGTTGAGCACCGCCAACTCGCCCAACGCCTCGGTGGCGATGGCTTTGGCCTCCAGCGAGAGCGTCTCCTCCAGCTGCTGCAGAAGCGAAGTTACTCTCTGGGTTTGTTCGATGAGCTCGGCATCGGTGATTATCTCGTCTTCGACTATCCTTCGGTAAGATTCCATCTCGACGACGTATTCGTCGAGCATCAAGGCGCCGGTCTCACGTTCGAACCATGGTCTATCCATCAAAGAAATAGCCTCCTTCCCCACCCCTTTGGTGGCTAGTTGGATGCCGAAGGGCTACCTCAAAGAACCCCTCGTCGTCTCCGGCCCGCATGATGTGGCGGCAACTGCACAGCGAAGCGCCCAGTAGCGCTCGCATCGAAACCTCTCCTTTCCCTTTCCAGACCGGAAATACTATTCTTACCAGTATGCAGAGTCAGAGTATGTATACAGAGATACGATAGGTGTACAAATCCCATGGTCGAGGCGTGATTGGAGGTACTCACACCCTGGAAAGGAGGTCACCAGAGGATCTGAACCTCTTCGAGGCGGGTGCGCTGTCTGGAGTGGGCAGAATCCTTATTGGGGTCGACTATGTCTACGTGTCTGAGACGGTAGCAGATGCTCCGGTGTCTTCGGGATGCGGGTTCACGCAAGCGGTAAGCACAGCCGCAACGGCGAACGAGAAGAAGGCGATCGCAGGACTCGTCGTACCCGCCAGGACTCCGGATACGGGAGAACCGATCATCTGTCCTACCGCGATCAGGAGAAATCCGGCTCCGAGCCCGGCGGCCGGTCTCTCTCGGAAGACGCCGACCGACCATACCAGGATTACGCCGGTGAGCATGATGTAGGTCGAACCGAATAGTGCTGCGCTGGCATAAGCCAGAGGGAGTATGCTCGGGGCGAGGGCGAGCAGCACCATCGAAGCGGCCATCGAAACGAGCCCGCCGCGCAAAACGGGCGTGAGCCCGAAGCGCCGCACCAGATCGCCCGCTGCACCACCGGCGAGCCCGGAGATCCCGATGACCGTCCAGAAAAGAGTGGATCCCGCCTGGCCCAGACCACCCGCTTGCACCACGATCTCGCGCGAAAAAGTCCAATACACGGCGCTGGCGAAGCCCACGCCGAAGGCGGCGGCGAAGAGCGGCAAAGAACGCGAGCGCACGCGAGCACCGATCAGGTAGGAGAAGGACAGGCGCGTTCTCCCCGAACTGTCGCCTGCCTCGGCATCGTCTTGCACGGCTTTGCGAGGCATCACGGCGGCGTTCCACGCCAGGACGGCGAGTCCCACGAGCGCGAACGTCGTCCACGCCAGTCTCCACTGCCCGGTCATGAGCAACGCCGCCGGTCCGGAGAGCGCGACCCCCACGCTCGTGCCGCAGTTGATAAGGGTGTTGGCCCTGTCCTGAAGGCTATGCCGGATCGAACGCGCGACGGCCTCCGCCATCGGCGGAGAGACGAGCCCCGTACTGCTGCCGGCAACCAGTATCCCCAGAGCCAATACCCACGCCACCGGCGAGCCAGCCACGACAGCCATGCCCGCGACCGCCACCGCGCCCGCGCCAACCGCCATCAGGCGAGGCCCCGTCCTCGACGTGTAGACCAGCGAGATGACTACCGCAACGCAGTAAGCGAGGTAGGAACCCGCGCCGATCAGCCCCAGCAAAGAAGGGGACAGGTCGAACGCCTCGCGCATGTCCGGCAGAAAGAGGCCGTAAGCGAAACGGGCGAGTCCGTAGGTGACCGCGATCAAGGCCAGCCCCGGCGCCACCAGCCAGGCGATCGTCTCCTCCCCACCGCGTCCCCCCACGTCCGCAGGACGCTCAGGATCACCCACCAGCGCCCCGTCTTCCCACCCGGTGGGTCCGGATCCGGCCACCCGACCTCCGCCGTCCGCAACCCACACCCCGACGAACGCGGGACGCACGCCGCATCCCCCTAGTTCTCTTTCCGACCGGCGCGTACCCGCGTCCTACGACGATGCCACGATCCACCTCACGCACAAACCCGATGAACCACTCCATAATCCGAGCCAGTTTCCTATACACCTCCGCTGCCTCCTCACACTACCGACGCTACCACTTCCACTACACTAAACTACACAGACCTGTATAATTTATGGACGAAGTATAAGTACACAGACCTGTATAATCAAGAGGTCGGGAAGAAAACTTCGAGGATTGGACGATGGAACAGAGTACGAGCGAAGAGAAGCGTGCTACCAGGAGGAGGCCAGGGGCGGAACGGCTCTTGGAGGCAGCTTCGGATCTCTTTTATAGGGAAGGCATAAGGGCTGTTGGCGTGGACACCATCTCGTCGAAGGCAGGAGTCTCAAAGAGGACCCTCTACAACCGCTTCGGGGGTAAAGCCGAACTCGTGGCCGAGTACCTCCGTCGCCGGGACGAGAGGTGGAGAGTGTATTTGCAAGAGCAGACCGAAGGTGTGGCGGATCCCAGGGAGAAGCTCCTGGCGGTCTTTGGAGCTTACGAGGAATGGCTGGTGGGAGAAGATTTTCGGGGCTGTGCGTTCGCCAACGCCGCAGCAGAGATCCCCGATCCGGACCACCCGGCTCGCATCGTTGCACAGCGGCATAAGGAGGGAGTCAGAGAACATATGGCCGCTCTGGCGAAAGAGGCGGGTTTCGATGAGCCCGAGGCCTTGGCGGAGCGATTGCTATTGTTGCTCGAAGGCGCCGCCGCGACGGCGGCGATGCGTCGCAGTGGCGAGCCTCTCGGAGTGGCGCGTTCCGTCGCGCTGGAGCTCCTGGACGCCCGGTCGCATTACTGATCTCTGCAAAAAGATCTATAGTCATGATGTGCTCCATTGAGAAGCTGCTGTCGATCCAGGCTACCGATTGGCCATTGAGGGCAAGCTCCTCATGTTGGAACAGGAGCAGCCCTGAATAGGAGAACACGTACAAAAGGCATCTCATCCTCGGCTGCGTCCGAGCAGGCGCTCCGATTACTCGAAGGGAGACGAGATCCAGGCCGTCACGCGCTCATCGGCGATGTCGGGGTAACGGTAGCCGAGTTCTGAGGCGGTCTCTTTGGCTACCCACCGTGGGGCCGCTGGCGTGGCCATAGACTCCGTGTCAGCAGAGGGCATCAGGGTGGTTCCTGTCTCGCAGATAAGATTCCTCAAGAACCCAGCCAACCGCCACAAGGCCGTAGGCTTTACCCCCGAGCAGTTTCACTACGCCTTCACCAATACCCTCTCACGGGAGGAGTCCGACGAGGTCTACGAGCGCTACCACATCCCCGCCTCGGGCAGGCTGGTATGGGCCGGACCGCTGGCTAACTTCACGCCGGGCCACCAGGAGACCTACGTCGACTTCAGGAACGAGGATCGGGCGCCTTTGCTGTTCATAGCGGGTGGGGAGGACAACCTCATGCCTCCATCTGTAAACCAGTCCAACGTCAAGCATTACCGCCACGCCAAGACGATCACCGACTACAAGGAGTTTCCGGGGCGTTCCCACTACAGCGTTATTGGTGGCGAAGGCTGGGAGGCGGTGGCTGACTACGCCCTCGAGTGGGCCAAGGAGCATGCTACGACGCGCACGACAAACTGAGTGAGCGCGGCTAGCAACCGCTGCCATCCTGGAAGGAGCTGCTAGGGTCAGCAGATAGCGATCCCAACGCTCACTCGCGGTGGGCGCGCTCTGCTAAACTCAGGCTCCGTGAACCCACTTCTCGAACAGCACGCGTACCGGCTCTCCGAATCCGGAGTGGCAGGCACTTGTACCTCCCACGGCGCCGAGAACAACCTGTACAAGATAGAGCTGCTCGTCGAGCACGACGAGTCCAATACGTTCGGGATGGAGGATCTGCTTCAGGACGTGGGTTTCGAGGAGGCCTATGACGCCGTTGCCTTCCAGATCGGCAATCCGCCGGACCGTGAGGAGAATCCGAAGCGGGGATGCATAGACCCGGCGCGCACAGCCGCAGGACTTGTCGCAACGGGAGAGCGGATAGGGGACGTCGCCGGATCGGGTGGGCGATTGATCTTCGCCACAGGGCATCCTGGAGCCATGATCCTCTACTACCTCGGACTCTCCAGGTGGGCGAAAGAGCTAGGCGGAGACGTCCTCACCGTCGAGACGCGCGGACGCTACGAGCGCGGAGTATCTCTGGACTGGGCGGAGTCGGTAGCCACCCTCGGTGACGGGGCCAGCCTGTTTCACACCCACGACCCGCAGCCTATGAGGGATGTGCTGCAGCAAACAGAAGCGGTCGACCTGGTAATCGCCGACCACGGTTTCGCGGGGGCTGCGATCACCGCCGGCGTACCCACGGTCGTGGTGATGGACACCAACGATCCAGCCTTCGCCGTGGTCGCCGGGCGCGGCGCCGACGTAACGGTCGTGCCCATGGATGACAATCGCCCGTTGAACGTCTACTCTACGGCTCTCGATGTAGTTCGAAAGGGTACCTGACCACTCACCCGTAAGACGGACCCTGCCTAGCTTACTCTTGTCACGCTGGGCCAATCCTTTTCGTCTTATTCGTAGAGCGACGTGGAGAGCAGAGCGCACAGGAGCTATTTTCGGAGGTCGGGTCGTGGCGAGCTGAGGTCTTCGGCCGGAACAGACCGCTGGTGTGCCTGGATCATGCTTACGGAAAGATCCGCCGGGAAGACTTCATGCGCCGGCGGATGGCTACGGGCAAGGAGGTAACCGGACGATGAATGGTGCGACGCAGACCCTAGAACCGTTAGTCGGGCAGTGGGCGGTCCTGCTGACCACGTACAAGCGCGACGGCACACCGGTCGGGACCGCGGTCAACATCGCGGTGGAGGGGGATCTCGCCTACTTCCGTACCTGGGACACGGCGTGGAAGCTGAGGCGCATCCGCAATAACCCCAAAGTCCAGTTCGCCCCTTCCACGGCCCGTGGCAAACCGACAGCGCCACCGATAAGGGCCCGCGCCAGGGTGCTGAAGGGCGAGGATTCGGCCCGCGCAGGAAGGCTGCTCGCCAGCAAGTATCCTGTCCTGCATGGCCTCCTTGTCCCACTGGTCCATCGCCTCAGGGGCAACAAAACGATGCACGTCGAGCTAACACCCGTAAAAGCCCCGTCGCAGACTACCTCGGAGCCATCCGGATCGCACCGTCGAGCCTGATGACCTCGCCGTTGAGCATCTCGTTCTCGATGATGTGCTTGACGAGATGCGCATACTCCTCAGGTTTACCGAGCCGCGAGGGGAAAGGGACCTGTTTGCCCAGAGAGTCGCGGGCATCTTCTGGCAGGCCGGCCATCATCGGGGTGTCGAAGATGCCGGGAGCGATGGTCATAACGCGGATGCCGCTACTGGCGAGCTCGCGCGCGATGGGGAGGGTCAGAGCGACGACGCCGCCTTTGGACGCGGCGTAGGCTACCTGCCCGATCTGGCCGTCGAAAGCGGCCACGCTGGCCGTGTTGACGATGACGCCGCGCTCTCCGCTCTCCGATGGATCACTGCTGACCATGGCCTCGGCGGCGAGCCTGATGACGTTGAAGGTGCCGATGAGGTTGACCTGCACGACCTTCGCGAAGGAATCGAGCGAGTGCGGTCCTTCTCTTCCGAGGACCTTCTCCGCGCTGGCGACCCCGGCGCAGTTTAAGGCGCCGCGTAGCCCTCCCACCTCCAGAGCAGCGTTCACGGCTGCCCGCACACTGCCCTCGTCGGTGACATCGGTCTCGACAAAGCGGCCGCCTTCTGGAGCCTCGCCCTTTAGATCGGCGACCACGACCCGGGCTCCCGAATCGACGAGCATGCGGGCTGTGGCTTCACCAAGACCGGAGCCACCGCCGGCCACTAGAAATGTATTCTCCTCTATGCGCACCTTCTACCTCCCCGGTTGCGGATATGTGGTTTTCTACAGAACGATACCAACTTGCAAAACTTGCCGAGCTGCGCTTCAGCACGATGATAAAGAACGATACCCAATATACCCGTCGATCCAATCGCGCCCAGCCAGCCCATAAGCTGTGTCTTGCTGGCCTACATCCCTGTCCGTCTTGCCAGCCTTCCCACTCAGCGCCGTAGACGACCAGCGCGAAGATGTCTAACTCAGCGTGAACATCACGGTTAACGTGCGGCGCTGCGGTACCTGAAGCGTAACGGCAAACGCTTTACACGATGCCGTCTATCTCCGTGTGCTCCAGCGGCGGTGAGCTTCTGTTGGCATTAATGGCTGAAAGAGTTGCGGCGATTGTGGGGTAGTCGGCTCCCCGTGCCCAGAATGAGCACGCCACTTGAACAGCGTCCTCCTGCGGATGCCCCGTAAGGTGGGTAGTCCGTAAACATCCTCAGTTACGATTGCGGCGCTGCATGCATCTTCGTGCTGATGCTCAACCAGCGCTTCCGGTATCCACTCCGGTAAATCGGCCAGCTTGCCGTCAGGAGACAGTATGGTCCCGTGCGCATCGCCAGGCCCGCCGCTGGGTAGCACCGCCAGAACTCTGCAACCCGCTCCGGGTCTGCGGTCGCGTCGTGGACGCCTTGCGCCGTGAGCGGTGGCCTTGTCCGCCTTCACCGGCAGCACTATGTCATCCGCAGATATATCGCTATTTGATACACCATCCTCTACTCAGCGAGTTCGTCATTCGGCTCGAGGTAGTCGCGAGAGATAGCCCTGCGGATTGCGTACTCTGTCTGCTCCTGATGGAGAAACAGGGCGGTGGGTGCGTTCTCTTCCAGCACGCGAACGATGCGCAAGCCCAGGACGCTGCACGTGGCTACCAGATCGGTCGTACCACTTTCGAACGTCTTATTCAGCAGGTCCACGAATCCCTTGATCTCTTCCCACGCTTCTTCGGGCGACTTCGCGTCGGGTGGCGGCGCTTCCGTTGGCAATACCCAGAGCAGCTTGTGAACGGTGCGTAGCTGCGGAGCGCGCTTCAGAGAACCGTTCTCGATGTCGGAAATCGTCTTGCGGCTCACCCCGGATCGCTCGGCAAGCTCGCCCTGCGACCAGCCACGTATGGCGCGCTCGCTCTTTATGATCTGTGACAGCGCGTCCATCGATTGGTCCATGCGCATCTCCCTAGTGCGGTGTCTCGTTCACCCGTTCATTATAGGCTTCAGACATGACTATGATAAGTATTGAATAGAAAATATTTATGTATCTACTTAGTTCTATACATATACAGCCCAAATAGCGCCACGCGCTATACAAGCGCATGGGCTTGCGCGTCGAACTGGACGAAGACGGCAGTCCGATCATCTCCGGGGCTTTCGGCCTGGTTGGTAATAAGGGCCTGCTCTCAACAGAGCATCCCAGGCCCTGTCCGGCAGGAGACGCCTGAGTCCCATAAACAGGTGCGCCGAAGGTGTAACGGCGTAGCGGCTCCTGGGGCTGCGGGCTGAGATCGCCTGCTCTATGGCCTCGGCGACCGCCTCTGGTCCACTGCTCAGTCTTGAGATAGGTCCCCGCTCGTAGTTCTCCGCCGTCGCCCTCGCGACGGCTTCATCGAAGCCTGCGTACGGGTTCTGTCCGTGAGGGCCGTCCATCGAGCCGACGGCGGTCTCTGCGAAGCCGGTCCTGATGAGTCCTGGCTCTATGACGGAGACCTCGACGCCGAAGCCCTGTATTTCGAAGCGCAGGGCATCGCTCAGCGCCTCGACGGCGTGCTTGGTCGCGTGGTAGTAGCCGGCGCCGGGGAACGTCAGCTTCCCGCCCATGGAGGAGACGTTGACGATCCTGCCGTACCCCTGCCGCCGCATCCCCGGCAACACGAGCTGGCACATCCGCGCTAACCCGAAGACGTTCGTCTCGAACTGCCGTCGAACCTTCTCCATCGGCACAGCCTCCACAGCCCCAGACTGGCTGTAACCAGCGTTGTTGACGAGCACCCCGACGGCCCCCTCCCGTCGTTCGACCTCATCGACCGCCGAGATCATCGATTCCTCGTCGGTCACGTCGAGGGGTAGGAGGTTGCAGCCACGCCGTTCGAGCGGAGCTATCTTCTCGACATTGCGGGCCGTGGCGTAGACCCTCCAGCCCACGTCCACGAGGCGTTCGGCGGTGGCCCATCCAATGCCTGAGGAACAGCCGGTGATCAGAACCGCTTTCGAGACGTTCATCCCTCTACCTTTCTACTACGGTCAGGGTTACCCTGCTCCGCCGCCCAGCGTCGTGAAAGATGGTCTGGTGGGCCACCTCGGTGCGGGAGGATTCCAGAGTGCTCTCGCCCGTGTTGAGGTTGCGCTCCCAGCGGGGATGGGAGCTGGATGTGATCTCCACCCGTATCCTGTGCCTCGGGAGGAAGGTGATGCCCGTTGCCCAAAGGTCTATGACGTACTCGTAGGTCTCACCGGACTCGATGGGGGAGGGCGCCACGGGCGTGACAACGCCAGCCGCAGGGTAGCTCTCCCTGGCGCTCGCCCGCAGGATGCCATCAG
Source organism: uncultured Rubrobacteraceae bacterium (assembly GCA_963811295.1). Taxonomy (GTDB): domain Bacteria; phylum Actinomycetota; class Rubrobacteria; order Rubrobacterales; family Rubrobacteraceae; genus Rubrobacter_D. The sequence continues at coordinate 63,507 of CAWEQZ010000050.1, read as the reverse complement.
CGACGCAGATAGCCCGTCCGTCAGGGTAGACGTCGACTAGCCGCGCCACGAAGTCCGTGTCGGGGGCTGAGGAGGCCGCGAAGAGCGTGACGTAGACCGAACCGAGGACCGTAAGAGGACGCTCCAGCGTCGGGCTCGTGTAGACGAGCACGTCGGGCCTGCTCTCAATTGATCGTTGATCCCTCGGCCCCGAGCCGTGAAGGGCAGCCATTAGCACGGGACCACCCACCGTCGGGACAGGGTCCTCGGGATCGTAGACGAAGCGCTCAGGCTCGTCACCGGCTCCACCCGGTCCGCGGCGCAACGAGCCGCCGGAGCGCAGGTACCACTCCTCTGTATGCGACCCTGGAGGCGGCCACTCCTCGTAGGCGCGCCAGCGGTTTTCTCCCATGACGAAGACCCGCACGGGGAGCGTACCTTCGAGGGCGTCCTCGTCTCCCTTTATGGTGGCGTCGAACCAGCGGAGGTGGGCGTCTGTCAGGTCGCCCCTGTAGTCCAGGAACATACCCGAGCTCCCGATGCCGAAGTCTAGCTCCCCAAACGTGCTGCCGAAATCCCCGTGCGTCCACGGGCCGACCAGGAGGTGTGGCGGACGTAGCCCTGCCTCGCGAGAGCGTTCCTTCATCGCCTCGTACTGGCGGAGCGTCTCCCCGATAAAGCAGTCGTACCAGCCGCCGATGTGGAAGGTTGGCGTGTCTACGTTTTCGTACTTGCCCTCGATGTTGAGGTACTCCCAGTCCTCGTGGTGCACGCCGCGTCCGAAGCCTCCCTCCACAAAAGGGACCAGCTCGTCCGGGTTCGGGAGTTCGGTGAGCGGCAGTACGTCGTAGCCGCCGCCTGCCAGGAGGGTGTCTATGGTTTGGATCACCTCGGGGAGCTTCTCCCCGATGCGTTCGCGGTCGCCGGCGTACTTGCGAAAGAGGAGGTCGAGGGTGAGAGCCGTCTGCGCCCAGTATTGCATCAGGCCGAGCTCCTGAACGCCGCCGCGCATCTGGACGCCGTTTAAGTGGTTGCCCCAGGTGAGGCCTGGGACCATGCTCTTCAGCGAGGGCGGTCCCATGACGGCGGCGTGCCACTGGGTTTTGCCGAAGTAGGAGAGGCCGTACATGCCGACCGACCCGTCGGAACCAGGGAGCTTCGCTGCCCACTCCACGGTATCGTAGCCATCCTCGTACTCCTTGACGAAAGGGATGAACTTCCCTTCCGAACGGTAACGTCCGCGTACGTCCTGCACGACGACGATGTAGCCGGCCTCCGCGGCCGTTACGGGGTCGAGGACCGACGCGCCAGATGGGAGGTCCTTGCCGTAAGGTAGGCGTGTCAGGAGAACGGGATACCCACCGCCGCCGGCTGGCCTGTAGACGTTGGACATCAGGGTCGCGCCGTCGCGCATCTTCGCGGGGACGTCCCGCTGGATCAAGACCCCTGGTGTTACGTCCAAAACCTCCTTCCCTTCATAGTCGAACGCAGACTTCCTGGAGTCTACCCGAACCCCGGATCAGGATCTCAGTCTATGGCGCAACTCCTCTTGTATTTGACCGATTCGTTCTAGTATAGTCCATAGTGACGAACGTAGGTCAGTTCGAGGAGGCAGGAGTTTGGTAGCCGGGAAGTCGGGATGGTGGAAGTCTACAGCATTCGTCGTGGGGTGCGGGTGTTTGATCGCCCTCATCACGTACGGTTTGAGGACGAGCTTCGGCCTGTTTGCCACGCCGATTAGCGAGGGACGCGGCTGGTCGCCGGAGGTATTCGCCCTCGCCATTGCGATACAGAACATAGTCTGGGGCCTGGGACAACCGTTCGCGGGGGCCGTAGCCGACCGCTACGGTTCGGCCCGCATACTCGCCGTCGGTGGCGTTGTCTACGCCGCAGGCGTCGCACTCATGGCCGTAAGCCCCACGCCGCTCGCCTTCAACCTGACGGCCGGCGTACTCGTTGGCCTCGGGCTTTCCGGTGCCTCGTTCACCATCGTCATCGCCGCTCTGGGACGGCTTGTTTCCCCCGACAAGAGCTCGCAGGCCATGGGCCTCGCGACCGCTGCAGGTTCACTCGGGCAGTTCGTGTTCGCGCCGGTGGGTCAGGCGTTCCTGGTGGACTACGGTTGGCAGGTCGCGCTCCTGCTGCTCGCTAGTTGCATGGTGGTCGTTCCCGCGCTCGCCGTGGCTCTCAAGGGTGGCGGGGGAGGCCGGCAGGGCATGGAGGAGCCTGCTTTGCCCGCCCGTGACGCGGTTCAGCAGGCTTTTGGGCATGGCAGCTACCTGCTGCTCGTTGCGGGATTCTTCGTGTGCGGTTTCCACGTGGCGTTCATTACCACACACCTGCCGGCGCACATCACCTCTGTCGCGGGGCACTCGCACGGGGGTATGCACACCGCAGGGCCCTCGGTGGCGGCGTGGGCCCTGGCGCTTATCGGGCTGTTCAACATCGTGGGGTCGTACGGCTCGGGAGTTCTGGGCGCACGTTACAGCAAACGTCGCCTCCTCGCCGGGATCTACCTCGCCAGGGCCGTCGTTATAGCGGTTTTCATTACACTGCCTCCGACCCCGGCGGTGGTGCTCGCCTTTGCGGCCGCGATAGGGGTTCTGTGGCTCTCGACGGTGCCGCTGACCTCAGGGCTCGTCGCCGTGATGTTCGGGACGAGGTATCTGGGGACGCTCTTCGGGATCGTCTTCCTCAGCCACCAGGTCGGTGCGTTCCTCGGGGTGTGGCTCGGCGGACTCGCCTTCGAGCAAACCGGCTCTTTCATGCCGATCTGGTGGGCCGGCATCGTCCTCGCCATCGTGGCCGCAGGCCTGCACTGGCCCATCGTCGAACGTCCCGCGCCTAGCTTCGCAGCCTCCGCGCACGCCGGGAGTTGAGGGGAGCCGAGGACCAAAGCAGGACGAGCACAGTAATCAGCAAGACGAGAAGCGCTACCGGCGCGACGAAGGAGAGCGCCTTCACTCCTCTTATACGGCGCCGCATCTCCGCCGTGTCGTTCGCGCGGGGGAATGGTTCGTCTGGCTCTTCGACCCCGAGGAACTCGCACAGGGGTTCCCAGCCTGACTTTACCTCGTAGACGAGCAGCCTGTCCTCGGGAACGCGCCGCTGGACCTCCGCGTTGTGGCGCTCGAAGACCCCTATGGCATAGGTCTTATCCTCGAAGCGGCCGTGGAAGGTGCCCTGCCAGATGATCTCGCCCGCCAGGTCGACGATTCCTGGCCCGCGGAAAACGAAGAAGCTGACGAGCTTGTAGCCGATGCGGTAGATGGGGTGGCGGGGAATGACCACGCTCAGCTCGTAGATGGTGTTCTTTACGCTCTCGTACCAGCGTTCGGGGTCGCGGACGCTCAGGATCACCTTCGCGTCGGGATGGCGCTCCATGAGTTCCTCGTAGAAAGTGCAGGCCGGCCAGTCCACGGCCGCCTCATATTCTCTGAGGATCCCATCCCAATCTGCCCGTTCTCCTCGCCAGGCGGAGATCCAGAACCCCGCATGATCCGGGTGTGCGAAGACCTCGGTCATGTGGTAGCAAGGGTCGAAGCCCAGGGTCTCGAGCGCGACCTTCAGCGACATCGTGCCGGTCCGGCCGAAGCCGGCCCCTATGACCTTCACGCTAGCTCTTCGGGGACGTGTAGCCTTCGAACTGCTCGCGCAGCTTCAACTTCTGGAACTTGCCCGTTGCGGTCATCGGGATGGCCTCTACGAACTCGTAGGCGTCGGGCAACCAGAACCTGGCGAAATCCACTTCCAGGTGGGTGTGCAGTTCGTCCTCCGTCGCGCTCTCGCCTTCCTTGAGGACGATAGCGGCCAGGGGCCTCTCGTCCCACATTTCGTGCGGGATGGCGATTACGCAGGCCTGGGAGACCGCAGGGTGGGCCATAAGCGCGTTCTCCAGCTCGACCGAGGAGATCCACTCCCCCCCGCTCTTTATGAGGTCTTTGCTGCGGTCGGTGATCTTGATAAACCCGAAACGGTCAATGGTGACGACGTCCCCCGTCTTGAACCAACCGTCGTCGGTAAACTTGTCGTCGCCCTCCGGCGCCTCGTAGTAAGAACTCGCGACCCAGGGACCGCGGACTTCGAGCTCGCCCATGGACTCCCCGTCCCACGGCACAAAGCCCTCGGCGCCGCGGGCGCGTATCTCCACGAATGGCACTGGGTAACCTTGCTTGGCCTCGTACTCGAGCTGCTCCTCTTCGGGGAGCTTCTTCATCTCGGTCGTCAGGTTGGCCACGGTCCCGATGGGGCTCATCTCCGTCATGCCCCAGGCGTGGAGGACCCGATCCCATGCCGCTCCTTGTAGTCTCTTATGACGCCCTTGGGCGCCGCAGACCCCCCGATGACCATCGTCCGCAGCTTCGACAGGTCGTACTTCTCTGGCTCCGCATCCAGAGCCTGCAAAACAGCGAGGAAGACGGTCGGGACACCGGCCGTGAGCGTCACCTCTTCTTGCTCCAGGTCTTCGAGAAGACTTGCAGTGTCCAGATGCGGGCCAGGCATCATAAGCTTGGCTCCGACGAGGACGGAGGCGAAGGGCAGGCCCCAGGCGTTGACGTGGAACATGGGGACCACGGGCAGCACGCAGTCGGCCTCGGAGAGCGCGAACGTGTTGCCCATCGCCACCATCATGGAGTGGAGTACCGTCGAGCGGTGGGAGTAGAGGGCACCCTTGGGACGTCCTGTCGTCCCCGAGGTGTAACACATCGCCGCCGCCTGGTTCTCGTCGAAGTCGGGGTACTCGAAGTCGGCCTCGTCGGAGTCCCCGATCAAATCCTCGTAGGAGACCATACCGTCCGGCACATCTCCGCCCTCCGTCACGACCACGGCATGCTCGACGTTCGTACGCGCCCTGAACTTCTCGAAGACGGGCACCAGGGTCTCGTCGATGAGCATGACCCTGTCATCGGCGTGGCCTGCGATGTAGGCCAGGTCGTCCTCGTGCAGCCTGGGATTTAGGGTGTGCAACACGAGTCCTGACGAAGGTACGCCGAAGTACGCTTCCAGGTGCTGGTAGGTGTTCCAGCCGAGCGTGCCCACCCTGTCCCCCGGCTCCAGGCCGAGGCTCCCCAGGGCTACGGCGAGCTTCTTGGCACGGGAGACGAAGTCGGCGTAGGTGTGTCTGTGGAAAGACTTGTCGGGACGGCGGGTGACGATCTCGCGGTGCCCATAGAGTTGCTCGGCCCGGCGTAGAAAGTAGGGAAGGGTGAGTTGGAAGTCCTGGACAAGTCCTTCTAGCATCTCGTCTCCTCTATAAGTCGGGTGCAGGGTCCGTCACGCATACGGCCCCGATCAGCCTGTACTCCCTCTCCCGGAAAGCGTTGCCAAAGGCGATCTTAGCAGGCAGAATGAAAGGGGGTCAAGACTGGAGCCGTGTGGAAGAGGAACGCTTCGAGGTGGTGGCGGTGACGCTCTTCGGGAAGATAGTGGTGGCCCGCTACGCGACGCTGGAGCAGGCCGAGTGGCGGGCCAGAGAGCTGGCCGAAGAGGCAGAACGCAACCCGCGCGGTTACGTCCAGTACCTGGCGCGGCCAGCGGAAAGGACGGCCAGGGAAAAATAATTCGGTCTCCGCAGGAGGCATCATGAACTCGAACCAGGGCCGGGCGGCGAAGTCGGCGCTGCTATCGTAGAATTGTGTGGCGGGGCGTCTGACAAAGAGGAGGTTGGATGGCGACGGAGTACCTGCAGTTCGCGGGGGCGCTGGTATTCTTCCTGGGGATACTCATAGGGTCTTACTGGTTCGTCTACGTGCCTGACCAGGGCGAGAGAGAGGGCGACGATGAAGGTTGAAGCCGGTGGATATGGCACGCCAGGGAGCGTGAGGTAGCTTGCAGGTTTCGGCCAAGACCGACTACGCGCTAAGGGCGGCTTCCGAACTGGCACTGGCTGCGACCGAGGACGCTGGCCCCATAAAGGGGGATTGGATCTCGGAGACCCAGGGCATCCCCAAGAAGTTCATGGAGAACATCCTGCACGACCTCAAACGCTCGGGGATAGTCCGTACCAGGCGTGGCGCCTCTGGCGGCTACTGGCTCGCGTTGCCGGCGGAGGAGATCACCCTCGCCGCCATCATCCGCGCCGTCGAAGGACCCCTCGCCAACGTCAGGGGCGAGTGGCCCGAGGCGGTCGAGTACCAGGGCGCAGCCGAGAACCTGAAGGACGTCTGGATCGCGGTGCGCGCCAACCTGCGCGCCGTCCTCGAGTCCGTAACCCTCGCCGATATCGTCAACGGAAAGCTCCCCTCCTCGATCACGAAGCTCACCAGCGACCCCGAAGCCTGGATACATCATTAGCTTCTCGGCACGCGCCCCGTCGTGCGCTTGTCAGCTAGTCAGCATTTCGGCTCTGTTGCCTGATCCTTGACTTCCAAGACGACCGTGGTTAGGCTCGCGCCATTGTTCACTCGATAAGTGGAGATGATGTGGGCAGAGAGCGGGCGCAAGAGGGGACTGGGACCAAACCGGTCGGCTTCTGGGAGGCTTTCTGGTTCTGGGTGAAGCTTGGTTTCATCAACTTCGGGGGGCCTGCGGGCCAGATCGCGATCATGCACCGCGAGTTGGTCGATAGGAAACGGTGGGTCTCTGAGGGCCAGTACTTGAGGACGCTCAACTTCTGTATGTTGTTGCCCGGTCCTGAGGCCCAGCAGGTCGCTACCTACATCGGGTGGAGGTTGCACGGGACGGTGGGGGGTATCGTGGCAGGTTCCTTCTTCGTGATCCCCTCCATCTTCGTGCTTTGGCTCCTCTCGTACCTGGCCGTGGCCCACTCGGACGTACCGGCGATCACGGGGCTACTCTATGGAATACAGCCCGTGGTTATAGCCATCGTTGTCGAGGCTGTGCTGCGGATCGCCAGACGTGCCCTCAACCACTACCTGCTCATAGGCTTCTCACTCGCGGCGTTCGTCGCCCTGTTTTTCCTCTCCGTGCCCTTCCCGCTCGTGGTGCTAGCCGCCGCCCTCGGTGGGCTCGTCCTGAGCCACGTGGCGCCCGAGGCTTTCGAGGGTGGTGGACATGCTTCTTCCGAGGAAGAAGAGTCGGCGGTGGACCGGGTTGCATCCGGGGGCCAGCCTTCGATGCTGCGCAATTTGAGGCTCCTCCTTACGTTTTTGGTGCTTTGGGCGGTGCCGGTTGGGGCCGTTTGGATCTGGCGTGGCGTGGAGGACGTGCTCTTCAGGGAGGCCCTTTTCTTTACGGGGGCCGCCTTTGTAACCTTCGGCGGAGCTTACGCGGTCCTCAGCTACGTCGCCGACGTGGCGGTCAACCACTACGGGTGGCTCACGGCCGACCAGATGGTGCAAGGGCTCGGCCTCGCCGAGTCCACGCCGGGGCCACTCATCATGGTCACCCAGTACGTAGGATTTATCGGCGCCTGGAACGACCCCGGACCCTTCGCGCCCCTACTCTACGGGAGTCTTGGGGCTTTGATTACCACCTACGCGACGTTCCTGCCGTGCTTCCTGTTCATCTTCTTCCTCGCCCCGTACATAGAGCTTCTGGCCAACAACCGGAGGATCAAGGCCATCCTCGTCGGAGTCACCGCCGCCGTGGTGGGCGTGATCGCCAACCTCGCGGTCTACTTCGCCACGCAGGTCCTGTTCCCCGAGGGCGTCTCTCTGCAGGGGCTAGACGTATTCGCCCTCGTCGTTGCGGTCGTCTCCTTCGTCGTGCTGCAAAGATTCAAAGTTCCCATCTACCTCATGGTCCCCGTCGGCGCGGTCGTAGGCATGGTATGGACGCTCTTATAGAGGTCGCTACGACGGCTCGTCTCAAGGCCTGAGCCCCTCGCCCTCAACGCGCCCTCTCGCGCGGGTAGACTCTCCTTCGTGGCCTCTCTCAAGATAGAAATTTCTGGGCTCGGCTACGTGATCGGCGACGTGGAGATCCTGAGAGGTGTCGACGCCGGGATACCCGGCGGTGAGATCACCGCCGTCGTCGGACCCTCGGGGGCGGGGAAGAGCACCCTGCTTCGTGCCATCAACCTCCTCATAGAGCCGTCCTCAGGAGAGGTCTACCTGTTCTGGTGCGAATAGAAAACAACAACAGTGGCATCGGTTGGCCATTTTGGCCTCGGGTATGGTCCGCTTCTAGTATCACCGAGCCGCCAATGTTTGAGCTATGGTATCCAGGTTGGCCGTCAGGACCCCCCAGCCCACCCATCTACCGAAGCCCTCCTCGCCCTCATCCCGACAACGGCCCAGGTATTCGCGGCGCTTCATGACGCTGATGCGCCCTTCTATTCCAGCCCGAAACCTCCTCGCTCTCTTGTACCACCTTTGCCGCTCGTGCTCCTGGCGTTCGGTGCTCTTCTTGCCTGCTTTGGAGACTTCTTTACCCCCATCTCTTTAGCTATCTGTTCGTTCTCTTTGGAATGCACGTTGCGGTCTGCTGCCACCAACTCCGGCACCTTGCCGAACAATCTGAGGCGATCCTCGAGGGCCGGTTCGAGCTGGGCTTCATCGCCAGCGTTGCCTTCCAGTATGCGAAACCCGCTTACGATGCCCCCTTCCACCTCGGAGAGCCACACCTTCCTTCCGAACTCGGTTTGCTTGCGGGCCTTGCCCCTGCGGATTACGGCCGTGTGCTCCTCAGATGGAGAGTAGCTTCTCCCTGGCCGGAACCTGCTCGCCCTCAAGCACCCTCCGATGGGCTTGCGAAACCACCCGCTCAAGAAGCCCTGCTTAGTGGGAGATCTCTTCCAAGATCTTGGGTGCTGAGGGTACATCTTCGAGCATACTTCGCACCTGCTCGGCTTGCTTTATGCTGGCCTTGGCTACCTCGACCAACCTCTGTAGGCTGCCTGGTAAGTGGCTTAGCTCTGGGTGCGCCCAAGCGCCATCTTGGAGATCTTGTGGGCCAATCTCTTGGCGCTACGGATGCGGTTCCTGAAAGGCTCACCTCTGGTCAGTTGGCGCACGTCCTTGGGGATGAGATCCTTGGCCCGTCCCACCAGTCGGCTTATGACCCTCACCCCGTCGGCGATGAGGGCGTCGTCGGTGGGATAATGGATGTTGGTTTCGACCACCGTGGCGTCGGTCCTAGCCGCGGCCTCGGGTGACCTTGAGCGTCTGTGCCAACTCCACCGCCCGGTCGTTGAGAGCAGCAAGGGTTGGCGCACCGATCGTATTGGCCCATCGGATGAGGGTGGTATCGTCGGGAGCCCTCTCGAGGAAAGCCGACAGAACTGCCTCAAGACGATCGAATCACACATGAAGTGCTCGGTCTGTTCGCTTCAAAGCTCCACCCGTAGAGCTTCTTCACGAGGAGCATCCTCAGGATCACCAACAGGCGTGGAATGGCGCCCGAGCCTTCCCGAGTTGGGATGGCGCTGGATGAGATCGGCTCTCACCAGAGAGAAGAGTTCATCGTCATCGAGGAGCACATCGAGTCTTGCAAGCTCCGGTTCCATTTCGAGTTTGAGCTTGGGGACCAACTCGAAGAGGTTCACGGGATCGTAGCGGTCGACTATCATGAGGGTTCGAGCCTCCGGTTGAGTTGAGATTCGCGGGCAAACGAATCCTAGCTCAACCGGCTCTTTTCGCACCAGAAACTACCTAGATGGGGAGCCGACGAGATCTCTGGACCCGCTCGCGCTGCGGCGGCGGGTCGGGATGGTCTTCCAGATCCCCACCCTCTTCGGAGACTCGGTCGAAGAGGCTGTCCACTACGGGGCGCGCCTCTCTGGTAAGGACATAGACTCACGATGGCTGCTCGAGATGGTGGGGCTTGACGCCTCGCTGGCGGGGCGCGATCCGCAGTCCCTCTCCGTTGGTCAGCAGCAGCGCGTCACCATGGCCCGCGCTCTCGCCCTCGAGCCGGAGGCGCTCCTTCTCGACGAGCCAACGAGCGCTCTCGACGAGGCTGCGCGGCGCAGGATCGAGGAACTCGTCAGGGACCTGAATGCCCGGCTAGGACTCACCATGGTCTTCGTGAGCCACGACCTCGCCCAGGTTGAGCGCGTCGCCGACCGGGTCGTCGTACTGGCGGAGGGAAGTAGCGTGGGGGAATGGGATGGGGAGGACTTCTTCTCCGATGCGGGAGAGCGGGCGCGGCGATTCATAGCAGGTAGGCTCTAACGTGGATAGCTTGCATACGGTGGGATCGGCGCTCTTGACCCTAGGGCTCGTCGCCGTGGCGGTGGCCCTGAGTATTTACGAGAGGTTGGATCTGGAGAAGGACATCGGCGTGGCCGTAATCCGCTCCTTCGTGCAGCTCGCTACAATAGGATACGTGATCAACTTCATCTTCGGGCTGAAGAGTATCGGGGCGGTCGTGCTGCTCCTTGCTGGTATGGTCCTCTTCGCCGCCTGGACCTCGGCGCGCAGGGCCGAGAACGTGCCGCGAGCCTTTCTCATGGCGGCCGTCGCCGTCGGGGTGGCGGCCGTGGCGACGTTAGGGTTGCTGCTCACGCTAAAGATCGTACCCCCGACGGCGCGGTACCTGATCCCCCTCGGTGGAATGGTAATAGGAAACGCCATGAACGTCGCCAGCCTGACGATGACCCGTATCCGCGACGACGTGGCCGAACAAAGGCTCAAGGTCGAGGCGGCCCTCGCCCTCGGGGCCACGAGCCGCCAGGCCGTAGCCCCCATCCTCAGGACCGCGCTCCAAAACGCCCTCATCCCCCTCATAGACGCCACGAAGACCACCGGAATAATCTTCCTGCCGGGCGCGATGGTAGGCATGATCATCGCCGGCGCCGACCCTCTCGACGCGGTGCGGCTCCAGATCGTCGTACTCTACATGCTCCTCGGAAGCGTCTCCATCGCCGCGATCCTGGTCGGAACGCTCTCCTACCGCTCCTTCTTCACCCCACACCACCAGCTCCGAACCACGCCACCCGAACAGTAATCAAGCTGAAATGCTGACAAGCGACAGCCGCAGGCTGGAGCGTGCCGAAATGCTGACAAGCCGCCTGGCAAGGCCGGGTGCGCTAGAAAGGCCGGCTGGTACCCCCGGTTGGACGCACCACCAGGACGGGACAGTGGGCGTGGCGGACCACCGAGTCGGCGACGTTCCCCATGAGGGCGCGCTTCATCCCGCCGAACCCGCGGCTGCCGATCACTATCATGCCGGCATCGATGTCCTCGGCAAGGTGTACTATCGCCTCATCCCTTCTTTCATCCATCTTCAGGTGGGCGACCGCGACGGTGCCGCCAGCCTCTTCTATCTTCCGGACCTGTTCGTCGAGTATCTCCTGGGCCTCCCTCCTGAGATCGTCGCGTCGCGCCTCCGCATATTCGTCGTAGACCGCGGCAGGGAACGTGCGCCCGACCGCAACGACGTGCAGTCGCGAGCCTGTGCTCTGGACGAGGTCTATCGCTACCTTGGCCGCCAGATCCGCGTGCGCAGAACCGTCGGTAGCCAGTAAGATGTGCGTGGGGAAGATCATCAACCTGCCGTCCTTTCGTAAGTGCTTACCTCAGACCGGCTCGTCGCGGGGTTCGATCAGGATCTCGTTTACAGCGACGTGCTCTGGCTGGGCTAGCGCATGAACCACCGACGCGGCCACGTCCTCAGGATCGAGCACCCTGCTCTCGCCGGGCTGGCCGTACTCCTCCAGCGCCGCCTCATCCTCGCTCATCGAGATGAGGTCAGTCGCCACGTTGCCTGGTTGGATCGTCGTTACCTTCAATCCCGAGCCGGCAGTCTCCAGTCTCAAGCCCTGAGACAGCGCCTCCACGAAAAACTTGCTAGCCGAGTAGACCGCAAGACCGGGAAAGACCTTCCGTCCAGCGTCCGAAGAGATCATGACGATGTGCCCCTGTCCTCTCTCCAGCATCCCAGACAACACCGCGCCTATGCAGTTGAGCGCACCTTTGCAATTGACCTCGACGGTCTGCTCCCACTCCTCCTCGCGCCGGTTCTTCATCAGGGTGTAGTACATAACTCCGGCACAGTTGACGAGGATCTCCACTGGGCCAAGTTCCTCCTCGACGCCCGCCACCAGCGACCGCACCTGCCCGCGGTCTGTCACATCTGTCGGCACTACCATGCTCTCCTTGCCAGCACCGCTATCGAGACCAGCCTGGATCTCCAGTAGCGCCCCTTTCCCACGGGCGGCGAGCGCCACGCGCGCCCCCTCTGAGTTCAGCGCCCTGGCCACAGCGGCGCCGATACCGCTCGACGCCCCGGTCACCACAGCAACCCTGTCCCGAACAGTTCCCTCCCCCACCCGAACCCTATCCTCTCACGGCAGCGTTCACGAGAATCGTTCCTACATCCCCAAAAAGCTGACTAGCTGACAAGCGAAGGCGAAGCCTGAGCGTGCCGAAATGCTGACATGCGCGGCATGGGGAAGGCCTGAGCCTTCCCCATGCCGCTATCAGCGAGAGCTCCAGTTGTACTCCGTCTCTTCCGCCTCCCGAGGCCAGAGGTACCCGAAGAACTCGAGCTTCTCTATGACCCTGCGGGCGCTCTCTTCGGGAGACTCCTCATCGGTCTTGAGGACGAGATCGGGCGCGTTGGGCGGCTCGTAAGGGTCCGAGACGCCGGTGAACTGCTCTATCTCCCCTGCGAAGGCCTTCTTGTAGAGGCCCTTGACGTCCCTCTCTGCGCACACCTCCAGCGGAGCATCGACGAAGACCTCGACGAAGTCTACGATCCTGCGCCGCACCTGGTCCCTCGCCTCTTTGTACGGCGAGATGGCGCTGACGATCACACCCACCCCGTTGCGCGTAAGCAAGTTCGCCACGAAGCCGATCCTGAGCACGTTTACGTTGCGATCATCCCTGGAGAAAGTGAGGCCTTTGGACAGGTTGGTCCTCACGATGTCCCCGTCCAGGACTTCCACTTGCCGCTCTCTCTCGCGCAACTCGTGCTCGACTATCTCGGATATGGTCGTCTTGCCAGATCCGGATAGACCTGTGAACCACAACGTGAATCCGCGATTTTCGTTCATATACGTTCCTTTCGACGTTCCGACTGTCTATAGCCGTAGTTTACATTTCCCTTGCGGCCCTGCTCACATGATGATCGTGGGATCGTTGGGGGAGAGCCCGTCAGGGTCATTGAGCTCGGCACCTTCCGGCGCACTCACGTCCCCGTCGAGGAGCGGGTCTTTCGTCTCGACCATCCAAGCATTAAGTTTTTCCCGCAGTTCCTCCCGCGTTCCTGCGTGATTGGGATCTTCGGCGAGGTTGTGCGCCTCGTTGGGATCCATGACCAGGTCGTAGAGTTGCTCGGGGAGGATCTCACGCTCTCCCCATCCATAAGAGAGCAGCAACTCCTTGCTGGGGCCGTCGTCGGTGTTCGGCAGGACGGGCCTGGTGCGCTCTCCGAAGCGCCGGATGTACTTCCAGCGGTGGGTGCGGACGCACCGCTCGGGCTCGTAGGCGACGTGGTAGGTCTTCTCGGCGAAGATGGCGTCCCTGACCTCCTCGGCCTCCCCGTTCGCGAGCGGGAGGAGGGACTCGCCCTGCAGCCACTCCGGCCTCTCGACACCGGCGAGATCACAGACAGTCGGAAAGAGATCTATGTGGGAGACGAGGGCGTCGCTCGCCTTTCCGCCCGTGAAACCCCCTGGTCCGCGCAGGATGAGCATCACGCCGAGACCCCTGTCATAAAGGGTGGCCTTCGCGCCGGGGAAAGCAAGGCCGTGGTCGGTCGTGCAGATAACGAGCGTGTCCTCGGCCAGCCCTTCGGCGTCGAGGGCGTCGAGAACGGCCCCTATGCCCCTGTCGAGCGAGCGGGCGCTCTCCTGGAACGCGGCCATGTCCAGGCGCGTCTCGGGCGCGTCCGGCAGATTGGGCGGGGGAATGACGTAGTTGGCCTTCTTCGGTGAACTCGGACGGAACCACTCGCGGTGGGTCTCGAAGAACCCGACGGAGAGGAAGAAGGGCCTGTCGCTGGCGCGTTCCAGCAGGTCGAGCGTCACGGGCACGACGTCGTCGGTGTGGCTGGTGCTGATCTTGACCACCTCGTCGTAACCGATGATGTCGGGCTTCTTGGAGATGTGCTGCTCGCCTATTAGCGCCGACCAGTACCCGAGATCGCGCAGCGTGTGGACGATGTGCTGCCTGTAATCCTTGAGCGAGAACCCGCGGTGGGCGAGCCCGACCATCCCGTTGGAGTGGGCGTACTGCCCGGTCAGCAAGCATGCCCGGCTCCCCGAACACGTGGGGGCGGCGCAGAATGCCTTGCGGAAGAGCACACCCTCCTCGGCGAGCCGCTGGATATTGGGCGTCCTTACGGAGTAGCCGTAGGGCCTGACCCACCGCCCGGTGTCGTGGGAGTGTATGTAGAGGATGTTCGGAAGGTCCGGCAATATTATCCTTTCTGCACGGTTTTCGCGGCAGCGCGCTCGTCGTAGAGACGAACCCACTCTTCGGAGAGCTCGTCAGCCTGCCGCCGCATTTTAGGCTCTGCGACGGCGAAATTCTCAGGGACGGAGATCCCGATGCCATCGAGAAGCCATAACACCGTCCCCCGGTAATCCTCGACGAGCTCCTCGTAGACCACCTCCATGGGCTCCACGCCACACCCCTCGAAGAAATCCTGCCAGGCAGCGTTGTGCTCGTCGATGCGTAGCTTCAAGTGGTCTACGGCAGCAAAGCTGAAACGCAAGCCTTGCCCGCCGATGTCCTCGTCGGAGTCCTTGCGCCACTGCTGGGTCTGGAGCGCCTTCCACAAGGAGACGGCCTGGCGGGTTGTGTCCCTACGATGCATCCAGACGAACCGCCGCAGGTTGGGCAAAACGGAGGCTGGCACCTCGCAGGGAAGTACATCAGGCACCGTCGTCCGCCGCGCTAGGCGGACGAAGTCCCGGAAGTAGGCCCACATGATCTTGGTCCCAAGAACACCGTTCTCGGTCGTGCCCTCCCTCAGCGCCTCTTCCACCAGCCTCTCGAAGTCGGGCGGCCGCCAGCCGGGGTCCCTTCGCGCCGGATGCTCGGAATACCTGCCACCGTACTCGCCCAGCACGTCCCTGAACTCTGCATCGTCCAGCAGCGCCCATACCTCAGGGTCGTTGGAGCGCTGGAAGTAGTCGCGCGGTTGCCTGGGCTGACCCGTCTCGAGCAAGACCTCGAAGTGCTCCTCAGGGTGGCCCGCTATACCCGTGTCGTCGAGCGCCACGCAAAGCAACGTACTACCACTGCGTGGCGTCGCACAGATCAAATACGATAGCGCCGGCCCAGCGAGCCAGGATCCATCACCCATAAACCTTCCTCCCATGTATCTCGTCAATGTCTACTAAAACTACTTTGTCTATTACGATGGTAAAGAATACACGAAACGCTTGATGGATCAACACTCCTGGATGCCGGACACACTCGTGCCTCCCGCCCCCGGAAACCCGCCAAAATAAACCCAGGCGCTTGACACCGCCTGGATGGTTGTATACCATAATGTCTACTTATAAAGTAGACAATAGACGAACAGAGTGGAGGTAGGGGAGATGAAGTGGGACCTGGATCTCTGGTACGAGCTTTGGGACAGGGCTGGCGCTCAGGGGTTGGATACCTGGTACGACCCGCGGGGTGAGGCACGTGATGGACCGGCCCCTGACCATAAACTGGATGCCGAGAGCCGGGACACGGCGCAAGATAGGTCCTCCGAGGGGATTTGACCAACAAGAAACGCTATACAGAGCCGGCGTTCGGTGGAGAAAATCGGGGGCGTGGAAGGTCGGAGTTGGGCTCGGCCTTGTTGGCCGTACTCCTGTTGGTCGAAGTAGCGTCTTCGCTCGTGGGGGCCGGGATGGTCTTCTTCGTTTGTACCGTGCTCGCCTGGCTGGTTCTGCCGGCCGTCGTAGGGTTCAGGAACGTCCTCGATGCGGGATGCCACTTCATGCTCGTCTCCCTAGGTATCGTGGTCGTTGTTCACGTAGCCTTGCAAGGACCCGTCGCCCTCATGCCGTAAGTTCACGTTGGAGCCGCATGTTGGTAGTTAGCCGGTCGGGGTAGCTGCGCATGTGAGAATCGAAAAGGGGACGAACCTCTTCGAGAAAGGCGCCACGGCGGCACTCGCATCGAGTGAGCATTGAGGCATACTCTCCCGTGGAGGCGGACAACTCTGAGCCTTCCCTGTACCTGATCTCTGAACTTGAGACCGGCCCGCTCCAGGATCTCGCGCAGCCGAACCCCGGCCCACTCTGCGACCCCGATCGCTCCTAGCCTCCAGGGCGTTCCGGGGACCTCCCTTTCCTGCTCGAAGAAGACGCGCCCGTTCCCGCGCACCCGAGCGCCCGCACCACCGAGATGCCCGGCAGCCGGGTGAGATCGTCGTAGCCCAGCTCCAGCGTACGCTCCACACCAGGACCTTCTACGCGAAGCCGCCACGTCGCCAGGTCCACGCGCGGGGTCGGGGCGTGATTGCGTACGAAGAAGCGGTCGATGGGAGTGAGGTAACCGGCGTTTGCCATCGTCTCCCACCGCATCTTCGCGTTGAGGGAGAGGTCGCCCGTCGGGTCCCCAGCCGCCAGTTCTCCCAGAACTCCGACGTTCTGCGAATGTTTTCGAAGGTTCTTTAGATTTTCTGTCGAAAGTCGTTATTGCGGGTTTGGCGCAAGAGAATGGCGATTGTGCATGCCGCCAACACCTCGATACGCACGCAGACGCCGTTGTTTTGCTACCAAAATAACTTGACCTCTACGAAAACCAGGAGTAGTCTCTCGTTTTGTTAAGTTAAAAGACCAACAAACTTAGCAAGAGAGATTGGCAGTATGACTGACGTGGTTAGCGAGAAGAGATCGAGGACGACGAGGTGGCATTCCCGGGTGAGAAGGGAGGTTCGGGGCTTTGATCTACGTGGATGAGAGAATCGGGATGCATTCGCAATATCCGTTGCTATCTGTGGAATCTGTAACCATCGGGTACGAGGCGGAAGACGAGACGACCTTTGCGGTCGAGGACGTAAGCTTCGAGGTCTGGGCCGGGGAGAAAGTTATGCTTTTGGGGCCCTCCGGTTGCGGCAAGTCCACGCTCATCAAGGCGATAGCAGGCTTCATCCGGCCTGCCGGCGGGGCCATCTCTTTCGCCGGCAGGAAGGATCTGCGTCCCGGACCAGATCGCGCCGTGGTCTTTCAGGAGTCAAATCAGCTCTTTCCGTGGCGCACCGTGATGGACAATGTCGCCTACCCTCTCCGGGTCATGGGAAAAAGCAGGGAAGAGGCCGAGGAGACGGCCGGCTGGTACCTGGAGATGACTGGGCTGGAGCGCGCTGTGGATCGATTCCCACATCAACTCTCGGCGGGAATGAAGCAGAGGGTCGCGATCGCGAGGGCGCTCGCCTTGGATCCGCTGGTGCTTCTGATGGACGAGCCGTTCGGCAGGCTCGACGCCCAGACCCGCAACCGGCTGCACTCAGAACTAAACGAGATAGTCCTGCGGACTCGCCTTACGGTCGCCTTCGCAACGCGCAGCCTCCAGGAGGCACTGCTCCTGGGCGACCGTGTCGTGGTGCTCGGCCGTGCGCCGTCCAGGGTCATAGACGTTGTCGAGGTCTCGAGCGTGACGGACCCGGACTCGGAGAGGTTCGCCTGGAGCCGACGCCAACTGCGCAAGCTCCTCGACATCGAAGGATAAGGAAGGCGAAGTCTTTGAACGAGGTAGAAGTCAAGCAGCCAACAAAGGCTAATAAAGCTGCGCGGCACGTCTACAAGTCCTCATGGTTTCGCCTATCCGCGATGATCAGGTACACCGTATTGCTCGGCGCGCTCCTCGCGCTCTGGCAACTCTACGTCACGCTCATGGAACCGACAGAGTTACCAGGGCCACCCGCGGTGGCGGGGGCCCTCGTAGAAGGTTGGGTGGGCGGCGGGTACCTCGCCTCCGCGACGCGGACGACCCTGGGTGAGCTCGCCGTCGGGGCTCTAGTCGGGGTGGCGATCGCGGTTGTGCTCGTGATCTTCGCGACGTGGACGAGGGTTGGGGACGATCTTCTGACGCTGTTCGCCCGGATCTTCGATACCATACCCGCCATAACCATCCTGCCGTTGCTATTCCTTTGGTTGGGCACGACCCCCGGTTCGCTAGTCCTGGTCGCCGCCTACTCTGTCACCTGGCCCGTCGCTATCAGCTTGAGATCCGGGCTGAAGGACGTCGATCCGACGATCGTTATGGTGGGACAGAACCTGGGGTTGCGGGGCTGGGTGATGGTCAGGGACGTGCTCCTTCCCGCGGCTTTGCCCTACGCCATCTCGGGAGCCAGAATCGGGTGGGCTTTCTGCTGGCGCGCCGTCGTCTCTGCCGGGCTCGTCGTCTGCGTCGTGGGTGAGATCCCCGGTTTCTTTACAGACGGCGCAGGCGGACTGCTGGGGATGCCCGAGCTCATCGCGGGTCTTTTGAATGTGGCCCTCATCGGCATCCTGGTGGAAGTGGTCTTCGGCATGGTCGAGCGCCATACTGTCGTCCGATGGGGAATGAATACCAAGCGCAGGCCAGGACTGTAAGCGTCCCGGCCTGCGCAAAACGTTCTAGACCGTATTCCCGTTACCTGCTCTCGGTCCGCTGTCCCTCCATGAGCACTTCGATGACTTCGGGACGGGAGAATTCGGGAGGCGGGTACTCGCCCTTGGAGAGCATCTCGCGCACCTTCGTACCAGAGAGGAAGACGTGGGAGTCGGGGTCGTGCGGGCACGTCTTGGAGGAGCCCATGCCCTCGCACTCCGTACAGAAGAAGGCGTGCTCGAAAAAGAGCGGTGTGATCCCGAGTTCCTCCGGCTCGAACTCCTCGAAGATGTGCTGGGCGTCGTAGGTACCGTAGTAGCTGCCGACACCGGCGTGGTCACGGCCCACGATGAAGTGCGAGCAGCCGTAGTTCTTGCGGCAGATCGCGTGGAAGATCGCCTCCCTGGGACCGGCGTAGCGCATCGCCGCCGGGAAGACGGCGAGCATCGTGCGGTCTTCCGGATAGTACCCGTCCAGGATCACCTCGTAAGACCTCATCCTGACGTCGGCCGGGATGTCGTCGGATTTCGTCTCCCCCACGAGCGGATTCAAGAGGAGCCCGTCCACCGTCTCGAGGGCGCTCTTCTGGATGTACTCGTGCGCCCGGTGGACGGGGTTCCTGGTCTGGAAGCCCACGATCCGCTTCCAACCCTTCTCGGCGAACGAGGCCCTGAGCTGCGCCGGGGTGTAATAGTAGCGGGGGAAACGTCCCTCATCGGGCAGGCGCAAGAGCTCTACCTCGCCGCCGAGCAGGACGTCGCCCTGCTTGTAGACCGCCGCGACACCCGGATGGTCGGCGTCGGTCGTCCTGTAGACCATCCTGGCCTCGCGCTCCTTGTCGTAGCCGTAGAGCTCCCTGAGCACCATGGTCGCCACGGGCTCCCCACCACCGTCGACCAGGGCTATCTCAGAGTTCTCCGACAGCTCCCTGGCCTTCTCCTCGTCCGCAGAGAGCGTAACGGGCAGGCTCCAGGCCAGACCGTCTTTCAGGCGCATGTCTTCGACTACGTCCTCGTACTCTTCGCGCAGCATGAATCCTTCCAGGGGGCTGAAGACCCCGGTCGAGATCATCTGCAAATCCGATAGGGCTCGCGGGCTCAAGGGCACCTTGGGTAGCTCAGCAGCCTCCATCGACCGCTCCCTGCGCTCCTCTTCAGGGACTACGCGGTCTACGAGTTCCCCGCCGTGCGGGGCTATCGCGCGCTCTGTTCTTAGCAAGATCTTCTCCTTGTCGTCTTCCGTTCTTCCTACGGCGGTCCGCCGCGCCACGGATGGGATCGCGTGCGCCGCCAGCTCGTAGTAGTAGGGCAAACAGTGCTCGTAGGCAGCCTCGAGCTCCCCGGGCAACTCGGGGTCCCTGCGCTCGGCCGGCTCTATACCGGTGCTGCTCTCGGCATCCTCGTGCCATCCCTCCCAGTTGTCCCACTTGCTCACATCCCCCGACTCCCACGTGAGGGAGCCAGCCGTGAAAGGCACCTCGAGGTGCTCGCAGTAGGCGGCCAGCACGCCCGCCGGATTCTCCGTGAAGGTCATCGCGTCGACCACGGCGACGTCTTCTCCCGCGTCCGTCGCATAACGGAATAGCCTGTAAAGGTCCTCGTAGCCAGTCTCCTCCAGCGTAAAGTCAGGCCACATCTTGTACAGCGACACCAATACGTACTTCGGGTCCCTCACGATAAACGTGTTGACGAACCGCGAGGCGAACCCAGGACTCAACACCTTCTTCGCGTGGTAGGCCATGTCCTTGAGGAAAACACGCTGCTCCCTCGGCCTGAAGACGTCCTCGACCACCCTCTCGTAGCTGTACTCGGCCTTCGGTGCGGCATCCGCAAAGCGGCCGCTCGGACGGTCCTCCCCATAGTAGTAAGAGGCCGAAAACGGCTCGTGCAAGACCTCGAAGTCGTCCCTCTCCACAAAGACCCTCTCGAACGCCGTAGATATCGAACGGGGTACAGCCCACAACGCAACAGGTTTGCTCTGTGTCACATGCGCCTCTCTCTCGTACTCAACAGGGTAAGCCGGACTCTGCCGGTTCTACCACGCCTGGTACCGGGATACGCCACAACGTCAAAGGAGCACACCGCCAAGACTATTCATTTTGCCTACTAGATTTGTGGGCATCGGGAGACTGTAGCCCAGCATCATGTCCAGGTCAAGCGTATCAGCATGTCAGCACGGCGGCTCGCGCCTTGTCAGCACTTCAGCATTTCAGCTTTGGCGTGCGCGAGTCCTGGCTGAAATGCTGACAAGGCGGCAGAGCCGCCGTGCTGACAAGCGAAGGCGAAGCCTGAGCGTGCTGAGATGCTTCCTCAGAAATTCGGCAGACGTCCTGTGGCGTCTTTCTGCGCGTACTCTTCGTACATCCACTTGATGGTATCGGGTTCGGCATCGGCCAGGTCACGCCTCTGCTCCGCGTCGTTTACGACGTCGAAGAGGTGGGCGTCGGTCATGTCGGTGCGGCAGAACATCACCCTGTGCTCGTCCCTGCAGCACACGTAGTTCTTGTAGCCCTGGGTGAAATGGTTCCTCGGTCGCTCTGGCTCCTTACCCTCCAGGATGGGCCTCAGATCCTGACCGTCCATGGGGTCGGCCTGCTCCACCCCGAGGAAACCAAGGATCGTTGGGGCGACGTCGTGGGTGGAAGCATAGAAGTCGCTGTTCTTGCCAGCCCTCTCACCCTGTGGGTGCCTCACCATGAGGACTATATCTGTCAGCTCGGGGTAGAGGGCATAGGCGAGCTTCCCCGTATAGCCGTGTTCCCCCAGGAGGTGGCCATGGTCGGAGACGACTACGAACAGGGTCTTCTCCATTACCCCGAGCTCGTGCGCCCGCTCGATAAACTTCCCGAGCCAACGGTCCATCATGGTGACCTCGGCGGCGTAGAGTGCCCTCATTCTGAGGAGTTGGCGGTTGGTCAGGTAATCATCTGTGCCGTAGTTGTCGTCCAGGGGCTCCTTACCCTTGTAGCCTTCGTCGTAGAGGCTTACGTACTCCTGGGGCGGGTCCCAGGGCTCGTGGGGGTCGAAGCAGTCTGCAACCAGGAAGAAAGGCCGGTTCTCCCCGGCGGCCACCTCGAGCGCATCCATGGCCTCGAGGAACACCCTGGGGGCGAACCAATCCTCCTCGCCCTTGCGGCCCTGTACGTTGGCCAGGTACTGGCGGGCCTTCTCACCCTCCCCTAGGATGATGTAACGGTCTCGCATCTCCGCGTCAGAGACAGTTGAGGGGTCCTTGTAAGGGTCCCTCTCCTGGCCCCGGATCACGTTGTAGGCCTCGAATCCCCGGCCGAAGTTCATGGGGAACTGTACGTAGGTGTCGGTCACCAGGTAGGTGCCGAAGCCCTCGTTCGACAGTATCTCCGCCACCGTAGTCTGCCCGGAGGGGATCTGCTTCCATCCAAAGGAGGGCGGTCGGGTTGGCCAGGTCCTCATCCCTGTGTGGATGGCGCGCCTCACCGGTATGGTGGGCATGGCTTCGGGGTAGGCCCGGGTGAAGAGCATGCTCTCTTCGGCGAGGGCATCGAGGGTGGGCGTCTGTATCCAGTCGTTGCCGTAGGCGCCGACGTGATCCTTCCTCAGGGTGTCTATGATCACCAGTATGACGTTCGGCCCTGTCCCACCGCCAGGGAGGTACTCCTCGGGCAAGCGCGGTACTCTGTCGGCGAAGCCTGCGCACCCGGCCGCGCCGAGCAGGGTCGCGCCCGCGCCGGCAGCCCTCAAGAAGTCCCTGCGCGTAAACGTCCTCTTCGGTTTCTTGCTCACTGCAGGCCGACTCCCGAACCGTGACCCTCAAAAGCCGCACTCTAGCAGCTAACACGTTGTCCATCAGCACCGGCCGGACTGACCCAGAAGGGAAGCCGTCGCCGGCTGATTTGGCTCAGGCCATGTTCGCTTTGAGTGCGTCGGCCAGATGGTAGACGGGCGTGAGTTTGCCCGGGTTCTCCCTCTCCATGTACTCCACGAACTCCTCTTCCGTGTCGAAGAGCATCTTGGGGTTGCTTTCTTTCTCTTCCTTCAGGATGGAGTGCTCGCGGCCGTTGTAGTCGTGTCCCGGGTAGACGAGCAGGTCGTCGGGGAGGGCGCGGTAGATGTAATAGAGCGTGTGGTACTGGCGGACCGCGTTGCCGTTGGGGAGATCCGTGCGCCCGCAGGACCCTATAAGCAGGGCGTCGGCGGTAAGGATGCGGCCGGGCAGCATTACGGAGACCAGGTCCTTGGCGTGTCCCGGCGTGTGGATGAACTTGATCGAAACGTCGCCCACCAGGAGGCGGTCGCCGTCCTCGACCCTCATGTCTACGCAGCTCGCGGGGGCCTTCTCGTGCATCACGATCTTCGCCGTGGTCTTGTGTTTGAGTTCCTTGGCGCCCGAGATGTGATCGGCGTGCGTGTGGGTGTCTACTATATAGGCCGGCTTGAGACCGTGCTCGAAGATAAAATCGAGCATGGGCTCGACCATCTCCAGTTCCGGGTCGAAGATCGCGGCCGAGCGGTCGTCAGCGACAATGTAGCCCAGGCACCCGCGGTCGACACGGAACTGCTCGAAGAGGTAGTCCTGGTCACTCACTTTCACGGGCGCTATTCCTTCCCGGCGCTGGTTTTCGACAACAACGCCGTGAAGGTATCCTAGATCATTCTTTTCAAGCATGTCAGCATTTCAGCCCGTCGCCAGGCTTCGCCAGGTGACTTGTCAGCACTTCAGCAGGTCATCCCGGAAGCTCCCCAAGGGCGTGGAACACTTGACCTCCGCCAAGGCGGTGCCTCGTACGCTGGCGCGCGAGGTCCGAAGAGGAGAAGCTGACTAGCTGACGAGCGAAGGCGAAGCCTGAGCGTGCTTAAATGCTGACCAGCGCGGCATGGGGAGGGCCCTAAAGCCCTCCCCATGCCGTTATCACGCGCTCTCCTTTACCATCCTCCAGCGGTCGACTGACTCGCGACGCGGGGCGAGGTACTCTTCCGGCGTGCGGACACCTTCGAGGAAACGGAGGGCTTCTTCGGCCAGTAGCCCGCCTTCGTCGCCTTGCGTCCTCCAGAGGTTGTCCTGCTCGCCGGGGTCGCGGGTGAGGTCGTAGAGTTCGGGCTCGTCGTCCGGGCCGCCGAGGATCAAGGACCGCTCGGGCGTCGTGACCGTGACAGGCATGTAGTCGGCGATCCTGCGCGCCTTGGAGTCGATGGCCGTGACGATCTCACCCTCCGCCAGATACAGCGGCCAGGAACTGACCACAAGCGGCCTGTGCTCCTGCCTGCTCCCTTCGAGGACGCCGCCGAAGGAGTCCCCGGTCATGGTGGTCGGGACGCTCCCGAGGCCGGTGAGCTCCATGATCGTCGGCGCCAGGTCAGGGGCCGTGGTCATCGCCTGGGTGCGGCCCGGCTCGAGACCGGGCCCGCGCACCATCAGGGGCACGTTCGTAAGCTCCCTGTAGAGCGGGGAACGCTCCACCGTCAACAGCCAGGAGTCGGTGAGCCATTCCGGAACGGACGAGTCGGCCGTGACCGACGCCTCAGGGTCGTGCACCCACTCGGCCTTGCCGAAGTAGTCGTGCTCCCCGAAGTAGAAGCCGTGATCAGAGGTGAAGAAGACGAGCGTGTTCTCCCTGAGCCCGAGGGCGTCTAGCTTCGCGAGCAGGCGTCCGATCCAGAAGTCGACCATCGTGACTTCGCCGCAATAGGTGGCGTGGCCCAGGTCGACGTCATCCTTATGCAGACCTGCCTTCTTCCAGTTGCCGTAGGCAGGGTAGATCTGCTCCCCTTCGTAACCCTCCCTGTACTTCCTGGTGTAGTACTCGGGCGCGTCCCAGGGCTCGTGCGGGTCCCAGGTGTCGACGTAGAGGAAGAACTGCTCGTCGTGGTGCCGCTCGAGCCAACGCTCCGCTTGCGTCATCGTGCGGGCGACCATCCTGTCTTCCTCACAGCGCCACGTCGACCGCGCGTCGGCCCTCTCGTGCGGCCTCGTGTCGTCGCCCTGGCCCCTGACCCACACGAAGTCGTCGAATCCACGGTCGTACCCGAACCCGTTGCGGATAAAGAAAGGCGTGTCGACTACGCCCATAGTGTGGTAGCCGGCCTTGGAAAGCACCCCCGGCAACGTCGTCAAGTGCCTCGGCAGGGGCTCCCAACCCATGTGCGTGTACGAAAACGTCCCCGTCAAGATGTCCGCCCGCGCCGGCATAGTCGGGAAAGAAGAGATCACATGCCTGTCGAATACCACAGAAGACCGCGCGAACTCGTCTATGTGCGGCGTGCTGATGTACGGGTTTCCATAAGCCCCAAGGTGATCCCTGCGGAACGTGTCAGCCACGATCACCACCACGTTAGGACGATCCATCTTCTCCTCCCTTGCTATTCTTGTCTACTGAGTTTGTTAACAATGGTGAGGAGGACTCTAGATCAGCTCGGGCGGCGCGTCAAGAGCGTTTACGTAGAAATTTTAAGAGATTCGAAGATTTTTTTTCTAAGTTTGGGCAACTTCGCCGTCCAGAGTCTTGACATAGCCCCTTGGGGGCTATATCGTGCGCAACGTATTTTACATCGAAATGGTAGACAAGGTAGAAATGGTAGACAAAGTGAAGAGTGGAGGGATGGGATAGATGGCAAATTTCCTGTTGTTGGCGATCGTGGGACTCATTGCGCAGTTGGTCGACGGGTCGCTTGGCATGGCTTACGGGGTGACTTCGCAGAGCCTGCTGTTGACGGTCGGCATTGCGCCGGCTCTTGCGTCGGCGAGCGTGCACATGGCCGAGGTAGGCACGACGGCGGCATCCGGTGCCTCCCACTGGCGGTTCAAGAACGTGGACTGGGCGAAAGTCTGGCCGCTTGCCATCCCTGGTGCGATAGGGGCTTTCTTTGGCGCTGTGGTCTTGAGTTCGTTCATCACCGCGGAGGCAGCGGAGCCGATCGTGGCCGTCTTCCTGTTCGCGCTCGGCGTCTTCGTGCTCGCCCGCTTCTCCTTCAGGCGGCACGAGCGTCCCGTCCAGGTCAGGCCTATCTCCAAGGGTTTTTTGGCTCCTCTCGGCCTGATCGCCGGGTTCCTCGATGCCGCTGGGGGTGGGGGATGGGGACCAATCTCCACGCCGACGTTGCTCTCTTCCGGGCGTATGGAGCCGCGCAAGATCATCGGCACCGTCGACACCAGCGAGTTCCTCGTCGCCCTCAGCGCGAGCATCGGTTTCCTGTTCGCCCTCAGCCTGGCCCAGATCCCATGGACTATCGTCGGGGCGCTCCTACTCGGCGGCGTCATAGCCGCCCCGATAGCCGCCTACATAGTGCGCATCCTGCCAGCCCGCATCCTCGGCACCGCCGTCGGCGGCATCATCCTCATCACGAACATGAAGACGTTCCTCGGGGCCGTGGGCGTCAGCGGCCCGCTCGCTATCCTGATCTACGTCGCGATCGTGGCTATCTGGATCGCCGCCCTCGTATTCTCGATCCGGGTCAACCGTCAGGAGGAGGGAACCGGCGTCGCCGGAGAGGCTTCTGCGAGCCGGGTCGTCTAGATCCTTCACATATCATTCGTAAGGTACGGCGGGAGCCGCAAAAAACTCCCGCCACGCCCTTGACACCATATTGCTCGCGCTGTAAAGTCCGTAACGGTCTTGTAAAGTAAACAATAGTTATAGACAAAGTAGATTTAGGGAGGTAATTGTAGATGAAGAACTTTTTCCTGTTGGCTCTGGCCGGTGTGATCGCCCAGTTGGTCGATGGGTCATTGGGGATGGCTTATGGGGTATCGTCCACAACGGTGCTGTTGGCGGCAGGCGTGGCGCCGGCTCTGGCTTCGGCGGCCGTACACATGGCGGAGATAGGGACCACGGCGGTTTCGGGAATCTCACACTCGAGCTTCGGCAACGTCGACTGGTCCAAGATCGTCTGGCTTGCGGTCCCTGGTGGGATTGGGGCGCTATTGGGAGCGTTGGTGCTGGTCTGGGCGGCTTCGCTGGAAGCGACGGCGGGCTACGTCGAGCCGGCGGTGGCTATATTCCTCTTCATACTCGGGATCTACGTGCTCAGCCGGTTCGCGTTCAGGAAGACCGAGCGTCCCGTCAAGGTAAGGCCCGTCCCCAGGGCGTTTTTGAGTCCGCTCGGGTTTGTGGCCGGGTTCCTCGACGCCTTCGGCGGCGGTGGCTGGGGTCCCATTGCGACGCCGACGCTGCTCTCTTCCGGACGTATGGAGCCGCGCAAGATCATCGGTACCGTCGATACCAGCGAGTTCGTGATCGCTGTTTGCGCGAGCATCGGTTTCCTGTTCGGCCTTAGCCTGGCGGAGGTGCCGTGGACGATAGTTGCAGCCCTGTTCCTCGGCGGTCTGATCGCCGCCCCCGTTGCCGCCTATATCGTCCGCATACTGCCGACGCGTATCATGGGTACTGCTGTCGGCGGGTTCATCCTCGTCATCAACGCGAACACGTTCTTCGGTGCTGTCGGACTCTCGTCCAGCGTCTCCACCGTGGCCTTCATCCTCATCATCGCGGTCTGGATAGCGGCACTCGCCTTCGCGATCGGCGCCAGGCGCCAGGATCAGGAGGAGGCGGCAGCCGAGGGACAGGCCGTCTAGAACTCCAAATTCTCGCAAATCAGATAGGCGGGGCCGGATCTCGATCCGGTTCCGCCGCATTTCGTTGCGGCCGCACTCTTCCATGGGGCAAGGATTCAGGCTGGCGTTCTACGGTGCCGCCGGGATCGCAGCGTCGTGACCCCCGTATTGCTCATCGGCAAGAAGAATCTAGGAAGACCCTCGCGTCTGGTACCGGCCGTGTTGTACCTTATTGGTCAAGCGAAAGGAGCCGGCGTGCAGCGGACAGAGTTTTACTATGATCTCGTAAGCCCCTACTCCTACCTGGCCTACGGGCGGGTAAGGCGCATCTGCGAGGAAAACGGGGCGGAACTGGTACTGCGGCCGATGCTGCTGGGCGGTGTACACAAGGCGGTAGGACTGCAGGCCCCGATCGAGATAAGGCCCAAAGCCAACTATCAGGCGCGGGATATCCGTCGCTGGGCAGAATACTACGGCCTGTCGCTGGCGTTTCCTGACCCCTTCCCCTTCCGCACCTTGAAAACGATGCGCGCGGCTGTGTTCTTAAAGGAGCGTGGCAGGTTGGAAGAGTTCACCAACGAGGCTTTCGCGCTCTACTGGGAGGAGGGTGGCGCGCCGGGGGGTATCCAGGAAACCGACGAGGACTCCCCGATCTCCGCGGTGGCCGGGCGGATTGGGATCGACCCGGAGGAAGTGCTACGTGGGGCCGCCAGCCCTGAGGCGAAACAGGCGCTCAAGCTCGCGACCTCAGAGGCAGTGGAGCGGGGTGTCTTCGGGGCACCGGCCTTCTTCGTCGGCGACGAGATGTTCTGGGGCAACGACCGGCTCCACTTCGTCGAAGCGGCCCTGCAGCAGGAGTAGGATCCATCCCGTGTCACCCTACCCTGGTAGCCAGGACCTCCGAGTCGGAAATCCCGCCGCTCCGGGGAAGAGGTCGTTCTTGACAGGAGTACGTGGGTGGGTTGCGCCGGGCGGCAGGGCGTGAGTAGTATTCGGTAGGCAGTGGGAACTGCCGGAGTCCGCATCGGGTTCAGGCATGGGAAGGAGGCACTTGTGGAGAGATTGGGTGGGGAACGCGAGGGGCAGATTAGCTCG
This sequence comes from uncultured Rubrobacteraceae bacterium, assembly GCA_963811295.1. GTDB lineage: Bacteria > Actinomycetota > Rubrobacteria > Rubrobacterales > Rubrobacteraceae > Rubrobacter_D. The sequence goes on along the minus strand of CAWEQZ010000050.1, from coordinate 35,518 downwards.
ATCCGTCAGGTGGCGCTAGCGAGCTTTATAGGCACCGCCATCGAGTGGTATGACTTCTTCCTATACGGGACGGCTGCGGCACTGGTCTTCCCCGCGCTATTCTTCCCTGAGTTCTCTGAGACCGCGGGTGTGCTCCTGGCGTTCTCGACATACGCGGTTGGCTTTGCAGCGAGGCCTCTGGGCGGCATAGTCTTCGGGCACTACGGGGACAGGATCGGACGCAAGGCGATGCTGATCCTGTCGCTTCTCATCATGGGTATCGCGACGTTCCTTATAGGGTTCTTGCCGACCTACCAAACCATCGGCGTCCTGGCTCCGATCTTGCTCGTCGTCCTGCGCTTCTGTCAGGGCATCGGAGTCGGCGGGGAGTGGGGCGGGGCCGTCCTGATGGCGGTCGAGCATGCCCCGGAGGGCCGGCGAGGCTTCTTCGGAAGCTGGCCGCAGATGGGGGTCCCGGCGGGTCTGCTGCTCGCCAACCTGGTCTACTTCGGCTCCTCAACCATACTCCCCGGGTCGTGGGGCTGGCGTGTGCCGTTCCTGCTCAGCATCGTGCTCGTCGGTGTCGGCCTCTTTATCCGGCTGAGGATCCTGGAGACCCCGGCTTTCACGCAGGTCAAAGAGTCCGGCACCGAGGCTTCCATGCCGATACTGGACGTGTTGCGCACTTATCCGAAGAACGTCTTGCTCGCGATGGGGATGCGCGTCGCCGAGAACGGGACCTTCTACGTCCTGACCGTCTTCGTGCTCGCCTACATAGAAGGCGAGCTGGGAATGGAGCAGAGTACGGGCCTGGTCGGCGTCATAATCGCCGCCACCATCGGGCTCGCTACCATCCCCCTTTTCGGGGCGCTCTCCGACCGCGTAGGACGTCGTCCGGTGTACCTGTTCGGGGCCGTCTTCTCGCTGCTCTTCGCTTTCCCGTTCTTCTGGCTGTTGAACACGGGCGTTGCGCCTCTGATCTGGATCGCCATCGTCCTCGGTGTGAACCTCGGTCACGACTCTATGTACGGACCTCAGGCGGCCTACTTCTCCGAGCTCTTCGGCACCCGGGTGCGCTACTCCGGAGCTTCTCTGGGTTACCAGCTGGCCTCGGTCTTCGCCGGCGGCCTGGCGCCGCTCATTGCTACCGCCTTGCTCGCCAGCTTCGGCTGGGGGGCAGTCGCGGCTTACACGGCGGCGATGGCGCTTATCACCGTGATCTCGGTCATCCTTGCCTCGGAGACGTACCAAGGGGACATAACCGAGACGCGGGCGGAAGAGCGCCGGCTCATCGCGGAGGGCCCGGGAGAACCCGGGACGTAGTAAGAGATCGCGCTACGTCTCGACCCCGCGTGTGGGGGAGATTAGCCTCCGGCGTGTCCCCAGTCGGATCGGACCGAGCCTCTCGTTCCTGCTAGCCGCATTACGTCTCCCACGGTGTCCGCCTCGCCGAGCGCCTCCAGCGCGCAACGCAGCTCCTCGACTTGCTTGGCCGGCAGGGCGCGCCCGGCGTTCGTTCGGAACTTGACCTCGAGCTCCTCGTCGCTCAAGGGATTCTCCGGCCCGCCGCGGTTGTGCGATACGCGCGACTCCCGCACTTCGCCGTTTTTCAGCCGGACACGCAGCACAGCCGGAAACTGGTTCGGGAAGATGCGCTCGCACTCCTCGTCCGCGAAGCAGCGCACACGCGAGGCGAGGTCGAGCTTTACAGGGTCCTCGACGTCCTCGTCCGTGAAGTCGTCCAGGGAGACGCCGAGGCCACCGCCTCCGACGAGCGCGGTCGCGACGGTGAAAGGGCCGCTGAACTGGGCGGCGTATCCGGTTTTCGGACGCGCCTTCTCGTCTTCGGGCTGGGCGATCGTACGCAAGACAGGGCTGGCGACGCCCAACTCTATCTTTTCGATATCCTCGATGTCGAGACCCTGCTCGCGCAACGTTATCGCCGCGTCTATCCCTGCGTGGGTGAAGTGGTTTGCGGGGTAGGGCTTGAAGAATACCCTTGTCACCTCCCATTGTTCTCCGAGTCCTCGCGTCAACGCTTCGGCGTCTGCTTTATCGTCGAGATATGCCTGCAGAAAGCCGAACCGGCCTTCGAGGGCCGTCGGAGGTCCGGTCAGGCCGCGGGCGGCGAGCTCGGCGGCGGTAACGCCGGCGTGTGCGGCCCAGCCGCAGTGTATGCGCTTGACCGTCCCCCCGGTACGGTTCGCCTCGATGATCCCCGCGCCCATGCTCGCCGAGATCGCCATGGCGTGACCGAGCTCCTCTTCCTCGAGCCCGTAGACCAGCGCCGCAGCGAGTGCAGCACCGAGTGTCCCGGCGATGGAAGTGGCGTGCAAACCTTTCTCGAAGAAGATCGAGTTGCCCAGAGCAGGGTCGTAGCCGGCCATGCCGACGCGCACGACCAGCTCATTTCCGGCGGCGATGGCGGCGAGGAGGTCCCGCCCCTTAGCCCCTGAGGCCTCGGCCGCCGCGAGCGCCGCGGGCACGACCGTTGCGCTCGGGTGCAACACAGAAGGGAGGTGCGTGTCATCGTAGTCGAGGGAGTGCGCCAGGGTACCGTTCATCAGGGCGACGCTCGCGGCCGGATACCTCTCGCCCCGTCCTATGACGCCCGCCTGCTCCTCGCCGCCCCAGCCTTCGATCAGCCCGCCCACGATCCTTGCCGGCTCCATCCCGCTCGCCGCGAGGGCTATCCCGATGATGTCTGTAGTCCGCCGTCTGGCATCCTGGAGGATCTCCGGTCCCAATTTGCCGTCCCGCACGCCAGCGGCGAACCTGGATATCCCTTGCAACAGGGTTCTCGGTGTCACCGCTGCACCAGCGCCAGCGGGCGTACCGGGGAGCCTGTCCCGCCCACTATCTTTAGCGGCGCGAGGACGAACACGAACTCTCGCACACCGGCCGCCGCGACCCCCGAAAGGTTCATGACCTCGATAATGTGGATACCGTGCTCCGCAAGGAGTAGGCGGTGAACGGGCAGTAGAGCGTGCCCGACCTCGGGCCTTATCTGCTCGTAGGCTATGGTCTCGGCGCCCGTCGCCCGCACGCCCCGGCCGGCGAGCCAGCGGGCGGCTTCCTCGGTAGGGCCAGGCACACCACTCTCGTGTCCCAGGAAGACCCCGGCGTCGCCGAAGTGCTGCGCCCAGCCTGACCTGATGAGGGCGACGTCACCGGCCCTGATCTCCACGCCGGCCTCTCGTTCGGCTGATGCGAGATCCTCTGCCGTTATGCCGTACCCACCGGGTAGCACGTCCACGCCACGCAGCCCGGCCACGTCGAGCAGCACGCCGCGGCAGACCAGCGGCTCGATGGTGTCCACGCCTAGCATCGAGAAGCGCCCACCCTGCTGGGCTTCGTCCGCTGGTGCGCCGCCGTGCAGGTTGCCCATGTAGGAGACGTGGGCCAGGGCGTCGACGTGCGTTCCCGTATGGCCGCCGGTCGAGATCAACTCGCTCGCGGCGGAGCTGCCGTCAGCGCGGACCATGTCGCCGTGGCGCCGCATGAGGGCCATCCTGAAAGGTGGATGGTTGGGCGAATGTGGTGTCTCGGCGGCGAGCGGCTGCGCCAGGTCATAGACTTCGATGCCGCCCTCGATCGCATCGAGCAGACTATTCCTCAAGCCGTTACCTCCCTCTCGCCAGGGCGAGTGTGAGGCGCGCGGACTCGACTACCGCCCTGTCTACGAACCGGCCGTCCTGGAGCACGAACGCGCCCTCCTCATTGCCGAGCCGGCCGAGCAGACCCTCGGCTTCAGACACCTCCTCTTCCGTCGGCGTAAATACGTCGTTGACGACGGGGACCTGGGAAGGGTGTATGGTCGAGCGTCCGACGAAGCCGAGTTTCTTCCCTGCTTCAGTAGAACGGCGTAATCCATCCAGATCGTGGACGATCGTGTACACGCTCTGGACCGGGCGCGGCAGCGCGGCCGCACGTGCGGCGCTCACGATACGCGAGCGTGCGTAGAGAAGTCCGGTCTCGTCGCCCACACCCAGGTCCGCCGAGAGGTCGGCCTCGCCGAGGCTTATGCCGGCGACCCTCTCGTGGGAGGTGGCGATCTCGAAGACACGTTCGAGGCCCAGGGCGGATTCGATCAGGCACTGTATCCGGGCCTCGCTGCCCAGCTCTTCGAGCGTCTCTGCCACCAACCTCACGCTCTCCACAGATTCGGTCTTCGGCAACCGCAACCCGGCGAGGTTGCCTACCGCCACCGCGTCGATGTCCGCTGCCGAGAGCTCGGTTCCCACCGCGTTAACCCTGACGAAGACCGGCTTCTCCGGCTCCGACTCGAGAACGCGGGCGACCGTCTCGCGGGCCTCCTCCTTGTGGTTCGGGGCGACAGCATCTTCCAAATCGAGGACAATAGCATCGGCCTCGCTTGCGAAGGCCTTCTCGATCCTTTCTCCGTTGTCACCAGGCACGTAGAGATAGCTCCGAAGTGGCTGCTCGGGGAGGTTCACAGGATGCCCTTCTCGGAGAGTTGGTCCAGCTCGTGCTTGCCGATGCCTAGCTCTCCATAGACTTCTTCGTTGTGCTCTCCCACGGTGGAGCCTGACCATCTGACCTCGCCGGGAGTCTCTGAGAGTCGGAAGAGAACGTTTTGCATCTTTGTGGGGCCAAGCTCGGGGTCGTCCACGGTGATGATGGAGTTCAGCGCCCCGTACTGGGGGTCTTGCATGATGCCCTCTATGTCGTAGATGGGGGCGACGGCCGCTCCCGCCTCCTCGAAGGCCGCGACGACCTCCTCCTGGGTGCGATCGGAGATCCAGGCTCCCACCGCCTCATCGAGCTCGTCTGCATGTTTGGCCCGCTCTGAGCCCTTCGCAAACCACGGCTCATCGATGTACTCGGGGTGTCCGACCAGGCGCATCACGCGCTCGGCGATGTTCTGGGCGCTGGTGGAGATGGCGACCCAGTGGCCGTCCTTCGTCTGGTAGGTGTTGCGCGGTGCGTTGTTTACGGAGCGGTTGCCGCTCCTCTGTTGAATCTCTCCGAGCTGGTCGTAGACCGTCGGCTGCGGGCCGAGGACGGTGAAGATCGGCTCGATTATCGCAAGGTCGATGACCTGCCCGCGCCCGCCGGCGTCGCGGGCCCTGAGGGCGGTCAGGATGGCGAGGGCGGTCGCCAGCGCCGCGATGCCGTCGGCCAACCCGAATGGCGGTAGCGTCGGCGGCCCGTCAGGCTGGCCTGTCACGTGGGCGAAGCCACTCATGGACTCGGCCAGGGTACCGAAGCCGGGTCTGTCCTTGTACGGGCCGAACTGACCGAAGCCGGTGACGCGGGCGAGAACGAGGCCGGGGTTTATCTCGCTGAGGCGCTCGTAGCCTAGGTTCCACCGCTCCAGGGTGCCGGGCCTGAAACTCTCGATCACCACGTCCGCGTCACTCGCCAGACGCCCGAAGATCTCCTGTCCCTCCGGTTTGCTCAGGTTCAGGGTCACGCATCTCTTGTTGCGCCCAAGCATCTTCCACCAGAGTCCCACGCCGTCCTTCGAGTAGCCGTGCGAGCGTGAGGGGTCTCCTTTGGGATGTTCGACCTTTATTACCTCGGCCCCGAAGTCGCCTAACACCGTCGCGGCGAGCGGTCCGGCGAAGAGCGTCGCCGCGTCTATGATCTTGATCCCCTCGAGCGCCCGCCTTCCGTCCAAACCACGTCCTCCTGCCCCGAAACAATACGCACCCATCTTTGCTCATGAACCGTTTGACCGCAAGGTTTTGACCGGGCCGCGCGCACCGTGCTATGTTGGCGACTCTTTATGGGTTCTTCAGGGGAAGGGGTGGCGATGGGCCGATTCGATACGGTCGTTCTGGGCGGGCAGGCTGTTCTACCCGGGCAGGGGCTGGTCAGGGCGGACGTAGGCATCAAGGACGGGCGTATCTCGGTATTGGGTGAGGGCCTGGTTTCGGGCGACGCGGACGAGGTCATAGACGCCGCGGGGAAACTCGTACTACCGGGTGCGGTGGACGCGCACTTCCATCTTGGCATCTACCGCGACATCACCGAGGATACGCGTAGTGAGACGCTCTCGTCGCTCGCGGGGGGCGTCACGAGCATCATCAGCTACTTCAGGACAGGCAGCCACTATCTCGGAAAGAGCGGTCCTTACGCGGAGATCTTCCCCGAGGTACTGGCGGCGACGAACGGGCACTCGCGCGTGGACTACGGCTATCATCTGGCGCCGATGGTACGGGATCAAGTCGCCGAGATCCCCCGCCTCGCCGCCGAAGAGGGCGTCACCTCCTTCAAGTACTACATGTTCTACAAGGGGCTCGACCTATCGGGCGCCTCGAGCGACGCCAGCGGCTACACGATGAGCGAGAACTACGACCTCGGTCACCTCTTCGAGATCATGGAGCAGGTGGCGAGAGCGCAAGGCAATAGCCGCTCGCGGGTCTCGCTCTCTATCCACTGCGAGCAGCCTGAGTTGATCCGGGTCTTCTCGGAGAGGGTCAGGCAAGAAGGCGTGCTCTCTGGCCTCGAAGCCTACAGCGCCTCGCGCCCGACGTTGACCGAACACCTCGCCGTCGCAGAGGTGGGCGTCCTCGCCGGCCACACGCGCTGCCCCGTAAACCTCCTTCATCTCTCTAGCGCAGAAGCTTTCGAGGCGGCGCTGGAGTTGAAGGCCCTCGACCCTTATCTCGATGTTCGCCTGGAGACCACGCTCCACCATCTCGCGCTGACCTACGGGAACTACAACGATCAGCGCGGCAAGGTCAACCCGCCCATAAGGGCCGACTCAGACGTGGATGCGCTCTGGCGCGGCGTGGCACGCGGTGAGATCGATTGGATCTGCTCCGACCACGCCTGCTGCTCGGAGGAGCACAAAGAGGGTGACCTCTGGCAGGCGCTCCCCGGTTTCGGCGGGACGGCCTTGATCTACCCCTTCATCCTTACTGAAGGCCCGAAACACGGTCTCTCTCTAGAGCGTTGCGTGGAGCTAGTCGCGACCAACCCGGCGCACGCCTACGGCCTGAGCCCCCGCAAGGGTGCTATCGTAGTAGGTGCCGACGCCGACCTGGCCATCGTGGACATGGACGAAACCCACCCCGTGACGACCGAACGCCTCCTCTCCGCCCAGGAATATACGCCCTTCGAAGGGATGGAGCTTACCGGCTGGCCGGTTCACACGCTCCTGCGCGGGCGGATAGCCTTCGCCGAGGGCGAAGCCGTAGGGGAGCCCGCGGGCATGTACCTCCAGCGTCCACTCACCACCGGGCAGACCCTCGCCGCGCCATAGAGTAGGGTTATACTGGTTTTCCAGTTGCGTTCTGGGGAATGATCCTGTCGAGATCAGGTGATTTCTTGGATGAAGGAGGAACATGAGCGAGGCTTCCGTAGCGACGGGACCATCATCTGTTAATGTGGACCTAACGAAGCGCAGCGCCATAGTGACCGGAGCGGCGAGCGGGATCGGGCGTGCCTGCGCCGAGAGGCTCTCGCAGGCACGGAGCAGCGGTTACCGTGCTCGATTTGGACGGCGACGCCGCCAGAGAGGTCGCCGAAAGTATCGGCGGAGAGGCGGTGCAGGCCGACCTCTCGGACTACGAGGTGCTGAAAAGCCTCGAGGTCGATGCTGACATCGTGGTCAACAACGCGGGACTGCAGCACGTCGCGGCCGTGGAGGAGTTTCCACCCGAGCGGTTCTCCATGATACTCAGGATCATGCTCGAGGCACCTTTCAACATCGTGCAAAAGGCCTTGCCGGGGATGTACGAGAAGGGCTGGGGGCGCGTCATCAATATCTCCTCTATCCACGGCATGGTCGCCTCGCCTTACAAGGCCGCCTACATCTCGGCCAAGCATGGCCTCGAGGGCTTCTCCAAGACCGTCGCCCTGGAGGGAGGGGCCAGAGGCGTGACGTCCAACTGCATCTGTCCTGCGTACGTCAGGACGCCGCTGGTGGAGAACCAGATCTCCGACCAGGCCCGCACGCACGGGATCTCGGAGGCCGAAGTCGTAGAGAAGATCATGCTGACCGAACCAGCGATAAAGCGCCTGATCGAACCGGAAGAGGTGGCCGAGTTCGCCGCCTTCCTCTGCACGCCTGAAGCATCGTTCATAAACGGCGCTTCCCTCGTCATGGACGGTGGGGCGACTGCCCACTAAAGAGCTTCTATCAGAAAGGAACGATCGTGACCGAAACCGCGGAAGGACCTCCGCTCTGGGAGCCTTCGGATGAACTCAAGGAGAACGCCAGGATCTCCGCCTACATGGAGTGGCTGAAAGCCGAGAGGGGCCTCTCTCTCGAGGACTATAACGAGCTCTGGGAGTGGTCTGTTACAGACCTCGAAGGGTTCTGGGCGTCGGTCTGGGAATACTGTGGCATCAAAGCCTCGAAACCTTACGAGAGGGTGATCGGAGAGCGCGCGATGCCTGGGGCCGAGTGGTTCCCCGGGGCCGAATTGAACTACGCCGAGCACGTCTTCAGGCACGCCCCATACCGCCCTGATAAGCCTGCGATCCTGCACCAATCGGAGGTAAGGCCGCTGGGTGAAGTCAGCTGGGGCGATCTGCAGGAGAGGACGGCCGCGCTCGCAGCCGGCCTGAGGGAGATGGGCGTCGGTCGGGGCGACAGGGTCGCGGCATATCTGCCGAATATCCCCGAGGCGGTGATCGCCCTGCTCGCCTGCGCCTCCATAGGCGCGGTCTGGTCGAGCTGCTCCCCCGACTTCGGTGCCGGCAGCGTCGTCGACCGTTTCAAACAGATAGAGCCCGAGGTCCTTCTCGCGGTCGACGGTTACCGCTACGGCGGCAAGGACTACGACAGACTAGACGTGGTTGCGAGGTTACAAGAGGAGATCCCGACGTTACAGAAGACCGTCGTCCTCCCTTATCTTTCGGAAGATCCGGACACGAGCGCTCTGGAGAACGTCGTTATGTGGGGCGACCTCTTGTCTAGGCACAAGGGCGCGGAACTCGCCTTCGAGCAGGTGCCCTTCGATCATCCGCTGTGGGTGCTCTATTCTTCTGGAACGACGGGCCTTCCGAAGGCCATCGTGCACAGTCAGGGCGGCATCCTCATCGAGCACCTCAAGAAGGCCGTGCTGCACATTGACCTCGGGCCGGACGACCGCTTTTTCTGGTTCACCACGACGGGCTGGATGATGTGGAACCTGGTCGTCGCCGGCCTGCTCACCGGCTCCACAGTCTTGCTCTACGACGGAAACCCAGGCTATCCGGATATGAACGTCCTCTGGGAGTTCGCCCAGAAGACGGGCATGACCTGCTTCGGGACCAGCGCGAGCTACATCACAGCCTGCATGAAGGCAGGTATAGAGCCGGGTAGAGACTTCGATCTGTCGAAACTCGAATCGATCGGTTCGACGGGCTCGCCGCTACCGCCCGAGGGCTTCGAGTGGGCCTACGAGCATGTCAAGGAAGACCTCTGGCTCTTCTCGACCAGCGGCGGCACCGACCTGTGCACGGCGTTCGTCGGCGGGGTACCGCTCCTGCCCGTCCGGGCGGGTGAGCTACAGGCACGTTCTTTGGGAGCCAGGATCGAGGCCTTCGATGAGGAGGGGAATCCGCAGATAGACGAAGTCGGGGAGCTCGTCATCACAGGGCCCATGCCGTCCATGCCGATCTACTTCTGGAACGATCCGGAAGGAGAACGTTACAGGGAGAGCTACTTCGATGTCTATCCCGGCGTGTGGCGTCACGGGGATTGGATCAAGGTGAAGGACAACGGCGCTTGCGTGATCTACGGTCGCTCCGACTCGACCATAAACCGCGGCGGCATAAGGATGGGGACGAGCGAGATCTACTCCGCCGTCGACAAGGTCGAGGAAGTTGCCGATAGCCTCGTCGTCGACGTCCCAAGAGATGGAGGAAGCTCGTTCATGCCGCTCTTCGTGGTCTTGCAAGAAGGCGTCGAGCTTGACGAAGACTTGAAGAACACGATAAAGGAGAGCATCAAAGAGAACACTTCACCCAGGCACGTGCCCAATGAGATCTTCGCCGTCCCCGAGATACCCAAGACCCTCAACGGAAAGAAGCTGGAGGTGCCCGTCAAGAAGATCCTTTCGGGCACCCCACCGGAGAAGGCCGCGAGCAAAGAATCCCTGAGCAACCCCGAGTCCCTGGACCGCTTCGTGGAGCTGGCCGGGAACATGTGATCCCATCGTGCCCGGCGCCCCGAACGCGCCGGGCACATTTTCGCGTCTCCCAGGCAACAATTGACTCTTCCCCGCTAATCTTCTAATCTGCCGCAAGGGAAGCATCGAAAAGAGGGGGAAAAGCGCATGGCCCGGTCCTGGAGAGAGTTATCCTCGAGTCCTGCTCGTGGGATCGCCCGTAATAAGGGGTTCGAGGGGAGGCTTGTATGACAGATTCCGCTGGGCAGGTGGCGGCGCCGAGTCCGTCCACGGTGCGGAAGGTAGCCCTGGCTGCGATGGCCGGGTCGGCTATCGAATGGTACGACTTCTTTATCTACCTCACGGCTGCGGCCCTGGTCTTCGGCCCGCTGTTCTTTCCCGGCGCCAGCGAGGTGGCAGCAGTTCTGGCCTCGTTCAGCACGGCCGCCGTTGGCTTTATCGCCCGTCCGGTGGGAGGCATACTGTTCGGCCACTTTGGGGACAAGCTGGGTCGCAAGCCCACCCTGGTCATAGCGCTCTTGACCATGGGCACGGCGACCACGCTCGTTGGTCTGTTGCCGACGTACGCCACCATCGGGGTTGCCGCCCCCATAATCCTCTTCGTGTTGCGCTTCTGTCAGGGCCTCGCCGTCGGCGGCCAGTGGGGCGGGGCGGTCTTGCTGGCGACGGAGTACGCCCCGGAGGGCAAACGGGGCTTCTACGGGAGCTTCGCCCAGGTTGGGGTGCCCGTAGGGCTCGTTCTCGGGAACAGCTCCTTCCTCATACTCACGGCGATCATGGGAGAGGGTGCGTTTGCGGCGTGGGGCTGGCGCATACCGTTCTTGCTCAGCGTTATCCTGATCGGTGTGGCCCTCTACATACAGTTGCGTCTGGAGGACACCCCCGTGTTCAGGCAACTAGAGGAGAGGCAGCACGAGGGCGAGGAATCCGAGTCCGGCTCGCCCGTGCTCGAGGTGCTCCGCGATCATCCCAAGCAAGTCTTGCTCGCGGGGGGCGCGTTCTTCGTCGTCAACGGCGCCTACTACGTGATGATCACCGGCATGCTCGACTACGGTACGAGGAGCCTCGGGGTGTCACAGAACATCATGCTGGCGGCCGTTCTGATCTCCAGCTTCGCCCAGATCTTCTTCCTGACGGGCTGGTCCGCGCTCTCGGATCGCGTCGGACGCCGTCCCGTGTACCTGGCGGGCGCGGCGCTGTTGGGCCTCTGGGCTTTCCCCATGTTCTGGCTCGTGAACACCGAGAACCCGTTCCTGATCACCCTCGCGCTCTTTATCGGGCAGATGTTCCTGGCCATGATGTACGGGCCGCAGGCCGCGCTCTTCTCCGAGATGTTCAGCGCGCGGGTACGCTACTCGGGTGCTTCGATCGGCTACCAGGGCGCATCTGTTTTTGCGGGGGGCCTGGCGCCCATCATCATGGTCTGGCTTCTGGAATCCACGGGCACGTCGCTGTCGATCTCCTTGTACGTCTTCGCGATGGCCGTCGTTACCTTCGTCTCGGTCTACCTGATCACGGAGACCTACGAGGACGAAATGACCCAGGATCAGGTACGGGAGACCGAAGAGGAGGCGGCTACGACAGGTTAGCTTCGCCAACGGTTTCATCACTGTGTGCCCCTCGTAACCGAGGGGCACTGTTCTGGAAGGAGGGAAGTTGTACGAGACCGTGCTCTACGAGAAAGATGACGGGGTGGCCCATATCGCCCTGAACCGCCCTGAGAGGCTGAATGCCTTCGACACGACCATGCACGATGAACTCTACAGGGTCCTCGGCGACGCCGCCCAAGACGAAGAGATCCGCTCCATCGTGGTGCGCGGCGAGGGCCGCGGTTTCTCCGCTGGCGCCGACCTGGCGCAGGTCGTCAGAGAAGCGGAGGGAGATCCCGACCTGGGAGAATACCTGCGCACCACGTACAGCAGGCTCGTGATGCGGATGGTTGGGATCGAGAAACCCATAGTCGCCGCCCTGCACGGGCCTGTCTACGGCGCAGGGGTGGGCCTAGCGCTCGCGTGCGACCTGCGCGTCGCGGCACAGAGCGCGAAGTTCTCGGTGGCCTTTATCAAGATAGGGCTCATGCCCGATGCAGGGGTCACGTTCTTGCTGCCCCGCGTCGTCGGCCTCGGCAGAGCTATGGAGATGAGCATGCTCGGCGACGCCTTGGACGCTGAAAAAGCCTACAGGATAGGACTCGTCAACAAGGTAGTAGCCGACGATTCGCTCTCGGAAGAGGTACGGAACCTGGCCGGGCGACTTGCCACGATGCCGACGAGCGCCCTGGGCAGGATGAAGCACGCTCTCTACGCCAGCTTCGAGAGGAACCTGGAAACGGCCCTGGAGGCCGAGGCCGAGGGTCAGACTTTCTGCGGGTATACGCAGGACCACAAAGAAGGCGTAACAGCGTTCTTCGAAAAGCGCGAGGCGAGATTCACCGGCCGGTAGGGGCGAGTTTCAAACCCGCCCCTAGGTTCGAACCGGCCCCTACCGGCCTTCGAGCTCGGGGCTGCGTCTACCAGGCAGCGAGTAGAACAAGGCTCCGTCCCTGCTCTCCACCGCGAGGTGTCCTCCTCCAGCGAGCTCAGATAGCATCCCGTCGGCCTCGCGCACGGTGAGCGAGGTCTCCATAGCCGCCTCCGCAGGCGTTATGCTGCCGCCGTTGGCCTTGATCGCTGAAAGGAGCTCCCGCTCCTTGTTGGCGGGCTGCGGCAGGACGTGCCGTTGTTTCTGAAAGTCCTTCAGGGCCAGCCCGAGAAAAATGGCCGCCGGTATCACGAAGCCGACGCCCGCCGCGGGTACCCCCGCGGTGGCAATGACCATTATCGCAGCCACCACGAAACCGACCCCAAGAGCCAGGTACAGGTACCCGTTGCCCCCGCCACGCTTCGATTCCTCCCTCTTGGGCCGCTCTAGATCACTCACCACGCCTCCGGTTTGCCCGAGCTCCGAGCCATTCGCGTTAGGGAACCCGCGCTTTCGACTTCATTCTAGTCTCTGCCATCCACGGTGCAAGCGGAGTCTACGAAGATCCTACCTGCGTGTTTTTGTAGAATGGTGCGGGCTCCGGACGAGGGTTGGCGATTTTTTGAAGAGACTCAGGGTGCTGATGACGAGACAGGAGATCGTGCCAGAGAGGCTTGCTGGCGCCACCGCCGTCGTCATCGACGTGTTCATGGCCACAACGACCCTGCTGACCATCCTGGAAAACGGCGCAAGGGACATCTACCCGGTCGCGGGTCTGGAGGAGGCCGACGAGGTCGGGGCGAAGCTGGAAGCGGCTGGCCTCTTGCGCGGCGGCGAGCAGGACGCGGCCCGGATAGAGGGCTACGATCACGGTCCCTTCCCGGAAGAATATGCGCCTGAGGTCGTCGGGGGCAAAGACGTGATCTTCGTGACCACCAACGGCACCCGCGCCATCGCCGACGCGGCCCCGGCGGATACGGTCCTCCTCGGAACCCTCCGCAACGCCGGGGCCGTAGCACGCTACCTCGAAGCTTCGGGGAAGGACTCCATCTATCTCGTCTGCGCGGGCGCAGGGGGGCGCTTCAACGTCGAGGACTTCCTCGGCGCGGCGACGGTCCTCTCGCGTATGGATGTGGATGGCTATCGCTTGAACGACGGCGCCTTGCTGGCTCTCGACTTCGCCGAACGCCACGAAGAGAACGTGTACGAGACGCTGAAACGGAGCCGGGCGGGACGATGGTTCGTCGAGAACGACCGGATGGACGCCTTCGACTTCGTCGCCGACATCGATGCGAGCGATCTGATCCCCGAAGTCGTCGGAGGGAAGCTCCGACGCGCCATCGAGCACGAAAGGTACCTCGGAGACTCCGGGCGGGGTCGGAGCCTGGGAGAGAGGACATGAGCGAGACGATAGAGATTCGGGAAGGCGAGGGCTTCGACCTCGAAGCGACCGGGCGTTATCTGCGGGCAAACGTAGATGACGTGCCAGAAGGCGAGCTCGAAGTCAGGCAGTTCCCCTCAGGCGCCTCCAACCTGACGTACCTCTTGAGGGTAGGGGATTGGGAGGGCGTCCTGCGCCGTCCGCCGCTCGGCCCGGTTCCGCCGAAGGCCCACGACATGGGCCGCGAGTCGGGCATCCTGGCCAGGCTCAACGCCGTCTACCCGCTCGCCCCGAAACCGTACTTCTTCTGCGAGGACGAGTCCGTCATAGGGGCTCCCTTCTACGTGATGGAACGAAGAAAGGGGATCGTGCTCGACGACTCATTCCCCGATGGCGTAGAGCAAGACCAAGAGCTGTGCCATGGGATCTCACGCACCCTCGTAGACACGCTCGTCGAACTGCACGCAGTTGACGTCGAGAAGGCGGGGCTGGGGGACCTCGGCAAGCCCGATGGTTTCCTGCAGCGCCAGACGGAAGGTTGGATCTCACGCTACGAAAAGGCCAAGACCGACGAGATAGAAGAGGTCGGCCCTCTCACGGCCTGGCTGGCCCGAGACATCCCCGAGAGCCCACCCCCGGCCGTCATCCACAACGACTACAAGCTCAATAACCTCGTTCTGGACCCGGAAGACCTGACGGGTGTACGTGCGGTCCTCGACTGGGAGATGGCGACCGTCGGGGACCCGCTCTTCGACCTCGCCGTCTCGCTCTCTTACTGGATCGAACCAAACGACCCCGACGAATTGAAGGCCGTCATGCCCACGGTAACGGTGACGCCAGGCTTTATGACCCGCCAAGAGCTCATCGACCGCTACGCCGGCGAGAGTGGGCGCGACCTCTCCGAGATGCACTGGTACGTCGTCTTCGGGTACTTCAAGCTAGCCGGGATACTGCAGCAGATCTACGCCCGCTACAAGAACGGCCAGACCACAGACGAGCGCTTCGCCACCTTCGGCGAGCGGGTACGAACCTTGATCCTGCACGCCGAAAACCTCTCCCGCACGGGTGACGTTTGATGCCTGGCTTCGCCAGGCATCAAACGTCAGCACGCCTCGGCCTCCGCTCGTCAGCAAGTCAGCTTGTCTACGGAAGGCGAGGAGATGACTTGTTCGAAGAAGCAGTTTTTGAAGGAGTGATTCGCGGTCGAGCACAGGCGGCGAACCGACACCAAAGAGCTGAAATGCTGAAAGTGAGGGCCTTTAGGCCCGAAGCGTGTTGACAGGCGGAGGTGAAACCGGAGCGTGCTGACCAGCTAGCGACGACCGAAGGGAGGAGCGACACACATTGGGCCGTCTCGACGGCAGGGTTGCGATGGTGACGGGGGCGTCACGCGGTATAGGCGAGGCCACGGCGCGGCGCTTCGCGCGCGAGGGGGCGCGGGTATGCCTTACGGACGTGAAGTTGGAGGGCGCTCTCTCCACAGCGCGTCAGCTTGTGAACGAGGGTATGGACGCCTTCGCGGCCAGAGTCGACGTCACGAGCCGCACCGAGGTGGAGAACGTGGTAAAGGAGATCGTCGACCGCTACGGGCGGCTCGACATCCTCATCAACAACGCTGGCGTAACCAGGGACAACCTCTTCCACAAGATGACAGACGAGGACTGGCGCACCGTGTTGAACGTCCATCTTGGCGGTGCGTTCTTGTGCACCAGGGCCGCCCAGAGGCACATGGTCGAAAGAAACTACGGCAGGATCGTCAACGTCTCATCGACGAGCGCTCTCGGCAACAGAGGCCAGACCAATTACTCTGCGGCCAAGGCGGGTATCCAGGGCTTCACCAGGACCCTCGCCATCGAGCTAGGCCGCTACGGCGTAACCGTGAACGCTGTCGCCCCCGGCTTTATAGAGACGGAGATGACCCGCGAGACCGCGGCCAGACTCGGCGTGGACTTTGACGACTTCGTCGCCCAGCGCGTACAGAGCATCCCCGTCGGCCGCGCCGGATGGCCCGAGGACGTGGCCGCCGCCATCCTGTACCTCGCCTCCGAGGAGGCCGCGTTCGTGAGCGGCCAGGTGCTCTACGTCGACGGCGGACCGAGAGATTGATGGATTGCCATTCTCGGGATCACGCCAGAAGGAGAGCTTATGGAAGAAACAGTAGGAAGCCTGAACAAAGAACAGTTGACTCGACTCGCTCAGTACTTCGACGAGAAGGTCACCTCAGCCAGAAACTACAAAATCCATCGGGCTCAGATTCACCGTCCTGCTACCTGATGACCTTCGTAGGGTGCGTTGGGAGGCTGGCCCTGCCCCACTTTAGGCGGAAGGTTAGGACTTCCGAGTGCGGGTTGATACGACGATTTATTCGTGAAGTCTTGGTTTGGCATGCTGTTTGACGCGCAACTATGTTCGCTGCGGTCCGTAAGACGGGTGCGGGTTTTTCAGCCCCTGGAAAGTTTGCAGGCTCAAACGATCGCGCTGCCCTTCTTCTCGAAGACCCGGAACGCCCCGGTTCCGAGCGCCACGAGGTTGCCTTCCGCGTCGTGGACCTTCGCTTCGGCTGTCGCGGTGCGGCGGGTGCGATGGAGTACCTCGCTCTCGCAGGTTATGCGGCCGGAGTTGACCGCACCGAGGAAATGGACGTTCATCTCTATGGTCGCGGTCCTCACGCCCACGAGCGCCAGTACCGAGAGGCCCATGGCGTTGTCTATGAGCGAAGCGTAGACCCCGCCGTGCAGCGTGCCCGCCCCGTTGAGGTGGATGTCCTCGACGTCGATGGCTATAGTAGAGCGTCCCGGCTCGACCTCTTCGACCTTAGCCCCAATATGCTTGGAGAAGGTAACCTCCTCGTTGAAATACCGTGCGAGATGATCCAACTGCTCCCCATTCAGCATCCTCGTGTCGTCTGTCACCGAACGCTCCTTCCTACGTGATCTAGCGGCTGGGCGGCATCGTTCTAGCCACCAGAGTACCATCATAGGTGGCCCCTAGAAGGTTCGCTTTGGTTGGGGCAATAGGTCGCGAGGGCATGCTTGCGGTAGCGTCCTGAGATCAATGGTTAGGTAGCACAAAAACGTGGATGCCTTCGAGTTCAGCGTCCTGCTGAACGAGGACGGCGCAGGACGCCTTGAACTGACGAAGGCGTAGCCTTGGTCCGAACTTCGCGTTGCCGGAATTCTGAGAAGATCGCCATCCGATGCAAAGATAGTCATATTGGGGGATGCGGCCTTCGGAGAGACCGATCGTAGCGCACTAGCAACGCGTTGCTACCGCTTAGTAGCCTTCTGAGCGCGCCGAGGCAGGGGCGATCAGGCGGGGAGGCCACGTCCCTGTAGAGCCCGGGACATGGATCACGTCCTCGCCGCACAACGGACAGCACCTAGACGGTGGCTGAGGACCGGACGCGAGCCCTCGCGTCCGGAGGGGGCTGGGGTGGCCTGCGTCCCAAGGACAGGAGGCGCTCGATCCGGCTCAACCTCTGGCGTGCGGGCTTGGGGTTCTCCCACAGCTCCACCTGGAGCGAGCCGTCCCGCACGTAGACCCGTGCGTGGGTCAGCTCGAACTTGGAGATGAAGACGGGGGGTCCCTTCAGGCGCGGTGAGATGGGGTGCAGTTGCCGCAAGAAACACCCCGAGTTGACCACCACGGCGCGCCGGCCATCCTGTCTCGCCATCTCGGAGAGCGACGGCGCGTGGGTGTGCCCGGAGATGAAAACGTCGATGGCCTTCGGATCGATGGAGGGGTCCATCGGTGGTCCGGTATCACCTCCCAGGATCTCCTTGATCTTTTCCTGAGGGCCATCGGGCAAGTCGCTTGTTTCTCCATCTGGGCTCATGGTCGCCAGCGCTCTGTGGAAAGCACGCCTTATGAGGAGGAAGAAGATCGCGAATACAGCAAGGGTTGATAGGCTTAAGGCGGCGAAGTCGATAAGAAGCGTACGCACCCGGGGCAGCTCCCGATTATCGGCATCGGTTCTCCTTGATGGCTCTGCGCGGCTGCGCGCACGAAGGTGGGCGATCACCTCGTGGACCGCGTCCGCCCCCAGCAGCGGCAGGAGCAGGTAGGCTACCGCTTTCCCGATGAAGTCGTAGAAGTATCGGCTCGCGACCCACCTCGGGATCGCCACAAGCGGATAGACCTTGTTCAGCTCCGAGAGATCCAGGCCGCCCGATATCACCCCAAATGGCGCAACGCGCCGGATGAAGTCCGCAACTACGTGATACCCGAGCGGTGTATCCAGCCGGTCGTTGTAGTCCTCGACTTCGTTCGCGGGATCCAACTGGTTACCGTGCTCGCAGTAGATTGTCCGACGCCCGTCTCCCACTGGCATCGAGGCTGCATAGTAGTAGGGGAATTCGTCCACCAGTCCTTGTTCTCGTAGCGTCTGTTGAATCTCCGGGTTCCACCAGCCTTCCGCATCGTGGTTGCCGGGGAGGTAGATTACCCGCTTCCCCTCGGTCTCTTTGAATCGCTTGAGTGAGGCAAAGAGCCGCTCGTATTCTGGCCGCGACATCGTAAGCGACGCTCGGTTCCTCCCCTGGGGTACCTCGCCTATTGTCAGGAAATCGAAGAAGTCGCCTGCCAGGATCAGCTCGACAGGCTCCTCGCGCGCCCTCAACTCCTCGAAGAACGCCTCAACCTCTTCTGGGGACTCGAATGCATCGCAACCCCGATCCCCACCAATGTGTGAGTCAGAGAGGAAGACGATCAACGTCTGTGCCGTCAACTCCAGCATGCGTGCATTCTACAGGGCTTTGTAGCTCTCGCGCCAATTCAAGGCCCTATTGCCGGCTAGGAGCACAAGGCTAGGAGCACAACTTAGGGCGGGTAGCCGGCGAACCGTTGCTCGCCGCCGAGTCAGTGCCCTGGCATCCTGGCCGACGCGTCCCCGGTGCCTCGGTTGATCAGTGCGAGGTGGCCTTCCACCATGCTACAATCGTCGCGAGGAGTCCTAGATTGCTGAGTGAAAACCAGATCATCCTCGCTCTGGCGACGATCGTGGTCCTCGGCGTCGGCGCGCAGTGGATCGGCCGCCTGCTCGGTTTCCCCTCGCTACTGCTGCTGCTTCCTGCCGGCCTGTTCGCGGGCGACGTCTCAGGGCTCGTGCAGCCCGAGAAGCTCTTCGGCGAGACGTTGTTCCCGCTGGTGACGCTCCTGGTTGCCCTGTTGCTCTTCCAAAGCGGGTTGAACTTGCGCTTCGCCGATCTGCCGGACAAGGCGCGCCGGCCCGTGCATCGACTCATCACGGTTGGGCTGGCGATCACCTTCCTGGGTGGGTCGCTGGCTTCCCTCGCGATCTTGAACATCGATACGGGTCTCGCCTTCCTCCTGGGTGCGATCCTCTGCGTCTCTGGGCCGACAGTGGTCGGTCCGCTTCTGTCGACCGTGCGAGCACGCGAGCCGATGAGCTCGGTGCTCAACTACGAGGGCACGTATCTTGATCCGCTGGGTGCCACGCTCGGCGTCGTGGTGCTCAACCTCGTCCTCGCCCACCACAGAGGAGGAGTGCATCCTGTGCTGCAAACGCTTGGGCGACTCGGCTTAGGCGCTGGCGTCGGGCTCATCGCGGCTGCTTTGCTGATCTTCGTGATGTCGCGATTTCTCCTCACCGACGACATGCAAGCGGCGGTCGCGCTGCTGTTTGCGGTGGCCGCCTTTGCGATCTCCGATGTGCTGCTCTCGGAGGCCGGTCTGTTCGCCACCCTAACACTCGGGGTGGCACTCGCCAATCAGCGGTTCGTGAGCCTGAGACGCGTAGCGGGTTTCGGTGAGACGCTGGAGGTGCTGATCATCGGCACACTCTTCATCCTGCTGGGGGCCCTCGTCAAGATCGAGGCACTGTGGGAGTACGCGTGGCAGATAGTCCTACTGGTGGGCGCGCTCGTGTTCTTGGTTCGCCCGCTCACAGCCGCCGTCTCGTTGCTCAGAACGCGGCTCACGTGGCGCGAGCGCACGCTGATCGGCTGGGTCGACCCCCGGGGTATCGTCGCGGCCTCGACCGCGGCGACCTTCACGGGCACCCTCGCGGCCGCCAAGCTCGGAGGCGATTTCCTCTTACCCGTCGTATTCGGCGTTATCCTCGGCACGGGGATCGTCTACGGCCTGTCGGCCAGGCCGGTCGCCCTGTGGCTCGGCCTCACCCGACCGCCAGCCAAAGGGGTCGGCTTGATCGGGGACGCGGCCTGGGTAGTCGAGCTCGCTCGTCGGCTACGGGAACTCGGCGTGTCCGTTCTGCGTATCTCGAGCAGCTCGCCCGAGGAGGTGCATAAGGAGGGCGATGCCAGCGGTGTCCCAACGGTGTCCCTTGGCGATACAGAAGCGAGGATTGTTGACGCGGCACAGGATGCGAACGTTGACCAGGTGGCAACGGTGAGCGTGTAGCCGTAGGCGGTCGCGCTCGCCCCTACGACGCTCCGCAGCCCCGAACGGTAGCCCCCAAGAATCGAAGGTCGCGGTGGCTCCATATTCGTTCCTCCTCGGTCCGGTGGCCCGCGAGCAAGCTAACGCGGCCCGACCCTCGGCGGGACGCATTGGTTACTTCATCTGGCTTCGTCTGCGACGGGGCCCGTATTTTCAAGCCTCTGCATCGGCGACGATCCTACCCGACTTCACGGCAGCGCAGAGGGCCTCGTAATCCTGTTCGTTCTGGTCGGCGTAGGCTACGGCGAAGTCGGCAACCGAGCGGTCGAAGCGCTCGCTCTTGCCCAGGTATGCGGCGATCTGCACCCGGTCTCCGGAGCGGGCATGTGCCCGGGCCAACGCCCAGCCGCAGAGACCGGCATAGAGGGCCAGCTCATCGACCGACATTGTTTCGACCTTCGCCGAACCTTTCATGTCCTTCAACTGCCGCCAGTAGAAGTCGCGGCCTTCCGTGCCGCGAAACCAACCGAGGAAGATGTCGCTAGCCGCCTGCATCAGCCTTTGGCCGGCCACCACCCGGTGCCCGTGGTGCTCGTAGGTATTTGACTCGACGTAGCGCTCCAGCACGGAAGCACTGGCCTCCTTGACCTGCAGGAACAGGGGATCATCCCGGTCACGCCCTTCGAGCAAAACCACGAAGGCCCTGGTGCCCACGCTCCCAACGCCCACTACCTTCCTCGCCGCGTCCACGAAGTCGTACCTCTCGAGCAGATGGCGACGATCTTCTTGCAGGGTGCGCTTGTAGCTCTCAAGGATGGCGTGGACCTGGCCCCTGAGCTCATCCCCTTCGGGGATGCGGACCAGGAGCGGCGGGTCGTCGTCTATGATCCTGTGGCCATCGACGACGGTGGTCAGCTTGGAGAAGGCTTGCAGGCTGTCGCGGCCACGCGTCTTCCGCACGTTCTTGCTCAGTTTTTTCGTGGTCTTCTTCCCAGCCTTGGCTTCGGTGAGCAGACCACGGACTTCCTCCTCGCCAATGCGCGAGTACCAGACCTCTAGCTCTCCCATCTCCGAGAACTCGGCCATTCGTTGCCGGTAGGAGGTCACGGACGCTTGCGCCGCCGCGCGGCAATCCGCCGCATCGAAGCTGTTGTCGCGGCCGGCCACCACGAAGCTCGCCGCGAGGCGTTTGACATCCCACTCCCACGGCCCCGGCAGGGTTTCGTCGAAGTCGTTGAGGTCGAAGAGCAGGGCGCGCTCGGGGGAGGCGTAAGCCCCAAAGTTCAACAGGTGGGCATCGCCGCACAGCTGGGCCTGGATGCCGGACTTCGGGGTGCCCGCGAGGTCGTTGGCCATGACGATGGCAGACCCCCGCAGAAACGCGAACGGGGAGGCCATCATGCGCCCGTAGCGGATCGGGACGAGCTCAGGGAGCCGGTCCCTGGCCTGCGCCTCGAGGAGGTCTATAGGGTCAGGCCGATCTGGCGCGGGTGCCCACTGGGTGTGGCTACCCCTGGAGACGAGCCGGCGCGCGGCGCGCCCGCGCTCGTGACGTTGCTGGTAATCCAGGGACGCTCCTGACGATAACTTCGGGTCTTGCTCGACTTTCATGGTTTCTCCTTTACAGCCCTAGAGAGCCCTGCGCGCCCCGGCTACGAGTTCCTCCTCCAGCCGGCGAACAGGGACCGCCTCCTCAGCGGTGTTCGGGTGGGTAGAAATAGGTCCCGTAGGCTTCCAGCTCCGCTTCGATCTTTTGCAGGACATCGCTCTGCTCTCGGGTGGACCGTCCCACTCGTACGTCGCGCCGTCGCCCCAAGAGCAGATCGGTTACCTGCAACCGCAACGAGGTTTCGGTTGGAGGAGCCACCAGCACTTCCTCAGACTCCGGACTTCGATCTTCGTTTTCTTCCATGTCGTCCACCCTTCGCTACGTCGCGGCTGACTCCGGCTGGTCCTCCACGCGGTTGGCGTAAGCGCTCAATCCCCCAACCTTACCCAGGCCCGTGTAGAGACCTTCGAAGCCGAGGATGCCCCTGTAGTGGACCGTCCTGGCGGCAAACCCGTCCACCTCTCCTTCGTAGAAGGGGCAGGCACGGGTAAGCGCCACGAGCGCAGGATCCAGGGCGGTGGCGAGGTTGTACAGGCCCAGAAGCTCCCTTTGCGCGGCGAGGGAGGCGTCGAGCGCCGCCTTCACGTCGGGCCATACCGTGCCTACTGGCACCTCCAGATGCAGGTGCGCCGGGGCGCACCTGCCTGCGTGCGAGAACCTTCTGCGACCGAGAACGCTGGCCTTGACCCTGTAGGCCGGGGTCGTCGCGGAGCACGGGGCTTATGGAGAGGGGGTACGTCCCCAACGGATACAATGCCAGACCCAGCTCTGAAGCAACACCCAGTGCCAGCTCGAGGTTGCTCAGATAATGGCTGGTTATCTCCTCGACTCACCGTGGCTAGGCGGTGTGGTGATCTCGACCAGACCCATAACGGACTCTGCCTGGAAACAGAGCGGATCGAGACCTTCCGCCCGTGCCTCTTCCCGACACTCCCGCAAGAACAGATCCGCCAACTCGCGCGGCTCACCCCTGCGGTCCACGAGGAAGAATTCGTGCTCCAGGCCCATTCTGGCAACGGGGAGCCCCACGCTCCCATCGCCCAGGAGGATGCCTTCATCCGGGCGTTCCTCGGGCTGGAACCTCGCTTTGCTGGCGGGACCTTCGACGTCTGGGGTGTCTGTGAGCATCTCTATCTGGTGCCTTCTATCTGGTGCCTTTCTCTTCCTTGCCGGTCCTCAGTGGGCGAAGCCCGCCGAAGATTCGTCGTGCGTGGGTGACGGCTGCTTCTGCAGGCGCTCCAGCACCCCGCTTGAAGTCGTCCAGGAACATGTCGGCGATGTCCCTGCTGTAGCCGTTCCTGACCACCACCCTCAGCGCCACGCAGATCTTCCCTGTTCTTGGGGAACGTGTACGCCGGCACCTGCCAGCCATACTCGCGCATCCCGCCCGAGACGTCAAAGGCCGAAAAGTTGTCCACCCCGTCTCGAACCTTGAAGGCAAAAACGGGAAGCTCCGAGCCGTCGGTTATCAGCTCGAAGGGTCCTAGCTTGGCGATGGCCGCCGATCCGTAGGTCGCCACGTCCCTGCACTCCTGCTGGACGCGCCGGTAGCCCTCGAAGCCGAGTCTGAGGAAGTTGTAGTATTGCGCCACGATCTGCGAGCCCGGGCGCGAGAAGTTCAGCGCGAAGGTAGGCATTTCTCCACCCAGGTAATTCACCTTGAAGACGAGATCTTCAGGTAGCGCCTCAGAGTCGCGCCAGATGGCCCAGCCCACGCCAGGGTACACCCTGCCGTACTTGTGGCCGGAAGTGTTGATTGAGGCCACGCGCTCAAGGCTAAAGTCCCACACGAGGTCCGGATCGATAAAGGGCGCGACCATGCCCCCCGAAGCCCCGTCCACGTGGAGCGGCACGTCCAGGCCCGTGCGCTCCTGCAGATCGTCGAGGGCATCCGAGATCTCGGCAACCGGTTCGTAGGAGCCGTCGAAGGTCGAACCGAGGATGGCCACCACGCCGATAGTGTTCTCGTCGCAGAGCTTGACCGCCTCCTCGCCGTTCAGGTGGAAACGGCTCCCCTCCATAGGCACGTAGCGGGGCTCGACCTCAAAGTAGTTGCAGAACTTCTCCTCAGCAGATCTGGACGTTTATACCCATGACCATGTTGGGCTGCTCGGTGCTCTTCCCGGCCGCGCGCCTCCTCTGCTGCCAGCGGCGTTTGAGGGCGAGGCCTCCGAGCATGGCGGCCTCGCTAGAGCCCGTGGTCGAGCATCCGGTCGCCTCGTCGGCGTCGGGGGAGTTCCACAGGCGGCTGAGCATGTTGACGCAGCGCATCTCCAGTTCGGCCGTCTGCGGGTACTCGTCCTTGTCGATCATGTTCTTGTCGAAGGTCTCCGCCATCGAGCACTCTCGGCCTCGGGATCCATGTGCGTGGTCACAAAAGTCGCGAGGTTCAAGCGGGCGTTGCCGTCGAACATGAGCTCGCTCGTGTACTATCTGGTAGGCCATTCTCGGGCGTCATCGGCCCGTCAGGAACGGCGGTGCTTGGGGATGCTCTGGACTTCGCCGGCGAGGAGCGGATCGACCGCGAGGCGACTGTCCGTCGGACCCGTCGCCACTCGACCTTGGTGTGTAGAGCCATCTCGCGGGTCTCCTTTCGGGCGAACCAGATAGGGGGATAGATGGCATCAGAAGAGGATGAGCAGGATAAAGATGACGTAAACGATGATGTTCACCAGCCAGCTGTTGGTGTTCATCCAGTCGCGCACCTTCGGCATTACCCGCTCAGCGCGATGACGGAACAGCAGGTAAGAGAGCGCAGGAAGCGCCGCTATCAAGATGGTTGCCGCGACGAAAGGCACAGCGCCGAGTAGGGAGGAGTCGTTGCTGGACGAGGTTCATCCCGACAGTTATCAGGATGACCAAGTCGGTAGGGAAGATCGAGAGCAGCAACAGACCCGGTAGTGAACGCCGTCCTGGGCCCGGCGTTCTCCAGAGCCGCCAAGCCACCTGGGGGGCTCGCTCGTCTTGCGGGTCAGATAGCTCCTGATGGACAGGATATACGAGTAGCCCCACCAGCACGTACTGGATGATCTTGCCGAGCGACCCGGAATCAGAGGGGTCGCCGAGCGAGACGCTGTTGCCGAGCACGCTGGCGAGGGTGAACGTGATCGTGACGCCAGCGGTCACGGCGATCACCGCGCCCGCTATATAGTAGGCCGACAGCTTCAGCGGCTTCCTGGCGGTGACGAAGAGGATCGCCGACATGATCTGGGGCCCCGCGTTCATCGTGATGGCGAGGGGCAACACGGCTAGGTTCATAGCTCTGGATCCTCCGGTTCTCGCTTGCTTTCAGGCCCAGTAAGGACGGCGTCCGGCATGGCCTCAACGCTCAGCAGTTCCAGCCCCAGACCGTTTGTGCGCTCCAGGATACCGTAGAGTTGCGGCTGGTCGATGATCTTGCCCATGAGAACCGTTACCCCGTCTTTCGCCTCCATCTCCATCCCTTCGAAGGCCACGGCGTACCTAGCGTTGAGTTCGCTTCGTACCACTATGCGGTAGAGCGTCCCAGTGCGTCTGCGCATCATCTGTTTACCGCCGATCTTCATAGCTTTTCGGTCTCCGAGCGTAGTGCACGATGGGATGGTCCGTCATCACCCAGAAGGGCATTTCACCTAGGGGATATGTGCGTTTGTGGTGATGGGCTAATTGAGCCCCCTGGCGTGGGCTTGCTTCACGGCCTCACCGCGCGAGGAGACCCCGAGCTTGCGGTAGATGGATTTGATCTGGGTTCTTACGGTGTTCGGGGCGACGTATAGGCTTTCCGCCATCTGCCGGGCGGTGAGCTCGCCGCCGAGCAGGCGGAGCACAGCGCGTTCGCGCTCGGTCAGCTCCCCGTTTAGCTGGCCCTCCCGCGGCTTGCGCGCCCGAAGCTTACTTTCCTGGAGCTCGAGGAGCTCGGGGAAGATGCCGGCATCGGGATATCCCTCCAGGATAGACCTGGCCTCGGCGAGTACGTTCCGAGCTCCGCTTCGGTCTCCGCGCGCGAGTTCCACGTCCGAGAGGGTCAGGAGCCCGATGATCGTAGGCCAAGGGTTCAGGTCCGGAAGCCGCTGTCGTATCAATAGCCCATTCTCCAACTCTGCCTGAGCCTCGGCGAGCTTACTACGCTTCGCGAGTGCACGACCGAGCGCTATGTTGGCCACTGTGGACTGCGGGACTGCTTGTAGCTGGAACTTCTCCACCGCTCTGCGCGCCTCGCGCGCGAGCGACTCGGCCTCCTCCAGGTGTCCTTCGTCTCCGGCAATCAACGACAGGGAAGACAACATGACGATCCGCAATACGGGCTGATCACCCCTGGCAAGTCGAAGTCCCTCCTCTAGTGGTTTCCTGGCCCGCGAGGTATCTCCTCTGTAGTACAGGCTGAGCCCCAATCCGAGATGCGCCGATGCAGTCTGCGGCGAGATCTGCTCGGACTCCAACTCCGCGACGCTCTGGATCGCTCCGGCCATCGCCCGAACGCCACCGTAGCCAAAGACACCACGAACGAGGGCCACTCCAGACTTTACCGAGGCGGTTCCGTCGGGAAGCGGGCCTTCGTAGGAACTGCCCTCGGCGAGGCTCAGAAATCTTTCGCTCTCCTCGCGCCGGCCGCCGAGGGCGCAGATCCACGCCTCAACCAGGCAGAGTGCCGCATCTTGGGCGATCTTCTCCTCGGGCAACGACTCGAGCCATCTTTCCACGGTCGCCGCGTGGCCGGTGACCGCGTACCCGTACCAGTGGCGCGCGACCAGCAGCCCCACGCGCTCGTAGTCCGAGGCCTCGGTGGCCTGACGGATCGCGCTCCCGACGTAGCCTGCTCCCTCCAACCACTGGCTCGCCCGATTGCGCAGCGTTGGCACCAGGTCGGGTTGACTGCTCCTTAGCTCGTAGAGCAGCAACTCGGAGAAGAGGTGGTGGTAGCGGTACCACTTCCCCTTCTCGTCCAGCGAAACCACGAACAGGTTCGACTGGACGAGCTCGCGCAGGATGTTGGCGGAGCCCTCCCTACCCGTCACAGCGTCGCAAAGGGGTCCCGTCATCGCCCTCAGTACCGAGGTCTCGAGCAGAAACCTCCTCACGTCCTCCGGGAGGTTCGCCAGAACCTCATCCCCCAGGAGGCCGACGATGTAGCGGTTGGAGCCCCTGAACGATTCGATAAAGGCGTGCTTGTCCGCCGTCCTCTGCAGGGAAAGGGCGGCGAGGTAGATCCCCGCGGGCCACCCTTCGGTATGCTCGAGCAATGCGGCGACGTCTTCGGGGTCGATGTCCAGCCCCATCTTCTCGTTCAACAGCCATTCGGCCTCCTCGCCGGAGAAGGCGAGCTCCTCGGTGCGGACCTCGTTGAGCTCCCCCATGGCCCTGAGCCGCCCCAGCGGCAGCGGCGGGTCGGAGCGACTGGAGATGACGAGGTGTAAGTTCTCCGGGAGGTGTTCCATGAAGAAGGCGACCGATTCGTGGGTCTCCTACTGCGGTTACGAGATGGTAGTCGTCGAGCACGAGCACGACACGCTGGGACAACTCGGCGATCTCGTTTATGAGCGTGGTAAGGGTTATTCCGACCAACTGCTGCCCCACGGCGCCCGTACCCACAGGAACCTCGGCTCCAAAGTCCTGCTCTTCCGGCACAACCCTGCGCAACGCCTCTACTATGTGCCTCCACGCCCGGATCGGATCGTTATCCTGCTCGTCGAGGGAGACCCACGCGAAAGGCAATTCGTCGTCTTCTGCTCGGCGCCAGTGGGCCAGGATCGTCGTCTTCCCGTAGCCGGTAGGGGCGCTTATCACGCTAACCCTGCACTCCTGGGCGTCGTGAAGGAGCTCGAGCAACCCGCGACGGATCAGCTGCTCGGGACGCGGCGACGGCGCCCGCAACTTGGGTTTGAGGATAATCCTGGAAGTACCAGCGCTTCGGTAGCCCGAGGCGTGAATGACGACCTCCTGCGTCCGGCACCTCTACCTGGGCCGCGAACAGCCGCCGTACGGTAGATGGCGCACCATTCCGAGCCACGACCGGTCGGATCAATGGCCCCTACGCGTCAGGACCGATGACATCTGGCGACTTCAACCGGCCGGATACCATCTATTGACTTTTCCCCGTTCTCCCCCGGAACCCGCTGGGGTTCGACAAACGTAAATTATTGCACAAACGGCAGCAAAATTGAATGTTCGACGATGCGAGCTACGCCAGAAAGCCGAAGCACAAGGTAGCACTGGCAGAGAGAGCGTTGCCTTTCGAACAGGGAATGCACATCGCGCTATTGCGATCGCGCTCGAGCAGTAACAAGCGACAGTGCCTCAGAAAATTGCGGGCGGCGCCTGGCGCGTAGATCCCGTTGCGCGTATGCGGGCTGGGCGGGAAATCCCCTAGGGGAAATATGTCATTGGGTGATGAAAGCTTTCCTGCAACGAGACTAGATTGACGCACACGACAAGCAGGCGATGCACGAAAGGAGAATTGCAGGGATCACCTGAGACTAGTGACGGATCGGCAGGCAAAGGCAAAAGCGGGAAGGATAACGAGAGCACAAGTGAGGAGAGTAGCTAGGTGAGTGACAACCCGATGTTCCTGTACGCAGGCGAATACGACGACGTGGACGACGCCAAGGCAGATCTCAAGGACCTCAAAGAGCTCCACCGCGAGCATCTCGTAGGTACCTACGACGCCGCCGTCCTAACCAAGAACGAGAATGGCAAGGTAAAGATAGTCGACAAGACCGAGAAACCCACCCAACACGGCGGCTGGGCGGGATTGGCGGCCGGTGCGGCGATCGGTCTGATCTTCCCCCCGTCTATCCTGGTCAGCGGGCTGATAGGGGCTGGGGCTGGCGCCCTCATCGGGCACCTCCGGGGCGGGATGTCCGACTCCGACCTCAAGGAGGTCGGGGAGATTCTCGACGAGAGCGAGGCTGCCTTGATAGTGGTCGGCGAGGCGACGGTCGAGCGGGCGGTAGAGGAGCAGACAAAGCGCGCCAAGAAGGAGCTGAAGAAGGAGGTAAGGGCTGACGCGAAGGAAATGGAAAAGGCTATCGATGAAGCGTAGCCCGCAGGCAAAGGGCTAAAGAAAGGAAGGAAGAATGGCGCAGCATAACGAACCGGTGTCGGGAGGGATGAGCGATCCCATGGAGCGTTCGGGCGCAGCGACGGCGCACAGGCCGGGTATGGTCACCTTCGCCGCCGTCATAATGTTTATGGTCGCGGGCCTAGAGGCCATAGCCGCCATCCTGGCCTTCGCGGGCACCGGATGGTGGGTTACCGATGCGGGCAACCTGGTCTATGCGAACCTCGTCTGGTGGGGCATCATCGACTCGATCATCGCGCTGATAGCCCTCTATGCGGGCATAGACCTCCTGAGGGGAGGAGGCTTCGGCCGGGCGATGGCCTACGTCTTCGCCGTGGTGGGAGCCGTCAGGTGGCTGTTCGTAATTCCTGCGGCGCCGGTGCCGGCCGTAGTCGTTATCGTGCTTTGCGTGATGGTCATCTACGCACTCGCCACGAGCTCTGACTACGCATAGAGAGCGCCTGAGAGTCCTCAGACGCAGGGCGTTGACCAACTGGCGGTAGGAGTAACCGAAGCGGGCGGGACGAGATCGAGGCGGTGGTAGGACTGACGGTGCTGCTCAGTATGCTGCTGCACGGGATCACCGCCACCCCGCTCTCGGCTGCGTACGCCCGCCGTGTTCGGGGGATGTCAGCGGGCGCGCAAGAGAAGCAAGGAACAGTCGAGGCGCCGACCCACGGGGGCTCTGTGCCGACCAGTATTCAGAGAGGTGGGTGAGACCCGAGGAGATATCCAGATGGAAGGAGTCAGGCACATGAGGACTTCGACGATCAATCGGCCAGGCGCGGCTGAAGCGTCGCCGCCCAAAGAACAGTAGGAGATACAGACGTGAAGGACGAAAAGGCATCAAAGAGCGGTACGGGGGCAGAACCGCAGCCGAAGCCTGAAACGACACCTACGGCGCAAAATGCTTCGATGTCCAGCCAGGGTGCGGGATGGGCAGGCGCCTCGCCTACTCAGGTGATGCGCACGGTGGCCATAGCCCTCCTGACCACGGCCGTGGTGCTTGGCGCGTTCTTCTTACTCTGGCAGGTCAGGACCTTCGTAGGCTGGTTCGTGATCGCCCTCTTCCTTGCTGCTGTGCTCAACCCTGCCGTAAACTGGCTCCAGCGCCGACACAGGCTCATGAAGCGCCCCCTCGCAATAGGGCTCACCTACCTGGGAGTATTGGTGGCGCTGCTCTTGGTAGTGGGGATCTTCGTGCCCGTGTTGGTCGACCAGATAAACGGCTTCATCAAGTTCGTCAGCACCGCGGCCAACGCCCCCGAGGGGCCCACTAAATACATCGAGGGGCTCGCCAAGGATAACGGGCTTGGTGGCTTCCTGCAGAGGTTCGAAGACCAACTCGACGAGCTCAGGAAGCAGCTGGGAGGGGTGTTCCAGAACCTCTTGTCCGCCAGCGGGCAGATAGCACTTAGCGTGGCCGAGATGATCGCCGCGCTGGCTACTGTCCTTACGCTCACCTTCTTCCTGCTCCTCGGCAGCGAGCGGTATGTGAACGCCGGGGTAGGGCTCTTCCCCGAGAGACACCAGCCTCTCGTGCGGCGTATCCTGGGGCAGGCGGGCGGGGCGATCAGCGGCTACATCACGGGCAACCTCGCCATCAGCGTGATCTGCGGTATCACCACCTTCATCGTGCTGCTGATCCTCGGCATGCCCTACGCCGCCCCGCTGGCACTGCTCGTTGCCGTTCTTGATCTCATACCGCTGGTCGGCGCGACTCTGGGCGGAGCGTTGCTGGTGATCGTGGGGTTGTTCGTCGAGCCGTGGAAGGCGGTGGTGCTACTCGTCTACATCGTGGTCTACCAGCAGGCCGAAGGTAGCCTGCTGCAGCCAATCGTCTACAGCAGAGCCGTCCATCTCAACGGGCTGGTGATCCTGATCGCACTGCTGGTAGGCGGGCAGCTACTCGGCATCCCGGGCGCGTTGCTTGCCATCCCTGTGGCCGAGATCATCCGCATAATGGTAACCGAACTCCTTGCTTATCGGCGCACGACGCAAGAAGCGAACGAACCCACGGTTGCGTTATCTACCAATACATCGGAGCAAGACCTGTCGTCATAGCCCTTCGGAGGTGAAGTCTTGGTCGGCCTCTTCGTGATGTTGCGGCGGTTCTTGCGCGCCATCAGGGACGCTTGGAGGAGTGACGAAGCGTTCCGCATTCTCCTTGCCCTTGTGGTCTCCCTCTTGGTGAGCGGGACGACCTTCTTCACCCTCGTGGAGGGATGGAGCGTATTGGACTCCTTCTACTTCAGCGTCACCACGCTGACCACCGTCGGCTTCGGAGACCCCGCTCCCGCCACGGCGGCCGGGAAGATCTTCACCATCGTCTACATCTTCGTGGGCCTCGGCGTCATCGGCGGGTTCATCAACGTCCTGGCGAAGCATACCTTCGCCAGAAAAATGAGCCGAGCGGGCGCCAGTGAAGATCAGAAGGACGAGGGTGAAGCCAAGGAGGGCGCTCCCAGGAGCTAGAGGGCACACGTCAGGAGGCTAGACTATGAACGAATCCGCAAGCGATCCGGTTGACGACAACTCAGGCATCGCTGAAACCATAACCACGGCGCTGCGCCAACCATCCATCTTGCGGGTGATGCAGGTCCTCGCCGCGACGGTGGTCGTGCTGGTGGGCATACGCCTCAGCGCGCCGATCCTCAACCCCATACTCTTCGCGGTGGTTCTGACCCTCCTTTTCAGCCCCATCTATTCCTGGCTACTACGGCGCGGCCTCCCTGCCCCGCTGGCGTTGCTGGGCATGCTGGTTCTGCTGACGGTTCTCTTCTTGGGACTCATTTTTCTTCTGGGCGGCTCGATCAGCAGGTTCACCGAGCGCGTTGGGTTCTACACGACACAGCTCAACGGGCAGGTGGACAACCTCGACGCCCTGATCGAGCGTCTGGGGCTCTCGAACGTGGACGTTCGCGACGTAGTTAAGCCCAGTGCCCTCACCGATGCTATTAGCGCGATCCTCTCCGGCATAGCCGGCTTCTTGAGCGACTTCTTCCTGATCCTGGTGATCATGCTGTTCTTGCTCGGGGAGGGACCGGCCATGATGAACCGGTTGCGCGCGAGCGCGGGCAGGGACAACCCGCAGGTCGCCAGCCTGACCACCGTTGGTCAGGCCGTGGTGCTCCAGTTCGGGCTGCGCGCCATAGTCAACCTCGTCACGGGCGCGGGTGTGTCTCTGTTGCTGTTCGTGTTGGGCGTGGACTTTCCGCTGCTGTGGGGGATCCTGACCTTCTTCCTGAGCTTCGTGCCCTACATAGGTCTCGTGCTGGCGGTGACACCAGCGGTGGTTTTGGCCCTCGCGGAGTTCGGTCTGACCCGAGCGGTGCTTGTCATCGCAGGGGTGGTGGTGATCAACATACTGGCGGAGAATGTGCTCTCGCCGATGATGATGGGCCGGGGGCTGAGCATCTCGCCGACGATCGTGTTCCTGTCTTTCATCTTCTGGGCGTGGCTGCTGGGGGGCCCCGGTGCGTTCCTGGCGCTTCCCCTCACGCTGTTTCTGGCCGTGATGCTCGGCACCTTCCCCGAGACGCGCTGGCTGGCGAGCCTGATCGGCACGGGTGGGGCGGACACCGGTACTGCAGGAGATACAGAACCCGGCGCACCTCCCACGGACACATAAACCCCGCGTGTTATTTACCAACGTCGTATAAGGGGCCCTACAGCATCACTTAGCGGTGTCTCGCTCAGGGACGTAGATTTTGGCCCATTCCGGCCGCCTTCGGCGGTGTTTTGAGCATCTTTGTAACCCTTTCGCCCGCCAATATGCGCCCGGCGGGCAGTGGTAGGCAAGTCCTTCTGCGTAAGTGATGCTGTAGAGAGGGGTCAGCCTGTTGAAAAAACCCCTTCGCGCCCTCTTCTGCCTCCTGTTCAGGGGCCGAATACGACGTTTTCGTAGCGTTTTAGCCTTGTTTTTGGGGCTCTCCTGGACCGCCGACCGGGCCGATACCTACTTTTTCAACAGTGATCCATGGCCCTTGCCGGGCCACCCCGAAGCCATGAAAATGGATCCGTCGCCAACGCTATTTTCACACCAGGCTGACCCCTTCTACGAGGTTGGGTGAATAGGGCAAGGAGAGGGGCCCATGCTCTCCTTCTAGCCTTCGCCCTATCGCCCGACTATTCCTTCGTACGGACGACTTCGATGTCCATCCTCTCCTCAGCCGTGCGGGCCAGAACGGCGTTTATCTCGAGGCCCAAGATCACCATCAAGCTCGTCACATACAGCCAGAGCATAAAGGCTACGACCGCCCCGAGCTGGCCGTAGATTTGCCCGTAGTTGCCCAGGTTTGCCACGTAGTAGCTCAAGGCGCCATCGCTTGTGAACAGCAGCACCGTCGCTATGAAACCGCCGGGCGTGATCCACTTGAACGGCAGATCGGCGTCGGGGGCCAGGTAGTAGAGCAGGTCGAGGGCCAGGGTGACGGCGACGAAGACCATGGCCCAGCTCAATGGCTTGGCGAGGCTCGCGGCGCTTTCCGGCAAGATGGCTATGGACGAGATATAGGCTCCCACGTTGAACACCGCGAGGCTCAGGACCGCGACGAGCAGCGTGAATCCCAAGGTCATAACCAGGCACGCACCCCGCAACCGCCAGAACGGCCGGCTCTCGTCGAGGTGGTAGGCGCGGTTGGCCGCCTTGGTGATGGAGATGGACGCGGCCTGGCCTAGCCACAGGGCGCCCGCGATGCCCAGGACGAGCGCGTCGGTGCTCGCGGTGCGCAGGGTGCGATCGACGTAGTCGAACACCAGAGTCCGGGCGTTGGCGGGCACGAGCCCGGGGAAGACCTCGAACAGGTTCTTCAGGCCAGCCTCGGGGTTGCCGATCACGAGGCCGGTGAGGGAGACCAGGAAGATGAGGAACGGGAAGAAGAACAGCAGGAAGAAGTAGGCCAGCTGGCCGGCGAGTCCCAGTAGGTCGTTGCGGCGCATGCCGAGGAACACTTCCCAAAGCATCCGGAAGCCGAGGATGCTTCTCAAGTCCGAGAAGAACTCGCCCATGATCTTGCGTAGGATACCCGCTCCGACGGGCGAGGACTAATGCAGCAGGCCGAACACCGAGGAGCTTCTGCGAACTTCGGAGAATTTACCTTCCACGCAATCTGGTGAATAAGCGTTGTCGGGTGAGGTGGCTAGGGTTTGGGTTCGTGGCTTCGGCTCTAGATCCCTTGGGCGATAGGGCGGGCTTCTTCTGAGAGGGCCTCGACGCTTAGGAGCTCCATCCCCAAGCCGTTTATGCGCTCCAGTATGCCGAACAGGTGCGGCTGGTCCTTGACCTCCCCGGTGAGGATGGTCCGCCCGTCTTCGGTTTCCATGTGCATCCCGTCGAAGGCGGAGGCGTACCTGTCGGAGAGCTCGCTTCTGACCACTATGCGGTAAACCATCGCTCTGTGCCCTTCTGTCGGTTCATCAGTCCTCCTGGGAGCGTCTCATACCCCTATAGGGCGATACCACAAACACGCTAGGGACGGGCCTACGCCGGACTTTTTAGAACTCCGTAACCCCCGACGTTGCGTGAAAGTCCGCATCGGGCCGGTCCTATAGGGCCGGGCACCGGCTAGGCACGGCGAAGGACGCGCTGCAAGAGGATGGCAGTAGAGCGCGTCCGTGTCGCGGGAGGGCCGGGCGTGAGCCTTCGGAACGGGGACGCCCGACCCCGGCCCCAATGTACGCCGTGCCCCGAGGTGGCGCATCTGCCGGGTGGCCACTTCTGGAGCCGTACTTCCGAGAATGCCACTTCCACGCACTTCGGTGAATAAGGGTAAGTAGGGCTCGGGTGAGGACCTCCTACACTTCGTGTATTTACTTACGAAGTGCGGGGCATTTCTTAGATGAGGGTGCTTCAGATTAGGAAAGAAGTTGTTCGGGAGCATGCGCTGGCGCGGGTCAGAAATGTGCCAGCCGAGGGGCCGGCTTTTAGGCTAATGCATGTGAGTGGGGGAGTGAGATCTTCGTGAGACCTGAGGAAGCGCAGATCGGCAAGCGGGTGAGGGTCAGAAAGGACCATCGCAAGGCGCAGTTGCGGGGCCGGGAGGGGACCATCGCCCAAAGGTGGGGAAACCCGGACTATCCGGCGCTCGACGTCTTGCTCGACGACGGCGATTGGCAGCTTTTCTGGTACCACGAGTTGGAGCCGCTCGACGAGTACGATAGCGTTTCACGTCTCCAAAACGGAGCCACAGCGGGGACGTAGCCATGAGGTCTGTCCACGCGTCGTCCCTCCCTGGTCGAGCGTGTGCTTCTAAGCACGCCGTCAACGCGAAGTAGTTCGCAGAATTCGGTCAACACGACGTTCCGAGAATTAGTCAGCCTGTTGAAAAACTCCTTCGCGCTCTCTTCAGGCCCCGGTCCAGGGGCCGAATACGCCGTTCTCGTAGTGTTTTGGACTTGTTTTGAGGCTCTCTTGGACCGCCGACCGGACCGAC
Source organism: uncultured Rubrobacteraceae bacterium (assembly GCA_963811295.1). Lineage (GTDB taxonomy): Bacteria > Actinomycetota > Rubrobacteria > Rubrobacterales > Rubrobacteraceae > Rubrobacter_D. The sequence goes on along the minus strand of CAWEQZ010000050.1, from coordinate 168 downwards.
GACTACTTTTTCAACAGTGATCCATGGCCCTTGCCGGGCCACCCCGAAGCCATGAAAATGGATCCGTCGCCAACGCTATTTTCACACCAGGCTGTAGTCTTACACGCACTTCGGTGAATAGACATAAACATGAGACCATTAGGTCAGCAATGCAAGATCGAAGCGAGG